>NZ_CP042909.1:600000-1200000 GCF_012317585.1 Thermosulfurimonas marina
CACATAGGCCACGGCCCAGCGGCCGGGGCTTTCCAGCACCTCTTCGATCTTTCGCAAAATGGAAGTATTCCCCGGAAGGCCGGTAAGGGGGTTATTGTCTGCCAAGCGCTGCGAGCGGATGAAGGCCAGCTGTACTCGGGAAAGGACCTCCTCTTTCGGGGAATTTTCAGTCAAAAAATCATCTATGAAGTAATCTTCCCACTCAATTTCGGAAATTCTTTCCGACTTGAGCACCAGGAGAATGGGAAGGGAGGAAAGGCTGAGATCCTCTTTTAGGGCGAAGACCAGATCCCGGGCCAGATGCGGACTAAGGCTCTCCTGAAGAATCAGCATGTCTGGAAGGTCGAAGAGGACCCTTTCGGCAGCCTCTCGAATCTCGGGGAAGATCTCCGTCCAGTATCCCTTCTGGCGCAGGGCTCTGGTCCATTCCTTAAAGGGAGGGTTCTCTTCACTTACCAGAAGGATTTTCCGCACTCAGGGCCTCCCGCAAATCCTCAGTAAAAAATTTTAGTTCATAAAATTTCTCTTCCATCTCTCGGAAAATTTCCTTTAAATCTTCCCGGGAGAGGGGGATTTCGGCCAGGGCCTTTTTGGAGGGTTCCGGCAACCACCAGTCTCCCTCTACTCCAAATCCTCGGGCCCGGACCAGAATATCCGCCAGATGCACGAGGGCCGTCTCTTTAGGAAATTTTCGGGCCTTTTTCGGTTCATGATGGTGGGCCACGGGCTCCACCAGCCTTTCCGGAAGATTCCAGCGGTCAAGGAGATATCCCCCAATCTCTGCGTGGTCCATATGGAGGGCCTCAAGTTCGGCCTCGCGAGGGGGTTTCCCCTGGGCAATCTTTTCCTTGATGGCCGGCCAGTCCTCGGTAAGCGAGGCCCGGATAACCACCTTGCCCAGATCGTGGAGGAGCCCGGCCGTGGCCACCTCCTCCGGGTTTTCTAATTCAAATCGCTTGGCCAAAAGGCCGCTGGTGACCGCAACCCCTAGAGAATGCTCCCAGAGGGCCACATCCTGACTCTGCATCATCTCGAAGATGGAGGCCGTAAGGACCAGAGTGCGAATGACGTTGAAGCCCAGAAGGACGATGGCGTTAGAGACGGTGGAAATCCGCCGGGGAAAGCCGTAAAAGGCAGAGTTGACCAGGCGCAACACTTTACCGGTGAGCACCTGGTCTTTTTCGATTACCGCGGCAATCTGGGGGGCGGAGACGGTCTCGTCCCCAATCATGCGGGTGAGTTGAGAGACAATAGGCGGAAGGGTGGGAAGCCCCTGAAGGGTGCGCAGCTTTTTCTTGATCTCCCGGCGCTTGTCGTCAGGCATCCTCGCTCTCCCGATGAAGCTCTCCCAGGACCTCGCGCAGGACCTCCTTGAGTTCCAGGAGGAAGGGATGGAGGGCCTGAGAAAAGCGCTTCTCTAGGGCGGCCAGTTCTTCGGCCAGGGTCTTTTCCCAGGGGAAGTTTACTGGATGTCCCTCCACGGTGACATAACTTACCCCCATCTTGGCAAAGCGTTCGAGGATTTCGGGGCTAAGAGTGGTGCCCGCAGGACAGAGTACCCGACCCTTTTCGTCCCGCACCTCCTGGGCGGTGCGCATCCCTGGCTTGAGATACTTTAGGGGCAGCCTCTGCAAAATTTCACTCCAGCGGAGGTTTGAGCTCCAGGGCCAGGGCCCTTTCCAGATGATGGGCCAGGGCCAGGACCCGATCGTCGGCCAGCTGAGGGCCGATCACTTGGAGACCCACCGGAAGCTTTCCTTCGGCCAAGCCCACCGGGAGACTCAGCCCCGGAAGCCCGGCTAGATTCACCGGGATGGTATAAATATCCGAAAGGTACATTTGAAGGGGATCGTCGGTCTTTTCTCCCAGACGGAAGGCGGGGGTTGGGCTTGCGGGAAGAAGAAGGAGGTCCACCTCCCGGAAGGCCACCTCGAAATCGCGCCGGATAAGGGTCCGCACCTGGGAGGCCTTGCGGTAAAAGGCCTCGTAATAGCCGGCCGAAAGGGCATAGGTCCCCAGCATGATCCGCCGTTTGACCTCCGGGCCAAAACCCTCGGAGCGGGTCTTTTTGTACATCTCCAGAAGGTCTCGCCCTTCGGCCCGAAAGCCGTATTTCACTCCGTCGTAGCGGGCCAGATTGGAACTGGCCTCCGCCGGGGCGATGATGTAATAGGCCGCCAGGGCGTATTCCATATGGGGAAGGGAGACCTCCCGGAGCTCACAACCCAAATCTTTTAAGGCCCTGAAGGCCTCCTCCACCACGGAGCGTACCTCCTCGGAAAGACCCTCTCCGAAGGCCTCCCGGACCAGCCCCAGCTTCATTCCCTCCACCGGGGCCTTCAGGGCCTCCAGGTAGTCGGGCTGGGGTTCGGGCCAGGAGGTGGAATCCCTTTCGTCCGGGCCTCCGATCACCTGAAGGACAAGGGCCGCATCCGCCACCGTCCGGGTAAGGGGACCAATCTGATCCAAAGAAGAGGCGAAGGCCACCAGCCCGTACCGGGAAACCCGCCCGTAGGTGGGCTTAAACCCTACTACCCCACAGAAAGAGGCGGGCTGCCGGATGGACCCTCCGGTATCTGAGCCCAGAGAGGCCGCGCAGAGGTCTGCGGCCACGGCGGCAGCCGAACCCCCGGAGGACCCTCCTGGAACCCGCTCGAGATCCCAGGGATTGCGGGTGGGAAAGAAGGTCGAATTTTCCGTGGAAGAACCCATGGCGAATTCGTCGAGATTGGTCTTCCCTAGGAGGACCGCCCCCGCGGCTTTGAGCCTTTCCACCACCGTGGCGTCATAAGGGGGGACAAAATTCTCGAGGATCTTCGAGGCACAGGTGGTACGGATCCCTCGGGTGCAGATGTTGTCTTTTATGGCCACCGGAAGACCCAGAAGGGGAAGATCTTCTCCGGCGGCCAGCCGGCGATCAGCCTCTCGGGCTGCAGAAAGGGCTTGGTCAGGGGTAACGGTAATATAGGCCCGCAGGCGGGGATCCAGGCGTTCAATCCTTTCCAGGTAATAGCGCGTAAGCTCTTCGGCACTTATCTCACGCCTTCTCAGGCGCTCTCTTAGGGTCAGAAGGGACTCAAAGGACATCTTTCCGCTCCTCCTCAGCTCCGAATAACCCGGGGGACTACGAAGGAAGTCCCTTCCCGCTCCGGGGCATTGGCCAAAATTTCTTCCGGGGGGAAAGAAGAACGGGTCTGGTCCTCCCGGAAGCGGTTCGTGAGCCGCAGGGCATTATAGGTGGGCTCCACTCCGGAGGTGTCCACCTCCGAGAGCTTGGCTACATAGTCCAGGATGCTGGAGAGTTCCCGGGTGAAGCGTTCCAGATCCTCTTCGGAAAATTCCAAACGGGCTAGATGAGCTACGTGTTGCACTTCCTCTTTGGAGATGGCCATAAGAAAATCCCCTCTCTTAAAGATCTTTTTCTACCTTTTAATTAACACAAAGCCGCGGAGGGAACAAGGAATCAAGGCAGAAGTTTCAGGGCCAGGCGGACCGCCTCCTGGGGGCTGCGGGCCAGGATGCGGATCATGGGCTCCTTGCCCAGGTCGCCCGGGTCGGCGATGAGGTCCGGGACATAGCCCAGACGCTGGCAGACCGCGGTCACCGCCCAGGAGAGGGTCCCCCCTTCGCGACGCTTGATTTCCTCGGGTTCCTCGGTGCGGGAAAAGTGGGCCACCCGCAGGCCCAGAGCTTCGGCCCGTTTTAGGAACTCTTCTTCATAACGGATATTCATGGCGGCCCGTTTTTCGGGATCGAAACGCAGGGCGGCCAGGACGATGCGGGCTACATGACTGGAGGCCCCGAAGGCGGGACAGCCTACCGGTCGGGCGGTTTTTCCGTACCCCACGATGCGTCCGGGAAAGGCGGCCACTTCCTCCGGGCCCCGGGCCAGGGGCAGGGCATAGGCCAGATTGGTCTGGACCTCCGGGATCAGGGGGCGCACCGGATGCGTACAGAACTCTTCGGCGGCCTCGGCGAGGGCCTCTAGCACCTGGCGGCCTTCGGAAAGCCGTTCCCAGAGGATTCCGGCCTCCGCCCCCGGACGATCCCTGTAGGAGGCGGCCTGCAGGGCTAGAGAAAGCAGATCTTCGGCCTGGGCTACGGCTTGAGGGAGGGGTTTCTCCTGGGAAAGGAGCCCGGCTACGGTGCTGGCCAAAAAGCAGCCGGTGCCGCGGAAGTTCCGCAAAAGACGGGGCCGCCGGAAGACCTTAGTTTCCCTTCCGTCCCAGAAGAAGTCTCGCACCTCCGGCCCCTCTCCATGTCCTCCTTTGAGAAGGACCGCTCGGGGCCCCAGGGCGCCCAGAGCCTTGGCGGCCTCGGCCTCTCCTCCGGGTTCTATCCTTCGTCCGAGAAGGGCCTCGGCCTCAGGGAGATTGGGGGTAAGAAGGGTCACCCGGGGAAGGAGTTCCTTCTTCAGCACTTCCCCGAGGGCCGGCTCGGCCAGAGGAAGGCCACTTGAGGCCGAAAGCACCGGATCCAGGACCACAGGACCGGGGAAGTCCGCAAGCACCCGGGCCAGGGTCCGGACCAGGGAGGCCTTCCCCAGCATCCCCACCTTGACCACCCGTACCCCGGGAAGGGCTGCAACCAGGGCCTTTTCAAAAAGGGCCTCGGGGACGGGTTCCCAGAAGAAGGCCTCCTCCGCGGTCTGGACGGTGAAGGCCGAAGGAACCGCGGTGGCCGAAACCCCAAGGAGGGCCAGCACCCGCAGGTCCATCTGAAACCCGGCCCATCCCGAGGGATCTGAGCCGGCTACGACCAGGACTTCCAAGGCCTCCCCCTTACTTTCCTATACAAAAACTGGAGAAGATTCTATCTAAGAGATCTTCGGTGGTCACCTCCCCGGTGATCTCCGAAAGGGCTGAAAGGGCCTCTCGCAGTTCCACGGCCAGAAGTTCCGGAAGGGGCGCGGGTTGATCAAGAAGCCTCAGAGCCCTTTCCAGGGCCTTTTTCGCCCGTTCGAGGGCGGCCTTTTGACGTAGATTGGGGGCGATTTCCGGGGGCTCGGCCGGACCGTGACCTACCGCCACTTCGAAGATCCTCCGGGAAAGTTCCTCAAGTCCCCGGCCCTCCTTGGCGGAGATGAAGACCGGGGTTTGGTGGAACTGGCGGCGCCAGAGGGAGAGATTTTCCGCCGGAGCGATATCGATCTTGTTTACCGCTACCACGTGCGGCCGGGAGCGTACCTCTTCGTAAAGACGCTGGTCTTCTTCGGTCGGGCTCTGGCTTCCGTCCACCAGAAAGACCACCACGTCTGCGGCGGCCAGTTTCTCCCGGGCCTTGCGCACCCCGATGGACTCCACCTCGTCGGCGGCCTCCCGGAGCCCCGCCGTATCGATGAGCCGCACCGGAAGTCCGGCAATCTGGGCCGTCTCCTCGATCACGTCCCTGGTGGTCCCGGGGACAGGGGTCACGATGGCCCGTTCTTCTCGCAGGAGGGCGTTAAGGAGGCTGGATTTGCCCACATTGGGCCGCCCGGCCAGCACTACGGCGATTCCCTCTCGGAAGACCCGCCCCTCTTCGGCCGAGGCTAGGAGACGCCGGATCTCCGGAAGGACTTCCTCGGAGAGCCTACGGCGCATTTCTTCCGGGGAGAGGATCTCCACGTCTTCTTCCGGAAAGTCAACAGCCACCTCGGTAACCGCTAAGAGATCCAGGATCCGGTCCCGCAGGGCCTGGATGCGTTCCGAAAGCCCTCCGGAAAGGTGTCTTAAGGCCAGGCGCAGGGCCTGATCGGAGCGAGCATGGATGATCTCTTCTACGGCCTCGGCCTGGGCCAGGTCGAGGCGGCCGTTGAGGAAGGCCCGCCGGGTGAACTCTCCGGGTTCGGCCGGCCGGGCCCCGGCCCGCAACACCAACTCCAGGATGCGGGTGAGGACCCGGTAGCCGGAATGGGCGTAAATCTCGAGCACATCCTCCCGGGTGTAGCTGCGGGGGGCCCGCATAAGGGCCACCAGGACTTCGTCCACCGGCTCCCCGCTTTCAGGGTCCACGATATGTCCGTAGTAAAGCCGGTGGGATTCAAAGTGTTCCCGGGGCCGGGCCGGGCGAAAGACCCGGCGGAGGATGCCTTCGGCCTCCGGCCCGCTGATCTTGATGACTCCGATGGCCCCCGGCCCCGGGGGAGTAGCGATGGCCGCAATGGTGTCCTCGGTCCGGAGGTGGGCCGGGATCATTTGCGGCGAGCGGGATGGATCACCACATGCCGGCGCTCCCCCTGCCCGGCACTACGGGTTTCCACGTCCTTGCGCCCCCTGAGGGCCATGTGCACCAGACGGCGTTCCCGGGCGCTCATCGGGGGAAGACTTACCGGTTTGCCCGTCTTTTTAGCCTTTTCGGCGGCCTTAAGGGCCATCTCCCGGATCTCTTTTTCCTTTTCCTCCCGAAAACCGTTGACATCTATGACAATCTTGGGGCCGATCCCCAGGCGCCGGGCTACCACTTTGTTTACCAGAAATTCCAAGGCCTCCAGGGCCAGACCCCCGTTTTGGGTAAAGATTTCCCGATCCTCTCCGGTGAGATTGATGACCACGTGATCCTCGGCCAGTTCGGCCTGGGGCTCGAGCTTCAACTCTCCGGAAAGGAAAAGTTCCTTGAGAAACATTACGGCCCGGTTAGCCCGTTCGGAGAGGATCTTTTCCGGCTTAAGGCGGGCCTTGATCTTGGCCTTCTTGGCCCCCAGGCCGAAGAGCCCGCTTGAGCCGTGTTCTAAGATTTCGATTTCCAGATCCTCCGGAAGACAGCCCATCACCCGGCAGGCCTCCTCGATGGCCTGATCTACGGTCTTGGCCTCAAAAATGCGTTCTTCGGTCATCGCTCCTCACCTCGCGTGAAGTTTATTGATCATTACCTGCTGGACAATGGAAAGCAGGTTGTTGGTCAGCCAGTAGAGCACCAGGCCCGAAGGAAAGTTTACAAAGAGCACGGTAAAGAAGACCGGCATAATAAGCATAAGGCGGGCCTGGGTAGGATCAAGAGAGGTGGGAGAGAGTTTTTGCTGCACATACATGGAGATTCCCATAAGGATGGTGAGCACCGGAAGGCCGTGAAGGTAGGGGATGTCGAAGCCCACCGGCAAACGATCCGGGGCGGAAAGGTCGTCGATCCAGGCCCAAAAGGGGGCATGACGGAGTTCGATGGCCTGAAGGAGCACCTTGTAAAGGGCGAAAAAGACCGGGATCTGGATGAGCATGGGGAGACAGCCGGAGAAGGGATTGATCTTATAGGTCCGGTAGACCTGCATGAGTTCCTGCTGGAGGCGTTGCGGATCATCTTGGTATTTTTCCCGCAGGCGCTGGATGATGGGCTGGATTTCCTGCATCTTTTTCATGCTTTTGTAACTCAGATGATTGAGGGGCCAGAAGATAATGCGCACCAAGAAAGTGAGGAGAATGATGGCCAGCCCGTAATTGCCTACGTAACGATGAAAGAATTTAAGGCACCAGAGGAGGGGCTTGGCCACTGGGTCGAAAAAGCCGAAGTGCAGGGCCTTCGGCAGCCCCCGCCCCACGGCTTTGAGGTCTTCCATGCGCTTGGGCCCGAAATAGGCCGCCAGACGAAAGGTCTTGGAGGCCCCAGGGGAAAGCGTGAACTCCGGGGACCAGAGGATGACCTCGTCTGTATCCCTTTCAAGACGCCGAAAAGTAAGACGCCAGGGACCTTTACGATCTTCCGGAAGGAGGGCCAGGATAAAGTAGGCATCCTCGTAAGCCACCCAGGAGACCGGCCCGGCATACTCTCGAAAACTTCCGGGCTTTTTAAGTTTGATCTCTTCGAGCTTCTTTCCGTCCATGTAGGCCGGGCCTTTAAAGACATAGCGGGTGGACCGGGAAAAGGGGGCCCCCACGATCCGAAAAAGGAGCCGGTCCTGGACCGGCTTTTCCCCGGGGTTGGTTACTTTTACCTCCAGGTGAAAAAGGTAGCTCTTGGCCGAAAAGCTGAAGACCCTTTCCAGGGAAAGGGGAGAGGTTCCTTGAGGCCGAAAGAGGATTTTTCCCCTCTCGGCATCGGTTAGTCGGAGGGCCCGGGGTTCGCCTTTTACGGGACGGACAGCAAGCTCCGGATGCCCTGCAGGATAGACCTCAATGGGTAAGCCCTGTTTGGGGGCGGAGACCAACTCTACCAGGGGAGCTTTCGGGCCCTTGTCCTCTCGGTAATTTTTGAGCCTGAAGCTCAAGAAGCGGCCGCCGGCTTCGGTCATCTGGGCGGAAAAGAGCTCGGTCTCCACGGGAAGGACCTCCACCCGCAAAAGAGAAGGACTCGGAGAGGACCTCCTTTCCTTGAGAGGAAGAGGGGTTTCAGGCCGAGCCTCTTTTCTGGCGGGCGAAGAGGCCTGCGGACGGCTCTTGGGAGAGGTAGAGGGGGCGTAACGTTTGGCATACCAGGTATTGAAGGCCAAAAGAATTAAAAGCGAGGCCACTACAGCCAGCAGGGCCCGCATCTCCATATCTGAGTCCTTTTTCATACCGTTCGTCCTCCTTCAGGAACGGGATCGTAGCCCCCGGGATGCCAGGGGTGACAGCGCAGGATTCTTCTGAGGGCCAGCCATCCTCCCCGGAAAAGCCCGTGACGCCGCAGGGCTTCTTCGGCGTAGCGGCTGCAAGAGGGATAAAAACGGCAGTTTCCGGGAAGCCAGGGAGAAAGCAACCAACGATAAAGCCGGATGAGGGCCGTTATCGCCTGGGTGAGCATTTCTGAAAGGCCTCCGCAAGGTCCCGGGCCAGCTCCTGCGGCGAAAGCCGGACCACCTCGGGCCGGGGGATGAAAATAAAATCACATCCCGGGGGAAAGATCTCTTTGTTCCGGCGAAAGGTCTCTCGTAGCAGGCGTTTTATGCGGTTGCGCACCACGGCCTTGCCCACCCTTTTGGAGACCGCAAATCCGATGCGGCGCCGACCGCAGGCATTCGGGGCATAGACCACACGGAGATAGGGAAGATCGAGCCTTCGCCCCTCCCGGAAGACCCTTTCGAAGTCTCGCTTGCGGGAGAGACGTTCGGCCCGGGAAAGCCCCTCACGCTTCAAACCTAAACCGTAAGACGCCAGCGGCCCTTACGCCGCCGATTGCGCAGGATTCTCCGCCCGGAGCGGGTGCTCATCCGCGCCCGGAAACCGTGACACCGCTTGCGCTTTATCCGGCTCGGTTGATAGGTCCTTTTAGGCATTTCCAGCCTCCGCCCTTAAATTTTCCACCGGATGGACTAAAATGTTTGGCCTAAATAAAACCGGAGGCCCGGGGACTGTCAATGGGAGGAAACTTTCTGGAAAGGATTCTGGAAAAGAAACGGCAAGAGGTGGAGGCCCGGAGAAGGCGGGGACTCTTTTTTCGTCCCTTCTGGGAGGCTCCTCGCCGGGACCTGGCCCGGGTCCTGGAAAGGGCCCGCCCGGCCATTATAGCCGAGATCAAAAGGGCCTCCCCCTCCAAGGGCCTTCTGGCCCCGGAGTTCGATCCGCTGCGTCTGGCCCGGGCCTACCAGAGAGGTGGGGCCGCGGCCCTTTCCGTGATTACCGATGAGCCCTTCTTTCAGGGTTCCCTAGAATATTTGGCCGCGGTGAGGGCCGAGGTGGACCTCCCTCTCCTGCGCAAGGACTTTATCCTGGATCCGGTACAAATCGAAGAAGCCCGGGCCTTCGGGGCCGACGCCGTGCTTCTCATTGTGTCCGCCCTTACGGTGGAGGACCTGCGCGAACTTCTGGCCTATGCGCGACGTCTTTCGCTTTCGGCCTTAGTAGAGGTCCACGATGAGGAGGAGTTGGAGACCGCCCTTTGGGCCGGGGCCCAAGTTATAGGGATCAATAACCGGAATTTACGGACCTTTGAGGTCTCGGTGGAAACCACCCTGAGGCTCCTTCCCCGGATTCCCCCCGGACGGGTGGTGGTCTCTGAAAGCGGACTTTCGCATCCGGAGACCCTCGAGCCTCTGGCCCGGGCCGGGGTGGCCGCCTTTCTTATCGGGGAGGCCCTGGTTACGGCCCCGGACCCGGAGGCCCGTCTTAAGGCTTTCACCGAACACCTTGCCGGGCTCAAGGGCTCGTAGTAAAAACCCGGAAGGAGGCCAAAATGGCGCAGGTGACCCCGGACTTTTCGAAAATGGGCGGCCTGGTGCCGGCTATCGTTCAGGATGCCGAAAGCGGGGAGGTCCTCATGCTGGCCTATATGAACGAGGAGGCCTGGCGGAAGACGCTGGAGACCGGAAAGGCCCATTTTTACAGCCGCAGCCGGGGCCAGATCTGGCTCAAGGGGGAGACTTCCGGACACATTCAGGAGGTGCGGGAGGTGCTCCTGGATTGCGATGCGGATGCCGTGCTTCTAAAAGTGAAACAACACGGGGGGGCCGCCTGTCACACCGGCTACCGTTCCTGCTTTTTCAGGCGTCTCCGGGAGGGCCAAGTGGAGATCGTAGGGGAGAAGATTTTCGATCCGGAGGAGGTCTATGGGCGAAAGGGTGCTTAAGTTCGGTATCCCCAAAGGAAGCCTGGAGAAGGCCACGATCGAACTCCTGGAGAAATCCGGCTGGAGGGTAAAGGTCCATCACCGGAGTTATTTTCCCGAAATTGATGATCCAGAGATCTCCTGCGCCATCTGTCGGGCCCAGGAGATGAGCCGCTACGTGGAGGCCGGGGTGCTCGATGCCGGGATCACCGGCAAGGACTGGATCCTGGAAAATGATTCTAAAGTGGTCCCGGTGGCGGATCTGGTCTACTCCAAGGTGAGCAAGCGGCCGGCCCGGTGGGTGCTGGCCGTGCCTGCGGACTCGGAGATCCGCACCCTGGAGGACCTGCGGGGCAAAAAGATCGCCACCGAACTGGTGAATTTCACCCGGCGTTATTTCGCCGAGCGGGGCATCGAGGTAAAGGTGGAGTTTTCCTGGGGGGCTACGGAGGCCAAGGTGGTCCAGGGTCTGGCCGACGCCATCGTGGAGGTCACCGAGACCGGCTCCACCATTCGGGCCCACGGGCTGAAGATCATCCACGAACTCCTGGTCACCCATCCGCAACTCATCGCCAATGAGGCCGCCTGGCAGGATCCCTGGAAGCGCAAGAAGATCGAGCAGCTGGCCCTCCTCTTGCAGGGAGCCCTCCGGGCGGATCGTCTGGTAGGCCTTAAGATGAACGTCTCCGAGGAGAATCTCGAGAAGGTGGTCAAACTCCTTCCCAGTCTTACCGCCCCCACCATCGCCCGGCTTTATCAGGAGGGCTGGTACGCGGTGGAGACGGTGGTCTCCGAGGAGGTGGTGCGGGAGCTGGTCCCCCGCCTTATAGAGGCCGGAGCTCAGGGGATCATCGAATACGCCCTCAACAAAGTGATCTAAAAATGCTATAAAGATAAAAAACACCAAAGAGGGGGGCTTATGAGAAAATTGGTCTTTTTCTTGAGCATCGTTTTCCTCCTTTCCGCTTGCGGGCCCCAAGCTACCTACCGCAAGCAGGCCTCGGGCATGCACAAGGAGTTGGCCTATGTCTATCTCAAGGACGGGCGTTATCCGGAGGCCTTGAGAGAGGCCCTTTTGGCCAAAGAAGAGTTGCCCAAAGATCCGGAGGTCTATAATATTCTGGGCCTGATTTATATGGGGCGAGGAGATCATGAGAAGGCCCGGGCCCAGTTCCAGCAGGCCCTTCTCCTCGATCCCCAGTATTCTGAGGCCCTAAACAATCTGGGGGCCTTAGCCCTCCTTGAGGGCCACTACGATACCGCCATCGACTACTTTGAAAAGGCCCTGGCCAATCCCCTCTATACCAAGCCCTTTATGGCCCTGACTAACCTGGGTTGGGCCTATCACAAAAAGGGCGACGATGAAAAGGCCCTGGCCTCTCTGGAAAAGGCCCTCAAGCTCAACCCTCGCTACGCCAAGGCCTACTATTACGCCGGGCTCATAGCCTTTGAGAAGGGGCGCTGGGAAGAGGCCCAGCTCAACTTCCGCCGGGCCGTGCGCTTCGACCACAGCGACATGGCTGCCCGCTACTGGCTGGGGGAGGCCTGCTTCCGCCTGGGGGAACTGGATAAGGCCCGGAGGATCTGGAAATCTATCACCGAGCTGGCCCCCGAAAGTGAATGGGCCTTGAAGGCCGAAGATCGGCTTCTCCTTCTCGAGAATCTCTCCTCCGGGGAGGACTCTAGCGGCACATAGGCTGGGGTTCGGCCCTTGGGCCCTCGGCCTCGGCCTCCCGGGCCAGACGCTCCCGCAGGGTCTCACCGGCCTCTCGGGAGGCCTCCAGGCGGTTGAGGGCGTTGAGGAGGGCCTTGATCCCCGCGGCCACGATGTCCCCATCCCGGCCGAGGCCGGCGGTGCGCCTGCCGGAGGCATCCTCCAGGATGACTCCACAGACTCCTTCGGCCTCGGTCCCCTTACCCAGGGCGTCGATATGAAAGTCTACCAGGCGAAGCCTCTCCCCTTCCCCCTCCTCTCCGAAACGATAACCCAGAGCCCGGGCCACGGCCTTAAAGGCTGCGTCCACCGAACCCACGCCCACGGCCACAGCCACCCTCTTTCCGGTCTTTCGGTCTTCTACTTCCACTTGGGCAATAGGGCTAAGGGAAGTCCCGTAAAGGCTCGAGACCTGAGCGGAGATCACTCGATAGCGGTAGTTTTCGGAGAGATACTCGTCATAGAGGATGCCCTCTAAATATTCGTCAGGGATGCGGCGCAGGACGTCCTTGATCTCGGTGCGGAAGCGTTCAAAGACCCGGGAAAGGGCCTCGCGGGAGAGCTTCCAGCCCAGGGAACGCAATTTATAGTCTACGGCATGGCGTCCGGAATGTTTGCCCAGGACAATGGCACTTCCGCTCCAGCCCACGGACTCCCGGTCCATGATTTCGTAGGTGAGACGATGGGCGATGACCCCGTGCTGATGGATGCCCGATTCGTGGGCAAAGGCGTTGGCCCCCACAATGGCCTTGTTGGGTTGAACGAACATCCCGGTAAGGCGCGAGACCAGTTGGCTGGTGGGCACGATCTTTCGGGTATCTATGCCGGTCTCCAGGGCCGTGCCCAGGGCCTTCTGAAAATAGTCCCCCCGGGTGCGGAGGATCATGACGATCTCTTCCATGGCCGCGTTTCCGGCCCGCTCTCCGATGCCGTTTATCGTGCACTCCACCTGACGGGCCCCGGCCAAAAGGGCGGCTACGCTGTTGGCCACCGCCAGTCCTAGATCATTGTGACAATGCACCGAAAGACGGAGTTCTCCTTTATCCAGGGCCTCTCCAAAGCCGGCCTGGCGAAGCCTTTCCACCAGAAAGACTATGAGGTCGTAATATTCCTGAGGGACGGTATAGCCCACGGTATCCGGAATGTTGATCACCCGGGCCCCGGCCTGGGCTACAGCCACTACGACCTCGGCCAGGTATTCCCGGTCGCTTCGGGTGGCGTCCTCGGCGGAAAATTCCACATTGGGGGTAAATTTTCGGGCCCATCTTACGGCCTCTTGGGCCAGCTGCAGGACCTCCTCCCGGCTCTTGCGCAACTTGTACTGGAGATGGATATCCGAGGTGGCAATAAAGGTGTGTATCCGGGGATTTTCCGCCTCTTTTAAGGCCTCCCAAGCGGTCTCGATATCCTTGGGGTTGGCCCGGGCTAGGGCCGCAATCTCCACCCCCCGAAGCTCTCGGGCCAGGGTCTGGACCGCCTGGAAATCTCCAGGGGAAGCCACGGGAAAACCGGCCTCGATCACGTCCACCCCCAGGTCTACCAGGGCCCGGCCAATTTCGATCTTCTCTTCCATGGAAAGAGAGACCCCGGGGGACTGCTCTCCGTCCCGCAGGGTGGTATCGAAGATGTAAACCCGGTTAATCATCAAAGGGCCTCCTTTAAAAACTGAAAAAGATTTTAATGCCCGTTGACGCCCCTCACAAGCGGTGCTAGGTAAGGAGAAAGAAACCTTATCTCAAGGAGGCCCTCATGAAGATCTACTACGATCAGGATGCGGATCTTTCGCTTCTTAAGGACCAGACCATTGCCATCCTGGGATATGGTAGTCAGGGGCACGCCCACGCCCTCAATCTCCGGGACAGCGGCCTTAAGGTGATCGTGGGACTCCGGGCCGGGGGCCCCAGTTACGAGAGGGCCCAGGCCGACGGTTTTGAGGTTTTAGCCCCGCACCTGGCCTGCTCCCGGGCGGAAATTATCATGGTCCTGGTGCCGGACCAGATCCAGCCCCAGCTCTATCGAGAAGCCATCGAGCCCAACCTTTCTCCGGGCAAGATGCTCATGTTTGCCCACGGATTCAATATCCACTACGGGCAGATCGTGCCTCCCAAGGAGGTGGATGTAACCATGGTGGCGCCCAAAGGCCCGGGGCACCTGGTGAGGAGGGAGTTCGAGCGAGGGGCCGGGGTGCCCTGTCTGGTGGCCGTGCATCAGGACGCCACCGGCCAGGCCCTGGCCCGGGCCCTGGCTTACGCTAAGGGGATCGGTGGCACGCGGGCCGGGGTGATCGAGACCACCTTCCGGGAGGAGACCGAGACCGACCTTTTCGGGGAGCAGTGCGTGCTCTGCGGCGGGGTTTCGGCCCTGATCAAGGCCGGCTTCGAGACTCTGGTGGAGGCCGGCTATCCTCCGGAGCTGGCCTATTTTGAATGCTGCCACGAGCTCAAGCTCATCGTGGATCTCATCTATGAGGGCGGGCTTTCCTTCATGCGCTATTCCATCAGCGATACCGCGGAATACGGAGATCTTACCCGGGGGCCGCGGATTATCGATCAGCGGGTAAAGGAGGAGATGAAGCGCATCCTGGAAGAGATTCAGAGTGGACGCTTTGCTCGGGAATGGATTTTAGAAAATCAGGCTGGCCGTCCGGTCATGAACGCCCTGCGCCGCCAGGAGGCCGCCCACCCCATCGAGGAGGTCGGGGCCCGACTGCGAGAGATGATGCCCTGGCTCAAGAAGAAATAGTCTTCCTGCCCAGGGCCCGCCGGAGCTCTATCAGGAGATCGCCGAGGGAAAGGGCCACCTCGAGCCTTTGGCCCGGGCGCATACGCTGGTAAAGTTCCCTTAAATGGGCATCCCCCCGCCCAAAGGGCGGGGGTTTTTCTATAAGCTCCCTTGCATCTTCAATCTTTTCCATTTTTCTTCGACTCCCGCCTTCCTTGCCAAATGTTCTACCCTTTCATGATCCAAGGAGGGATCCCGCAGAAGAATTTCTAGATCCGTCTGATCCTTAAAGCTTCGATAGTGGGCCAACTTTAAAACCAGAATGTCTTCTTTACGGGCTACCTTAACCTTTTGACCAAAGACCTCCAGAACCAAAGCCTCTTGGAGGATGTCCTTTTCCCACGGATATTTGGCTTCTACCAGATCTACAGGGACTAAATCTTTTTTTTCCCAGAAGCGCAAGAGTTTTTTCCCTTCGGGAAGCTCTACCACCGCGATCTCAAAATTAAGAGAGGCTAAAAGTCTTCTGAGACCTTCGAAATCTTTGAAAGATACCAGAAAGTCCAGATCGATGGTGGGGAGGATTTCCACCTGGGCCGCTAAGGCCAATTTTCCGATGAGCGCCCAATCTTCCACCAGATGGGAAGAGGATTCAAAGAGATCCAGGGTTTTCAAAAAGGTTTTGGTTAAGATTGGGCTACCTCCCGCAAGGCCTCCTGCGCGGCTTCAAGGGTTTCTTCAATCTCGGTCTCGGTGTGGGCCAGGGAGACGAAGGCCGCCTCGAACTGGGAGGGAGCCAGATAGACTCCCCGGCGGGCCATGGCCCGCCAGAAAGCCCCGTAACGGGCCGTATCCGAGGCTGCGGCCTCGGCGAAGTTGGTCACCCGGCCCTCCCGGAAAAAGAGGGTCATCATGGAGCCCACCCGATTCCCCGTGGTCGGGAGCCCGGCTTTGCGGGCCGCCTCCGAAAGGCCCTCAAAGAGTCGCGCTGAAAGCTCCTCCAGGCGTTCGTAAGTTCCGGGACGGCGAAGAAGGCGCAGGGTGGCCAGACCTGCGGCTACTGCCAGGGGATTTCCCGAAAGGGTTCCGGCTTGATAGACCGGACCTTCCGGGGCGATGTAGTCCATGATTTCCGCCTTGCCCCCGTAGGCCCCTACGGGAAGCCCTCCGCCGATGATCTTTCCCAGACAGGTAAGATCCGGCTCGATCCCGTAAAGGGCCTGGGCCCCTCCCAGCCCCACCCGAAAACCGGTGATGACTTCATCAAAGATGAGAAGGGACCCGTGCTTCCGGGTGATCTCTCGCAGGCCCTCCAGGAAACCGGGCTCCGGTGGCACCACCCCCATGTTCCCGGCGATGGGCTCCACAATCACCGCGGCGATCTCCTGACCTACGGCCTCAAAGCACTCCCGCACCGCGGAAAGGTCGTTATAAGGGAGGCTTATGGTGTTGGCCACGATCTCTTCCGGCACCCCGGGGCTTCCAGGGATTCCCAGGGTGGCCACTCCGGAGCCGGCCTTCACCAGGAAGGAATCCGCATGGCCGTGGTAGCAACCGTCGAACTTTACGATCTTCTTGCGTCCGGTATAGCCCCGGGCCAGGCGGATGGCGCTCATGGTGGCCTCGGTCCCGGAGTTGACCAGACGGACCTTCTCGATGGAGGGCACACATTCGCAGATGAGCCGGGCCAGCTCCACCTCGGCCCAGGTAGGGGCCCCGAAGCTCGTCCCCCCTTCGGCCGCGGCCTTCACCGCGGCCACCACCTCGGGATGGGCATGCCCCAGGATGAGAGGCCCCCAGGAGGCCACATAGTCGATATACCGGCGCCCATCCACATCATAGAGGAAGGGGCCTTTGCCTCGTTCAAAGAAGATGGGCTCGGCCCCTACGCTCTTGCAGGCCCGCACCGGGCTATTCACCCCTCCGGGGATGACCTTCACCGCCTCGGCAAAATAGGCTCTGGATTTCGTTCCCGCCATTTTTACCTCCTCACGAAAAATACCTCCGCGTGCGGCGGACGATCTCCTTTTCGGTAAATAACATTTCGTAGTCGGGAAGATCAAGATCCCGGGAAATTTCGGCCACCAGACGCCGACATTCCCCCTCCGAGGCCGCATGCACCATGGTGTAAAGGTTATAAGGCCAATCCGGCCCCGGGCGGCGAAGATAACAGTGACTTACGGCGGGATGAGCGGCCAGCTTTCTCCCTACCTCTTCCACCCTTTCTTCCGGCACCCGCCAGGCCACCATGACGTTGCCTTCATAGCCGGAAAGATTGTGCCGAATGAGGGCGCCAAGCCTCCGGATAATCTTCTTTTCCTGAAGGGTCTTTACCGCCGCCAGGACTTCCTCTTCCGTGACTCCCAGTTTTTCGGCCAGTACCGCAAAGGGCCTTTCCACGAGCGGGAGCCCTTCCGAAAGGAGATCCACCAGACGTTTTTCCAGTTCGGTGAGCTCGACCATTTCAGATCTTTCCCCAGAGGATCAAAATTCCCAGGAGAACGAAAAGGCCCCCGGAAAGGATCCGGAGGTACCTCAAAGGGAGGAGTTCTCCCAGAAATTTTCCGGCGGCTGCCCCTAAAGCCGCAGCCAGAACCAGGGCCAGGGCTGCTACCAAAAAGACGGGCCAAAAACGCCCTTCCCGGGCCGCAAGGGCCAGGGTGGCCAGCTGGGTCTTGTCTCCCAGTTCGGCCAAAAAAACCGTAATAAGGGCGGCCAGGAAGGTCTTCATCATCCGAACTTCCCCTTGAGAAAATCCTCTGTCCGGGGATCCCGGGGCACGGTAAAGACCTGGGAAGTGGGGCCAAATTCCACCAACTCCCCCAAATAGAAAAAGGCCGTATAATCGGAAACCCGTCCAGCCTGGGCAATGTTATGGGTCACGATCACGATGGTCACGCTACGCTTGAGCTCCACCACCAGTTCCTCGATCTTGGCCGTGGACTTGGGATCCAGGGCCGAGGTAGGCTCGTCCATGAGGAGGACCTCGGGATTTATGGCCAGGGCCCGGGCGATGCAGAGCCGCTGCTGTTGTCCCCCGGAAAGATAGGTCCCCCGTTTGTGGAGACTGTCCTTGACCTCCTCCCAGAGGGCGGCCTTGCGCAGGGCCTCCTCCACGATCCGGTCGGCCTCTTCCCGCCGAAGGCGTATCCCCAAGAGCTTGTAGCCGGCAAGGACGTTGTCGTAGATGGTCATGGTGGGAAAGGGATTGGGGCGTTGGAAGACCATGCCCACCCGGCGCCGGACCAGCACCGGATCCAGATCCAGGATGTTTTCCCCTTTGAGGTAGATCTCCCCTTCCACTCGGGCCCCGGGAGTGAGCTCATGCAGGCGGTTGAGGCAACGGATGAAGGTGGTCTTCCCGCAACCCGAAGGGCCCATAACCGCGGTGACCTTCTTTTCGGGGATCTTGACCGTGACCTCCCGGATGGCCGGTTTCTCTCCGTAATAGGCCCAAAGATTGCGGATGTCGAAGATGGCCGGCTCTTTAGGGTCCACTATAGCCTTAGCGCCCATTTCCTCCGAGCCTCCGGGCCAGGAATCGGGAAAAGAGATTCAGCCCCAGAACCAGCAGGGTGAGGACCGCGCTAGCCCCCCAGGCCTGGCGCACCCATTCGGGATAAGGGCTGATGGCGTATTTGAAGACCGTAAGGGGCAGGGCCTCTACCGGTTGTAGGGGATTGAGGTTCCAGAAGGGGTTGCCGAAGGCCGTGAAAAGAAGGGGCGCGGTCTCTCCCATGATCCGGGCCAGGGAAAGGAGGATGCCCGTGGTGATCCCCACCAGGCCCGTGGGAAGGAGGACCTTGAGCACCGTGCGCCAGTAGTTCACCCCCAGGGCCAGGGAGGCCTCCCGCAAGGCCTCCGGAATGCGTTTGAGGATCTCCTCCGTGGAACGCACGATTACCGGAAGCATCATGATGGCCAAAGCCACGGCCCCGGAAAGGGCCGAAAAGTGCCCCATGGGTTTGACCACCCAGAGATAGGCCACGATCCCCAGCACGATGGAGGGCACCCCCTGGAGCACGTCCGCGCAGATGCGCACCACCTCCCCGAATTTCCCCCGGGAAAATTCCGAAAGATAGATCCCGCAGAGGACCCCCACCGGGACCGCCATGAGGGAGGCCAGAAGGGAAAGCATGAGGGTGCCCACCAGGGCGTTGCCCACCCCTCCCCCTTCCTCACCCGGAGGCTTGGGGAGACTGGTAAAGAATTCCCAGGAAAGGGCCGGAAGACCCTGCTTAAAAATCCCGTAAAGAATGTGGAAAAGGGGCAGAGCCGGAAAGAGGGCCAGGAGAAAGATGACCGCAAGGGCCAGGCGGTCTTTGAACTTGCGCCACCAGAGGGGTCTCATCGCACCTCAAGCCTCACGATAATTATGCGGGCCAGGGTGTTCACCACCAAAGTGATGAGAAAGAGGAGGAGGCCGATCTCGATCAGGGCCGAAAGGTGGAGGTCCTTGGAGGCCTCGGTGAACTCGTTGGCGATGACACTGGCCATGGTATTGGCCAGATCCCAGGGGCTTTGCGGCATTTCCGAGCGGTTTCCGATCACCATGGTTACGGCCATGGTCTCTCCCAGGGCCCGACCCAGGGAAAGGAGAAGACCGGCCACGATTCCCGAAAGACCATAAGGGAGACATACTCGGCGAATGACCTCCCACTTGGTGGCCCCCAGGCCGTAGGCCGCCTCCTTCAGTTCCTGAGGCACCAGGCGCAAGACCTCCCGGGTAATGGAGGCCGCATAGGGGAGAATCATGATGGCCAAAACCAGAGAGGCCGAGGGTAGTCCCAGCCCGAAGGGGGGGACCCCCAGGCGCATTTCTATCCAGCGCACCAGAGGTACCAGATAATAGAGGGCCCAGAGGCCGTAAATCACCGAAGGGATCCCCGCTAAAAGTTCCACCAGGGAGGCCAGGAGCCCAGCCAGCCTCGGCGGGGCATATTCCGCAAGGAAGATCCCGGAAGAAAGGGCAAAAGGCAAAGCCAGGACCAGGGCGGCCAGAGAGGTGACCAGGGTGCCCACGATGAAAGGCAGGGCTCCGAATTCTTCGTTTACCGGATCCCATACCCGCCCCCAAAGGAAACGCCCTCCAAAGGCCTTGATACTGGGAAGGCTTCCCCAGAGGAGGGTGAGCCCTACGGCCAGCACCAGGACTACCAGGCCCACCGCCAGGGCCCAACACAAGTATCGAAATACTCGATCCGGGTCGGCCAAACGCATAGTCAGTCTCTTTTACCAGAGCCCCCGGGGAGGACAAGTCCCCCTATTTTCCGGGACAGCCCCCAAGGATGGGTTTTCCTTGATAGGTGATGGAACGGATCAGCCCTTCATCGATCCGGACCAGGTTTTCCGGAAGACGGGCATAAAGCAGACTTTCATTGTATTGCTGGCCCTCATGCACACACCACCAGAGGAGGTCCACCAAGGCCTTGGCCCGTTCAAAGGAGCGCCCGTTATAGGCCTGTTCCTTGTAGACCAGGATCCAGGTGAGGGCTGAAAGGGGATAACCGTCGGGGGCGTCGGTATTGACCAGGATGATCCGCGTGTCCGGGGGAATCTTGGTCTTGGCCGCGGCAGAGATGGCCTTAAGGGTGGGAAGGATGAAATTCCCGGACTTGTTTTGGAGGGCCACCACGGGAAGGTGGTTCTGGTGAGCGTAGGCCAGTTCGATATAGCCGATGGCCCCGGGGAGCTGTTTTAGATAACCGGTGACCCCCTCGTTACCTTTGCCTCCCAGACCCGTGGGCCAGCGCACGGCCTTGCCATAGCCCACGCGCTTTTTCCACTCCGGGCTCACCTGGGCCAGGTAGTAGGTAAAATTGAAGGTGGTCCCGGAGCCGTCGGAACGATGGACCACCACGATGGGCAAACCCGGAAGGCGCAGGCCCGGATTGAGCTTGACAATCCGGGGATCGTTCCACCTGCGGATCTTTCCCAGAAAGATGTCCGCCAGGACCTCCGGGGTAAGCTTGAGTCCGGAGGGTACCCCGGGGAGGTTGTAGGAGATCACCACGGCCCCTAAGGCCATGGGGATATGTAAAATCTCGGCCGGGGCCTTGGCCAGTTCCTCCTCGGTCATGGGGGCGTCTGAGGCCCCGAAATCCACGGTGCGGGCCAGAATCTGGCGGATACCTCCCCCGGAGCCGATGGACTGATAGTTCACTTTTATCCCGGTCTTCTGGTAGTACACATAGAACCATTTAGAATAGAGAGGGTAGGGAAAAGTGGCTCCGGCCCCAAGGAGGGTTATCTTTTCCGCCAGAGCCGATCCGGAGAAAGCTCCCAGAAGAAGGACCAGGACCCAAATCCATTTCCGCATAAAGAACCTCCTTCAGATTTTGGAAATATCCTATCCTTTTCCTGTGGCAAAATTTTGAACCTCCGGCGACGAAACCGGGAGCAGAAAGACGAAGGTGGCCCCCTGCCCGGAGGGCTCCAGAAGAAGATCCCCTCCCTGGAGGCACACCAGGCGCCGGGCCAGGGCCAGGCCCAGGCCCAGGCCCGGAGAATTTTTCCCCCGCACCAGGGGCTCAAAGATCCGGGACCGCAGCTCCTCCGGCACCCCCGGCCCTTCGTCCCGAATAGCTATCCGGACTTTCTTTCCCTGACTGCGCACCTCTATGATGATCCGGCCCCCCTCCGGACTGTAACGCACGGCGTTTTCCAGCACCTTGAGGAGGGCCTGTACCAGATAGTCCGGGTCTCCCCGCACCGTAAGATCTTTTTCCGGATGGATTTCCAGCCGGAGGCCCTTGGGCTGAAGGAGGGGTTCGGCCGCCCGGCGTAGGGCCTGAAGGAGGGCCGCCACCGGAAGGGCTTCGCACCGGAGATCTCGACCGGAAAGGCGCGAAAGTTCCAGAAGTTCTTTGACCAGGCGGGTGAGGCGGTGGAGATGCTCCCGAATGGCCGAGAGGATCTCCCGAGGATAGCCTTCGGCCGGAAGCTCCTCCTCCAGGGCCTCCACATATCCCTGGAGGGCCGTAAGAGGGGTGCGAAATTCATGGGCCAGGGTGGAGGCCAGGAAGCGGAGCTCTTTCTCCAGGGTGCGCTCTCGGGTGACCTCCACCAGGGCGAGGACCGCAAGCTCCGAGGATATGCGCCGGCCGAGCACCCGGAAGGCTCTTTCCCGGTACTCGACCTCCTCTTCTACTTCGCCCTCCTCAAAGAGCCGACGATGGATCTCTACCAGTTCCGAAAAGGGAAGTTCGAGGAGATGCTGGAGTTCTCCAGAGGGGGAAAGGGCCTTCAAGGCCCGGCTGGACCAGGGTACTCCCCGCTGGCGGTCCACCACGGCCGCCGGAAGAGGCCATTCCTGCAGGATCTCCTCTAAGGGCAAAGAGGCCCCTTCTTCAGAGACCGGCGCCGGAGAAGGGGCCTTTTTGCCCAGGAATTTACGCCACAAACTCATTCTCCCGAAAGAGAGCGCAGACGATATCCCACCCCCCAGATGGTTTCCAGAAGGGAGGCCGCGGGCCCCAGTTTCTTTCGCAGTCGTTTCACATGGGTGTCCACGGTGCGGGCGTAGCCTTGGTAGGTGTATCCCCAAACCTTTTCCAGAAGGGTCTCCCGAGAGAAGACCCGCCCCGGGGCCTCCATAAAGGTCTGCAGAAGTTTAAATTCCATGGGGGTGAGCCTTACTTCCTGGCCTTCTACCTCGGCCCGAAATTCCTCGGGGAAAAGCCGCAAGGGACCGTGGGCCAGGATCTGGCCTTCCGAAGGAGGCCGCAGGCGTTTAAGGATGGCCTTGGCCCGCAGTACCAGCTCCCGGGGGCTAAAAGGCTTGACCACATAGTCATCGGCCCCCAGTTCAAACCCTAAAACCCGATCCACTTCTTCTCCCCGGGCGGAGACGATGATCACCGGGACCCGGGAAAGCTCCTTCCGAAACCGAAGAAACTTCAGGATCTCCAGTCCGTCCTGGTCGGGGAGCATGAGATCCAGGATCACCAGGTCCGGAAATCCATGGGCCAGCCGACGAAAGGCCTCAGAGGCGCTTCCGGCCACCTCGGCCCGGAACCCCTCCCGCTCAAAGGCCCGTCGCTCAAGTTCTGCCACCTCCGGCTCATCTTCTACAATAAGGACTCGGGCGGCCATTTTTAAACATTCTACCGGATTCGCCCCCCTTCCGTAAGGCCTCGGCCTTAAAAACCTTTCCTCATCCTTGACAATTTCCGAGGAAGGTTTAAGTTATTGCAACAAATTTTCAATAAGGAAGGCCTTATGTCGCAGCCTTCGGAGATGGAAATTTTCCGGGAATTCATTCGCAAAAAAGGTCTCCGCTATACCCCGGAAAGGGAGATCATTCTGCGGGAAATTCTTAAGATCCACGATCACTTCGATGTGGACGAGCTTTATCTCCGTCTCCGCAATCAGGGACATCGCATCTCCAAGGCCTCCATTTATCGTACCCTGCCTCTTCTTATCGAGTGTGGTCTGGTCCAGGAGGTCTATCAGGAGGACGGCCACATGCACTACGAGCACATTTACGGACATGAGCCGCATGCCCACTTTCGCTGTCTCTCCTGCCGTCGGGTGGAGGAATTCCAGGACGAACGCCTGGAGGAGGTGGCTGAAGAATTCCGGAGGAAACACGGCGCGGAGATCAAGAGGGTGCGCTACGAACTTCTGGGCTATTGTGCAGCCTGTCTTAAGGAGGGCTAGGGATGGGGTTTAGGTGGCGTTGGCGGTGGGGCCGGGGAAAGAAAGGCTGTAAAAAGGGGCCGGGGTCATGCCCCCGCATGGAAAATCTGGTTACCCTCGACGAATTGCGGACCGGGGAGGAAGGCCTTATCGTCAAGGTTTTGGGAAACGGGGCCTTTCGGCAGCGTCTTCTGGAGATGGGGTTTTTGCCCGGAACCCGCATCCGGGTTATCCGTTACGCCCCCCTTGAGGACCCGGTGGAATACGAAATCAAGGGCTACCACGTGGCTTTGCGACACGAAGAGGCGGCCAAGGTCCTGGTGGAGAAATGTCCGAAGTCGTAGTGGCCCTTGCCGGCAATCCCAACGCCGGCAAGACCACCCTCTTTAACGCCCTCACCGGAGCCCGCCAGAAGGTGGGCAACTGGCCCGGGGTCACCGTGGAAAAGAAGGAGGGAGAGTGCCGGGTGGGGGATCTCACCCTGCGCATCGTAGATCTCCCCGGGATCTATTCCCTTACCCCTTATTCCCTGGAGGAGGTCATCGCCCGCAACTTCATCCTGGAGGATCAGCCGGCGGTCATTCTCAATGTGGTAGACGCCTCGAATCTGGAGCGCAACCTCTATCTCACTGTTCAGCTCATGGAGTTGGGCCGCCCTCTGGTGGTGGCCCTCAACATGATCGACGTGGCCCAGAGCCGGGGTCTTTATGTGGATCACCAGGTCCTTTCCCGGCTCTTAGGGGTCCCGGTGGTCCCCACCGTGGGGACCAAGGGCCTGGGGATGGAGGAGGTGAAGGAGACCCTGGCCCGGGTGGCCCGGAGACAGCTGCGGGCCCAGCCGGTGCACATTTACTATGGCAAAGAGATCGAGGAGGCCCTTTCGGAGATCCTGGCGGCCCTTGAAGAAAGAGACCTTCTTCCGGGTTATCCCCGGCGCTGGCTGGCCCTGAAAATCCTTGAGGCCGATCGGGAGGTGGTTTCCCGGGTGAAAAAAGAGCCCGGAGGGGCCGAGATCCTTGCTTTGCGGGAGCGCCTGGCCGAAAGGCTTTCACGCCTTTTCGACGAGGCCCCGGAGGCCCTGATCGTCGAGGCCCGTTACGGTTTCATTGCCGGGTTGGTGCGGGAGGCGGTGCGGGTTTCCGCCATCTCCCGCCGCACCCTCTCCGAACGACTGGATGATCTCTTGACCCATCGGGTCCTGGGCTTTCCCATCTTTATCGCCCTGATGTACGCCCTTTTTTACCTTACCTTCAAGCTCGGGGCCTATCCCGTGGCCTGGCTGGAGCATCTCCTGGAGCTTGCGGAAAATCTCCTGCGGGCCCATCTTCCGCCGGGTCTCCTGCGGGAGGTCCTGGTGGAGGGCGTGCTCGGTGGGGTGGGCGGGGTTTTAGTCTATCTTCCCAACATCCTTTTTCTCTTTTTGGGGATCAGTCTCTTTGAGGACACCGGATATCTTTCCCGGGCCGCCTTCATCATGGATCGGGTCATGCACTCCCTGGGGCTCCACGGCAAGGCCTTTATCCCCCTTCTCATGGGTTTCGGCTGTAATGTTCCGGCCATCCTGGCCACGCGCACCCTGGAGAATCCCCGGGAGCGGCTTCTGACCATCCTCATCAATCCCCTCATGAGCTGTTCGGCCCGCTTTCCGGTCTATGTGCTCTTTGCCGGGACCTTTTTCCGGGGCCACGAGACCCAGGTGGTCTTCGCCCTTTATGCCCTGGGGATCGTTCTGGCAGCCCTCATTGCTCGCTTTTTCGGCCGCATCCTGATAAAGGAGGAGGACACCCCCTTCGTGCTGGAGCTTCCTCCCTATCGTCTTCCCACCCTGCGGGGGCTCTTTTTTCACATGTGGGACAAGACCCGGGTCTATCTGCGCAAGATGGGCGGGGTGATCCTTGCGGCCTCGGTGCTCCTCTGGGTCTTTACCGCCTTTCCCCGGGCAGATCATAGCCCCCCTCCTCTGGATCAGAGTTACATCGGTCGGGCGGGAAAACTCCTCGAGCCGGCTCTGGCCCCTCTGGGTTTTGACTGGCGCATGAGCGTGGCCCTCATTTCGGGTTTTGTGGCCAAGGAGGTGGTGGTTTCCTCTTTGGGGGTGCTTTACAAGGCCGGAGAAGAGGGGGGGAAGACCTTGGAGGAAGCTCTGCGGGCCTCGGGGCTTTCCCCGGCCGCCGCCCTGGCCTTCATGGTCTTTGTGCTCCTTTATGTGCCCTGTGTGGGAACCCTTGTAGCCATCTGGAAGGAGACCGGAAGCCTGCGCTACCCCCTGATAAATATAGTCTATCAATTGATTCTGGCCTGGGTGATGGCCTTTCTCACTTATCGTTTGGGGCTCCTTGTGCTAGGATAGGGCCGCAAAAAGGAGGAAGTATGCTCGATATTCGGCTCATTCGGGAAAAGCCCGAGTGGGTAAAGGCCCGGCTGGCCACCCGCGGGGGAGAGTATCCTCTGGAGCGCCTGCTGGAGCTTGATGCCGAAAGGCGGCGTCTGGTGGCCGAGGTGGACGGATTGCGTCACGAAAGGAAGACCCTTTCGGAGGAGATCGGGCGGGCCAAGCGCGAGCGACGCGAGGTGCCGGACCTGGTGGCCCGGGTCAAAGAGGTGGGCGAAAGGCTTAAAGCCCTCGAGGAAAGGCTCCGGGAGGTGACCTCCGAGGTAGAGGCCCTGCTTCTAGAGATCCCCAATCTCCCGCACGAAAGTGTGCCCGTGGGGGAGGACGAAACCCAGAATCAGGTAGTCAAACGCTGGGGGGATCTTCCGCAATTTGATTTTGAACCCAAGCCCCACTGGGAGATCGGAACCGCCCTGGGGATCTTGGATTTTGAGAGGGCGGCCAAGATTACCGGTTCACGTTTTGTGGTCTATCGGGGGGCCGGGGCCTTACTCGAACGGGCGCTAATCAATTTTATGTTGGATCTCCACGTGAGAAAACACGGCTACCAGGAGGTCCTCCCCCCTTTCATTGTGAACGAGGCCACCATGATCGGAACCGGCCAGCTTCCCAAATTTAAGGAGGACCTTTTCAAGCTCGAGGGCTGGAATTATTACCTCATTCCCACGGCCGAGGTTCCGGTGACCAACCTTCACCGAGAGGAGATCCTGCCCGAGGAGGTTCTTCCCCTTTATTACACCGCTTACACCCCCTGTTTTCGCTCCGAGGCCGGGGCCCACGGACGGGACACCCGGGGGATCATCCGCCAGCACCAATTCAACAAGGTGGAGTTGGTGAAGATCACCACCCCGGAGACCTCTTACGAAGAGTTGGAAAGTCTCCTTTTGGACGCCGAGGAGGTGCTTCAACTCCTGGGTCTTCCCTACCGGGTGGTCCTTCTCTGTACCGGAGATTTAGGCTTTGCCGCGGCCAAAACCTACGATATCGAGGTCTGGGCCCCGGGGCAGGGGCGTTTTGTAGAGATCTCTTCCTGTTCCAACTGTGAGGACTTCCAGGCCCGCCGGGCCAACATTCGCTATCGACCCAAGGGAGGGGGCAAGCCCCGCTTTGTGCACACCCTGAACGGCTCAGGGGTGGCGGTAGGCCGCACGGTGATGGCCATCCTCGAAAACTATCAGCAGGCCGACGGTTCGGTCCTTATTCCCGAGGTCTTGCGGCCCTACATGGGAGGGCTTGAGCGCATCGAGCCTCTTGACAGTCTGAGGAGCTCTTAATAAGTTTAACTTCAAGGTTCCCCGGTAGCTCAATCGGCAGAGCATCGGGCTGTTAACCCGAGGGTTGCAGGTTCGAGTCCTGCCCGGGGAGCCATTTTGACTCAACTTTGACACCCCGGGCAAAAAAATTCGCTTGTATCAACGGTTTCCGGGCATACTACCCCCGCATTCCACAACATCCTCTCCTCCCACCTCAAGAACCCTCCCTGGTACCCTTATCCCCACCGCCTTGAATACCTCATAGGCCTTCCCCTCAAGTTCCGTCCTCACCAAGTAATTCCTCCCATCCACCGTAACCTCCACCGCCTTAAGCCGCTCAAGATCCGTCATCACCTCCTGATAACTTCCCTCGTAGCCAACCTCCCTCAGCCTCCTCATCAGCACCACCTCCAGCACAAAGGCCAAAAAACATACCATGATGTGCCCCCGAATCCGCTTCTCCGTCCAGTGATACACCGGCCTAAGATCCAGACCGCTTTTCATCTCCCGAAAGGCCCTCTCTACCTGCCAAAGTCCCCTATACGCCAAAGCCGCCTCCTCCACACTTAACCCCGCATTCGTCTCAAGCACATACTTCCCATCATATCTAGCCTCCTCCTCCAAAACCTCCCGATCAACAACCGCCGAACTCCCCTCCACCTTCAAATACCGACGATAACCCCGGTTTCCTATAAGCCCCTTAAGACCCCCGGCCCTGAGCTTCTCCTCAAGCTTCCCTACCATCTCCTCACGGGAAAGCCTCTCCCTCTCCGCCTCCTCCGGATTGAAACAAATCAGATAACGCCTCCCCTCATGCCAGACTTCCTTCACCTTAAGGTTACCCTTCACCTCCCGACTCACCATCCCCCGGTCCGCCACAAGAATGACCCGCCTTATCCTGAACCGATTCTGTAAGTCTTTTAGCACCACCCGAAAGGTCTCTACGTCCGCCGTAGCCCCCGGAAATACCTCGTGGGCTATCGGTATCCCCTCCCGCGTCATAAGAAACCCCAATATCACCTGCACCCTGTCCGGACGATGATCCTTCGAAAATCCATACTCGCAAAACCCCTCCGCCCCTCTCCCCTCAAAATACACGCTCGCCGTGTCCCAAAACACCAAATCAAGCTCCAAATGAAATAGATCCCTTATCCTCTCAAAAAGCTTCTCCTCTATTTCCTCCTTATGATCGGCCAGAAAATCAAGAGCCCGGTAGAAATGGTGTAGCTTAAGCCTTTCAAACTCCGGCCGATAGACTGTCTCCTTCCATCGGCTGACCCCGAGTTTTGAGGCCGGATCACAGAGCCGGTTCAAAACCATGGCAAAAACCGCTTCCTCCACATCTATGGCAATCTCCGTTCCGGCAAGAAGCTCCTTCAGTATGCTACTAAGCTTAAGATCTTCCCAAAGTCTTCTGAAAATCAAAGCCGGACCAAAGTCCTTGGCCCATTGGGCCTGAATGCTTCGAGCCTGAGCTTCTATCCATTGTCTCCGGGAAAACTTGGCCAGCCCCTCTATCAGCTTATCCAGTTCTCCCTCTTGGAGTTTTTTCAGGCGCCCCAGGTTGGCCACGATCCTCTGGCGTACCTTTCCGTTGACCCGCTTGCCCTCCACAATATAGAGGTAGGTTCTAGTGGACCCGTCCTTGTTTTTGAAGGTTTTGGTTCGGATATACATAGCACTAACATGCTAGCATTATCTCTCTTTATATCAAGAGGTAATTCTTGTATACGTAGCACAACATTTGAAAATAAAAACAGTAGAGCATGAAAAGAGAGGGGAAAATAGAGGGCATTTTTGGGGTATTTTGGACCGAAAATGCTTACTTCAGATTCGTCGATCCTTCCCGACTGTCAAACCCAAGTTTTAGCTTTTACAATTTAGGGGCCATTTCGGGCCGGAAATGCTCACTTCAGATTCGTCGACCCTTCGTGACTGTCAAACTTGAGGTAAACTCTTTGATGGTGCCTTGTACTTCCTGTGGCTTAGGGGCCTTCTGAATTTTGCTCATGGTGTCCACCCTCCTTTTTGTGATTTGGTCATTTTACAATTTCCACAATTGGGTGGACACTCCCCCTATAAACTCCTTTAGAGCTTCTTCCCAAGGTCTAAGTTCAATACCCTTTACACTTTTTAACGGACTCCAGAGGGGTCTTTTAGCCTTTGTTTTAAATTCCGTATGTTTGACAGGTTCTATGCTTGCGTCAACCCCCGCATACTCAAGGATTTTTTTTGCAAATTCGTACCAGGAGCAGTATCCTAAATTTGTAACGTGATAGGTGCCAAAAGGTCTTTCCTCTAAAATCAATTTCCATATCTCCCTTGCCGCATCAAGGGTATAAGTTGGGGACATAAAGATATCGTCAACTACCCTCAAGGGTTCTCCCGCTTTTGCTTTTTTAAGAATTGTGTAAACGAAGTTTCCCCCCTTTCCGCTTGCCCCTGCTTTCCCATAAAGGCTTGCAACCCTAACTATGTAGTACTTATCAAGGTAATTCTTAACTATAAGCTCACCTGCATATTTGGATATACCGTATATGTTTATGGGATTAGGTAAATCTTCCTCGGTATAGGGTTCTTTTTCTGTTATCTTTGCTCCGTCAAATACGTAGTCTGTACTTATGTGAACAAGGATAGAATCCATGCTCTTACACACTTCTACAAGGTTTTTCACCCCTACAGCGTTAATAAAAAAGGCTTTTTCGGGCTCATCTTCACAGAGGTCCGTCTTGTGAAAAGCGGCTGTGTTTATAATAACATCTGGTTCAAGAGAAGTTAATACACTAAATACAGAATCTTTATCCGTTATTTCAATATCTGAATGTGTTAAACCCACCAATTTGACGAGTCCTGGCTTAGCGTTTACTATGTCCTGTCCAAGCTGACCACTTGCTCCTATAACAACCACCTTCATACCATAACACCTTTCTGTATAAGTTTCTTGTACCACTCAACGGTTATGGTCGTCGGGTCATCCGGATCAAGGCTCCCGGATTTAAGAGCTTCCCATATCTCAACGGCCCCCCTCTCTGCGTTGTAGTCCGGTTTGAAGCCAAGCACTTCCCTTATCTTTTTGAAGCTTACCCTGTAACTCCTGTGGTCAGGCAACCCGTACCACTCGTACTCAAAGGGTATCCCTATAGCCTGTGCGACCCTCTTTGCAAGGTCAAATATCTGATAGTTTTGCTCATCAGAACCAACATTAAAAACTTCTCTGTTCACTTTTTCTTTGGGAGATTCCAGGGCCAATAACATTGCCCTTGAAGTATCCTTTACATGTACGAAGGGTCTCCATTGGGTTCCATCCCTAAGAATCGGAATTCTTCCATTTTTAAAGAATCCTCTAACCATACCGTTTATGGCGAGGTCAAACCTCATCCTCGGGGATAAACCATAAACCGTAGCCTGCCTGAGTATAACAACGGTAAATTTATCGTCCGCAAGATTGAGTATGTCTCTCTCCGCTTTAAGGTTAGCTTTAGCGTATGTAGTTAAAGGATTTGTCGGTGATGTCTCATCCACGACTTCATCTTGAAAGCCGTAAACACTGCACGAAGAAGGAAGTATATATCTCTTCACGCCCATGAGTTTTGCCAGTGTAGCAACTCTAAATCTACCAAGGTAATTTATTGACCATGTTTTTACCGGGTCCAGTTCACCCGAAGGATCGTTGGATAGGGCTGCCAGGTCTATCACCGCATAAACATCCTTCAATATTTCTTTTTCAAAGAACCTTATATCCTCCTCAAGGATTCTCAGATTTTCACTTTCAGGAGGTAACCTGTCTCTTCCGAAGAAGAACCTATCAAGAGCTAGCACATTGTAGCCTTTCTCAAGGAGCATGGGGACAAGGACACTTCCGATATAACCTCCTGCACCCGTTACAAGCACTCTCATAACTCACCTCCATAGACAAAATTGTTCTCCGCATCCCTTAACCTCGGCTGTTTTCTATCCTTCTCGGAAAGGATGGGGTCTTCTATGGGCCACTCAATTCCGAGGTCCGGGTCGTTCCATATAATTCCTCTGTCCAGCTCCGGGGCATATTCCTTGGTAACTTTATAAATAACCTCCGTCCCGTCTTCCAGAGCCACAAAACCGTGGGCGAACCCGGGAGGAACCCAGAGCATAAGCTTGTTCTCTTCAGAGAGTTCTACTGCTACCCATTTCCCGTACCAGGGGGAGCCTTTTCTTATATCTACAGCAACGTCCCATATCCTCCCCCTCATACATCTGACGAGTTTTCCCTGCTCCATGGGTCTCAGCTGGTAATGGAGCCCTCTTAAGACTCCCCTCTGGGACCTTGAATGGTTGTCCTGGACAAAATCGTACGGAATCCTGTTGGCTTTGAACTCTGAAGCTTTGTAGGTTTCCATAAAAAAGCCTCTCTCGTCACCAAAGACCTTCGGTTTAACGAGTATGACGTCTGGAATTTCAAGGGGCTTGAACTCAAAGGGCATTCCTTCTTACCTCCTGCAAGATATAGTTATTTACAACATATTCGGAAAAGGCAAAGGCGCTTGTGAAGGCCGGCGATATGGCATTCAATATGTGAACGCTATTTCCTTCCTTTATAACAAGGAAGTCCATAACGAGCTCCTTCTTTTCCCAGTCCACAAGTTGTGGTCTTATACCCACCTTGTCGGAGGGTTCAATATCTTCTATAGAGAGCCCCTCAACCATAGGTTCTATGTCTTTGAAGAAGAATCTGTCCAGATACTTCCTAGGTTCTGTTAAAGCAACGTTCCTGAATTTTTCGTTTACGAAGAAGAGGTAGGCATCCTGCCACAAAATCTTCAGAGCTTCTCTGTCTATATCCCTCAGAAGACCGTAGTTTTCCCTCCCTAAGGCCGGTATTGCAGTTGGACCGATGTAAACATCCCCATTATAGCTTTTAGTAAAGTGAACTCCCAAAAACGGGTTTCTTATGTCGGGCACGGGATATATGTTTCCCCTTACCAGATATCTTTTTTCCTTCTTTAGCTTTTTATAAGTCCCCTTGAAGGGAATTATCCTGTACTTTAATCCGACCCCAAATTCATGAGCTATTCTATCAGCGTAAGCTCCCCCGCAATTTATAAAAGTTTCAAACCTTAAACTTCCTCTGTTTGTCAGGATTTCCTTAGAGCTCTTTAACTTTTCAAACTTAACTCCTTTAAGGATTTTAACCTTCCCACTTTCCGTAAGTTCCTTTTCAATAGCCTCCAGTATTTTTATGGGATTTACAACAGCTGTCAGTGGAGAGTACAGTGCAAGCTCAACGGTTCTTGCATAAGGTTCTATCTCTTTAACCCCACTCTCATCCACGAGTTCAACTCTGGCTCCGTTCCTCAGAGCTCTGTTATAAAGCTCCTTTAATACCTGTATCTCACTCTCACTTTTCGTTACTATAACTTTACCCGTTTCCAGTATGGGTATTCCTTTTTCCTTACAGTATTCCCTCATCAGGAGATTGCCCTTTAAACAGAACCTGGCTTTAAGGCTGTCGGGAGTGTAATATATGCCTGCGTGTAAGACCCCGCTGTTCCTGCCTGAGGCGTGGACCCCTAAATCCTTCTCTTTCTCTATAATTGTTATCTCATCCGCCCCTTTTTCTAATAGTTTTCTAGCAATGGAAAGCCCTAAAATACCGCCACCACATATAACTATCATTCCTCTGCAATCCTCATAAGATACTTTCCATACTCAGTCTTGCTCATGGTCTTTGCAAGCTTTATTAACTGCTCCCTATCAATCCATCCGTTCCTGTAGGCTATCTCCTCTATACACCCTATCATCAAGCCCGTTTTCTTCTCTATGGTCTCCACAAACTCTCCCGCTTCAAGAAAGCTGTCGTGCGTTCCTGCATCGAACCAGGCAAAACCCCTGCCGAGTATTTTAACCCTCAGCTTCCCTCTCTTCAGATACTCCTCATTTACCGAGGTTATCTCCAGCTCTCCCCTCTTTGAGGGTTTTACCCTCTTTGCTATTTCTACCACCTCCTCGTCGTAAAAGTAAGCCCCCACAACGGCATAATTGGACCTCGGTTTTTTTGGTTTTTCCTCAAGGGAGATAACGTTTCCCTTTTCATCAAACTCCACAACACCGAACCTCTCCGGGTCCTTTACGTAGTATCCAAAAACGTAAGCTCCTCCCCTCTCCTGTACCTCCTTCATAGCCTCCTTCATTATCTTCGGAAGATCATGACCGAAAAATATATTGTCCCCTAGAAGGTAGAAAACTTTATCGCCGTTTATAAACTTCTCCCCCAGTATGAGGCCTTCCGCAAGCCCCCTCGGCTTTTCCTGAATAGCGTATTCTATACTCATACCCAGCTGGCTCCCATCACCGAGTAGTTTTTTAAAACTTTCTAAGTCCTGAGGATTCACGACCAGAAGAACCTCCCTTATCCTGAGCAGCATAACAAGAGAAAGGGGATAGTAAATCATCGGCTTGTTGTAAATGGGAAGAAGATGCTTATTAACCACTTTCGTAACGGGATATAACCTTGTTCCACTACCTCCTGCAAGGATGATTGATTTCATTTGTTAGCCTCCTATACCGAGCTTTTCTAAAGTTTTTTTATTTATTTCTTTTCTTTCTTTATCAAAAAACCAGCCCCATTTGTTAAAATAATAAATAGCTGATTTTATGTGATAAGTTAACAATTTCCAATTCTTGTATGAACCTTTTCCAAACTCATGATATATATAAACATGTGGATAATATACAGTTTTAGAAAATTTATAAATTCTTCTTGATAAATCCGTATCTTCCAAATACATAAAAAATCTTTCATCAAACAAACCAACTTTTTCTAAAACTTGAGTTCTTATAAACATAAAACACCCAGAAAGGTGAGAGACTACCATCATTTTGTTATATCCGGTAAATCTAAGCTCATAGATTTCATTCCTTTTTTCTATATATTTTTTAAATGGTGGAAAGTTTAAGAATCTTCTTCCAAATAAATCAAAAGGAGTTGGCAAGAGTTTACAAAGATATTGGATTTTTCCATCGGGATATAACACTTTTGGCATAACAAGACCAACATCTGTATTTTCTTCCATAAATTTATAAAGCTCTTCTAATACGCCTTTTTCAAAATATACATCCGGATTTAATACAAGATGATAAGGTACTTTCTCCTCTATGGATTTTCTTAAAGCTATATTGTGAGCTTTTCCAAAACCCAAATTTTTCCCATTAAAAATATATTCTATTCTATTATCATGATTTTTAAATTTTGATAAAATGTTTTTGGGTGAATTATCTATTAGAAATATTTTGTGTACCAAATTGCTTGTAATAACACTGTTAAGACATTTTTTTAACATATTTTCAGGTGTATTGTATAAGACAACAGATATATTTAACACTTTAAAGCTCCTCCTTTATAATCTTCCAAAACAAATTAGATATTTTTTTTATATCAAACTTAATGCTGTGTGCTTTTAGCATTTCTTTTAAATGTCTTCTATCTTTTTCAGATAAATTATAGATTTCCAATACTAAATTAACAAACTCATTTGTATTAAAAGGAGAAGCAAGATATGGATAATTAGAAGGTAAAGTTTCTCTTAATCCTTTAATATTAAAAGCAATTACTGGAATTCCAATAGACATTGATTCCAAAGCTACACGAGAAAATGTTTCTGAACGTGATGTTATCGTTACACAATTTGAGTATTTCAAATATTTAAAAATATTTTTAGTAACACCTGTTATATATACTCTATCATCTAATCCTTCTTGCTTAAGTTTGGAAATAAATTCATATCTATCTTTATCATATAAAAAATCACCTATAATTACAAATGCTATATCATCTTGTCCTTTAAAATTTTTTATTATATCTAAAAACAAATCAAATCCCTTTATTTTAGTTAGAATCCCTACATTTGAAACAATAAAGTTGTATTTATTTATAAATTGGAGAAATCTATCTTCTGGATTTTCCTTGATTAAATAAGCGATTTCCTCAAAATTAATTCCATTTGGAATAACAAAAATATTTTTATTACAACCTAATTTATCCTTAATCCATTTTTCTTGGTCATTGTTAACTACTAATATTTTGTCTGCTAAGCATATAGTTTTCTTCCTGAGAAATTTAAATGCTCTAAACGTTTCTTCATACTCGTGGACATAAAGAATAATCTTATAGTTAAAGATTCTTTTTAAAAGGCTTGAAACAATTAAAGCCCTGCTATTTGCTGCACTATTTATAACAATAAGATTCGGTTTTATATATATTAAATAATAAATTATTTTAGGAATTGCCATAATTCTTTGAGCCAAATCCACAAATGAGTTTTTACTCGGATAAGGTGTAATTATTTTCATATTATTTATATATTTTGCAAATTCTTTCTTTAAATCGTTGAACCTTAACCCTAATAAACAAACTTCAGAATCAATATAACTGGGTTTATTCTTTATTAATTCTAATAAAGCTTTTGGAGCACCTGAAGAATTTAAAGAATGGCTAATAAGTAGAATTTTCTTTTTAATCATATTCGATATTGGCATTAAAATTTCTCCTTAGAAAATATGATTTTTTTAAAAAAATTAAAGAATATATTGCAACGAATATAAAAAATACTTCGGTATTAAAATAACCTGTTCCTCGAATAAATAAGTCAATAAAAAAACCTGCAATTATACCATAAAAATATGTCGATTTTGATATTTTCACAGGGTAAATTAATAGAAATTTTATAAACCAGTATATATATAAAATTAGAATCCCAATTCCTAAAATTCCAAATTCTGTAATTAGTTTAGAAGCCACAAAACTACCATTTTCTAAGTTTAAAATCTTACCAGTAATTTTTTCAATTACATAACTATAGTCACTCAAATAAGTTTCTTGTGTACCAAGCATCTGAAAGCCTAATCCAAAACCGTAATTCGCTTTAAAATTATAAAAAGCCAACTTCCAACCTTGTAAATATACCAAAGTGGAAAGGTTTTCTATTTTTTCATCATTTGAAATAACACCAATTATTCTTTCATAAAAGTAAGGATTTTTAAGTAATTCAAATAAACCACTAAACCAAATTAAAAAGATTATTAAATATGATAATATAAAATATCTCTTTTTGTATAAATTTTTTTAAAAAAAAAAACAAGGTGGTTAATAAAGTACTAATTAATAGAGTTGCTGAAGGTAATAAAAAAGATAAAAGGCTAGCATTTATTAAAACAAATAATCCTTTTTTAAAGTTAGTTACTAAAATATACGGAATTAAAAATATATTTATAGCTAAAGCAAGATGACTAGGTTCCGATATAGGAAAAACAGGTTTGTTTAATAAACCATAATTACAAAAAGAAGGATCATAAAATTTACTTAAAAATCCAACAGTAAATAAAGTATTTAGAATTACAAAAGTAATTTTTTCAATTTCAAAAATACTCAATTTGATAAATTTTTTACTCAGTAAATAAGAAGCTATTAACATAAAATAGAAAGGTAGTAAGGATAATAATGGTTTTATATACCCTGTTTTAAAATATATAATAATAGATATTAGATGTAAAAATACTAATATAAACATAAGAATTAAAAGCAACTCTATATTTATTTTAAATTTGCGAAAATTAAACATAATAACTATCACGCAAGCTAAAAGCAAACCTACTGTAACGGAAGAGGTATTAAAACATACAAATATAAATTCTGGTAAAAAAATTAATAGTAATATTTCTAAAGTTAAAATTAAATTTCCTGAAAAGGTATATTTCATTTTTTGACCCATAAATACTTAAAAGCCTTTAAACATCCCAAAATATAATTTTTATCCCTTTGCACAATCGCCTTAATAAGCCTGACAAATCGTATTAAAATAATAGATACCATTTCTATTTTACTATGGTATTTTCTCGAATACATTAACATTCCTCTCGTATAGAAATATACTGCTTTTTGACTATTTCTTCCGATAGATGTCCCTCCTTTATCATAAACGGTTACATCCTTGATAACTAAAAATTTATATCCTTTTTTAGTTGCGTATGTGCACCAATCAGCTTCTTCCCAATATAAAAAATAATCTTCTGGAAGTAATCCTATCTCTTTGAAAGTATGTAAATAAGTTATTAAACTCCCTCCAGAAATAAATGAAATTTTATTAATTTCTTTCGAACTTTTTACAGGTTTAACTGTACCCACAAATGGCAATATTTTCCATCCACCAAATAGTAAGAGTACATTTATATTATTATAATCTTTTATGATTGTTCCAAAAATGTTTTTATTATTTTTTAAGTTTTTTTCAAACTCAATAATTTTGCAAATAGATTGTTTTTCAACTACCATATCAGGATTTAATAACCATATTAATGTATTTTCCAAATCGACTTCTTTTTTTAAAAGATACCTTATAGCCACATTATTTCCACCGGCAAAGCCTAAATTTTCTCCTGATTGAATAAAAATAAGAGGGTATCTGGTAGTAATTCCTTCTGGGATTTTATCCATCAAACTTTCTTCAAGCTCAGGATTTCCTCCCTTTTCTGCTTCTTCACGGTTGTAGTAAACATAAGGAATTGGCTTTTTAACAGGTGGAAAAGAAAGATATCTTAAAGGATGGTTAGGATTAACCCACACATCAAGCTTACCTTCAACCCATGCTTTTATGTATTCCATAGAGTTGTTTGGTGAGTTATTATCCACCACTATAACCTGATAATTAGGATAATCATTTCTTAATACACTCTCCAAACACTCAATCGTATCCGCCCAGCCGTTGTAATTAAGAACTATTATGTAAACTTTAGGAAAACTTCTATTCATACCAAATCCTTAAATCTTTTTCCAAGATAATTTCTAAATCTTTAATGTCATCTATAAAATATTGAGATAATAATTTCTTCCTGACGTTCCTACTTAGTTCAGGAGGTTTCATAGGCTTCTGATTAATTTTATCTAAAGTCATCAAAATCTTTTGTCTTAATTTTTTACTTGGCATTAGAAATTTTCCTACTTTCTTTACATAGTTAGGTTTGTATATAAAATCTCTCAACATTTTTAACCTAGGCATGCTTGCTGGATTACTTTTGATATTAAGATCCAGAACTACTTTTGTATCTACCTCTAAAAATTTCAACAGAGATTTAATTGTCTTTTCTCTATCCTTCAGAAATTCTGTTTCAAATATAATGAAAAACATATTTTCCTTTGAAAAGAATTTTAGATACCGTTTTATTTGTTTGGCATATAATCCTCTATCTATATAACTAAAATGGTTTTTATGGAATTCATTTATTTTTATTCTCTCTTCCTCTAATTCTATAGCCCTTTCAAAGGTTTCTGTTTCATACCCTCGTCTATAACTCATCCAATAATGAGAATATGCTCTATCTACCGGATTTCTTAACATAAATATTATCTTGACATCCTTTCCTAAGTGTTTATATATCCTTTCAGGAACATATTCAAAATACATATATTCTGGATCAATCTCACCTACAGCTTTTTCTCCATTCCACTTTCCAAAAAACTCTTTCTCATAGTAATCTAAACCTTTTTTATATTTAGAATTATCTTGAAAAAATTTGGTTTCTTTTATTTCAGGAAGATATATTTCTGGATGCTGGATTAATATATCGTGCAATGTTGTAGTTCCTGCCTTTTGAGCACCTACACATAGAAAGTTAGGTAATGGCATCAATGTTCCTCCTATTTACGATATTTAATAATCTTAGCTGGAACCCCTCCTACTACAGCGTAAGGAGGGACATCTTTAGTAACAACTGCTCCAGCAGCTACTATAGCCCCCTTTCCTATTTTTACTCCTTTAGTGATTATAGCTCCATGGCCAATCCATACATCATCCTCTATAACAACAGGTGCTGTGCTGATTCCTTGTTGAATCATGGGAAGATCTGTTCTATTAAATTTGTGGTCTGTATCTCTGATTGAAACATTATGTGCTATCATAACATTATTACCGATAATAATTTTTTCGTTAACTCCAATTACTGAGTATGAACCTATAAATGAGTTCTTTCCTATTTCTAAGATTCCAGAACCTTGAATAATCGTATTGCTTCTTATATTAGCTTTTTCCTTTAATATAATTCTTAAAGGTTTGTTATTTATCCAAAAAAATATACATTTAACATCTTTCTGAACAAATGCCCCTCTTTCTATCTTCACAAAGGGAAAGTATTTGACTTTAAAAACAATAGTCCACCATTTATTCGATAATTTTTGTATCAACTTAGTATAAATTTTACACAACTTCAGAAACATCTTCTCTCCAGAAAGTTCGGAAGATAAAAAAACCTTAATTTATAATTCACTTTTAAATATAAAATGCAAAGTATGTTCCAAAGAGTTACAGTTATAGCTGTAGAAATTGCAGCTCCTAATAACCCATATTTTGGTATCAAAATAAAATTTAATACTATATTCACTAAAGTTGATAGTAAAGCAGTGTAAAGTAATATTCTCTGGTTATTAGTCATATTTAATATATATCCAACACTCCCACTTGCAGCATTAACAAACTGTCCTAACGAAAGTATTACAAGCGCCATGGCTCCTTTCTTGAACTCCTCTCCGAATATACCCATAAAGAACTCCGGGAAGAATATATATAACACAAGTATGGGAGCCGAGTTCCAGAATATTAACTTAGTAGATTGCTGAGCTACCTTTTTTAGCCCTTCCAGGTCATTCTTTCCCCAGAACTCGGCAAACTTGGGTGCTGCAATTGAATTTATTGCCATCAAAGTGAAACTAGTAATTGTAGAAAGCCTCACCGCTACATTATAAATTCCTACCTCCTCTTCCGTCCTCCACATCCCGAGCATTATCGTATCCGTCCAGGACATTATCATAGAAAGAGAGCTTGACATGAGCATGGGAAAAGAAACAGAGAGGATATCCCTAAGAGAAATATCTTCTCGTATCCCGTTTGTTTTAACGAATTCTCTTTGGAGAAGTAAGGAACTTAACAAGAACGCTATTCCTATTCCGATAACATAAGCATAGATGACCGCTTCTGTACTTTTGATATGTAAATAGGTGAAGAAGATTCCAAGGAAGAATAAGGCAATAAGAAATGGCAGCAAATTTTGAAATATCGTGTATTCCTTTATTTTTTTAAAAGCCCTTAGGCTTTCCGAGTTTATGTACAGCAACACAAAAGGAATCACTGCCAAGACTGTAAACCTCAAGTAAGGAGTTAAATAACTTTTACCGAAAACCTTTTCGGAAAGCACAGGAGCCAGGAAGTAGAGAGCAACGGAAAGGGATAGAGAAAAGGGGACAACCAGAATTAATGATTTGAGATATATACTTCTCGCGGTTGCTCCCTTCCCCTGAGCGTTGTACTGAGCTATGAACCTCAAAAGTGCCGTGTCAAGTCCCAGCCTACCTATAACAGAGGTTATCTGGAGAACGGTAAGGCATAGGGCAAATATACCCCATGCCCCCGCACCGAGGTTTCTCGTAACAGAAAGGGTAAAGATGTAGGCTACGGCAAAGCCTAAAACCCTTAGAACGAAGAAGGTCAAGCTTCCCTTTATCAGCTCCTTAAGATGAGGGTCTCCATTTATCCTTGCTTTAAACTTCTCCACAGCAGGAATATCTATCATGGCGATTTAGCTTTGTAAACTTCTTCCAGAATACCCGTAAAAGGACAAGGCGGGTTTGAATTGTGGGCCTCTCGGGTTAAGATGAAGCCGTCAGATTTGACCAAAAGGGGCCAGGACCGAGATGCTCGAGAAGGCTACGCGGAAACAGTTGGTTCTCCTGCAGACCACCTCCGGGCTTTATCTAGGTTTGGTCTGCTTCCATCACGGCTTTGAGAGCCTCAACTTTGTTTTAGAAAAACGAGAATTTTTCGATTTTGAGTGGCCGGCCTTTGTAGCTGCGGACTCCGGGGGGTTGCGACCGGTCCTCCTGGGCCTGGAACATATCGTAGTGCAGCGCCAGAATGTGGTCTGGTACAGCACCGAGGTCCCGGAAAGCCTGGCCCTCCAATATCGGCGCCAGTTGCCCCAGCCTCCGCCGGAGCCGGATCGCCCCTCTCCTCCCCGTCCGGAAAGGCCTTCTTCCAAGGACAAGGTGGTCACTTTTCCTGGGGTGAAAGACGATGATAAATAAAGGGATCCGCATTGCCCCTTCCCTCCTTTCGGCGGATTTTGCGCGTTTGGCCGAAGAGGTGCGGGCGGTGGAGGCCGCCGGGGCCGACCTTCTTCATCTGGACGTGATGGATGGGCACTTTGTCCCCAATCTGACCTTTGGCCCCCCGGTGATCGCGGCCTTAAGGCCCTACACCCGGCTGCCCTTTGACGTTCATCTCATGATCGAAGAGCCGGACCGGTATCTGGCCGAATTTGCCCGGGCCGGGGCGGACCTCATTTCCGTGCATGCCGAGGCCTGTCGCCATCTTCACCGTACGGTCTCCCGCATCCGGGAGCTGGGGAAAAAGGCCGGGGTGGCCCTCAATCCCGCCACTCCGCTCGAGGTCCTTGAGTGGGTCCTTCCGGAGCTGGACTTCGTGCTGATTATGAGCGTTAATCCCGGTTTTGGCGGCCAGCGCTATATTCCCCAGATCACCGAAAAGATCCGGAGGCTTGCCCAAATGATCGCTAAAAGAGGGCTTGCGGTCACCATTGAGGTGGACGGAGGGGTAGGACCGGAGACCGCCGGGCAGGTGGCCGCAGCCGGGGCCCAAATCCTGGTGGCGGGTTCAGCAGTCTTCGGGGCCGGAGACTACGCCGGGGCCATCCGGGCTATCCGGCAAGCGGCGGAGAAGGCTTGCGAGAAGGGTTAGAGGGAAATAGAAGACCAGCCCGCCGTAAGGAAGCCACCAGAAGGCTTGAGAGCTCGGGAAAAGGGCAAGCAGGATCACCGCCGGAAGAAGCCCGATCCCTAGCCGCAGGGCCTCTTTGGCCGAAAGACCCCTTAGTCCTTCCCGTAGGTAGGGCCAGGCGCTGAGCCAGGTGAGGGCCGCAGCCAGCCAGGCTACCAAGCTCCCAAAACTCCAGGCCCTTTCAGGATCAAAAAATACAAAGGCCAGGATTACCAGCCCGGCCCCGGCCATCTGGAAAGCGGTCTTCACTCGAGCCAACGGCCAGACGGAAAGCCTTCGTCCGCTTCCTCTGAGGCTCCCCACCAAGATCTCCCGCAGGAGGATTAGGGCCACCGGGAGATAGGAGAGATAACGCAGGTGCACCATAAGGAGGTAGATGGCCGTCACAAAAACCTTGTCGGCCACCGGGTCAAGCAGGGTCCCCAGGCGAGAGGGGCGGGTGCGCCGGGCCAGCCAGCCATCTAGATAGTCCGTAAGGCCCAGGAAAGAGCCCACCCCCACCGCGGTGAGTTTCATTTCCGGCCCCCCGTAAAGGAGCACGCAGGGAAGGGGTAAAAGGAGGACCCGCAGGAAGGTGAGACGGTTGGGGGTGACGCGGAACATTATTCCACCGCCGAGAGCATCTCCCAGCGCTCCTGACAGGCGCGGCACCGTTCTGCCCAGGGCACAGTCTCCAGGCGCTTGAGACGCAACCACTGGCCACAGTCCACGCAGCGGCCGTATTCTCCGCGTTCCATGCGCGCTAAGGCCTGCCGGATGCGCTCGGGAAGCCCGCTCTTCTCACACCCCCGACTTTCACACTCCCGGAGCCGACGCTCCAGGACCTCCCGAAAGCGGGCCAGTTCCTCCGGCTTAAGGGGACGCCTTTCCGAAAAGAACACCCTTTACCTCTCCCAATAAATTCGTACCAGTTTGTCACCTTCCGACCAGCGGAAGGTGAGATTGCCTTTGTAGGCCCGGTAAATGGCCCGACCCAGGCGCTGGGCCAGATGATCCGTAGTGGTTTCAATGACCGTGCGTCCGTCTTCCTCATACATGGTGATGATCTGGTGGAGAGGATTAACCCCTCGGGCCCGCTCTACTTCGTTCTGGATAATGCGCATGATCTCTTCCCGATGTTTTTCATAAAAGGGCCCGGAAAGATAAAGATAGCCCATGGCGTAATGATCCAAGGCTTTACGGCATCCGGGACAGATAATCTTGGGAACGAAATCTGTGTCCTTATATTCTTCATAGAATTCCTCGTCGATTAGCCAACGCTTGTCCCGAAAGACGGCGTGACAGCGAGGGCAGATAGCCTCTCCGGCTGGAGCTTCATCGGTGAGATAGGGGTCTTCGCTGGTCTGATATTCGTGCCGTTCACGCAGCCATTTGTCTCCCTTGCGGGCCATAATCTCACCCCCTTAAAGAGTCTTTTTTGCGGCGCCAGCGCCCCGCGCGCGGGTTGACGAACTCGGCTATGGTCTGCACATAGAGATCCGGACTTTTTAAAAGGACTTCGCCCCGCCTCATTCCCGGAAGAAGGAGAAGCTTTTTTGCATGGGCTGGAGATAAAGTAAACATCCTTTCGGCCTCAGGAAAGGGGAAAGAGTCTTCCAGTTGGGGGTGAAAGAGGAGGTGCGGTTTGCGCAAGGCGGAAAGAAGCCCCGAGGCCTCCTCCCGATCTTCGGCCCGGAGGCTGTCGAGGATCAGCCCCCGGATCTCCGCGCCCAAGTCCCGGGAGAGCCTGAGGGCCCAGAGCCCTCCCCGCCCTTCTCCCCAGACCCACCATTGAAGCACCCGGGACTTCACCGGGGAGTTTGACCGAAGGTCCTCAAAAGCCGTAAGAATTTCCGTATAGCCCGGAAAGCTCTCGGGAAGCACCACGGAAAATTCCTCGAGGAGGAGTTTTTCCGCCAGGGACTCCACGGTGGAGGAGCGGCTCTCGGGCAGGAGGAGAAGCCCCGGGGAGGGCCGTGGGGGAAAGAAGACCTTAAAGAAAATCCCCCCGGCCTCCAGGCGTTCTATAGAGGCCGATCCCGCCATAACTCCTCCAGCCTTTCGGCCTCTTCCTCCCGCCGGCGGACTTCCTCTTCCCACTGTATTCGCCGTTCATAAAGGGGGACCTCGGTGGCCAGAAAGCGTTCGGCAAACTCCGGATGGGAAAGATAATCTAAGGCCGCCCGCAGGAAATTTTCTTTAAGGGAAAAGAAAACCGCCTCTCTTTCCCGCTCGTCCACGAAGTGCCGTTCTTTGCGATATCGATAGTAAAAGAGGCCTTCTTCGCGGACGAAGCGCTCATAGAGCTCCGGTGAGGAGAAGTGCTCCCGGCTCGGGCGGATGGGGATCTGGATAAGGAGTCCTACCAGCCAGCGGTCTCCGGCCAGCCGACGGGAATAGTCCCAGATCTCCAGCCGCAGTCCGTTGGGAAGTTCCCGTATCTCTACACACTCCCCAGGCCACAGGGGCTGGTGTTTCTCGCTCGGAGGCAACCACTGGTAAGCCATATCAGATCCCGCTTCACACGCCCCCTTTTCCTAGCACATCTTCCTCCTGAGGTCTCTTTTAACAAATTTTAGCTAGGTCCCAAAAAAACTTGGCCAGGTTGTCTCGTTGCTGCCAAGTCATGACTAATGCTTAAAGACCCGTTGGCCGGTGAAGACCATGGCTACCGGGGGCTCGGCCTCGTTACAGGCTTCAATGGATTCCCAGTCCCGCAGGGAGCCTCCGGGCTGAATGATGGCCGAAATGCCCTCGCGAATGGCTACATCCACCGCGTCCCGGAAGGGGAAGAAGGCATCGGAGACCATAACCGAGCCCGGAAGCCCGGCCCGGGCCGCCCGGGTCTCCTCATCGATTTCAATCTTCTGGGATTCTGGACGCTGACCCTTACGGATCTCCAGTTCCAGTTGCTTATAGGGAATACCGTAGCGGTCGTAGCAAAGAAGATCGGCGTACTTGGTGTAGGCCTTGAAGATGGCGATCTCCGTAACTCCCACCCGATCCTGCTCCCCGGTACCAATAGCCACCGTGCACTCATCCTTCACGAAAAGGACGGAGTTAGAGGTCACTCCCATCTCCACCGCCCAACCAAAAAGCATATCGCGGATCTCCCGCTCGGTGGGTTCACGCCGGCAGCGCACCTCTGTACCATCGGGTTTTTTGGCCACCGCAGGCTTTAAGTCCTCCGGCCCGCGGACCCGATTGATCTGAGACTGCTGGACGATGAGTCCCCCGTCGATAAGGCTCTTGAATTCCACTACCGGCACTCCCCAGTATTCCTCCAGACGATCTATGCGCCGGATGCGGATGATGCGCAGGTTCTTACGCTTTTTCAGGATCTCCACCGCTCCTTCCTCGTACTCCGGAGCGGCCACCACCTCGAAATACTGCTCGCTGATGGCCTCGGCACAGGCCTTGTCCACCGGCCGGTTCAAGGCAAGGGCCCCGCCGAAGGCCGCAATGCGGTCGGCTCGAAAGGCCCGCACAAAGGCCTCGGCAATACTCTCTCCGTAAGCCACGCCGCAAGGATTGTTGTGTTTTACGATTACGCAGCAGGGCTTCTTGGAAAGATAACGCAGGATGTTTAGGGCGTTGTCCACATCGGTAAGATTGGTCTTGCTGGGGTGTTTACCGAACTGGAGCATATCCTCTTCCCGGAGACTGGAGACCAACCCCCATCCGGGCTGGATATACTCACATTCCCCGAGTACCAGGTTGCCATTTACCAGTTCGTAAAGGGCCGCCTCCTGGTCGGGATTTTCCCCGTAGCGCAACCCCCGCTCTTCGATTACTCCGGGCTCCACTTCGATCTTCCAGGTGCGTTTGCGGTAAACCAGGGTCTGATCCCCGAAGGTGATGCGGATCTCCGGTGGGAAATGGTCTCCTTTGATCTCCCGGTACATCTTCTTCAGGTCTTCGGCCACGATCGCACCCCCTGCCGGAAATTTTTTCTCAAGGATAGCCCCGAAGGACCTTCCCCGTCAAATGGTATTTACCTCCGGGAGCGAGGACGGCCCTTTCCCGGACGGGGCCTGCGGCGAGGGGCAGCGCCTTTCCCTCCCAGTTCCTCCCGCACCAGGGCCGGGGAGACCAGCCATTCCTCCTCCGGCTCGGGATAGAGGACCTCCATGCGGCGTCCCAGAAGTTCTTCAATGGCTTCCAAGAAAAAGGCCCCGGTTTCGTCACAGAGGGAGAGGATCTCGCCGGATTCCTTGCGGATCCGGGCCGCCCGCTGAAGGAAATCACTGGGGACTTCCGGAAGATCGTAATTGATGATGAGTTCCAGTTCCGGGTCCTGGATGAAGCGGCAGCCGGCATCGGTGGCCACCAACAACCGGTAATCCCCCCGGGCAAAGCCTTTAAGGAAGTTGAGCCGCAGGGGAAGGGGAAGCTCTGGTTTCAAAAAGGCCGCCTTAAGGCCCACAGCCTTGAGATCGTCGGTAAGACGCTGGGCAGTGACTTTTTCATTTACAAAGATCAGGGCCCGGGGCCAGCCCTTCTGCCGCAGGATTCCTAAAAGAAGGGGCCATTTTTCCTCCTCCGAAACGTGTATTACCGCCAGCTTCAGCCCGGAAAAATCCCTCCTCCCCTCCTCTACATAGATTTCTTCCGGCTCCCGGGTGATCTCTGCGGCTACCTCCAGGGCCGGGTAGGAGAGGTCTCCCAAAAGAACGAGAGTCTGACGCCGGTCCGGCGGGGGAAGCTTACCCAGAAGCTGGCGCACAAAGGTCTGACTACGGGAGACCATAACCTCAAGTTCGTCCACGACCAGGAGGCGCAACCCGTGAAAGCGCAGAAGATTCCATTTGAGGAGGCGGGAGAGTCCGTCAGGAGTGGTAAAAAGGAGATGGGGCCCCTTTTCCACCTCCGGGAGTTCGGCCTCGAGATGGGGGCCCTCTCCGGAAAAGACCGCTACCCGATGTTCCAGGCCCTCCAGGAGCCTCCGGGCCCAGTCGGCCAAGGCCCGGGCCCGTTCCGGGCTCGAGGTCACCACCAGGGCCACCGGACGGGCTTCTTCGTTTCCGTTTCCGGAAAGGAGGCGGTTGGCCGCCCAAAGGACGGTAAGAAGACCCTTGCCACTTCCCCGCCGGGCCCTCAGGATGAGGTCTCGGCCACGGAGGACCTCCGAAAAAGCCAGGTCCTGCAGAATGGTGGTGCGGGTGATCCCCGAGGCGGAAAGACGCTCCTTTAGAAGAGGATGAAGGGGAAACTGGGCCAGAGGCCGCCCGTGAAGCGGAACCGCCAGAGCCTTAATCTCACCTGCCCCACTCTCCATAGGGACCCCGAGGAGCCGCTCTTGGTGCCGAGGGCGGGACTCGAACCCGCACGGGGGTATCCCCACTGGATCCTGAATCCAGCGCGTCTACCAATTCCGCCACCTCGGCTCCCTTTAAGGAATAATGCCCAACCCGAAAACTGTCAACTTGGACTTGCCAAAAAGGGCGCAAGCTTTTAGGGTGGAAGAAAATCCCGGAGGAAGAGGGTGAAGGCGGTAGAAAAGGAGCGCCAAACCCGGGAGACGGAAGTCCGCTTGAAGCTGGACCCTCGGGGAGGGGCGGTAAGGGTGGAGACTCCGGTGGGATTTCTGAACCACATGCTGGAGCTCTTGGCCTATCATGCCGGCTGGGGGTTGGAGCTTTCTGCCCGGGGGGATCTTGAGGTAGATGCCCACCACACGGTGGAAGATGTGGGGATCGTACTGGGGGAGGCCCTAGAGGAAGCCCTGGGAGACCGTGCGGGTCTTTCCCGCTACGGGGAAGCCACGGTGCCCATGGAGGAGGCCCTGGCCCAGGCGGTGGTAGATCTGGTCCGGCGGCCCTTTTTCCGCTTCGAAGGCCGCTTTCCGGCCGAAAGGGTAGGACAATTTGACCTGGAGCTCGTGCCGGAGTTTCTCAAGGCCCTGGCCATGAATGGAAGGTTTACCCTCCATGTGCGGCTTTTTTACGGGGAAAACGCCCACCATATGGCTGAAGCAGTGTTTAAGGCCCTGGCCGTGGCCCTTTCCCGGGCCCTGAGTCCCTTGGAAGGAGGGCCCCGTTCCACCAAGGGAGTCCTTTGAGGAGGCTGACATGCGTTGGAAGGGGCTTCTGGTATTTTTGGCCATCGTTTTTCTTTCCGCCTGTGCCCGGAGGGTGTCTTCCCCGGTGCTCAAGGCCCCGAGAACGGTGGCGGTACTGCCCTTTGAGGCCGTCTGTGAGCCGGAAGGAATTCTCTTTCCCTGTCCGGTAAAGGAAATCGCCGGCGGAGAGATTGCCCCTGAGGCTCCAGAGGTCCTGGATAATCTCCTGCGGGAAATGCTTTCCGGAAGGCCGGGCTTCCGGTTCGTCTCGAGGGAGGAATATCAGGCCCTGCGGGAGGAGTTTCTGGCTCAAACGGAAAGGCCCACCTTGGTAGAGTGGGCCCGGTTTTTGGGAAAGCGCCTTTCGGTGGAGGCCCTGCTCTATGCCCGGGTCTTTCGCTACCAGGAAAGGTGGGGTCGGGGCTATGCCGTGGAACGCCCGGCTTCGGTAGCCTTTGCCCTGGTCCTCTTTGAGGCCCGAAGTGGAAGGATCCTCTGGAAGGCTTGGTTTGACGAGACCCAGCAGCCTTTGAGTGAAAACCTTTTTAAGATCCGCCTTTACGGTGGAGTGCGCTGGCTTACCGCCCGGGAGTTGGCCCAGAGGGGGCTGCGGCAGCTCCTCAAGGACTTTCCCTATCCCTCAGGCTCTTAGGAGGTTGCCATGCTGGTCATTCCGGCCATTGATCTCAAGGACGGCCGTTGCGTGCGCCTCTACCAGGGGGACTACAGTCAAGAGACAGTTTACGGGGAGGATCCGGTGAGCCAGATCCGGGCCTTTGCCGAGGCCGGGGCGGAAAAGATCCACATCGTGGACCTTTCCGGGGCCCGAGAAGGCCGCCCGGTGCACTTTGAGCTCGTGGTGGAGATGGCCCGGGCGGTCCGGGTGCCGGTAGAGGTGGGGGGAGGGATTCGGGATCTGGCCACCATTGAAGCTTATCTTTCCGCCGGGGTCTTTCAGGTCATTCTGGGGACCGTGGCCTGCCGGGCCCCGGAACTGGTGCGGGAGGCCGCCCGGGCCTTTCCGGGACGCATCCTGGTGAGTCTCGACGTGCGGGGGGAAAGGGTGGCGGTCTCCGGCTGGACCGAGGCCGAGAATCTCTCTTATCTGGAGCTGGCTCAAAGGCTGGAAGAGGCCGGGGTGGCGGGGATCATCTTTACGGAGATCGAAAGAGACGGAACCGGAGAGGGAGTCTATACCGGGCGTCTGGAAAGACTTTTGGAGGTGGTGAGTCTTCCCGTGACTCTGGCTGGCGGAGTGGCTAGACTGGAGGATATTCTGCGTCTCAAGCCCCTCGAAAAAAGGGGGCTTTCCGGAGTAATTGTGGGCCGGGCCCTTTACGAGGGAACCCTGGACCTCCGGGAGGCCCTGAGGGCAGCCCGCTAGCATGGAAGGCCCGGAGATTCGGGACCGCATCGCCGAGGTGATCCAGCACGGACGTCCGCAGGCGGCCTTCGTTCTGGGACAAAAGGGCAAGCGCCTGCGGGTCCTTCTCCCCTCAGGAAAGGAAGAGACGGTCTCCTCTGGCCAAACTCTCCTCGTCTCCCGAAAGACCTACCCTCGGCTTTCCCGGCAGGAAATCTTGGATCTCCTGGCCCAGAGCGAGGCCCGCCGGCAGGCCCTGGCCGAGGAACTCGACCTTTCCGAGATCTGGGAACTGGTAGAGGGGGAGGCCGAAAGCTTTGACCCCTTTGAGCTGGCCGAAATCTATTTTGGTTCCGGGGTAGAGGAGGACCAGGTGGCGGCCCTGGTGCGGGCCGTGCTGGCCGACCGTCTCTATTTCCGCCTACGCGACGGGCGTATCACCGTGCACTCTCGGGAGGAGGTGGAGCGCCTCCTTCTGGCCCGCAAGCGAGAGGAAGAACGCCTGAGGCGCCTGAGCCTCGGAGAGAGGTTTTTAGGGGCCCTGGTGCGCGGAGAAAGTCCCCCGGAGATCCCCGAAGAAATTAGGGCCTACTATCTTTCCGCCCTGCGGGACTACTGTCTTTTTGGAGAGGAAGCCCCCAAGGCCAAGGAGATCAAGGAAATCCTCTCCCGCCTCAAGGCCACCGGACCGGAGACCCCTTTCCGGCTCCTGGTAAGGGCCGGGGTCTTTGAGGAGGACGAAAACCTCGAAATCTTGCGCTTTCGTCTTCCGGTGGAATTTCCGGAGGAGGTCCTGGAGGAGGCCGAAGGTCTTTTTCCCGAAGAGATCCCCCGAGAGGACTTCAACGGGCTAGAGACCTTTACCATCGACGCCGAGGATACCCGCGACTTTGACGATGCCCTTTCCCTGGAAAGGCAGGAAGGGAAGTTGGTGGTGGGGGTACACATCACCGACGTGGCCTCGGTGGTCCCCCCCGACTCGCGCACTCTCTCCGAGGCCCGGCGCCGGGGCCAGACCCTCTATCTTCCCGAAAGGATCATCCCCATGCTCCCCCCGGTGCTTTCCGAGGAGCGCTTAAGTCTCCGGGAGGGAGAACGCCGACCGGCCCTTTCCTTTTTTCTCCATTTTTCCCCGGAAGGGAAACTCCTCCGGACGGAGATCCGGCTTACAGAGATTCGGGTAAGCCGTCGGCTCACCTATGAGGAGGTGGATCAGGCTCTGGCGGAGGGAAAGGAGCCCTTTTTTACCCTCCACACCCTGGCCCGGGCCTTTCAGGAGGAGCGTCGTCGGCAGGGGGCCTTTGCGGTCACCCTCCCGGAGGTGGTCATCCGGGTGGAGGAGGGGGAGATTCGTTTGGAGCGCCTGGAGTTTACGGCCGCCCGGGAGCTGGTGGCCGAATGCATGATCGCCGCCAACTACGCCGCGGCCCGCTTTCTTCACGAAAGGGGGATCCCGGCCCTCTATCGGTACCAGAAGGAGCCCCTGGAAAGGATCCTCAAGGAGGGAGAAGAGGCCGATCTGGTGCGGGCCTTTCAGCAATTGCGCTTTCTGGTAAGGGGGGAACTGGGACTCTCTCCGGAATTTCATCACGGCCTGGGGCTTCCAGCCTACACCACGGTAACCTCCCCCATCCGGCGGCTCTTGGATCTTTTGATGCAACACCAGATCCGAGCGGCCCTCCTGGGGCGCACTCCGCCCTTCTCCGAAGAGGCCCTGCGGGAGATCCTGGTGGAGCTGGAGGAGGTCCAGGCCGCAGCCGCTCAGGTGCGCACCCGCACTCAGCGCTACTGGCTCCTCAAGTATCTTCGGCTCCACTTTCAGGGGCGCACTCTGCCGGCCCTGGTGCTGGAGGCCGGAGAAAGACGGGCTCGGGTTCTCCTTCCGGATCTTATGCTTCCGGCCGAACTGCCCCTTCCTCCGGGCCACGGCCTCCGGGTCGGAGAGGAGATCCGGGTCAAGGTCCAGAGGGTTCACCCTCGGCTGGAGGTCCTCAAACTCGCTTTGGCTTAAAGACTTTCGGGATCCACCTCCACGCGGTTGCCCCCCGAGCGCTTGGCGCGGTACATGGCCTCGTCGGCCCGGCGCACCAGATCGTCGGCGCTCTTGCGGGGATTTTCCACGGGAAGGAGCTTGGCCACCCCTATGGAAAGGGTGGTGGGAGAAAAACCCGCCTCACGGTAGTTTTCTAGGATCCTTTCGGCCACCTTTGCCGCCTGACGGGTGTCGGTATGGGGAAGGAGGACCACAAACTCGTCTCCTCCGTAACGGAAGGCCTGGTCCACTTTCTCTCGAGTGCAGCGGCAGAGGATGTCCGCTAGGGCCTTGAGGAGGAGGTCTCCGTCCCGATGCCCCCGGGTGTCGTTATAGAGTTTGAAACGATCCACATCGATCATGAGTAGGGAAAGGGGATAGTCCTGGCGCAAGGCCCGAATAGTCTCCTCCAGCAGACGTTCTTCGAAGTAGCGGCGGTTGAAGATGTCTGTAAGGACGTCGCGGATGGAAAGGGCTTGCAACTCCTCCTTGAGTTTCCACTCCCGCAGGAGACGGGCCAGTCGGGCCTCAAATTCCTCAAAAGAAAAGGGCTTCTGGATGAGATCGTCCGCCCCGGCCAGAACTACATCTACGTAGCCGTAATCCCGGGCGTAGCCGGTCATGGCCAGGATTATGGTCTCCGGTTCCCTTTCCTTGATGCGCCGGATGAGGGTAAGACCGTCCAGCCCGGGCATGACCAGATCGGTGATCACGATCTCAAAGGGCCCCTTTTCTTCAAAAAGGCGCAGGGCTTCTTCCCCGTCCCGGGCCTCCACCACCGGAAGCCCCAGGCCGGAAAGATACTCTCTCAGCAGCACCCGGACGTCGTCCTCGTCGTCAACAACGAGGAACTTTGGTGGGTGAGGAAGGCTTTCCAATACGTCCCGCAGCATCCCTGATCTCCAGATAATCCCTTAAGATCTCTCCGTGATCGAAGGCCAGCTCCGACCACGGAAGCTCCTCCACGGCAAAGGCCCGGGCCTCGGCGGCGTCGTCTCCGCCCCGAGGTTCCCCCTCCGCTCGAGCCACATAGACGGTGGTGATGGTGTGGAAGCGAGGGTCCCTCCCGGGCCGGGAATAGGTATAGAACTGACAGAGAAGGGTTACGGAAAGCCCGGTCTCCTCCTGGGCCTCCCGCAAGGCCGCCTCCTCGAGACTCTCCCCATAGTCCACAAAGCCTCCGGGAAGGGCCCAGCCGTAAGGGGGATTTTTCCGGCGCACCAGGACGATCCCCCCGGGGGTCTCGATGATGAGGTCCACCGTGGGGAAAGGATTACGATATTTTTCTACTTCCTTCCCGCAGTGGGGGCAGAGGAGATGGGTTTTCATACAGGCACTTCCTTGGAAGTAAATTTTACCAAAAATTCGTGAATTTGACCATTGCTGGCCACCACATGTTTTTTAAAGGGGTGATAGGGCTCTCCCCGGTAGTCACTCACCCGGCCTCCGGCCTCTTCCACCAGGAGGACTCCGGCCGCGGTGTCCCAGGGTTTGAGGAGGGGCTCCCAGAAGCCGTCAAAGCGGCCACAGGCTACATAGGCCAGGTCGAGGGAGGCCGCCCCGGCCCGCCGGATGCCCTGAACCCGCACCAGAAACTCCCGAAAAAGGCGCAACACCTGGTCCGGGGCTTCATGGATATTGTAGGGAAAGCCCGTAGCCAGCAGGGCCTTTTCCGGATCCGCGGTCTCCGAGACCCGGATGGGGGCCCCGTTCAGGGTGGCCCCCAGCCCCCGGGCCGCAGAAAAGAGTTCCCCGAGCATGGGGTGATAGACTACCCCCACCAGGGGTCTTTCGTCCTCCATAAGGGCCACCGAGACTCCGAACCAGGGGAATCCATGAGCGTAATTGGTGGTCCCGTCCAGGGGGTCCACCAGCCAGTAAAGTCCTCGGGTCTCGGTGCGGAAGATTTCCTCGGCGAGCACCGGGATCTCCGGGGTGTGCTTGCGGAGGACTTCCACCGCAAGGCGCTCTGCTTCGGGATCGGCTTCGGTGACCAGGTCGATCTTGCCTTTGTGTTCCACCCGGTGGGGTTTGAAGAGGTGTTCTCGGAGGAATTTTCCGGCGCGTTGGGCGGCTTCTTCGGCCACCTCCCGCAAGCGAGAAAGATCCATAAAAAACACCCCCGGCCCGCGATTTGGCTGCGGAGTATAACCGTCTTCCGGGGGTTTGCAAGCGGCCCGCCTCCGGCGGGCCCTAAAAACTAGCCTCAGCAGGGGAATTCGTTGAGGATATAGCCGTGGTTTTCGAGCTTTTCCCGAAGATTGATGCGGGCCTCGTCATCCAGACTATAATAGGCCCGGACGAAGGCCGCGGTGGAGCGCTCGGGGCCACAGGCGGCCTCAAAGAGTTCCCGCTGTTTTTCTTCCGGAAGGCGGGCCTCTTTGAGGATCTTCCGGAACTCCCCTTTCAAGCAAAACTTCTGAAAGAGCTTACTTGAGCCCCATTTCCGGCTTCCGATCATGATCCAGGGGCGCTGAGGGGAATCCGGGGGAATGACCGGCTCGGTCACATCCAGGAGGTAGAGGGCCTTGGGGGCACAGGCCCAAAGCAAACCCAGAAAGATCAAGGGTAAAAAGTAGCGGACTTTCATGGTTACCTCCTTAACATCCGTAATCGTTTAGGGTGTATCCGTGCCTTTCAAAGGCCCGCTTGAGGCGGTCCCGGGCCTCAGGGGCGAGTTCCTCATAGTAGATAGTGAGAAATCCTTCGGCCGAGGCCTTGGGGCCGCAGGCGGCCTCCAAGAGTTTGCGCGCGGTTTTCTCCGGAAGGCGGGCCTCCTTGAGGATCTCCCGGAGCTCTCCCTCTTTACAGAGACGCTTTTCCAGGCTCTCGGAGCCTACCCCTTTGGCCCCGATAATTACCCAAGGCCGATCGGTGTTTCCGTAAGGGTTGGCGGACTCCTGGTAGAGATAAACTCCCCGGCCTCCACAGGCGAAAAGCCCCAGAAGAAGCCATCCTAAGAGGACCTTTTTCATATCTTTTCACCTCCTTTTTCGAAGGGCATTAGGGCTTCAAGAAGGGTCATCACCTTGCGGAGCGGCCCTCCCTCTTTTTTGAGCCGACAAAGGAGGATGGCCCCCTCCAGCGCGGCTATGAGGAAAAGGGCCAGATCCTCCGGAGAGTGCTCCCGGCAGAGACACCCCCGGGCCTGGGCCTCGCGCAGGACCCCGGCCAGGGAGGTCTTCCACTCCTCAAAGGTCTCCTCAATGAAATCCCGGATGGGCCCGGGGCGGTTGGCTACTTCAATGGCCGTATTTCCGAAAAGACAGCCGGTATGGAAGCCTTCCTGAGAGAGTTTTTCATATATCTTTTCCAAAAATCGCCGCAGGGCCGCCCGCGGAGGCTCCTGGGCGAAGGCCTCCCGGAGAAACCGCTTGAAGTCCTCCCGGGCCTTGTCCAGGGCGGCCAGGGCCAGGGCCTCCTTGCTCGGAAAGTGAAAGTAAAGGGCCCCCTTGCTCACCCCGGCCGCAGCCTCGATGTCGGAGATGCTGGTCTCGGCCAGCCCCCTTTCCTGAAAGAGCCTCAGGGCCTCTCTAAGGATCTTTTCCCGGGTGGCCTGTCCTCCCCTCATCTTTCCTCCAAACCGACCGTTCGGTTTTTTTAAGATATAAAATTTGAGAGCCTCTGTCAAGGTTTGCTGAAAACTTTAGGCCCCGCCGCGCAGAAGCTTTTCGGCCCGGGAAAAGACCTTGATGGCGCAGTATTCCCCACACATGGTGCAGGCCTTGCTTCTCGAGGCCCCGCCTTCCATGCGATAACGCCGGGCCTTTTCCGGATCGAGCGAAAGCCGGATCTGGGCCTCCCAGTCAAGCGCCGCCCGGGCCCGGGCCATGGCCAGGTCCTTCTCCAGGGCCCCAGGGATCCCCTTGGCCAGATCCGCCACATGGGCCGCGATCTTGGCGGCGATCACCCCCTCGCGCACGTCCTCCACCGTGGGCAGCCGCAGATGTTCCGCCGGGGTCACGTAACACAGAAAATCCGCCCCGGAGGCTCCGGCCAGCGCCCCACCGATAGCCCCCACCAGGTGGTCATAACCGGGGGCAATGTCCGTAGGAAGCGGCCCCAAGACATAGAAAGGGGCCCCGTGACAGAGGCGCTTTTCAAGAAGCACATTGGCCTCGATCTGGTTAAGGGGCACGTGTCCCGGCCCTTCGATCATCACCTGGACTCCGGCCTCCCATGCTCGTTGAGTGAGTTCTCCCAGAATGATCAACTCCTGGATCTGCGGTCCGTCGGTGGCGTCTGCCAGACAGCCCGGACGAATACCATCTCCCAGGGAGAGGGTGACCTCATACTCCCGGGCAATCTCCAGCAGGCGGTCGAAATATTCGTAGAGGGGGTTTTCTCGATTGTTGTAAATCATCCACTCCACCAGGAAAGAACCCCCGCGGGAGACCACCCCCAGCACCCGGCGGCGCTTTTCCAGGCGTTCGAGCACTTCCCGGGTCACCCCACAGTGGACGGTCATGAAATCCACTCCGTCTTCGGCGTGACGGACTATGGCCTCAAAGATCTCGTCTACGGTCATCTCCACAATGGCCTTTTTCTTCTTCTCCACCGCCTCCACCGCAGCCTGGTAAATGGGGACCGTCCCTAAGGGCACCGGACAGTGCTCCCGGATAAGGCGACGCACTTCGTCTATGGGGCCCCCGGTGGAAAGATCCATCACCGTGTCCGCTCCGGCCGCCAGGGCCACCCGCAACTTCTCAAGCTCTTTTTCCGGGTCCGGAGCGTCCTTCGAGGTCCCCAGATTGGCGTTTATCTTGGTGGTAAGCCCCTCTCCTATGGCGCAGGGCTTTTCCAGACGTACTTTTCGGTTCCAGGGGATAACCACCCGGCCCTCGGCCAGCTTCCGAGCCAGGTCCTCGGGGGCCACCGCCTCTCGTTCGGCCACCTTTCGAATTTCCTCCGGGATCTCTCCCCGGGCCACCCGCTCCTTTAAAGTCATGCTAGTTCTCCTTTTCACAAATTAGACCTCTTTACGTGACTATTATAACCTGTTTCTGGGAAACGCCCAGGAGATTATGAGGAAGATGGAGTTTCCAAGATGACGGCGTCGCGCCCGTCGATTTCTTTAAGGAGCACGTTTACGTGTTCTTCGGGGCGGGTTTCTACCCGAAAACCCGCATAATTGGGTTCAATGGGCAATTCCCGGTGTCCACGGTCCACCAATACCGCCAGTTCCACCCTTCGGGGACGCCCGAAGTCCATAAGGGCGTCGAGGGCCGCCCGCACGGTGCGCCCGGTGTAGATGACGTCGTCCACCAGCAGGACTTCGAGGTCGTCAAGGGAGACGGGGATTTCCGTGGCCCGGACCTCGGGATGAAAGGAGATGCGGCTCCAGTCATCCCGGTAGAGACTAATGTCCAGGGTCCCCACCGGGACCTTCACCCCTTCAATTTCCTGGAAGAGGCGCTGTAGGCGACGGGCCAGGGGCACTCCCCCGGTCCGAATCCCCACCAAGAGGAGGTCTCCTCCCCCGCGGTGTCTTTCCAGGATTTCGTGGGCCAGACGCCGAAGGGTGCGCTCGATCTCCTTTTCCGTGGCCAGAATTTTTTGGGCCATATTTTAATCAAAACATGCTTTGCGGCTTACGCAAGGTTGACTTGCCCGCGGCCCTGGGGTTTTATTGGAGGGGCTTTGGAGGAGGCGGAAAATGAAGCTCAAGCGCACGCACCCTTGCGGGATTTTGCGCCCGGATCATCTGGGCCAGGAGGTGGTCCTCTGCGGATGGGTCCTGCGGCGGCGGGATCACGGAGGGGTGATCTTTATTGATCTCCGGGATCGGTCCGGGATGGTGCAGGTGGTCTTTGAACCCGGCACGGCCCCTGAGGCTCACGAGACGGCCCATCGCCTGCGGCCGGAATACGTTTTGGCGGTGCGGGGGCGGGTGCGCCGGCGGCCCCAGGGCATGGAAAACCCCAAGATCCCCACCGGAGAGATTGAGGTGGAGGCTCAGGAGCTGGAAATCCTCAATCCATCGAAGACTCCGCCCTTTCCCCTGGACGAAGAGGTCCCGGTCTCCGAGCCGGTGCGCCTGCGTTACCGGTATCTGGATATGCGACGGCCTGGGGGGCTGGAGCCCTTCATCCTGCGCCATCGGGTGGCTCAGGCCGCCCGCGAGTTTCTGAATGCCCAGGGTTTCCTGGAGATCGAGACCCCTTTTCTTACCAAGAGCACCCCGGAAGGGGCCCGGGACTATCTGGTGCCCTCCCGGCTCTATCCGGGAAAGTTTTACGCCCTTCCTCAGTCCCCTCAGCTCTTTAAGCAGATCCTCATGGTGGCCGGGGTGGAGCGATACTATCAGATCGTGCGCTGTTTTCGGGACGAAGATCTGCGGGCCGATCGGCAGCCGGAATTTACCCAGCTCGACCTGGAGATGTCTTTCGTGGACGAGTCCGAGGTCATGGATCTCACCGAGGCCCTGGTCGTCCATATCTTTCGTGAGGCCCTGGGGGTAGAGCTTGAGCGTCCTTTTCCGCGGCTGACCTACGCCGAAGCCCTCTCCCGTTACGGGACCGACCGGCCGGATCTGCGCTTCGGACTAGAGCTTTACGAGGTCTCCTCGGTCTTTGAGGGGACGAACTTCAAGGTCTTTGCCGAGATCCTTTCCCGGGGCGGAATCATCAAGGGACTCTGCGCCCCGGCGGATTTCTCCCGCAAGGAACTCGACGAGCTTACGGCCTTTGTGGGAGAATTCGGGGCCAAGGGGCTGGCCTGGATCAAGGTGCGACCGGAGGGTTTTCAGTCCCCCATCGTGAAATTTTTTGAGGAGGGCCGCCTGGAACGCTTGCGGGAGATCTTCCGGCCTGAGCCCGGCTCCACCCTCTTTTTCGTGGCCGACCGGCCGGAAGTGGTCAACGAGGCTCTGGCGGAGCTCCGCCGGGAGGTGGCTCGGCGCTTGGGTCTCCTTCCCCGGGGTAAATTTTCCTTTTGCTGGATTACGGACTTTCCTCTGGTAGAATGGGACGAAGAGGAGGGGCGTTTCGTAGCCGTACACCACCCCTTCACCTCTCCTAAAGAGGAAGATCTGCCGCTCCTGGAGGAGGCTCCGGAACGGGTGCGCTCGCGGGCCTACGACCTGGTCCTCAACGGGGTAGAGGTAGGAGGGGGCAGCATCCGTATCCATCGTAAAGAGGTTCAGGAACGGGTCTTCCGTCTCCTGCAAATTTCCGAGGAAGAGGCCCGGGAGAAGTTTGGCTTTTTGCTGGAGGCCCTGGAATACGGGGCCCCGCCCCACGGAGGACTGGCCTTTGGCTTTGATCGGCTGGTGATGCTCATGGGGGGCTACCGGAGCATCCGTGAGGTAATCGCCTTTCCCAAGACTCAGCGGGCCCAGTGTCTCCTTACCGGGGCTCCTGCAGAGGTTTCCATGGCCCAACTCCTTGAGCTTCACCTTCTTCCGGGCTGGGAGAAGGAGGAAGGTGGGGGCTAAGTTTGTCCTGGTAGCTAATCGCCTTCCGGTAAGCGTCACCCGCACCGAGGAAGGTTTTCTCTTTAAGCCCAGTGTGGGCGGGCTGGCTACAGCCCTTTCCTCCATTTCTACGGAAAAGATCCTTTGGGTGGGCTGGCCGGGGCTTCCGGCCGAAGACTTTGCCGGGCACGAAAAGAAGGTCTTCTCCGAACTGGAAAGTCTGGGCTGTTACCCGGTCTGTCTCTCGCGGGAAGAAATAGAAGTCTTTTATCACGGTTTTGCTAACCGCACCCTCTGGCCCCTCTGCCACTACTTCCTCCAGTACACCATCTTCGAGGCCGCCTACTGGGAAGGTTACCGAGAGGTCAATCGGAAGTACGCCGAGACGGTGGCCGAACTGGCCGACGAAGAGGCCACGGTCTGGGTGCACGATTATCAACTCTTTTTGGTGCCGGGCTTTCTTCGCCGACTTCTTCCCCGGGCGAGAATCGGGTTTTTTCTGCATATCCCCTTCCCCTCCTATGAGGTCTTTCGGGTCCTTCCCTGGAGGCGGGAGATCCTGGAGGGCCTTTTAGGGGCGGATCTGGTGGGTTTCCATACCTACGAATATACCCGACACTTTTTGAGCAGTCTCCGGCGCCTCCTGGGTTATGAACATCAACTGGGTCTGGTGACCACCGAGACCCGGGCGGTCAAGGTGGAGGTCTTTCCCATCAGCATCGACTATCAGAAGTTTGCCCGGGCCGCGGAAGATTCCGAAGTCCAGGCCCGGATCGAGGCCCTGCGGCGGGAGGTGGGCGAACGGCGCCTGATTCTCTCTGTGGATCGCCTGGACTATACCAAGGGCATCCCCCAGAGACTCTGGGCCTACGAGGCCTTTCTTGAACGCTATCCGGAGTGGCGGGAGCAGGTGGTCCTGGTCCTGGTAGGGGTTCCCTCGCGCACCGAAGTGGAACATTATCAGGAACTCAAGAGCGAAGTGGACGAACTCATCGGGCGGATTAACGGGCGCTTCGGGACCCTGGGCTGGACTCCCGTACACTATCTCTATCGAAGTCTGGATTTTCCGGAGCTTGCGGCCCTTTACTGGCTGGCGGAGGTGGCCCTAGTCACCCCCCTCAGAGACGGAATGAACCTCATCGCCAAGGAATATGTGGCCACGGTGCCTGAGGACCGGGGGGTTCTCATCCTCTCGGAGATGGCCGGGGCGGCGGCCGAACTTTCCGAGGCCATGCTGGTCAATCCCTTCAGTCAGGAAGACCTGGTGCGGGCCCTGCACGAGGCCCTCTCCCTCCCCCGGGACGAGAAGATCGAGCGTAACCGGCGGATGAAAGAGCGCCTGCGGCGCTACGATGTACATCGCTGGGCCCGGGAATTCCTTTCGGCCCTGGAAGAGACCCGTAAACTCCAGGAGAGCTTCGTGTCCCACCGCCTCGTTGGAGCCCCTCGAGAGGAGGTCCTTTCGGCCTTCGGCCGGGCCCAAAACCCCATCCTTTTTCTGGACTACGATGGAACCCTTACGGGTTTTGTGGCTCGCCCGGAAAGGGCCGTGCCGGATGCCTCCCTGCGGGACCTCCTTCAGCGCCTGGCCCAGGTGGCCCGGGTAGTCCTCATCAGCGGCCGGGACCCCGAGACCCTTGAGCGGTGGTTTGGGGATCTTCCCCTTACTCTGGTGGCCGAACACGGGGTCTTTGTGCGCCGGGATTCCACCTGGGAGATTACCGGAGAATATACGGAGGACTGGAAGGAGACGGTGCGTCCCATCCTGGAACTTTATGCGGACCGCACCCCCGGGGCCTTCGTGGAGGAGAAGCGCTACAGCCTGGTCTGGCACTACCGCCTGGCGGAGTCGGAGCTGGGGGAGATGCGGGCCCACGAACTCAAGGAGGCCCTGCTGGATCTGGTACAACCCCTGGGGCTCATGGTGCTTGAGGGGCAGAAGGTGCTCGAGGTCAAACCCCGGGAGATCAACAAGGGGACCATGGCCCGGCGGATCCTGGCCGAAGGGGCCTACGATTTCGTGCTGGCCATGGGAGACGACTGGACGGACGAGTATCTTTTTGAGGCTTTGCCTCCGGAAAGTTTTACGGTAAAAATCGGTTACGGACTTACGCGGGCCCGCTATCGCCTGGAAGGGGTGGCCGAGGCCCGCCGCTTTCTGGAGGAGCTGTGGCGGAGAAAAAGTTCCGGCACCCCGGGCCCTTCGTAGTCAAAGACTGCGCCCTGGTCTCCGTTTCTACCGGGGAAAAGGCCTTTACCCTGGCCGAACTGGCGGAAAAACTCAAACGCATTGAGCCTGCTTGCATTTATCACCACTTCTGGGCCCGGCACCTGCGCCCCTCCTTCGATCACCCGGAGTTCCACAACGACTTTGCGGCCTGGGTCCATCAGGAGCTGCGCGATCGGGTGCTAGCCGAGCGTCTAAACCTCATCGCCCCTTATGAGCACTCTTCCATTGAGGACCTTCGGGAGGCCCTCCTTCTTTATTTCCAGGAAAGGATCTTTGAGGACGAACACTTGGGCTGGCGCAAGGCCGAAAGCCCCTTCTATTTCGTAAAGAGCCAGCTGGTGATCTTCGATACCGGAATCCGCCTCGAGTGGCCCCACGAGATCGTCGACCTCCTGGAGTCCCTTTCTCCGGGGAGCATCTTCTATCACTTCATCGATGCCCGCAGGCGCCATCCGCAGGGACTTGACGATTTTCGGGACTGGTTGCGCAAATTTCCCCCGGATTTTCAACCCCTTTCCGACCTCATTGCCCGTATAGATCCCTTCTTCCTTTCCCTTTACGAAATCAAGGATTTTCTGCTGCGGCACATCCAGAGTTTTTGTGCCCGACTTCACGCCATAAGAGAGCACTATGAGCGAGAATTCGGAAGGTCTTCTTGAACGCTACGCCCAGGTAGCCGGGGCCGAGGTCATCGAGCAGATGCGGGCCCTGGCGGAGCGTCTACGGGGAGCCCGAATCGTTCACGTCAACTCTACGGCCTACGGGGGCGGGGTGGCGGAGATCCTGCACTCCATGGTTCCCCTTATGCGGGCCCTGGGGCTCGAGGTTTCCTGGGAGGTCATTCAAGGCCCACCGGAATTTTTTGAGGTTACCAAGAGCTTCCATAACGCCCTCCAGGGCCGCCGGATCTCTCTCACCGAGGAGCAACTGCGGCTCTACGAGGAGATCAATCGTCGGGAGGCCGAGCGCCTGGAGGAAAAGCTCCGGGAGGCGGAATTTGTAGTCGTCCACGATCCTCAGCCCGCCTATCTCATCAAATATGTTTCCCGGAGGAAGGGTTACTGGATCTGGCGCTGCCACATCGACCTTTCCCGGCCCTTTTATCCGGTCTGGCGTTTTCTGGAAAAGGTGGTGATTAATTACCACGCCAGTATCTTTTCCATGCCGGAATTCAGCCAGCCCCTTCCGCATCCCCAGTATATTATTCCCCCGAGCATTGACCCCTTTTCCGAAAAAAACCGGGAACTCACCCCGGAAGAAATCTTCGAGGTCTATCGGGAGCTAGGGCTGGATGCCTCCCGGCCCATGGTGGTCCAAATCTCCCGCTTCGATCCCTTCAAGGACCCTCTGGGGGTTATCCGGGCCGCGGAGCTGGCCCGGAAGTTTGTACCCTTTCAGCTGGTGCTGGCCGGAGGGGGGGCGGCCGACGATCCTGAGGGAGAAAGGGTATATCAGGAGGTGGTTCAGGCGGCCCGGGGCAAGCCGGATGTTTATGTCTTCAAACTCCCGCCCACGGCCCATAGGACCATTAACGCCCTGCAACGGGCCGCGGATATCGTGCTTCAGAAGTCCCTGCGGGAGGGCTTTGGCCTTACGGTTACGGAGGCCATGTGGAAGGGCAAACCGGTGATCGGGGGAGCCACCGGGGGGATCCGCCTCCAGGTGGTCAACCACCATACCGGCTTTTTGGTGAACACCCCGGAGGGGGCGGCCCTGCGCATCCGCTACCTTCTCTTTTATGAAGAAAAACGCCAGGAGATGGGGCACAAGGCCCGGGAATTTGTGCGCCAGAATTTTCTTATCACCCGCCATGTGCGGGACTACCTGGCCCTCATGCTTTCAATCTGTATGGGGAGTCCGGATCGGGTGGAACTTGAGGCCGGCAAAGCCTGTGAGTTGCGACCCGGAGGGCTAGAGCGACCGCTGCTATGAGACTTGCCGGGTCGGCCCGGCCCGTTCCGGCGATCTCATAGGCGGTCCCGTGATCCACCGAGGTGCGCACGATGGGAAGCCCCAGGGTCACGTTGACCCCATCGCGGAAATGAAGAAGTTTGAAGGGGATGAGCCCCTGGTCGTGATAGAGGGCCACCACCAGGTCAAACTCTCCGGAGGCGGCCCGGAAAAAGAGGCTGTCTGCGGGAAAGGGCCCCTCAAGGGGAAGCCCCTCTCTGCGGGCGGCCTCCACCGCAGGGGCCAGGATCCGGGCCTCCTCGTCTCCGAAAAGTCCCCCCTCTCCGGCATGAGGGTTTAAGGCCGAAAGGGCCAGGCGCGGTCTTTTTATCCCCAGGTCTTCTTGGAGAAAGCGATGGGCCAGACGGGCGGCCCGAAGGATGGCCTCTGGAGAAAGCCTCTTTAGGGCCTCCTTGAGGGCCAGATGGGTGGTGACCAGGACCACCCGCAGGCGTTCGCCCCAAAAGGCCATGGCCACCTCCCGGGCCCCGGTGAGGGCGGCCAGCATCTCGGTGTGTCCGGGATAGGGCTCCCCGGCTGCGGCGAGCCCCTCCTTGGAGATGGGACCGGTGACCAGGGCCGCGGCCTGTCCGGAAAGGCAGAGCCTCACCCCCTCCCGGATGTAACGCACCATGGCCTGAAATCCCTCGAGGGTGGGCTTTCCGGGCTGGACCGAAAGCTCCGAAAGGGAAAGGAGGTTTAACCTCCCGGCCCGGGCCTCCTCCGGGGTCTTTACCAGGGAAAGGGGAGGAGAAAGGCCCAGGATCCGGGCCCGCTCCCGGAGCACTCGGGCGTCTCCCAGAACGAGGATCCGGGCGGGAAGGCGCACCAAATCCCTAGCTCCGGCCAGGATTACATCCGGGCCCACCCCAGCCGGACAGCCCATGGTGAGGACCAGAAGGGGTTCTTCTTGACGCCTCATGTCCTAAAGTTTAGCCTAACTCCTGAGCCTTCGCCCGGAAAGGAGGTCTGCATGCGGCTTTCACGTTACTTTCTCCCCACCCTGCGGGAGGACCCCTCGGAGGCCGAGGTGGTAAGCCACCGGCTCATGTTACGGGCCGGGATGATCCGCCGCCTGGCCTCGGGAATCTATACCTGGCTACCCTTCGGCCTGCGGGCCCTGCGCAAGGTGGAAAATATCATCCGCGAAGAGATGGACCGGGCCGGGGCCCAGGAGATCCTCATGCCCCTGGTCCAGCCGGCGGAACTCTGGCAGGAGACCGGCCGCTGGGGGAACTTCGGACCGGAACTTTTGCGCTTCAAGGACCGACGAGAGCACGAATTCTGCCTTGGCCCCACCCACGAAGAGGTGGTCACGGATATCGTGCGCAAGGAGGTCCGTTCCTACCGGGACCTTCCTTTAATCCTTTACCAGATCGCCCCCAAGTTTCGAGACGAGATCCGGCCCCGTTTTGGGATCATGCGGGCTCGGGAATTCCTCATGAAAGACGCCTACAGCTTTGACGCCGACGAGGAGGGGCTCGAGCGGAGCTACCGCCTCATGTACGAGACCTACGAGAGGATCTTTTCCCGCTGCGGCCTGCGCTTCCGGGCCGTGCTCGCCGACACCGGGGCCATCGGCGGAAGCGAATCCCACGAGTTTATGGTGCTGGCCGAGACCGGAGAGGATCGTCTGGCCCTCTGTGAGGCCTGCGGCTATGCGGCCAACGTGGAGTTGGCCGAGGTCAAACGGGTCTATGCCTATCCCGAAGAGCCGGAAAGGCCGCTCGAGAAGGTGCCCACCCCTGGGGTAAAGAGTGTGGAGGAGGTGGCCGAGTTTCTGGGGATTTCCCCCCAAAAATTGGTCAAGACCCTCCTTTTCCGGGCTGGAAAGGAGGTGGTGGCCGTTCTCATCCGGGGCGATCTGGAACTCAACGAGGTCAAGCTGCGCAATCTTCTGGGGGTTCCGGCGGTGGAGATGGCCGATGCCGAAACCGTGGAGCGTCTTACCGGGGCCCCGGTGGGTTTTGCCGGACCGGTGGGTCTTTCCGGGGTCCGCTTGCTCGCCGACCTTTCGGTCCAGGGGCTCAAAAACTTTGTCACCGGGGCCAATGAGGCCGACGCCCATTACGTCAATGTGAACTATGGTCGGGATTTTCCCGAGCCGGAATTTTACGATCTCTCCGTGGCCCAGGAGGGGGACCCCTGTCCCCGTTGCGGAAGGCCTCTGGGCCTCACCCGGGGAATCGAAGTCGGGCATATCTTCAAGCTGGGCACCAAGTATAGCGAGGCCATGGGGGCCACTTTCCTCGATCGCCAAGGCCGACAGCGCCCCCTGATCATGGGCTGTTACGGAATTGGTGTGGGCCGCACCGTGGCTGCGGCCATCGAGCAGAATCACGATGAGGCCGGGATCATCTTTCCCCGGGAGATTGCCCCCTTTGAGGCCGTAATTCTCACCCTGGGGCCGGAGTCCGAGCTCCTGGAGGCCGCGGAGGGGATTTATCGGGGTCTCCAGGCCGAAGGTCTGGAAGTCCTCTGGGACGACCGGGACGAGCGCCCGGGAGTGAAATTTAAAGATGCGGACCTCATCGGAATCCCCTACCAGGTGATCCTGGGTAAGAAATTTAAAGAGACCGGCCGAGTGGAACTTAAAGAGCGGGCCAGCGGCCAGAGGGAGGAACTCCCTCCCGAGGCCCTCCCGGCCAGACTCAAGGAGGGACCATGATCCTCCTGGTGATCGACCGGCCCGAGGCCTGGGAGCGCTTCGTGGAAAGGGTCCAGGATCTTCCCCGGGACAAGCGGGGTTACGTCCTACTGGTGCGTGACGAGGGGGTAACCCGGTGTCTGGGCTGTGAGCCGGGGCTCTTTCCTCATTTTCACCAGTTCGTGCTTGACGGGGGACGGGCCGCCATCGGCCTCAACTCCCTCAAACGGTTCGGGATTCCGGAAACCCGCCCGCCGGAACTTTTTGAGCGCGTGGACGAAGAGGCCCTGGAAAAAGAACTCCTTTCCCGGGGTTATAGGCGAGAGAGGCTCTAGTATGCTTATTTTCAGTCCTTTCGCCTTGCTTTTTTTCTTTTTTCTTTTCGGACTCCTCCTTTTTCTCTTTCTATTCGTGCATCTGGGGCTCATTACTCTGGCCGCGGGAAAGATCGGTCTTTCGGCCAACCAGGTCTTTCTCTTTCTTTTGGCCTCCCTTGTCGGCAGTCAGGTGAATCTTCCCCTGGCCCGGGTGCGCCGAGAGGTGGATATCCTAGAGGAGACCATCGTGCGCTTTTTCGGGGTCCCTTATGCCGTGCCGCGTCTTTCCGAGGAACGCTACACGGTGATCGCCCTCAACGTGGGCGGAGGGCTTATCCCCGTCCTTCTTTCCCTTTACCTGTGGATAAAAAACGGACTTTTCCTTTCGCCGGTGGTGGGAACGGCCCTGGTGGCTGCGGTGGCCTTTCGGCTGGCCCGTCCGGTCCCGGGAGTGGGGATCGCCGTGCCCTTCCTCATTCCGCCCATCGTAGCTGCACTTTTTGCCGTGCTCTTTTCCCCGCAGAAGGCCCCGGCCGTGGCCTACATCTCCGGTACCCTCGGGACCCTCATCGGGGCCGATCTCCTACACCTGCGAGATATACCGCGCCTACGCACTCCGGTGGCCTCCATCGGTGGGGCCGGGACCTTTGACGGGATCTTCCTTACCGGGATCGTGGCCGTCCTCCTGGCCTGATCAGGAATAGTGCTTGCGGGTCTTCCAAAAAGCGGGTAAGAAACTTCCATGCTTCCCAATCGCCAGGGGAAATTCGGACCTTTCGGCGGGCGCTTTGTGCCCGAGACTTTAATGCCGGCGCTTGCCGAGCTGGAAGAGGCCTACCGGCGTTTCAAGCGCGATTCCGGGTTCCGGCGGGAACTTTCCTGGTATCTTCGGGAGTACGCCGGCCGGCCCACCCCCCTTTATCCTGCCCGCCGGCTTTCCGAGGCCCTGGGAGGGCACCTCAAGATCTATCTCAAACGGGAAGACCTCCTGCACACCGGGGCCCACAAGATCAACAACACCCTGGGGCAGGCCCTCCTGGCCAAACGCATGGGCAAGCGGCGGATCATCGCCGAGACCGGGGCCGGACAGCATGGGGTAGCCACGGCCACCGCCGCGGCCCTTCTGGGCCTGGAATGTGTGGTCTACATGGGGGCCAAGGACACCGTGCGCCAGGCCATGAATGTCTTCCGGATGGAACTTCTCGGGGCCCGGGTGGTGCCGGTGCACTCCGGCACCCAAACTCTGAAAGACGCCATCAACGAGGCCATCCGCGACTGGGTGACCCACGTGGAGGATACCTTCTACATCATCGGTTCGGTGGTGGGGCCCCACCCTTACCCTATGATGGTGCGCGATTTTCAGAGCGTAATTGGGCGGGAGGCCCGACGACAGATCCTGAAACTGGAAGGGCGTCTTCCGGATCTGGTTATCGCCTGCGTGGGTGGGGGCTCCAACGCCATGGGCATTTTTTACCCCTTTGTCAAGGACCAGGCGGTGAAACTGGTGGGGGTGGAGGCCGCCGGAGAGGGGCTCCAGACGGACAAACATTCGGCCACCCTTACCGCAGGTGAGCCCGGGGTCCTTCACGGCATGATGACCTACCTCCTTCAGGACCGGGTGGGCCAGATCAAGGGAGCCCATTCCATTGCTCCCGGGTTGGACTATCCCGGGGTGGGTCCGGAGCACGCCTTTCTCAAAGAATGCGGTCGGGCGGAGTATGTGGCTGTGGACGACCAGGAGGCCCTTTCGGCCTTCCGTCTTCTCTCTGAGACCGAGGGCATCATCCCTGCGCTGGAAAGTGCTCATGCCGTGGCTTATCTGGCGAAAATTGCCGACCGTCTCCCCCGGGGCAGTGTGGTCCTCGTCAATCTCTCCGGCCGGGGCGACAAGGACGTGGCCGCGGTAAAGGAGTACCTTGAGGAGAGGAGATGATCGGGGCGGAAAGGGTAAGGAAGGCCATTGAAGAGGCCCATCGGGCCGGGCGAGCGGCCCTTATCCCCTATTTTTGCGCCTGGGATCCGGATCTGGAGACCACCCGGGCCCTTCTCTGGGCTGCGGCCGAGGCCGGGGCCTCGGTAGTGGAGCTGGGCTTTCCCTTCTCCGACCCTCTGGCCGACGGCCCCATCATTCAGGCGGCCACCCAGCGGGCTCTGAAACACCGGCCCACGCTGGAGGCCTTCCTGGAGTTCGTGGCCGCACTTTACGCCGAAGGCTATCCTTTGCCCGTGGTGGTCATGGGCTATTACAATCCCTTTTTCCGGTTCGGGCTTTCCCGCTTTGTTCAGGCGGCCCGAGAGGCCGGGCTCGGGGGGGCCATCATTCCGGATCTTCCTCTGGAAGAGGCCCGCCCCTGGTTAAGGGAGGCCCGCCGTGCGGGGCTGGCGGCGGTTCTCCTCGCCGCCCCTACCACCCCACCCGAGCGCCTAGAACGCATTGCCCGGGCCTCAAGCGGGTTTCTTTACTATGTTTCGGTCACCGGGATTACCGGAGTCCGGGAACGTCTTCCGGAGGATCTGGCCCTGCGACTTGATCTGGCCCGGGAGATCTCCCCGGTCCCGGTGGCCGTAGGGTTCGGTATTTCGAAACCGGAACACGTAAGACTGCTTTCTCCCCATGCCCACGCTTTGGTGGTGGGAAGCGCCCTGGTGCGCATCGTGGAGGAAGAGGGCCGAAGGGCCCCGAAACGCGTCCAAAAGGTCCTTTCGGAGCTGGTTTCCGCGGCCGAAAGATGAGAGTCCTGCGGGTGGAGACCGCCGAGCCTTATGAGATCCTCATCGGAGGGGGTCTCCTTACGGAGATTCCTCAGGATCTTCCCCAGGTCCTGGAGACGCGCCATCTAGCCCTCATTACCGATGAGACGGTGCGGGATCTGGTGGCCGAGGACCTGGCCCGGATCCTCACCGAGGCCGGATTTCGGACGGAAATCTTCAGTTTCCCTCCGGGCGAGGCCTCCAAAAACATGGAGACCGTGGTGCAACTTTCTCGGTCCATGGTGCGCGCCGGATTCGACCGGCGTTCGGCGGTCCTGGCCGTGGGCGGAGGGGTGGTGGGGGATGTGGCCGGGTTCCTGGCCTCCATTTACCTGCGAGGGGTGCCCTACGTGCAGGTACCCACCACGCTTCTGGCCCAGGTGGACAGTTCCGTCGGAGGAAAGACCGGGGTGGATCTCCCGGAGGGCAAAAATCTCCTGGGTACCTTCTACCAACCCCGGCGGGTCTATATTGACTACGGGGTGCTCACCACCCTTCCCCTTTCCCATCTCCGAAACGGGCTGGCCGAGGTGGTCAAATATGGGGCGGCCCTGGACCGGGGGCTCTTTGAGTTCCTTGAGGCGCAGGCCGAAGCTCTTTTGGCCTATCATCCCGAGCCCCTGGAAGAGATCATTTATCAGAGTTGCCGGCTCAAGGCCGAGGTGGTCTCCCGGGACGAGCGGGAGGCCGGGCTTCGCCGGGTCCTGAACTTTGGACATACCCTGGGACACGCCCTTGAGGCGGCCCTGAATTACCAGATCCTGCACGGAGAGGCCGTGGCCGTGGGGATGGTGGCCGCGGCCCGGCTTTCGGAGGCCCTGGGAGTGGCGGAGGAGCCGGTAGCCGAAAGGCTTGAGGCCCTGCTTTTGCGTCTGGGGCTTCCGGTGCGGCTTCCCGAGGGGGTGGCCCCGGAGGCCCTTCCGGCCTTCCTTTCCGCCGACAAAAAGGTCTGGCACGGACGTCTCACCATGGTCCTCCTGCGCCGCCTGGGAGAGTTTGTCTTTTATGAGGATCCTCCGCGGGAAAGCTTGCTTGAGGTCCTAAAAGAAATCTCGATATGAAGGTTGCGGGAGGGACGAAATGTTTCCGGAGCTCTCCTTTGTGAAGATGCAGGCCTCGGGAAACGATTTTCTGCTTATAAATAATTTTTCCCGGAGGATTTTGCCGGAGGAGGCCCCGGTTCTGGCCCGCAGGCTTTGCCGGAGGAGGCTTTCCGTAGGGGCTGACGGGCTCATCCTGCTTGAACCCCCGGAGGATCCGACTCACGCCTTCCGCTGGCGTTTTTTTAATGCCGATGGCTCCGAGGCGGAGATGTGTGGAAACGGAGGCCGTTGCGCGGCCCGCTTCGCGGTGGAAGAGGGGCTGGCTCGCCCGGTGCTCTCCTTTGAGACCCGGGCCGGGATCATCCGGGCCAGGGTGCAAGGGTCCCGGGTGAAGGTGGCCCTTACCCCGCCTAAGGATCTGTCCCTGGGGCTTAAACTTTTGGTGGAGGGAAAGCCCCTTGAGGTACATTTTGTAAATACCGGCGTGCCGCATGCGGTGGTCCTGGTAGAGGATCTGGAAGCCGCTCCGGTGAACTCTTTGGGGCCGGCCCTGAGATATCACGAACGTTTTTCTCCGGCGGGGACCAACGTGAATTTCGTTGAGATCCTTTCCGAGGAAGAGATCGCCGTGCGGACTTACGAGCGAGGGGTGGAGGGAGAGACCCTGGCCTGTGGTACCGGAGCGGCGGCCAGTGCCCTCATTGCTGCTGAACTGGGGAAGGTGCGTTTTCCGGTGCGGATACGGACCCGGGGAGGGGAAATCCTGACCATTCATCGGGAAGAGACCCTCTTTTTGGAAGGGGAAACCCGGCGCATCTACCGCGGTCTTCTTCACCCGGAGGCCCTGCTCGACTAGCCCTTCCTCGGGTGATAGAATGGACCCAAAAAGGAGGCTCTGTATGTCTAAATTTTTGGCGATCCTCTGGTTACTCTTTCTTTGGGCCGCTCCCCTTTCGGCCAAGGACAACCCCGTAGTGGCCAAGGTGGGTCCTTATACCCTTACGCGGGCAGATTTTGAGCGGGAGGTAGAGGGGAATCCCCAGCTCAAGGCCCTGATTACCGTGAAACCGGAGATGAAAAAGATCCTCCTTGAACGATGGGTGGAGGTCAATCTTCTGGCCTTAGGGGGCAAGGAGGCCGGACTGGAAAAGGATCCCGAGGTTCGAGCCCAGATTGAAGAACAGATCCGCCTGATCCTGGCCCAGAACTTTTATCGGAAGAAGGTCCTTTCCGGCCTTAAGGTCACCGAGGGCGAGGCCCAGCAGTACTATCTCAAACACAAAAAGGACTACAGCCTGCCCGAGCGCATTCAGGCCCGCCACATCCTGATTCGGGTCCCGGAAAAGGCCTCCCCCAAGGAAGAGGCCGCGGCCCGGGCCCAGATTGAGAAGATCCGCCGGCAGATCCTGGCCGGGGCGGACTTCGCCAAGATGGCCCGCCAGTACTCCCAGGATCCGGGGACCAAAGAAAAGGGAGGCGATCTGGGGCTCTTTTCTCGGGGTCAGATGATCCCCGAATTCGAGGAGGCGGTCTTCAAACTCAAGGTGGGGGAACTCAGCCCTCCCATTCGCACCCGGTTTGGTTACCATCTGGTACGGGTGGAGGCGCGGGTCCCGGCCCAGGTCCAGCCTTATGAAAAGGTAAAAGAACAGGTCAAAAAAGACCTCCTGGAAGAAAAGAAGACCGAGCGTCTTTCCGCCCTCCTTTCCCGGCTCCGTAAGAAATATCCGGTAGAATTGCATCCGGAGAACCTTCCGTGAGGTTAGATCCCTGGTGCAGGAGCCTTCCGGAGCCTCTGGCCCGGGAGGTGCTCCGGGCCCCGGAAAGACATATCCTCTTTTTGGACATAGAGACCGAGGGGCTTTCCAAGGAACGCAACGGATTGACCGTGCTGGGAACCATGGTGGGACGTTGCTATCGGGCCTTTGTGGCCGGACACAATCTGGAAAAAGGTCCGGCCTATCTGGGGCGCTTTCCGGTGTGGGTGACCTTCGGGGGCTCTACCTTTGATCTTCCTTTCCTCCGGGCCCACTTTCCGCATCTCCCCGCCCCGGCCCTCCACATCGATCTTTGTCGGGTCTTTCGGCATCTGGGCTACCGGGGAGGGCTCAAGAAACTGGAGATACGTTTCGGGCTTTCCCGGAAGACCCAGGGTCTTACGGGTTATCATGCGGTAAGGCTTTGGCAGCGCTGGCAGCGGGAGAGAGATCGGCGCGCCCTGCGGCTCCTTCTCCATTACAATCGGGAAGATGTGGCCAATCTGCGCCCTCTTCTGGAGATCGCGGCGGCCAAATTAGGCCGGGAGGCCCCTCTTGGATAAGGAAAAACTGAGGATTTCCGTCACGGAGAAGTTTCTGGGTTACGCTGCAGACCTCAGCGAGACTTTGCCCTCCAGCGCCATACTGGTCTATGCGGATGTCTTCCCCGGAGGGGAGGAACTGGCCCGCTTTTTGGAACATGTCCGGGGGCACCGGGTGGTCCTGGTGACCCGGGAGGCCGGCTTTGAGGGCCCGGAGGGCACCGAGGTGATTGAGGTCCCAGGAATTAAGCTCACCCGGCTGGGGCAGATCAAAGTGGCGGTGCTTATCGGCGTGGCTCGGGGCCTTTTCAACCACGAGGATCTCCTCATCTGTCTTTCCGGAGTGGCGGAAAGCGGACACCTCGACAGCCTTTTTATCCTGGATCTGGAAAGCGAATTTGAGATCTTTGCCGTCTCCCAGCTGGAGGATCTGCGGGAAATTGTGCGGCCCGAAGTCTTTCAGCGGGTGCTTTCTCTGGCCATTGTGTTGGCCACCCAGGGTCGCGAAGGACGACCGGTGGGGACCTGTTTCATCCTGGGGGACTCCGATGAGGTCCTTCAGCACTGCGACCAGATGGTGATCAATCCCTTTAAGGGCTATCCCGAAAATGAGCGCAACATCCTGGACCCCCGCCTGGAGGAGACGGTCAAGGAGTTCGCCCTGCTTGACGGGGCCTTTGTCATTCGGGGCGACGGAGTTATTGAGAGTGCCGGGGCCTATATCCGCACCGGGGTGGTAAGTGAAGATATTCCCAGTGGGCTGGGGGCCCGGCACCGTTCGGCCGCGGCCATCACGGCCCTCACCCGGGCGGTGGCCATAACCGTAAGTGAGTCCACGGGCACGGTGACCGTTTTTCGTAACGGAAAGATCGTGATGGAGATCGAAAAACCTCATCCTTTGGGGCCGGAGACCGAATGGCAGCGGGCCTTCTATGCCGGCCCTCGGGCGCCTTCGGAATGGCCCCACCAGAAAAAGATCTCCAAAATCCCTTAAGGAGGATGTGATGCGCAACCGGATCGTCTGGCTATTTATCGGGCTCCTGCTTCTGGTCTCTTTTCCGGCTTCGGCGGAGCCGGGGATCTGGGACTCCCTTTTTAAGGTCAAAAAGGTGGAACCGGCTAAACCGTCCCCAACACCTCCTCCGGCGGCCTCGGAAAAGGATCTGGCTGTAGCCCAGGCCCTTTCCCGGGCCTTTGCCGCTGTGGTCAAACGGGCGGCTCCGGCCGTGGTCTTTATTGAGGTGGAAAAGACCGTGGTGCGCAAGGAGCCCCATCCCTTTCCCTTCGGCCCTTTCCCTTTTGACTTTTTTGGGGACGACTTCCTGCGGCGCTTCTTTCCGCAGCTACCCCGGAAATATAAGCAACGAGGGGCCGGCTCCGGTTTCATTGTCACCCCTGATGGCTATATCTACACCAACAATCACGTGGTGGCCGACGCCGACCGGGTCATCGTCAAGCTTGCCGACGGGCGGACCTTCAAAGGTAAGGTGGTGGGAAAGGATCCCCAGTCCGATGTAGCCGTGCTCAAGATCGATGGCCAGAATCTTCCTACGGTGCCTCTCGGGGACTCGGACAAGATCCAGGTGGGGGAATGGGTGATCGCCATCGGAAACCCCTTCGGGCTGAGTCACACCGTGACCGTGGGGGTGGTGAGCGCCAAGGGAAGAAGCGGCCTGGGAATTACGGACTATGAAGACTTTATCCAGACGGATGCGGCCATCAATCCCGGAAATTCCGGAGGCCCCCTTCTCAACCTCCGGGGAGAAGTGATCGGGATGAACACGGCTATCTTTACTCGCTCCGGGGGCTACATGGGAATCGGTTTTGCTATTCCCATCAACATCGTAAAACTGGTAGCCGAACAGCTCATCAAGCAGGGCAAGGTGGTCCGGGGCTGGCTGGGGGTGGTGGTTCAGGATCTTACCCCTGCTCTGGCCGAGGAATTTGGACTTAAAAGTACGGAGGGGACTCTGGTGGCCGAGGTGATGAAGGGCTCTCCGGCAGACCGGGCGGGTCTCCAGCGCGGGGATGTGATCGTAGAATACGAGGGAAAACCGGTGCGCAACTCCTCCGAATTGCGCACATACGTAGGGCTCACCCATCCGGGGACCACGGTCACCATGAAGGTCCTGCGCAACGGCCGTCCGGTCACCCTCAAGGTGACCATCGGGGAGTATCCCAAACGGGAGGAGCTTTCTTCAGCCGCCCCGGAGATTCAGAAGTTCCTGGAGGCCTTAGGCTTTGAGGTGCGGGAGCTCACCCCGGATCTGGCCCAAGAACTGGGTTATTCGGTAAGACATGGGGTAATCGTGGCCGCGGTGGCCCCCGGAAGCCCTGCGGCCATGGCCGATCTGCGGCCGGGCCTTCTGATTGAAGAGGTCAATCGCCGGCCGGTAAAGACCCTGGAGGAATTTTACCGGGCCCTTGAGCCTTCCCTCAAAAGCGGCCGGGTCCTTCTCCTGGTTCGTGACCAGCACTTCCGCCGTTTTGTAGTTCTTTCCGTGCGCTAAGCCTTTTTGGGTCAAGTCCTCTCAGGGCCCTGGAAAAGGGCCCTTGTTTTTTCTTTTGTCAATTTATTGACAATAATTTATATAATATATTTGCTTTCGATGAGGTTGATTGTGTACCAAAATATGTTTAACTTGGAACCACAACGGCAAGGAGGTCTGGCCATGGTGGAAAAGGACTGTCGCGGATTGGCCTGTCCCCAGCCGGTACTGGAGACCAAAGAGGCCCTGGAGGGCCTCAGAGAGGGGGAGGTCCTGCGGGTTCTGGTGGACAATGAGGCTGCAGTCAAAAATGTCTCGCGCTTTGCAGAGACTCAGGGTCACCGAGTGGAGGCTTTTAAGGAGGGGGACTATTTTGTGGTGGAGATTGAAAAGAGAGGGGCTGGAGTCCCGGTGGGAGAGATCTCTTGTGAGCGTCCCGAAGGGGAGTATTGGGCTATCCTTTTCCCTTCAGATCGCATAGGGGATGCAGAACCGGAGTTGGGTTGCAGACTGGTGGCTTCCTTTTTTAAGGGGCTGCGGGAAATGCAGCCGAAGCCCCAGGTCATTCTTTTTTATACTAAAGGGGTCTTTCTCCTCACGGAGGATTCTCCGGTTTTGGAGGATCTTCAGCATTTAGAAAAGGAGGGAGTAGAGATCTTGGCCTGCGGGACCTGTGTGGAATATTACGGCTTGGGAGATCGTCTCCGTGTAGGAAAACTTACCAACATGTATGAGGCCATGCTGACCCTCGGCCGAGCCACAAAGATCATCCGCCTTTAAGCTGCCTTTCTCTATCCTCTCCAAGAAAAGAGATTATAATTTTCCAAAAAGGTAAGGAAGGAGATCATGTTTTTCTGGTGGAGTATCTTTTTGATTTGGATGGGGGCCTCTAGGGTCTGGGCGGCTGAGGGGCATGAGGAGGGCCCCTCGAAGGTGGCCCTAATCACCGGGCTGGCCCTTCTCGGGCTTTTGGCCTCCACGGCCACGGTGGGTCGCTTGATGATAAAGGGAAAGGCCTCGCGGCGTCTTCATCATCTCCTGGCCTATCTTACCCTCCTTCTGGCCCTGGTACATGCGGTTTATAATCTCTTTTTGCATTAGGAGAACCTTATGGAAAAGACCGTAGCCACCAACAAAAAGGCCCGCTATCTTTATGAAATTGAGGAGACCTATGAGGCGGGGCTTGTCCTTACCGGTCCGGAGGTAAAGTCCCTGCGGATGGGCCGGGCCAATCTAGCCGACAGTTTTGCCCGAGTGGTAAATGGAGAGGTCTATCTTTATAACCTGCATATAAGTCCTTATCCCTTTTCCCGGGAGGCCCAGTTCGAAGATCCACGCCGGACCCGCAAGCTCCTTCTCCACAAAAAGGAGATTGAGCGTCTGGCCGGGAAGGTGGCCGAAAGGGGCTATACCTTGGTGCCCCTGCGGGTGTATTTTAAAGATGGCTGGGCCAAGGTGGAGCTGGCCTTGGCTAAAGGGAAAAAGCTCCACGACCGGCGGGAGACCATTAAACGCCGGGAGGAGGAGAGAGCTCTGCGCCGACGTTTCAAAGGCAAGATCCGCTAGATACATGGACAACCCCCTCGAAGGGAGTTATTTTTAAAAATGTCGGTACGTTCTTTAATAGTTGGGGGCGAAGTGGGCTCGACGGGGGTGTGTAGGCCTGAACGGCGTGCCGAGGTCCCCACCGCCTCGTTAAAAAGGTGGGAAAAACACAAGTGCCGACGAGTACGCCTACGCTCTGGCGGCCTAAAGAATAGAGCCGCCCGCTCCGGAAGAGACCTCGGCCCGCGGGTCCTCCGGGGCGACCGGTTAGCGGGCTGGGTGAAAGGGAGTGCCTGCCTCCCTTTCACTGAGAATCCTGCAGGCTGGGTGAAGGGGGAGCGCCCGGGTCTTCCCCTTCACCGAGAATGACTACCCGGGCTACGCACGTAGAAGTTCAGGCTGAAGCACTCTCGGACGCGGGTTCGATTCCCGCCGCCTCCACCATTTTTTTGAAAACCAGGCTTAATCTCCAGAGCCCCTTTCTACGGTGATCACCGTATGGACGTTTCCCCGGGGATGGAAGTCTCCTACCACTTTGAGTTTACGGGGTTCAAGGAGTCGCCAGAGGGCGTCGAAGATCTCGTTGGTGGCCGCTTCATGCGAAATATAGCGGGTACGGAACTTGTTTAGCCAAAGCTTGAGGGAGCGCAATTCCACGATTTTTTGGTCCGGGATGTAGGAGATCTTGATGGTGGCGAAATCCGGATACCCGGAGCGGGGACAGAGACAGGTAAACTCCGGGAAAGTGATTTCGATGAGGTAGTCTCGGTCCGGATAGGGGTTGGGCCAGGCCTCGAGCTCGGCCTCCTCAATGGCCCGTTCTCCGTAGCGTTTTTCTTCCTTCATGGGCTCCTCCAAGCGGGATCTTAAAAAGTTTACTCCTCCTTGAGCCAGCTTCCAGTCTTAATTAGCGCAGGTAAGGGTTGAAGTAGCCGAAGCGCAGACCGGGAAAGCGCCGCTTGAGTTCCGAAAGCCAGGGACGGATTCCCAAGGCCTCCTGAGGGGGGATCTCCATCTCCGAAAGAAACCACAGGGGATCAATGGCCAGGTTGCGCAGTTGCAGAAAATCCACCCCTAGGGCCAGGATCTCGCTCAGGGCCTCCAATTCCTGGGGCTGGTCGGTGAAACCCGGAAAAACAAAGTAATTAAGAGACACAAAGCGTCCGGCGGTCTTGAGGACCCGAAGGCTTTCTTTAACTTCCGAAAGGCTCCAGCCCCGGGGCCGGAAGTAGCGTTGGTGGTATTCAGGCCGGGCGCTGGCCAGGCTGATCCGGGCACTGTCGAGCCCCGCTCGAATCAGGCGCGTGAGGGCCTCGGGTCGGCTTCCGTTAGTGTTGAGGTTGATGGTCCCCCGGTTGGTGGCTCCACGGATAAGGTGAAGGGCCTTCTCGATCACCTGGGCCTCAAGGAGGGGCTCCCCTTCGCAACCCTGGCCGAAGGAGACCATCACCGGTCCCGGACGGCGGAGATGGGGGACCATAGCCTCGGCGATCTCTTCGGGGGTGGGGGTAAAGTCTATCCTTTCCTGGGCCACATGGGGGCCTTCGGGGGGCTGTTCCGAAAGGCAGCCCAGACACCGGGCATTGCAGGCCCGAGAGACGGGCACCGGGGCCTCAAAGCGTCTCAAAACGAAGTTGCGGGCTGCGGGACATTGATAACGCCTCACGCAATTTTCTACCAGATGGCGCACCAGGCGATTTCCCGGAAAGCTCTTTAACATTTTAGTGGCCGCAAGCTCGATCCTTTGAGGATTAAACCCGCGGGCCTCCTGGCGCCGGTCCCAGTCGGAGCGAAAGGCCGTGGCCCAGAAGCGTCCTTGCCACCAGCCTACACAGGCGTAGGAATAGAGGGGAAGGGGCGGAAGATCCTCCTGGGCCGGCTCATAAGGGGCGAGATAAAGCTGGGTGTGAGCCGGAGCCAGGAAGGCCGCCACGGCCAGGGCCGGCTCTCCGGGCTGGAAGGGATTTTCCGTAAGAACCAGGGGGGTGCCCGTTTGGGGATCCAGGCCCACGGGATGTCGATCCGGAAGCACATAGAGGGCCGAGCCCTCGGGAAGGGGGATGAAGTCTTCCGGTTCGGGAAGGACCAGATCCCATCCTGAAAGCCCGAGGGCCAGAAGCTCCGGATGTTCATAGATGTGGCCTTGGCGGTCGGCAAAAAGAAGCCGCGGCGGCCCTTCGGGATGAGGATAGACCTTCATCTCCGCCAGTTTATCTCCTTCCCATCCCCCTTCCAACTTTTCATCCCTACTTCTAGACCCGGCCCAGCATCGTGAAACGGCCTATGCCCTCTGACAAAATGGTTCATGCGCTTGAAAGACCTGAGAGACAAGCCCTTGAGTCTTGAAAGTTTGGGGAAAGGAGGGAGCCGGTTTACAAAAATGTAAGCTTAATTTTTTCGGAAAGGGCGGCGGAATCGAGCGAGGCCTTGGGCCTCTTTCCCCGGCAGACTCTGGCATAGATCTTGATAAGGATCCAGAAAAAAAGGAGGGCAGCTTCATGGTAGACAAGGGGGACACTCTGTTTTTGTTGATCTCCGCAGCCCTGGTTCTTCTTATGACCCCGGCGCTGGCGGTCTTCTATGGAGGCCTGGTGCGGAGAAAAAATGTCCTTTCGGTGATTATCCAGAGTCTATTTATGATCTCTTTGGTAACTTTGGAATGGATTTATGTGGGTTATAGCCTTTCTTTTGGACCAGATATTCATGGGATCATCGGAAGTCTTAAATACTGGGCCTTAAGGGGTCTGGGCTTCTCCCCCAATTCTCACTACGCTTCCACGGTCCCCGAACCGGTTTTCATGATCTACCAAGGTATGTTTGCGGTGATTACCCCCGCCCTCATTACCGGGGCCTTCGCCGAAAGGGTGCGTTTTCGGGCCTTTGTCCTTTTCAGTCTTTTGTGGGCCCTGCTGGTTTATAATCCCCTGTGTCACTGGATCTGGGGCGGAGGCTGGCTCTCCAGGCTAGGGACTTTAGATTTTGCCGGGGGTCTGGTGGTACACGCGAGCTGTGGGGCTGCGGCCCTGGTCATGGCTCTGGTAGCCGGGGCCCGGAAAGGGAGCAAGCAGGAGCCCTTTATCCCTCATAACCTTCCCCTTACGGTCATCGGAACCGGGCTTCTCTGGTTCGGCTGGTTCGGATTTAACGCGGGAAGCGCGCTGGCGGTGAATCATACCGCCATCCAGGCCTTCATTAATACCCATACCGCTGCGGCCACGGGAATGCTCTTCTGGGTGCTTGCCGAGTGGCTAAAGCAGGGCAAGCCTACCACGCTGGGGGCCTGCTCCGGGGCCATCGCCGGACTGGCCACCATCACTCCGGCGGCAGGCTTCGTTTCCACTCAAGGGGCGGTACTCATCGGGTCCCTGGCCGGGACGGTCTGTTACTTTGCGGTGCTGGCCAAGAACCGTCTAGGCTATGATGATGCCCTGGATGTAGTGGGGATTCATGGAGTAGGGGGTGTCTTGGGGACCCTGCTTGCGGGCCTTCTCTCTCCTCAGGTGAGGTTTTTCCCTCAGGTTATCGGGGCCGTGGCTACGGTGACTTATACTTTAGGGGTCACCTTCTTCCTAGCCAAGGTGGTGGACCTGCTAGTAGGTCTGCGGGTGGACGAAGAAACGGAATACACCGGATTGGATATCACCGAGCACGGGGAGGAGGCTTATGTTCTAGGCTAGAAGGCGACGCAGGGCGCCCACCAGGTAAAGGGAGCCGGTGATGACCACCGGCTCTCTCTGGGAGAGGGCCTGGGAGAGGGCCTCCTGGGGGCCGGAGAATACCGTGCGGGAATGGAGGGCTTGGGGAAGTCTAGCCCTCCATTCCTCTAGGGTTACAGGATGCCGCGGCCCGGGAGGCTCACAAAGATAGATGCGCCGGGCCCGGGGGGCTAGTTTTTTCAGCATGCGGAGATAGGGCTTGTCTCCCCCTTCGTTGGTGGCCCCAAAGATGAGCGTATATTCTCGGATTCCCCGCCTTTCCAGAGAGCGCAGGAGGTTTTTAACCCCTTCTTCGTTGTGGGCCCCGTCTAGGATGACCCCCGGTCCTACGGGAAAATATTCGAAACGCCCGGGCCACTTTAAGGAGGCCAGGGCCTCCCGGAGGGGCGTTTCCTTAAGCTCGAAGAGGCCTTTTTCTTCGAGGACTTCCAGGCTGGCCAGGGCCAGGGCCAGATTGTAGCGCTGGAAGTCTCCGGAAAGGGCTAGGGGAAGCCGGGAAAGACGCCAGCGTCTTCCCGAAAAGGAAAGACCGGAGATGCTTTGGCGGACCCGGAAATCCCGGCCAAAGAGATAGACCGGGGCCTGGAGCCTTCGGGTTCGATCCAGGACGACCTCCCGGGCCTTTGGGGGAAGCCTTCCGATCACCGTGGGCACTCCGGGCTTGATAATTCCGGCCTTTTCCCTGGCGATGGCTGCCAGGGTTTTTCCCAGAAATTGCATGTGGTCCCGGGCTACGGTAGTGATGACCGCCACTTCGGGGCGGAGCACGTTGGTGGCGTCAAGGCGCCCTCCCAGACCACACTCGATCACCGCGAGATCTACTTTTTCCTCGGCAAAAAAGAGAAAGGCCGCCGCGGTGGTGATCTCAAAATAGGTCACCGGGATCCCCAGCTCTTCCACGCTCGCCCGGATGCGGGCAAGGATCTGGGCCAGGCGCTCCAGGGAGATTTCCTTTCCGTTGAGGCGGAACCTTTCGGTGACGGAAACCAGGTGCGGAGAGGTATAAAGACCGGTGCGAAGGCCATGGGCGGAAAGGACGCCAGCTACAATGGCCGCTGTAGAGCCCTTACCGTTAGTTCCCGCAAGATGCACGCTGGGAAAACGCCTTTCCGGATTCCCTAGGGCCGAAAGAAGGGCCCATATCCGTTTAAGCCCCGGTTTTATACCGTGAAACTGATGTTGGTTGAGCCAGGCCAGAAGGCTTTCCGGGGACATGCCCCAAACTTAAAACCAGGGCCCTTTCCCTTCAATCCCCTTGTAGAAAGGATTTCTAAATGTTAAAGAGTTGAAATTAAGTCTTCGAAAGGGAGAAGAAATGTTTTCGCGGCCTCAGGATTGCGTGCTGGTGCTGATTGATCCCCAGGAGCGCCTACTTGGAGCGGTTACGGGGCGGGAGAGGTTGGTGCGCAACCTAGTCCTTCTTCTTCGGGCCGCTCGAATCTTTGAGGTTCCGGTGGTGGCCACCACCCAGTATCGAAAGGGGCTGGGGAACTATGTTCCGGAGGTAAAGGAACTTCTGGAAGGACTTGAACCCTTTGACAAAATGGAGTTTAGTGTTTTTAAAAATCCGGCCATTGCCGAGCGCCTTCGTAGCCTGAGGCGCCAAACCTTGGTCCTTTGTGGAGCCGAAACCCATATTTGCGTCTATCAGTCCGCCCTTTCGGCCCTGGAAGAGGGCTTTCGGGTGGTCGTGGTGGGAGACGCCACTTCCTCCCGCACCCAGGAAAACCACCTTTACGGATTGGGAAGGATGCGGGATCTGGGAGCGGCGGTGGTCTCCACGGAGATGTTGATTTATGAGTGGTTGGGTAAGGCCGGGACCCCGGCCTTTAAGGAACTTTTGCCTTATTTGAAAGACTAGAGACCCCTAGGAGGTGGATCATGGGCGGACACAGCAAGATCGAGTCGGTGCTGAAAGAGGAGCGCATCTTTTATCCTCCCCAGAAGGGGCGGGACGAGGCCTACATTTCCTCAAAGTATGAGTATCAGGAGATCTATAAGTACTCCCTTGAGGACCCGGACGGCTTCTGGAGCGAACGGGCCAAGGAGCTCATTACCTGGTTTCGCTACTGGGACCGCACCTGTTACTGGGACTTCCATAAGCCCGAGATCCGCTGGTTCGAGGGAGGAAAACTCAACGCCTGCTACAACTGCCTGGACCGACACCTCGAAGGCCCCAACCGGAATAAGGCGGCCATCATCTGGCAGGGAGAGCCGGACGACGAGGTCCGGGTCTACACCTACCAGATGCTCCACCGGGAAGTCTCCCGCTTTGCCAATGTGCTCAAAAAGCTCGGGGTAAAGAAGGGAGATCGGGTCTCCCTTTACCTTCCCATGATCCCCGAGCTTCCCATCGTTATGTTGGCCTGTGCCCGGATCGGGGCCATTCACTCCGTAGTCTTCGGGGGCTTTTCCGCCGAAGCCTTGAAGACCCGCATCCAGGACTGCGAGGCCAAGATCCTCATTACCGTTGACGGTTACTGGCGGGCGGGCAGGAAGGTGGAGGCCAAGAAGAACGCTGACGAGGCCCTCAAGGATTGTCCTACGGTTGAAAAATGCATTGTGGTCCGGCGCCTGGGAAACGAGGTGAACTGGGTGGAGGGCCGCGATCTCTGGTATCACGAGCTCATTAACGATCCCGAGATCTCCGACGAGTGCCCCTGCGAGGAGATGGACGCCGAGGATATTCTCTTCATCCTTTACACCTCCGGTTCCACCGGAAAGCCCAAGGGGGTCTTTCACACCACCGGAGGTTACCTGGTCTATGTGGCCCATACCCTCCAGTGGGTTTTCGATCTCAAGCCGGAAGACATCTTCTGGTGCACGGCGGACATCGGCTGGATCACCGGACACTCCTATATCGTCTATGGACCGCTGGCCCTGGGGGCCACGGAGATCATGTACGAAGGGGTGCCTACCTATCCCCATCCGGGGCGTTTCTGGGAGTTGGTCCAGAAATTTAAGGTCACCCTCTTTTACACCGCACCTACGGTAATCAGGGCCCTCATGCGGGCCGGAGATGAATGGCCTCACAAATACGATCTTTCGAGCCTGAGGATCCTCGGTACGGTGGGAGAGCCCATCAACCCCGAGGCCTGGCTCTGGTACCACAAGCATGTGGGCCGTAGCCGCTGCCCCATTGTGGATACTTGGTGGCAGACGGAGACTGGAGGGTTCCTCATTTCCCCTCTTCCGTATGCCATACCTCAAAAGCCGGGTTCGGCCACCTTTCCGCTTCCGGGGGTGGAACCGGTCATCCTCCGGGACGACGGGACCGAGGCCGATGTGAACGAAGGGGGACACCTCTGCATGAAACGGGCCTGGCCCGGCATGCTCCGGGGGGTTTGGGGCAATCCTGAACGGTTCAAGGAAGTTTATTTCAGCCGCTTTCCTGGGCTCTATTACACTGGAGACGGGGCCCGGCGGGACGAAGACGGCTACATCTGGATCATTGGACGGCTGGATGACGTGATCAATGTTTCCGGGCACCGTCTGGGGACCATGGAGTTGGAAAGTGCTCTGGTGGCCCATCCGGCGGTGGCCGAGGCGGCGGTCATCGGAGTGCCCCACGAGGTCAAGGGAGAGACCATTTACGCCTTTGTGATTCTGCGGGAGGGTTATCAGCCTTCGGAGGAGCTGGCCAACGACCTGCGTCAGCACGTGCGCAAGCTCATCGGCCCCATCGCCACTCCGGAGTTCATCCAGTTCGTCCCCGGGCTTCCCAAGACCCGGAGCGGAAAGATCATGCGCCGGATCCTCCGGAAGATCGCTACCGGTCAGTACGAGGACCTCGGAGACACCTCCACTCTGGCCGATCCCTCGGTAGTGGAGGAACTCATCCGCACGCGCAAGGAAATGGAGAAAAAATAATCTTTCCCCTTTTTGCCTTTTCCTTGGGCGGGCTTAAGAGCCCGCCCTTTTTGTTTTAAAATTCAGGATATGCGGTTTCAGAGGCTGGTTATCCTTACCGGAGCGGGGATTTCGGCCGAGTCCGGAATTCCCACCTTTCGGGACCCAGGAGGGCTTTGGGAAAGGTATTCTCTGGAGGAAGTGGCCACCCCGGAGGGTTTCCGGCGCAATCCTCGTCTGGTGCACGAGTTTTACAATGCCCGAAGACGCGATCTCCTTCGGGTAAGGCCCAATCCGGCCCACCGGGCCCTGGCTGAACTGGAAAGGCGTTTTCCGGGGGAGGTCCTCCTGGTCACCCAGAACGTGGACGATCTTCACGAGCGGGCGGGCTCAAAAAGGGTGCTTCATATTCACGGGGAGCTCCTCAAGGTGCGCTGTGAGGCCTGCGGGGGGATCTTTCGGGAGGAGGGTGAGGTCTTCCCGGAAACCCCGTGTCCGGCCTGCGGGAAGACCGGGGGCCTTCGGCCCCATGTGGTCTGGTTCGGGGAGGAGCCCTTTTATCTTCCGGAGGTCTATGAGGCCCTTCTTTCCTGCGATCTCTTTGTGGCCATCGGGACCTCGGGCACGGTTTGGCCGGCGGCAGGCTTTGTGGAGGTGGCCCGGCGGGCCGGGGCCCACTGCGTGGAGATCAATCTTAAACCCGCGGAAAATGCCCATCTTTTTCAGGAACACCGTTATGGGCCGGCCAGTCGGGAGGTCCCGAAATGGGTGGAGGAAATCCTCAGGGAGGGGCGCTGATGGCTTATGTGGTCAGGGGACTGGCTCGGGAGGGGAGCTTCCGGGTCTTTGCCGTGGAGTGTCGGGAGGTGGTGGAGGAGGTGCGCCGGCTCCAAGGGCTTTCTCCTACGGCCACCGCGGCCCTGGGAAGGGCCCTGGCTGGGGTGGCCCTTCTGGCTGCAGATCTTAAGACCGGTCGGGTGATGCTCCAGATCAACGGAGGCGGCCCTTTAGGGGAGATCTTGGCCGAGGGAGATGCCGAGGGGAACCTCCGGGGGATGGTTCAGCACCCTTGGGTGCATCCCGAGCCCCGGGGAGGGAAACTTTCCGTGGGGGAGGCCGTGGGAAAGCAGGGCTTTCTTTCGGTAATCCGGGATCTGGGGCTCAAAGAGCCCTACCAGGGTTCGGTGCCCCTGGTCTCCGGGGAGATCGCCCAGGATCTGGCCTATTATCTTACGGTCTCCGAGCAGATCCCTTCGGCGGTGGCCTTGGGGGTCCTGGTGGAGGTGGATGGCTCGGTCAAGGAGGCCGGAGGCTTCTTGGTTCAGCGTATGCCCGGGGCCAGCGAGGAAGATCTCCGGGCCGCAGAAGAGGCCATTTCCAAGGCCGGGATGGTGACCCAGCTTCTTTCCCAGGGGCTCTCCCCCGAGGATATTCTGGAAAAGCTTTTTCCAGGGCGGGTGGAGATCCTGGAAAAGAGGGAGGTCCGTTTTCGTTGCCGATGCTCCCGGGAAAGGGTAGAGAATGCGCTTGCGGCCCTGGGACGGGAGGAACTCCTCAAGCTTATTGAAAAAAATGAACCCGCCCGGGTGACCTGCCATTTTTGTCGGCAGGAATATGAGGTGCCGCTGGAGGACCTGCGGCGCCTTCTTTCCGAACTGGAAAAGCCCCACTGATGCGCCTTCTCCCTCTACTTGATCTTCTCAAGGAGGCCGTGTCTCGGGGGGTCTTCCCCGGGGCGGTGGCGGCCATCCATTTTCAGGGGCGGGATTACTTTTTCGCCGCGGGCTTTCGGGCCTTGGTCCCGGAGCGGGAATTCAATGATTCGGGAACTTTTTACGACCTGGCCTCCCTCACCAAGCCCCTTTCTACCACCCTGGTGACCTTGAAACTTCTTGCCGAGGGCCGGCTCGGCCTGGAGACCCCTCTCAAAGGGCTCTATCCGGGGGAGTTTTTCGGGGAAAAGGCCTATCGGAAGGTCACCGTGCGGGAGCTTCTGGCGCATACCGCAGGCTTTCCAGACTGGCGGCCTTACTATCAAGATCTGGCGGGGCTTCCTTTCGCTCAAAGGCGTCCGGCTCTCCTTCGGGCCATTCTCTCGGAACCTCCGGTCTATCCTCCCGCTAGAGGGGAACTTTACAGTGATCTCGGATTTTTTCTCCTGGGTGATCTCCTGGAGCGCCGGGCCGGGAAGAAACTGGAGGCCCTCTTCGAGGAAGCCCTCCTTGAGGTGGCTCCGGAGACCGCAGGGGAGATCCTTTTTCGGCCTCTGGAGCACGGTCTTCCCAGGGAAAAAATTGCCCCCACGGAGATTTGTCCCTTTCGGAAAAGGCTTCTTCGCGGAGAGGTTCATGACGAAAATACCTGGGTGCTCGGGGGGGTCTCCGGGACCGCCGGCCTTTTCGGGACCACTCGAGGCGTCCTGGGCCTTCTTAAGGCCTTTCTAGAGGTCTATCACGGAAGGCCCCGGGGCTTTCTTACCCCGGAATTATTACGCACCTTCTGGGACTATCGCCATCCTTATGGAGTAAGGGCCCTGGGCTTTGATCGTCCCTCTGGAGGGGCCTCAAGCGCCGGGCCCTCCTGGCCCCGGAAGGGGCTCGGTCATTTGGGCTATACCGGCTGCGCCTTTTGGATAGCCCCCGAGGAGACCCTCATCGCGGTGCTTCTTACCAACCGGGTGCATCCCACCCGAAAAAACCGCCTCCTTCAGGGCTTCAGACCTCGCTTTTTTAACGAGGTGTGGCAGGCCGCAAGAGGCAAGGTTGGTTGACAAGCAAGCGAGAGCCGTTATCATTAAAAACGTCTGCGGCCCCATCGTCTAGCGGCCTAGGATACTGGCCTCTCACGCCAGAGACCCGGGTTCGAGTCCCGGTGGGGCCGCCAGTATTTTCAAGGGTTTCCAAACACCCTCTGTTTCATAAGTCTCCTTGGTGTCCATAAACCGGTCCGAATAACCGTCGGTATTCGTTTTTTATCAACTTTGACTTTTCAGGGCTACTTTCCGTATAAAAACGCACGGGAGGCGGGGCGCTTGTCAAGTTTTCTGTGTCTGGACTTAGTGGTCATCTTTAGAAAACCTCTCCTCAAAAAGGTAGGTAGTGTTTCACAAATTGTGTCCGAGGGGGTAAATAAAGAGGCCTTCCTCCTTGCGATAATAAGTGGGAGTCAAACCAAAGGGAAGGAGGAAGGCCATGCAGGACAGAGAAATTATAGAAAAGCTGGAGGACCTCATCAAGGAGGCCATTAAAAGCGTGATTGAGCGACTGGCTATTGAGGAAAGAAGCCTTTACCTTGAGGAACCCCCTGAAACCAAAGGCAATGGTTTCTACTCTCGCTCCCTTCTCACCAAATACGGGCCTATTGAAGGCCTTATGGTTCCCAGAACTCGAGATGGAAACTTTAGAGCTCAGATTCTACCTCCTCCAAGGAGAAGAGCCGGTCTCGACTTGGGAGAAGCTGTATTGGCCTTGTACGCTTCGGGAGCCAGTACCAGGGCGGTTTCAAGATTTATCGAGACCATTTACGGGGCTTACTATTCGCCAGCCAGTATAAGCAGACTAACGGAGGTAGCCGAGGACCAAATTGAGTCCTGGAGAAAGCGAAGGCTTTCGGAGGAATACTTTGCCCTTTATCTGGATGCTACTTTTCTGCCGGTGAGGAGAGGAACTGTGGCCAGGGAGCCGGTGTATCTGGCTTTGGGGATAAGGCGAGATGGGACCAGAGAGATTGTGGGCTTTTGGACCAGTGGAGGGGAAGGTGAGAGCGCTCTGGTTTATCAGGAAATTTTCAACGAACTGCGCGAAAGAGGTCTCAAGAGGATTGAGGTGGTCATAGGGGACGGGCTATCAGGCTTGAAGGAGGCGGTTCTCAGGGTTTATCCTGGGGCCAGGTTTCAGAGATGCGTTCTTCACAGTCTCAAGTATAGCCTGAGGAAGGTTCGGAGGTCTCACCGAGAGGCGCTGGCTCAGGATTTGAGGAAAATTTATCGGGCTGGGAGGAGGTCCGAGGCCCTGGAGGCCTTCAGGGCTTTCAAGGCCCGGTGGCAAGGGAAGTATCCGGAAGTAGTGAAGCACTGGGAGGAGAACCTCGAGGATCTCTTGGTTTTTCTGGAATATCCGGAGCCTATTCGGAATTATATTTACACCACGAATCAGCTTGAAAGGCTGATTAAAGAGGTCAAGCGCAGGACCAAGGTGATAGAGGTTTTCTGTGAGCCTGGGGCACTTTACAAGGTAGTCTATCTGGTGCTTAGGGGTCTAGAGGAGAAATACCGTTCGCGAAAACTGAGAGGTTTTGAGGATCTTATGGAGGAAGGCCTCTTATCCTGCGGACACAGTTGACGAAACACTATGAAAAGGTACCTCAGGAGATGAGCTACTTCCCGATACTTCCAGTTAGGACGCCTCCAGCGACCCTCTAAAAGTTCTTTGGCCAATAGCCCGTACCGAAAATTCCGATCCCTTTCCGAAGCCCTGCAGATTACGGGAGTTCTGAGGGTGGTCCTTTACAGGATGAGAATTTAAGTAGGCGGGCCCGGCCGGCCAAGCCGGGCCCTGTTTCGCAAGATCGGCCTTAGAAGGAAAAGCTCACACTCACGCCGCCGAAGAAGTGGTCGTGGTGGTTGTCCAAGGAGCCGGCCTCAAGGAGATCGTCGGCGTCGTCGGAAAGGGAAAAGCTGTAGTAGACCTTGGGGGTCACGGTGAAGTACTGACCAACTGGGACGCTGACCTCCGCCCCAAGCTGGAGATAGAGCCAGCCGGAAAACTCATCGTTAGGATCGTCGGGATCGGGATAGGCACCCTTGTCGTCGGAGTCGAGGTACATGGCCGAGGCCGAGAGGCTCAAAGTGGCCTTGTACCAGGGTAGCCCAAAGTCCCGCCCGGCCGAGAGCTCATACCAGGTGCCGGGATAGTGGGAGAGTTCGCGATAAATCGTAAGACCGAAGTTGATCCCGGTCTTGGGACAGGTGGCCGAAAGCCCGGCAAAGAGCTCAAAGGAATCGTCGATACCATCCAGGGCGTAATAGATGCCTCCCACATCCAGACTCATTCCGTAGGGCAACTTGTCGTAGGTATATCCGAAGGTGAAATCCGTCTCGTTCCAGTTGGCATCGTCACTACCCTTCTCGTCGGTGTCATAGTTACCCCAGAGGTTCACATAGGCCCCGAGGTAGGAGACCGTCATCGAGGGTTGAATCACTACCGAGTCGTCCGAAAGTCCGAAGCCCCGCCAGACATACTGGGAGAGCACATCTACCGTGAAATCCGCCGAGGGCTTGGCCTCCTCAGCCCTTACCCCTCCCGCAAGAAGCCATAACCCGAATACCACAAACCCTAACATTACCCAAATCCTTCTAGCACCCATTCTATACCTCCTTTACATTTTTGTTATTGGATAGTCTAAATTTTTTAACATTTACCCAACAAAGAATTTAAATAGCGGCCTCTCCCCGTTCGCCGGAGCGTATCCTGAGGGCCTCAATGACCTCATAGACGAAGATCTTTCCGTCTCCGATCTCGCCGGTACGGGCCGCCGAAGCGATGGCCTGCATAATCTTTTCCACATCTTCGTCCTTACAGACCACCTTCACTTCTATTTTGGGCAAGAGATCCACCCGGAATTCCCGTCCCCGGAACTGTTCCACCAGGCCGGCCTGCCGCCCGTGACCCTCCACCTGATAGACCGTGACCCCGGGATGGCCCACTTTTTCCAAAGCCGCCAAAACCTCCTCCATTTTTTCTGGTCTAATGATGGCTCTTATTTCCTTCATGGTCTTACCTCCTTACGGTATAGAATTCGGGATAAGCCGGGGTACCGTGTTCCAATAGATCAAGCCCCTGAATCTCCTCTCGCGGAGAGACCCGAATACCGATAAGAACATCTAGGAGCTTGAAGAGGATAAGCCCCACGCCAAAGGCCCAGACGAATAGGGCCCCCGCTCCGATCAGCTGGGCGATGAGCTGATCTACCCCGCCCCCGTAGAAGAGTCCCTTCACGAAGGGAGGTTCGATGGCGTAGTTTCCGTAAGTTCCATCGGCAAACAGACCCACGGCGATAAGACCCCATAGGCCGTTAAAACCGTGTACCGGGACGGCTCCCACCGGGTCATCAACCTTTATAGCCTCAAGGAAATAGACCCCGGCCACAAGGATGATACCGGCCACCACCCCGATCACCACCGCGGCCCAGGCCTCAACCCAGGCACAGGGAGCGGTAATGGCCACCAGGCCAGCAAGCACGCCGTTCAGGGCCATACCCAAGTCGAACTTCCGGGTCTTGGCGAGCACGATGAGAAGCGCAGTTAGAGAGGCCGCCGCGGCCGCAAGGGTAGTATTCACCGCGATCACCGAGATGCGCAGATGATGGGCAGAAAAGGTAGAACCGGGGTTGAAGCCGTACCAGCCGAACCAGAGGATGAAGACCCCGAGCGTAGCCAACGGGATGTTGTGGCCGGGAATGGCCCGGGGTTTGCCGTTTTTGTCGAACTTCCCAAAACGCGGCCCGAGAACGATGGCCCCGGCAAGCCCCACCAAACCTCCTACGGCATGCACCACACCGGAGCCCGCGAAGTCCAGATGTCCGAGACCAAAGGGAAGCTTCGAAAGCCAGCCCCCACCCCAGACCCAGTGGGCGTAAACCGGGTAGATGAAACCGGTAATCGCTATGGAATAAAGGAGATAAGCCTGAAACTTGATACGTTCGGCCACGGCCCCGGAGACGATGGTCGCCGCCGTGGCGGCAAAGACCATCTGCCAGAAAAAGGAAAGGTAGTTGCCGACATCGTAACCCTCACCAGAGAGGAAAAAGCCCGAGGTCCCGATGAGGCCCTTCCAGTCCGTGCCGGTAATCAGGGCATAACCCACGGCCCAGAAGGCCAGTGCCCCCACCACAAAGTCCATGAGGTTCTTGGTTAAGAGATTGGTGGCGTTCTTGGCCCGGCAGAAACCGGCCTCTACCAGGGCAAAGCCCGCCTGCATGAACATCACCAGGAATCCGCACACCAGCACCCACACGTAGTCCACCGGAAGCCCAGGATCCGCCTTGAGCGTCTTGGCCCCGGTGGGGTCCCCGGCCAGGGCTACCCCGGCCAAACCCCCTAAAAGCGCCACCAGCAATGGACCAAACTTTGGTCTTACCCCTAACCTGTACCGCATATCCTACCTCCTTCGCGTTTTTGCCAAAAGTAGATACAAAATTTGTGCCAAAAATGAAAAATAATGTGCTATAAGCAAATGGGTCACATAGAACTCCGCGATTTCCAGGCATATTTTGACAAAAAAGTAAAATAAATTTTAACAGAAATAACAAAAATGTGATACGCAGGGGGGCTTCCTTATGGATTTTTAATGGAGGTAACTCGGCTCTTGGTCAAAAAGCGCAAAATATGCTATTTATAAATCAAAATTTGATTGTCAAAGCAAAATGGCAAAGAGCAAGGTAATTACCGTTACCCTTCCTGAAGAAACCTGGCGCGAACTCAAGAGAAGAGCGCTTTACGGAAAAAGCATATCGGCCTTTGTGAGAGAAAGGATTTGAGGAAGAACTGGAGAGGAAGAAGGATCCATACGAAGAGCTTCACCGGGAAATTCGAGAGATAGCCCACAGAGCCCGCGGGCGTCCCTGTCCCCTTCGAAAAAAGTTCGAAATGGCAAGGCTGCCCCGGGCTAATTTCCTAAAATTTATACCGAGGGGCAGCAAATGGGGAAACTTGCCCCCGCCTTTGTGGCTTTGCTATCATCCTCCCCGCCGGAGGAGGGCCGCAGGGTGTACATTCGGACCAAGGAGCGGTGCCCCAAGTGCATAGTGTTTCGTCAACTGTGTCCGCAGGATAAGAGGCCTTCCTCCATAAGATCCTCAAAACCTCTCAGTTTTCGCGAACGGTATTTCTCCTCTAGACCCCTAAGCACCAGATAGACTACCTTGTAAAGTGCCCCAGGCTCACAGAAAACCTCTATCACCTTGGTCCTGCGCTTGACCTCTTTAATCAGCCTTTCAAGCTGATTCGTGGTGTAAATATAATTCCGAATAGGCTCCGGATATTCCAGAAAAACCAAGAGATCCTCGAGGTTCTCCTCCCAGTGCTTCACTACTTCCGGATACTTCCCTTGCCACCGGGCCTTGAAAGCCCTGAAGGCCTCCAGGGCCTCGGACCTCCTCCCAGCCCGATAAATTTTCCTCAAATCCTGAGCCAGCGCCTCTCGGTGAGACCTCCGAACCTTCCTCAGGCTATACTTGAGACTGTGAAGAACGCATCTCTGAAACCTGGCCCCAGGATAAACCCTGAGAACCGCCTCCTTCAAGCCTGATAGCCCGTCCCCTATGACCACCTCAATCCTCTTGAGACCTCTTTCGCGCAGTTCGTTGAAAATTTCCTGATAAACCAGAGCGCTCTCACCTTCCCCTCCACTGGTCCAAAAGCCCACAATCTCTCTGGTCCCATCTCGCCTTATCCCCAAAGCCAGATACACCGGCTCCCTGGCCACAGTTCCTCTCCTCACCGGCAGAAAAGTAGCATCCAGATAAAGGGCAAAGTATTCCTCCGAAAGCCTTCGCTTTCTCCAGGACTCAATTTGGTCCTCGGCTACCTCCGTTAGTCTGCTTATACTGGCTGGCGAATAGTAAGCCCCGTAAATGGTCTCGATAAATCTTGAAACCGCCCTGGTACTGGCTCCCGAAGCGTACAAGGCCAATACAGCTTCTCCCAAGTCGAGACCGGCTCTTCTCCTTGGAGGAGGTAGAATCTGAGCTCTAAAGTTTCCATCTCGAGTTCTGGGAACCATAAGGCCTTCAATAGGCCCGTATTTGGTGAGAAGGGAGCGAGAGTAGAAACCATTGCCTTTGGTTTCAGGGGGTTCCTCAAGGTAAAGGCTTCTTTCCTCAATAGCCAGTCGCTCAATCACGCTTTTAATGGCCTCCTTGATGAGGTCCTCCAGCTTTTCTATAATTTCTCTGCCCTGCATGGCCTTCCTCCTTCCCTTTGGTTTGACTCCCACTTATTATCGCAAGGAGGAAGGCCTCTTTATTTACCCCCTCGGACACAATTTGTGAAACACTACCCCCAAGTGCAAGGGGAAGTTTCAGGAAACTCCGGTGGGCCTTCTTTGCCTCAAGTGTCTCACCATGCCCCGACGCTTCTACATCCTGGAAGGGCCGCAAGATCAAAGTCTACTCCTTCAAAGACGGCCAACCCCTTTCCTCCTGGGAGCTGGCCAACCGGGCCTGCGAGGTGATCACGCACGAGATCGAAAGTGGAACGTTCGATCCCTCCAAATGGGTCAAAGGTGAGCTTGAGCACTTCCGGGTGGCCAACCTGATCCCGACCTACCTCCGTTCCCTTAGCCTGGCCCCCTCAGTCTCTATGCCAAGCGGAACTGGCTCTCCTACGTCCTGCGGGAGCTCGGCCACATGGATGTTCGGGAAATTCGGGCCTTCCACCTAGAGGACCTCCTTCAAAGGCTCCGGGAAAATCCCGGGAAACGGGGGAGGGCCCTGCAGAAGATCTTCGTGGAACTCCGGGCCTTTCTTAACTGGTGCCGCAAAAGAGAAATCATCGACCGGGTACCGGCCCTTCCGGAAATCAAAGTGCCTGAGTCTCCTATACGCTTCCTCACGCCACACGAACAGGCCCTCGTGCTTGAGGCTATACCCGAAGAACACCGACCCATCTTCACCTTCCTCTTTGCCACCGGATGCCGTGTAGGCGAGGTCCGGGCCCTCATGTGGGATTGCGTTTACCTGTCCGAAGGGTTTCTTCTCATCCGTCGGACCTTCTCCGGGGACTACCTCCGGGAAATCCCTAAAGAGGGAAAACAGAAGGCCATCCCTCTGGTGAGCGTGATCCGAGACGTCATAGAGCACCAGGCTCGGAACAAAAAGGCCGTGTGGGTCTTCCCTTATCGACATCCCCGCCGCAAGGACTACTACACCGCTTACCCCACAAGCGCTTGCTCGCCATCTTTAAGGAAGCCTGCGCGAAAGTGGGAATACAGGGCGTCACCCTCTACCAGGCCTCCCGCCACTCTTTCGCCTTGCAACGCCTGCAACAGGGCTTCTCTTACGAAGAAGTGGGGGCCGCCTTGGGACACAGTTCGCCTCAAACCACCAGACGCTACGCCCGCCTACGGGCCGAACAGGTCAAAAGCGTCTTCGAAGGGGCCAGGATCCTCCCCTTTCCAAAAGCCAAAATCGATCTGGAATAATCGCCGAAAATCGGAAACAGTCCTCCGGACTCCCACCTTATTGAGAAGGAATTGCAACACAATTTTGACGATTTTACAAGAAGTTATGAATCAGGTGCCCCAGGAGAGGTATCGTAAAGGAATCTCAATTACTGAGTGATATAACTAAGCTTTTTATCGAAATTTTTGGTGGGCCGCGGAGGACTCGAACCTCCAACCTATGGATTAAGAGTCCATTGCTCTACCAGTTGAGCTAGCGGCCCACCGCCCCTTAAATTAACACCCGCGGGGAGTCTGTCAAGCAAAATGCTCCCGGATGGCTTCTACCAGACCCTGGATGGTATATTCTCGAGCCTCAATATGGGGGGGATGGCCCAACTCCCGCAGGGTTTCACTGGTGATGGGCCCAATGGAGGCCAGGCGTATCCCCTGAGGCAGTTCTCGCCCTCCCAAAAGCTTGAAAAAGTTACGGGCCGTGGAGGAACTAGTGAAGGTCACCAGGTCCACTCCTTGAGAAAGGGCCTCTTCTAGTAACCTTTGGGACTCTTCGGGGAGTACCGTGCGATAGGCCGGGACTACCTCCACCTGGGCCCCCATCTCCCGGAGGCTTTCCGGAAGGATCTCTCGAGCCTCCTCAGCCCGAGGAAGAAGCACCTTTTTCCCCTGGAGATCCACCTTGGAGAAGGCCTCAATCAGCCCCTCGGCCCGATATTCCCGAGGAAGGAGATCCGGTAAAAGACCGAGCTCCCGTAAGGCCTCCCCGGTAGCCACTCCAATTACCGCAAGGCGGGCCCGGCTTAAAGCTCGAGCATCCCTCCCCAAGGCAAAGAGCCTTTCCCGGAAAAAGCGCACCGCATTCTGGGAGGTGAAGATCACCCAGTCAAACTCCTCGAGGCTTTGCAGGGCCTGGTCTAAGGGCTCAAAACTTTCCGGCGGCACGATCTTAATGGTGGGAATCTCCAGAACTTCAGCCCCCAATTCTTCCAGGGCCTCGGTGAGGCGACTGGCCTGTTCCCGGGTACGGGTTACGATCACCCGGCGGCCAAAAAGGGGACGATTGTCAAACCAGCGGAACTTTTCTCGCAGACGGGCTACCTCTCCCACCAGAATGATGGCCGGGGCGGAAAGGCCCGCCCGTTGCACCTCCTCCACAATGGTAGAGAGGGTTCCGGTGGCTACCCGCTGACGGGGGGTGGTCCCCCACTGGATCACGGCTACCGGAGTCTCTGGAGACCGGCCCTGGGAGAGGAGATGCTCACAGATTCGGGGAAGATTTTTCATCCCCATGAGAAAGATCAGGGTACCGATACGCGAGAGAGCCTGCCAATCAATGGCCGAGTCCTCTTTGCCCTCGGCCTCGTGTCCGGTCACCAGGGCTAGGGTAGAGGTGAAACGGCGATGGGTAACGGGAATTCCGGCATAGGCCGGGGCGGCCAGGGCCGAGGTCACCCCCGGGACCACCTCGAAGGGGATCCCGTGGGCCAGAAGGGCCTCGATCTCCTCTCCTCCTCGTCCGAACACAAAGGGATCCCCCCCTTTGAGGCGAACCACGATCTTCCCGGCCAGGGCCTTTTCCACCAAGAGGCGGTTGATCCCCTCCTGAGAAAGGGTATGGTGCCCGCCCTTTTTGCCTACGTAAATCTTTTCGGCGGTCTCGGGGGCGTGAGAGAGAAGTCGGGGATTGGCTAGATAATCGTAGACTACCACCTCGGCCTGGGCCAGGGCTTTGAGACCCCGCAAGGTGATAAGCCCCGGATCTCCCGGCCCGGCCCCTACCAAATAGACCTTGCCCTTTCTCATGAGAGAAGCTCCGCTAAAATTTGCTCCCCACCCTGAGAGAGGAGATCCTCGGCCAGGGCCACCCCTAGGGCCTCGGCCTCCCGAGGATCTCCCTCGCGTCCGGCCCGATAAAAACGCCGCCCCTCCGGATCGGCGACAAAACCTTGCAGGTGCAGGCGGCCATCCTCGAGCCGAGCGTGGGCCGCAAGAGGCACCTGACAGCCCCCCTCCAGACGGTGCAAAAAGGCCCTTTCGGCCCGGGCACAGAGGGCGGTCTCCTCGTGGTGCAGGGCCGCAAGGAGGGCCGCGGTCTCCCGGTCTTCCTCCCGGGCCTCCACGGCCAGGATCCCTTGCCCCACCGCCGGAAGAAACTCCTCCACCGGAAGCGGGGTCCGCTCCACATTCACCCCCAGCCGGCGGAGCCCGGCCTCAGCCAGAAGAATGGCCTCGTACTGCCCCTCGGAAAGTTTGCGCAAACGGGTATCCACGTTTCCCCGCAGGGGAAGGATCTTGAGATCTGGACGCCGGTGACGCAACTGAGCCGCCCGGCGCAGACTACTGGTGCCTACCCGGGCCCCGGCAGGAAGATCAGAAAGCCCCTGGCCTACCCGACTCACCAGGGCGTCTCGTGGATCCTCGCGGGGAGGGAAGGCGGCCAGATAAAGCCCTCTCGGAAGCTCCGAAGGGACATCCTTTAGGCTATGCACGGCAAAGTCGATCTCTCCCCGCAGAAGGGCCTCCTCGATCTCCTTTACAAAAAGGCCCTTGCCCCCAATCTTGGCCAGGGGAACGTCCTGGATTTTGTCCCCCTTGGTCTTGATGATTACGGTCTCAAAATGGACCTCGGGAAAACGCTCCCGGAGGCGGGAAAGGACCCACTGAGTCTGGGTGAGGGCCAGCTTGCTTCCGCGGGTGCCGACCCGAAAGGTCTTTTTCATCAGTGGCAGGAGCTACAGGTCCCGCCGGCACACCCACTGCAGCCTCCGGCAGGCCCAGAGGAACTCACAAAACGACTCCCACTCTTAAACCCGAAGGCCGACATCAAACGCCGCACCCGGTCGCTTCCGCACTTGCGGCACTTCACCCCCTCCGCGGAGCCAAAGACCAGCTCCTCGAAGGTCTCACCACAGTCCTCGCACTCGAACTCATAGATCGGCATCTTCGCCCTCCCACATCTCCACTACCGCCCCGTGAAGGAGCGGGATCAAGATCTCGTGATGTCCGGTAATACTATAACCCTTTCCGGCGGAAAGGGTAGGCCGGTGCACCACATTGGTAAGAGGGCGATATTGACGAAGAAAGTCTAAGTTAGCGGTCACGAAATGTTCTACCCGATGGCCCAGGTTCCGCACCGCGGAAAGGGCCTTGAGAAAGACCTCCGGTAAGAGGACCGCAGAGCCGGAAAGGACGAAGACCCCCCCTTCGAGTTCAGAGACCAGACGGCAGAAGATTCGAAAATCCAGATAGGTGGCCTCCCCAATGGCTGCCCCCTCGGCCGAAGGATGGATGTGTACAATGTCTGTGCCTATGGCTACATGTACGGTAAGCGGCACCCCCAGCTCGTAGGCCCGGGCAAAGAGGCTCAGGTGTTTGTAAGGGAAATTCCCCTCGGCGATGAGTTTTCCTAGGGCCCAGCCCAGCCCCTGGCCCCGGGCCCCGAGACGGGCCGCCTCATTGAGGAGTTCCCCGGTCTCCTTTGCAGCCCCAAAGCTTCCATCACGCAAGGCCGCAGCCACATCCTCTGAGGTGTTCCCGCACATGGCCAGTTCTGCATCGTGGACCATAGAGGCTCCGTTGGTGGCCAAGGCAGTCACCAGGCCCCTTTCCATAAGATCCAAGAGATAGGGGGAAGCCCCCACCTTGATCACGTGGGCCCCGAAGGCCCAGATCACCGGCCGATCTCTTTTCCGGGCCCGGACTATCTCCCGGGCCAGATCCAGAAGATCCCGGGCGGCAAGTTCTTTAGGGAGAGCCCTTAAGAATTCACGAAGAGTCCTCCCCGGCCCCAGGGGGCGACCCAGTTTCTCTACGGAGACCTTGCTGGGACGTTCGAAAAGGCTGTAAGTGCGCAGGTCCTCAAAGGAAAGGGGCTCAGGCCGTTTCCCCAAAGCAGGCCTCCTCGAGGAGCTCCGCAAAAAGATGCAGGAAAAGGAGATGTCCCTCCTGGATGCGGGGGGTCTCGTTGGAGGGCACCAGGAGCACCAGGTCGCAGACCTCCGGGAGTCTCCCCCCGTCTCCCCCTCCGAGGCCCACGGTGTAAAGGTCAAGTTCCCGAGCCCGGGAAAGGGCCCGGATCACGTTTGCGGAGCGACCACTGGTACTGATCCCCAAGGCAATGTCTCCCGGACGCCCCAAGGCCTCGATCTGTTTGACAAAGATCAGTTCAAAGTCGTAGTCGTTGCCTATGGCCGTAAGAATAGAGGTGTCCGTGGTGAGGGCTAGGGCCGGAAGGGGGGAGCGCTCGCGTCGGAAACGATTCACCAGCTCCGCAGCCAAGTGTTGCGCGTCGGCCGCACTTCCGCCATTGCCAAAGATAAGAAGTTTCCCTCCCCGGACAAAACATTCCCAGGTGGTGGTCACCAGGGAAAGAATTTTTTCTCCTTCTTTTTCAATAAAGGCCCGGGTGGCCTGGTGGGAGGCCTCGAGGATCTCCAAAAGACGCGCCTTGGGGAAAGGGCTTTTCATGTCTCTCTCCTTAAGAGAAGGTCTCTTATCCGGTAAAAAGCAAGCCCCAGGTATTCGTGTACGGCCTCATTGGTGAGCTCCAGATACACGGGATCCGGAAGGAGATAGATTAGATGGAAGGGCCGAAAACGACTCTGATGAGAAAGATAGACCGCGGGATAGGGAAGGGGTTTAAGCCCTACCCTTCGGAAGAGATAGAGGGCCCGACGGAGATGGTGCGCACTGGTGATGACCACAAAGCGCTTTCCGGAAAGTTTATCCTTCAAGGCCGCCACGCTGGAAATCGTATCCCGAGGGGCGTCCAAGAATTCCGCCTCTATTCCACATTCTCGGGAAAGCTCCGCCAGATAAACGCTTCCTGGACCTTCTAGCGAGCCGCCCACCAACAAAAGGTGCGCCCGGAGGAGCTCCTTCTTGAGCCTTACGGCGGCAAGCCAGCGGGCCAAGGTCTCCCGGCTAAAACGTTCTTCTAAATAGAGCCCCGGGGCCCCATAGATGCGGGCCGGAAGGACCACCAGATAGTCCACCTCCCGGAGGCTTTCCAGCGGAGGACGCTCAAAGCCGGCCTCTAGGGGCCGCAGAAGAAAATAGGGCAAGAAGGGTGTGCTGGCCAAATAATAAAGGACCAGGGCCGTGAAAAGAAGGGCCCGGCGCCTTCCCCGCCTTTTCCCCCAAAGAGCATAAAAACTAACCCCCAACAAAAGGAGGAAGATCACCCCTGAAGGGTAGAGAAGATAAAGCAAGACCTTTTTGAGGAGAAAGCCTACAGGCATCTTGAAAAATTAAAACTGGCGGGGCTGACGGGACTTGAACCCGCGACCTCCGGCGTGACAGGCCGGCGTTCTAACCGTGCTGAACTACAGCCCCGCCTCTTTTTCTAAATATAACCCAAATCCTGGTGGGCGGAAGAGGATTCGAACCTCTGACCCCCGGCTTGTAAGGCCGATGCTCTCCCACTGAGCTATCCGCCCGCCGAGGGGCAAAATAACCGGTTTTCCTTTAAGTGTCAATGAGGCCGGATCTCTTCCGCCTCCTTCTCCTTTACCAGGGCCCAAATGTCCAGCGGAGGTACATCCCGAAAGAGCTTTTCCGGATCCTCCAGCACCAGGGCGGCTTTGAGCACCTCGTCCATGTGCTCCACGGTGAGGATCCGCAGACCCTTAAGGACCTTGGCCGGGATCTCCTTGAGGTCCTTTTCGTTTTCTTTGGGAAGGATCACCGTCTCGATGTTCCCCCGCTTGGCCGCCAGCAACTTCTCCTTAAGTCCTCCCACCGGAAGGACCCGCCCTCTCAGGGTGATCTCCCCGGTCATGGCCACCGTATTTTTGACCGGGATCTTGAGAAGGGCGGAGACGATGGCCGTGGCGATGGTGATCCCTGCACTGGGACCGTCTTTAGGGATAGCCCCCTCAGGCACATGCACATGGATGTCGATCTTCTGGTAAAAGTCCCAGGGCAGGCCCAGCTGATGAGCCCGAGAGCGCACGTAGCTCATGGCCGCCTGAACCGACTCCTGCATCACCTCTCCGAGCTTTCCGGTAATATGGAGCTGACCCTTTCCAGGCATGATCACCGCCTCGATCTGAAGGAGGGAGCCCCCGCTTTCCGTCCAGGCCATGCCGGTAGCCATCCCCACTTCGGGTTTGCCCTCCGCCACTCCATAGCGGTAACGCGGCACCCCGAGGAACTTGGTCAGGCGCCGGATGGTCACCGTGGTAGGCCGGAAGGCCTTGGGATCTTTGGCCACCTCCTTGGCGATCTTGCGGCAGATGGAGGCCAGCTCCCGCTCCAGATTCCGCACCCCGGCCTCCCGGGTGTAGCGCCGGATAATCTCCAGAAGGGTCTTGTCCGGAATGGGGACCTGTTCGGGTTTCAGGCCATGGGCCTCAAGTTGCCGCGGAAGGAGATAGTTCTTGGCAATCTCTAACTTTTCCTCCTCGGTATAGCCCGGAATCTCAATGATCTCCATCCGATCCAGAAGTGGAGCCGGAATGGTATGGAGGGCGTTGGCCGTGGTAATGAAAAAGACCTGCGAGAGATTGTAGCCCAGTTCCAGATAGTGGTCCTGGAAGGCATGATTCTGTTCGGGATCGAGCACCTCGAGCAGGGCCGCCGCGGGATCCCCCCGGAAATCCACCCCGATCTTGTCCACTTCATCCAGACAGAAGACCGGATTGATGGTTCCGGCCTTGCGCATACCCTGGATGATCTTTCCGGGAAGGGCCCCGATGTAAGTCCGCCGATGCCCCCGGATCTCGGCCTCATCCCGCACCCCACCCAGGGACATGCGCACAAAGTTCCGACCCAGGGCCCGAGCCACCGAGCGGGCCAGGGAGGTCTTGCCCACACCCGGAGGCCCCACCAGACAGAGGATGGGTCCCTTGATCTTCTTGGAGAGTTTTTGGACCGCCAGGTGCTCTAGGATGCGCTGTTTGGGCTTTTCCAGGCCGAAGTGGTCCTCGTTGAGGATGCGCTCCACTTCCTCGAGATCTAACTTGTCCCTGGTCTTTTCATACCAGGGGAGGGAAAGGATCCAGTCAATATAGTTGCGGACCACCGTGGCCTCAGCACTCATGGGGGACATCATGGAGAGCTTCTTGAATTCGCGCCGGACCACGGCCGCGGCCTCCTTGGGCAGGCGCTTTTTCTTGATACGGCGCTCCAGTTCCGCGAGATCGCTGCGACCGTCCTCCCGCTCGCCCAGCTCCTTCTGGATGGCCTTCATCTGCTCGTTGAGGTAGTAGTCGCGCTGGCTCTTTTCCATCTGCTTCTTGACCCGCTCCTTGATGCGCTGCTCCACCCGGGCCACCTCGATCTCTCCCCGCAGGTATCCATAGACCAGCTCTAGACGCTTGCGCACGCTGGTAAGCTCCAGGAGCCGCTGCTTCTGGGGGAGCTTCAGGTTCAAAATGGTGGCCACCTGGTCGGCCAGCTTGGCCGGCTCGTGAATCTTGAGGATGTTCTGGACCAGTTCCGCGGAAAGCTTCTTGTTGATCTGGCTGTATTCCTGAAAGGCCTCGTGGGTGAGTTTCACCAGGGCCTCAAGCTCCGGGCCGGCCTCGATGACCTCGGTCTTGGGCTCCACCTCCACCACAAAAAATTCGTACTCCGGAACAAAACGCACGATGCGGCCCCGCTGTTTGCCCTCCACCAGGGCCTTGATAGTCCCGTCCGGGAGACGCAGGACCTGGACCACCTGGCCAATGGTCCCCACCCGGTAGATGTCATCCTCACCGGGCTCGTCCAGCTGGGCGTCCTTCTGGGCCGCCAGGAAGATCTCTTTTCCTGTGGAAAGGGCGTGTTCGATGGCCAGGATGCTCTTTTCCCGGCCGATAAAAAGCGGAACCAGAGAGTTAGGATAAAGGACGATGTCTCTTAAGGGCAAAAGGGGCAGTCTTAAAAGTTCCTGACGTTCGATACTCATAACCCTCCTTCGGCCTTCTGGCCTTCGCCATCTTTATTAGGCCTCCTGGGCCCTTTTCTCATAAATTAAAATCGGCTTCTCCCGGTGCAAGATGACCTCCTCGGTGACCACACACTCCTTGACCCCCTCGAGGGTCGGAAGCTCGTACATCACCTCAAGCATAGCCTCTTCCATGATAGCCCGCAGGCCCCGGGCCCCGGTCTTGCGCCGGATGGCCTCCCGGGCCACGGCCTTAAGTGCCCCCTCGGTAAAGCGTAGGGTCACCCCGTCCATCTCAAAAAGCTTTTGATACTGTTTGACCAGGGCGTTCTTGGGCTCGGTGAGGATGCGCACCATTTCCTCTTCGGTAAGCTCGTCCAGGGTAGCCACTACCGGGACCCGCCCCACAAATTCCGGGATCATGCCGTACTTGATCAGATCCTCCGGCTGCACCTGGGCCAGGATCTCCCCCAGGGACATATCTTTGACCCGCTTGATCTCTGCCCCGAACCCCAGGCCGCTTTTCCCCAGACGCTGCCGGATGATATCCTCGAGACCTACAAAGGCTCCCCCGCAGATAAAGAGGATGTTCGTGGTGTCCATCCGGATGTATTCCTGCTGGGGGTGCTTGCGCCCGCCTTTAGGAGGGATGTTGGCGATGGTTCCCTCTAGGATCTTCAGCAGGGCCTGCTGCACCCCCTCCCCGGAGACATCCCGGGTAATCGAAGGACTTTCGGTCTTGCGGGCGATCTTGTCGATCTCGTCGATGTACACAATACCCCGTTGAGCCAGCTCCAGATCAAAATCTGCGGCCTGCAGGAGATTGAGGAGGATATTTTCCACGTCTTCGCCCACGTAACCGGCCTCGGTAAGGGTGGTGGCATCGGCGATGGTGAAGGGCACGTTCAGGAACTTGGCCAGAGTCTGAGCCAGAAGGGTCTTTCCGCAACCCGTGGGCCCGATAAGAAGGATATTGCTCTTCTGGAGCTCCACATCCTTCAGGGCCTCGGCTCCCTCGATCCGTTTGTAATGGTTGTGGACGGCCACGGCCAGGATCTTCTTGGCCCGCTCCTGACCCACCACATACTGGTCAAGAAAGGCCTTGATCTCCGAAGGCTTGGGGATGCGCTTGAGCCTCTCTTCGGAGATCTCCTTTTCGTAGTCCTCGGCGATGATCTCGTTGCAGAGTTCCACACATTCGTCACAGATGTAGACCGAAGGCCCGGCAATGAGCTTGCGGACCTCTTGCTGACTCTTTCCGCAAAAGGAGCAGTGGAGTTCCATTTCTCCCGATGACCGCTTCATGCCTTCTCCTTTTCCTCCTTCTTCTGAGCCTCACGCGGCTCGATGATCTTATCTATGATACCATATTTCTGCGCCTCTTCACCGGACATATAAAAGTCCCTTTCCGTGTCCTGACGAATGCGCTCTACCGGCTGTCCGGTGTGCCGGGCCAAAATATTATTTAGAATCTCGCGCAACCTCAGGATCTCCCGGGCCTGGATGTCCACATCCGTGGCCTGACCCTGAAAGGCCCCTATGGGTTGGTGAAGCATGATGCGGGAGTGAGGAAGGGCATACCGCTTGCCCTTGGCCCCTGCGGCCAGGAGCACCGCGGCCATGCTTGCGGCCTGCCCCATACAGATGGTGCAGATATCCGGCTTTACGTATTGCATGGTGTCATAGATGGCCAGTCCCGCAGTCACCAACCCTCCGGGAGAGTTTATGTAGAGCATAATGTCCCGTTCCGGATCTTCGGCCTCCAGGAAAAGGAGCTGGGCGATCACCAGGTTGGCCAGATGGTCATCAATGGGACCTCCGATGAAGACGATGCGCTCCTTAAGCAGCCGAGAATAAATGTCGTAGGCCCGCTCTCCACGGCCGGTCTGTTCGATAACGATAGGGATAAGGGGCATGCGCTATTCCTCCTCTTTCTTTTCGGACTCCGCAGTTCCGTTTTTGATTCGGGCCTGGGAGACCAAGAATTCTAGGGTCTTTTCCGCAAGCAGTTTGGGGACCATGTAGGTCATGATGACCCGGAGGGCCTCCTCCGGACGCCCTCCAGAGGCCCGGGCCATCTCCCGGGCCTTTTCTTCAAGCTCTTCCTGGCTTACGGTTATGCCCTCCTGCTCGGCAATCTTTTCCAGGACAAACTCCTCCCGGGCCTGCCTTTCGGCCACCGGCCGCAGGCGTTGCTTGAGCCGCTCCACGGAAATACCCGCACTCTCGAAAGTATGCCCTCTCTGCTGAAGGTCCTGCTCAATCCCCTCAAGCATCTGGGCGATCTTGAATTCCACATACCGCTCCGGCACAGGAAAATCTACCTTCTCCAGGATCTTCGAAAGGAGGTCTTCGCGGAGCTTTTCTTCGGCCTTGCGCCGACGCTCTTCTTCCAGCCGCGCCCGGACCCTCTGCCGAAGATGTTCCGCAGACTCAAAGCCCAGTTTCATCTTCTTCACAAATTCGTCGTCTAGGGGGGCCAGTTCCCGGACATAAATCTCCCGCAGGGTCACCTGGTAGCGGATCTTTTTCCCGGCCAAAAGTTCATTAAGGGCATCCTCGGGATACTCCACCTCCACCTCGATCTCCTCGCCGGCTTTGTGCCCCAGAAGGGCCTCCTCCACCCGCTCGTCAAACTCCCCGGTGCCCACATCCACATAAAGGGCCTCGGCCTCATGCCCGGGCACCGGCCGATCCCCCTCAAAGGCCTTAAAAGCGATAATGGCCACGTCTCTTTCCTGAAGTTCGTGATCCTCCGGGGCCTTTTTCACCTCGGCAAAGGTATAGCGCAGGGCCTCCAGATATTCCTCCACCTCTTCCTCCGAGACCTCCTCCGAGGGCTTTTCCACCTCAAGCCCCACATAGGCCTCCCGGGGAAGTTCAAACTCCGGACGGATCTCCACCCGGGCTGAGTAGGTGAAGGCCTGGTCTTCCCGGAGTTCCCCGTAATCTTCCACCGTGGGACGCAGGATGGGTTCCAGACCGCTTTCCCGGATGGCCTCCGGAAGGCTCTCCCTCACGATAAGCTCAATGGCCTCCTCTTCCACGTGTTCTTTAAAGAGCCTCCGGAGGACACTCTTGGGAACTCGCCCCTTGCGAAAACCTTTGAGATCTACCCGGTGAGAGAGTTTTTGACAGGTGCGGTCGATAGCCCGGGCTACGGCCTCCGGCGGGATCTCCACCTGCAGGCGCTTTTCTACCCTAGAAATATCCTCCACATTGACCTTCATAATTCGCCTCTCCTTAAAGATTTTTCGGCTTTAAGCTAACGGGAAAAACGATAAGAGACAAGGCCTACCGGAAATAGGCCTCGGGAGTGCTGGCGAGAGCCACCTGAGAAAGAAAGAGCTGAAGGTGCTGGCGGACCTGAAAGGGGACATCCTGGAATTTAAGCCCGGCCTCGTAACCCTGAGGGGTCTTTTTGACCCAACGCACCTCCGCCCCAAGTTTAATGGGGGGTTTGGCCTGGATGCAGAACTTGATCACGTCTCCGGGCTTGAGACGCCCGAGATCCCCGCGAATGCGGGCCCCCTCCGCGCTAAGATCCAGGACCTCCACCCGACACATTAAGGCCCCGTTGGCCAGACTGCCGTCCACATGGACAAGGTATCGATTGTACCAGCGTTTTTCTTCACCCATGTCCTAATACCGCCTGTTTTAACACTATAATGATCTTCTTAAAATTGGCAACCCTCTGCAAGAGTTGCTGTAGCAGGCGCTCCTGCTGGGCCAGGTTCTTCTCCATTTCTTCCAGGAGATGACGGTTGGGCTCTCCGCGGGCCCCTCCGGGAAAACGGGACGCAAGGGCCCACACGTAAAGGACCAGGGGCAGGGCCTGGCTGTAAGGGATAAGGATGACCCGATTTTCCAGAAAACTCCGGGAAAGGATGCGACAGGCCTCGGGATAGACCCCGTCGGGTACCGCCGCCAGGGCCACCCCGGCGGCCCGAGAATCCTTGAGATATTTGGTAAGCTCCCGGGCCCGGGAAAGAAGCCTTCCCGAAAGACCCCTGGAGTCGGTCCCGGGCTCCACAAACTTGCTGTCCAGGGGAATAAGGGAGCCGTCCGGAAGGCGTAAGGCAAATTCCACCCGGCCCTCCCCCATCTCCACTCCCCGGGCCAGGATCTCCGGAGGAAGATCGGCCAGGACCTCCTCCAGGAGATTTTCTCCCCCCTTTCCCGAACGGCGGCCGGAAAGCACTGCCGCCATGCGGGAGACTTCCTCGGCTACGGCCTCCAGGCGGGCCTCTACCGGAGAAAGCGCTTCACTGCGCCACCGGATCTCCCGCAGGGAATCCTCAGCACTTTTAAACTTCTCCGAAAGACGCGAAAGCTCACGAAAAAGAAAAATTTGAGTCAACAAAAGAAGAAAAATACCTATAAATAGGAGATAAATCATTCCTTTAAGGCTTGATGCAGGACTTCCAGATTGGTCAAGAGCCGCCGGTAGCGTTCCTCAAGTTCCCGGGCCCGTTCCTTTTCCTTTTCCACCACTTCCTCCGGGGCCTTTTCCACAAAGGCGGGGTTCTCAAGCCGGGCCTTCACCCGCTGCCATTCCTTTTCCACCTTGGCTTTTTCTTTTTCCAGCCGGGCTATTTCCTGGCGAAAATCCACCAGTCCGGAAAGGGGGACGAAGATCTCCGCCCGGGAAAGGACGGCCGAGGCCGCAGCCTCCGGACGCCCCGAAGCCCTCACCGCAAATTCCCCCACCCGAGCCAGCATGCGGATGAGGGCAGCCTCCCTTTCGAAGAAGGCCCTGGTCTCGGGATCTTCGCTTACGATCACCGCGGGAATCTCCTGGGTGGGATGCAGACGATAGTCGGCCCGGATGTTTCGCAGAGCTACCACCGCTTCCATGAGAAGGCCCATTTCCTCTTCCGCGGCCCCATCCCGCGGAAAATCCTCGGGGCGGGGATAAGGAGCCACCATGATACTTTCGCCTTCGTGGGGGAGGTTCTGCCAGAGTTCCTCAGTCACAAAAGGCATAAAGGGGTGGAGGAGGCGCAAAGAGGCCTCAAGCACCCGGTGGAGCACCCGCTGGGTAAGGCCTCTCTGACCCTGCTGGCGCAGATAGAGTTTGGAGGCCTCTACATACCAGTCACAGAACTCGTGCCAGAAGAAGTGGTAGAGGGCCAGGGCCGCCTGATCGAATTCATAGGCCTCCAGGCGATCCCTCACCCGCTCTACGGTGGCCGCAAGCCGGGAAAGGATCCAGCGGGAAGGCAGCGGCAGGGCCTCTTGCGGGATCTCTCCCGGCTCAAAGTCCTCCAGATTGAGGAGCACGAAGCGGGCGGCGTTCCAGATCTTATTCACGAAGTGGCGGTAGCCCTCGATCCGGGACTCGGAAAGCTTGATATCCCGACCCTGGGCGGCCAGGGCCGCCAGCGTAAAACGCAGGGCGTCGGCCCCGTACTTTTCGATCATATCCACCGGATCGATCACGTTGCCCCGGCTCTTGCTCATCTTCTGGCCCTTCTCGTCCCGCACCAGGGCGTGGATATAGACCGTGCGGAAGGGCACCGCCCCCATGAAATGGAGCCCCATCATGATCATCCGGGCCACCCAGAAAAAGAGGATATCAAAGCTGGTGACCAGAACCGAAGTAGGGTAAAAGGTCCGGAGATCCTCGGTTTTTTCCGGCCATCCCAGGGTAGAAAAGGGCCAGAGGGCCGAAGAAAACCAGGTATCCAGCACATCCTCTTCCTGGAGGATCTTTTCCGAGCCGCACTCCGGACAGCGCTCCAGGTCCTCCCGGGAGACCGAGGTCTTACCACAGTGCTCGCAGGTCCAGGCTGGGATACGGTGTCCCCACCAGATCTGCCGGGAGATACACCAGTCACGAATGCGGTACATCCAGTCGAAGTAAAGGTTGTTCCAGTTCTCCGGGACCAGACGAATAAATCCGTAATCCACCGCGGCGATGGCCGGCTGGGCCAGGGGCTTCATCCGCACGAACCACTGTTTGGAGACCAGGGGTTCTACCACGCAGTCGCAGCGGTAGCAGTGTCCCAGCATGACCTCGTAGTCCTCGGTCTTGACCAGAAATCCCTGAGCCTCAAGGTCCGCAAGGACCCGGCGTCGGGCCTCAAAACGGTCCAGCCCCGCGTAGGGGCCGGCTTCAGGGGTCATCCGGCCGTTTTCGTCCATGATCTTTACCAGGGGCAGGCCGTGACGCTGGGCCATCTCAAAGTCCGCAAAGTCATGGGCCGGGGTGACCTTGACCGCCCCGGTCCCGAATTCCGGATCCACCGCCGGGTCGGCCACCACCGGAATCTCTCTTCCGAGAAGGGGAAGGCGCAGGGTCTTCCCCACGAAGGCCCGATAACGCTCGTCTTCGGGATGGACGGCCACCGCAGTGTCGCCCAACATGGTCTCGGGCCGGGTAGTGGCCACCACGATCTCTCCGGAGCCCTCACTCAGGGGATAGCGGATGTACCAGAGGTGTCCGGGGGTGGGGCGGTGTTCCACCTCTATGTCCGCCAGCGCCGTATGACACCGGGGGCACCAGTTGATGATGTAGTCTCCCCGGTAGATGAGGCCCTCTTCCCAAAGGCGCACGAAGACCTCCCGCACCGCCCGGGAAAGACCCTCGTCCATGGTAAAGCGCAGGCGGGACCAGTCGCAGGAGGCCCCGAGGCGTTTCAACTGCTCAATAATGCGGTTCCCGAAACGTTCCTTCCACTGCCAGACCCGTTCCAGAAATTTCTCCCTACCGAGATCGTGCCGGGTCTTGCCCTCCTTGGCCAGTTCCCGCTCTACCACGTTCTGGGTAGCGATCCCGGCATGGTCCGTTCCCGGAACCCACAGGGTATCATAGCCGTCCATGCGCTTGTAACGCACGAGGATGTCCTGGATGGTGTTATTCAGGGCATGCCCGATATGGAGGCTCCCGGTGACGTTGGGAGGAGGAATAACCACAGAAAATTTGGGCTTTTTCGGGTCAAGAGAAGGTCTAAAGTATCCTCTTTCCTCCCAGAAACGGTACCATTTGTCTTCCGCTTTCCGGAAGTCATAACTCTTTGGGAGTTCTTTCACGGTACCCTCCGGATTCCATTTGGGGATCTTTCTTGGTTAACAGTTTTCTTTAAGCCAAAAGCAGGGTAAAAGCAAGCACATGCGGACCTTGATTCTGGGGGGTGCGGCCTCGGGAAAGAGTCGGCTGGCCCTGGAGCTGGCCCGCAAGGGGCCTCCTCCGCGGGTCTTCGTGGCCACGGCCGAGCCCTTGGATGCGGAGATGGCCGAAAAGATCGCCCGCCATCGTAAAGAACGGGGCCCGGACTTTGAGACCCTGGAGGTGCCTCTTGCGCTGGCCGAGACCCTCGAGGGGTTTTCCGAAGGTACCGTGGTGGTGGACTGCCTCACGGTCTGGCTGGGGAATCTCTTTCATTACCGGAGGGATCCGGAGGCCGAAATCCGCCGTCTCCTTTCCGCGGTAGAGAAGTTTCCCGGAAGGCTCATTCTGGTCTCCAACGAGGTGGGTCTCAGTCCAGTGGCCCCGGACCCCGCCCTCCGGCGCTTTGTAAACCTCCTGGGAAGGCTCAATCAGGAGCTTGCCAGCCGGGTTGAAGAAGTGAGGCTGGTGGTGGCGGGGCGGAGCCTATCTCTGAAACCCGGTCCAGATAAATATTGAGATGTCCCAGAGAGATATCTCCCTCTCCGGCCAGCGGCAACCCTTCCCGCACATAGAGCTTGGCCCGGCGGGAACGCCGAATGAGCTCGCTTTCAAAAGAAAATTCGATATCAAGGCGCAGGGCCTTCTCCCAGCCCCGGAAGGTCTTAACCTTCTCAAAATCGCGGGCCGTAACCTTGGTGGGGTGTACGCCCTCCCCGGCAAAGACCGAAAGAACCCAGGTTTCTCCCGGCCGGAAGGGGTGTTTCAGGACCGCATAAAAGGCCGAAAGTTCGTCATAGGCCGGAAGGCGGGCCCGGAAGACCTCCCGGCGCTCCTTTTTCGGGGTAATCTTGCGCTTTTCCACCCGGCCCTTTTCCGGAAAAAAGACTATCTCCTTGCGTTTGGGGTGTCCCCTCTCTAGGACTTCGATCACCGTGCGTCGGGGAAAGCCCCGGGCGTCAATTTCCGTGCGCCAGAGGGAGCGGAAGGGAAAAATCCAGGCCCCAATTCCGGTGGTGTACGCATAGGCCGTAAGGCGGGGCGGGGAAAGCCAGAGTTCGATTCGGCCCACCGGGATAAATTCCCAGGCTACCCGAAAGCGTAAATAATACCCCGAGGCCAGAGAGGATCCGGTGAAAAGGAAAAACCCGCAGAGAAATAGAAGGAGCCTCACGGAGCCCCCTCGAGGGAGGCGAACTTTTCCCGAAGGCGTCTTTCCACCCCCGGAGGCACCAGTCCCTCCAGATTACCTCCGAAGCGGGCGGCCTCTTTGATGATGGTGGAACTGATGAAGATCCAACGAAAGCCCGGCATGAGAAAGATGGTGTCCACATGACGGCAGAGGCGGCGATTCATGAGGGCCAACTGAAACTCATATTCAAAGTCTGAGACTGCCCGAAGACCCCGCACGATGACCCGGGCTCCCCGGGCCCGGCAGAATTCCACCAGAAGACCGGAAAAACTTTCGATCTCCAGACGCTCTCGCTCTTCTTCCGGAAGATCGGCCACAGCCTCCTCCAGCATTTCCAGCCTTTCCTCCAGACTGAAAAGGGGCTTTTTGGCCGGGTTTTCCCCCACGGCCACGATCAGACGATCAAAAAGCCGCAGGGCCCGCCGGATAAGATCCAGATGCCCGTTGGTCACCGGATCAAAGGTTCCCGGATAAACGGCTATCTTGGGCTCCGGGGCCATTCTCTCGACTCCTCGCGGACTTTTAGAAAATAAAGACTGGTATCCCCGTACTTTCGAATCTCCTGAACTTCAAAGGGCGTCTTTCCCGGATCTATCCTGCTGTTCCTCCTTTCTTCTAACACGATTATGGCCTCCGGGGCAAGGATCTCCGGAGGCAGGGCCGCGAGGGTCCTTTCCCCAAGGCCTTTTCCGTAAGGGGGAGTAATAAAGACCAGCTGGTAGGGGCCAGGCGGGATCCTTTTCAGGGCCTGGGGGAGGCTTCCCCGCACCAGCTGCACCCGGTCCTCCAGCCCCAGGGCCTGGACGTTTTTTCGGATCACCGAAAGGGCCTCGGCCGAGGCCTCCACGAAGACCACACTGGCGGCCCCCCGGGAGAGGGCCTCCAGCCCCAGGGCTCCGCTTCCGGAAAAGAGATCCAGGATACGGGCCCCGGAAAGCCCTCCCAGGATGTCAAAGAGGGCCTTGCGCACCCGCTCGGTCATGGGACGGGTGCCCACCCCCCGAGGGGTGGCCAGCCTCCTTCCCCGAAAAATCCCTCCGGTAATCCTCAAATCCTTCCTCCGTTTCCGACCGACACCTGACCCCGATTCTCGTTCCGTATAATCGGGTTCGATCAGGAATTCAAGCAAGTGTTGGCCCCTGCCCCTTTACAAGTTTCTTTATGTTGTGCTTTAAAGGTAGAAGAGGGATTAGTTCTTTGAAAAGTGGCCGATAAGCCTACCCGTTTGAGAGGGAGGATTATAACCGGGCGTAGTTTCGTCGTTTTTTGACTTGTCTCAAAAAAGGCCGATCATTTTCAATTTTTGCGATTAAAAGCCCGGTTAGGTTGCAGATCCTTTTCGGAGATCGTTGGAGGGCCTCGATCGAGGAGGCCCTCCTTTTAACCCTATCATTTTAGGCCTTAAAATTTTCGGTAAAATAAGGAATTATAACATCCACCGTGAGAAAACCCTCCCTCATTAAGAAGGGATTGCGACGTGACTACTATGGTGAATGGCGTCATTCTCCGACTTGAGGGTGAAAAAACCCTCCCTCATTAAGAAGGGATTGCGACCTAACGGTCTTTTGGGGTACGAAGGATTTTTCCCCATCCGGTTAAAGGGATCAGCCGGAAGGTGAGAAGGCCGAAAAAGGCTCTGTGGGAAATATTTAGACTCAAGTTTGACAGTCGGGAAGGATCGACGAATCTGAAGTAAGCATTTTCGGTCCAAAATACCCCAAAAATGCCCTCTATTTCCCCCTCTCTTTTCATGCTCTACTGTTTTCATTTTCAAATGTTGTGCTACGTATACAAGAATTACCTCTTGATATAAAGAGAGATAATGCTAGCATGTTAGTGCTATGTATATCCGAACCAAAACCTTCAAAAACAAGGACGGGTCCACTAGAACCTACCTCTATATTGTGGAGGGCAAGCGGGTCAACGGAAAGGTACGCCAGAGGATCGTGGCCAACCTGGGGCGCCTGGAAAAACTCCAAGAGGGAGAACTGGATAAGCTGATAGAGGGGCTGGCCAAGTTTTCCCGGAGACAATGGATAGAAGCTCAGGCTCGAAGCATTCAGGCCCAATGGGCCAAGGACTTTGGTCCGGCTTTGATTTTCAGAAGACTTTGGGAAGATCTTAAGCTTAGTAGCATACTGAAGGAGCTTCTTGCCGGAACGGAGATTGCCATAGATGTGGAGGAAGCGGTTTTTGCCATGGTTTTGAACCGGCTCTGTGATCCGGCCTCAAAACTCGGGGTCAGCCGATGGAAGGAGACAGTCTATCGGCCGGAGTTTGAAAGGCTTAAGCTACACCATTTCTACCGGGCTCTTGATTTTCTGGCCGATCATAAGGAGGAAATAGAGGAGAAGCTTTTTGAGAGGATAAGGGATCTATTTCATTTGGAGCTTGATTTGGTGTTTTGGGACACGGCGAGCGTGTATTTTGAGGGGAGAGGGGCGGAGGGGTTTTGCGAGTATGGATTTTCGAAGGATCATCGTCCGGACAGGGTGCAGGTGATATTGGGGTTTCTTATGACGCGGGAGGGGATACCGATAGCCCACGAGGTATTTCCGGGGGCTACGGCGGACGTAGAGACCTTTCGGGTGGTGCTAAAAGACTTACAGAATCGGTTCAGGATAAGGCGGGTCATTCTTGTGGCGGACCGGGGGATGGTGAGTCGGGAGGTGTTAAAGGAGATAGAGGCTATGGGGCTTGAGTACTTGGTGGGGGTGAGGATGCGGAGGCTCAGGGCCATGAAGGAAGTGCTGGGCAGAGGGGGGCGTTTTCGGGAGGTGAAGGGTAACCTTAAGGTGAAGGAAGTCTGGCATGAGGGGAGGCGTTATCTGATTTGTTTCAATCCGGAGGAGGCGGAGAGGGAGAGGCTTTCCCGTGAGGAGATGGTAGGGAAGCTTGAGGAGAAGCTCAAGGCCGGGGGTCTTAAGGGGCTTATAGGGAACCGGGGTTATCGTCGGTATTTGAAGGTGGAGGGGAGTTCGGCGGTTGTTGATCGGGAGGTTTTGGAGGAGGAGGCTAGATATGATGGGAAGTATGTGCTTGAGACGAATGCGGGGTTAAGTGTGGAGGAGGCGGCTTTGGCGTATAGGGGACTTTGGCAGGTAGAGAGGGCCTTTCGGGAGATGAAAAGCGGTCTGGATCTTAGGCCGGTGTATCACTGGACGGAGAAGCGGATTCGGGGGCACATCATGGTATGTTTTTTGGCCTTTGTGCTGGAGGTGGTGCTGATGAGGAGGCTGAGGGAGGTTGGCTACGAGGGAAGTTATCAGGAGGTGATGACGGATCTTGAGCGGCTTAAGGCGGTGGAGGTTACGGTGGATGGGAGGAATTACTTGGTGAGGACGGAACTTGAGGGGAAGGCCTATGAGGTATTCAAGGCGGTGGGGATAAGGGTACCAGGGAGGGTTCTTGAGGTGGGAGGAGAGGATGTTGTGGAACGCGGGGGTAGTATGCCCGGAAACCGTTGATACAAGCGAATTTTTTTGCCCGGGGTGTCAAAGTTGAGGTAAAAAGGAGGACTGGAAACGGAATTCGGCCGAATAACGGTAGATCCCGAAAAATTGGGAAGGGGAAGCGGTTAAGGCAAATTATTTCACCAGAGCCCGATAGGGAAGCAGTCTTTCGGCCAGCGGGTGCCCACTTTCCAGATAATCCTGGGGAGGACCTTCAAAGACCGCGCGGCCCTTCTCGAGGACCAGGAGATGGTCCGCCAATAAAACGAGGAGCGGGTGATTGTCGGCCACTACCAGGGTTTTTCCCGCGGAAAGCATGGCTTCAAAGACCTTCAAGAGCCCCTCGAGATCTCCCAGATGGAGGCCCATAGTGGGAAGGTCGAGGAGGATCAGCTCTTTCCCTCCTCCGGAAAGGAGCTCTCGCGTAAGACGCAGGCGCAACTTCTCTCCCCCAGAAAGGGCCTTCAGGGGCTGGCCCAGGCGCAGATAACCGAGCCCCAGGGCCTCGGCCCTGGAAAGAGGCTCCACCATGCGGGCCACCCGGGAAAAGACCGAAAGGGCCTCGGTGAGGGTAAGGTCGAGGATCTCGGGCACGGAAAGGCCCCGGTAGGTTATCCGCAGAGCTTCCGGGCGCAGCCCCGTGCCCTGACACCCCTCGCAAGGGACCTCCGTGGAAAGTACTCCCGGAATTTCAAAGGTTCTTTCCCCCCTTCCTCCGCAGGTGGGGCAGCGTCCTTCCCGGGAAAAGGGGCTGAAATGCGCCGGACGAAGCCCCAGTTCCCGGGCCCGAGGGGTGGCGGAAAGGAGCTTGCGCAACTCGTCAAAGATTCCCAGGTAGGTGGCCACTAAAGCCCGGGCCGGGGCCGAGATCTCTCCTTCTACCAGGAGGGGATCCCGGTCCTGATACCCGGCCTCTTCCTGTATTTTTCGGAGAAAGAGGGTCTTTCCCGAGCCGGAAGGTCCGCAGACCACGGTAAGGGCCTCCTGGGGCAGGCGCACCCCGGAAAAAGAGAGAAATTTTCGAGGCCTCCGGCGGGGACGCGTAAGGATGCGGCCCCCGGAAAGAAAGGCCCCGGTAGGAAGATCCGCCCGGCGGGAAAGTTCCTCCGGGGGACCACAGAAAAGGAGTTTTCCCCCCTTGCGACCGGCCCCCGGCCCCAGCTCTACCACCATCTCTGCGCTGCGGATAAAGAGGGGATCGTGTTCCACAATCACCACCGTATTCCCGGAAAGGATCAGCTCGCGGACCAGGACCAAAACCTTTTCTTTTTCCAGAGGCGAAAGCCCCAAGCCCGGCTCATCCAGCACGAAAAGGGCCCCGGAGATTTCCAGAGAAAGGAGGGTGGCCAGCTCCACCCGCTGGCGTTCCCCGGTGGAAAGCCGGTGAAAGGGCGAAAAGAGATGAAGATGACCCAGTTCGAGAAAGACCAGTTTTTCAAGAATCCGCAGGAGACGACGGCGGAAGGGACCCCACAGGTCTTCCGGGGCCGGAAGCTTGAGGTCCCGGACAAAGTTCCGCAACTTGCCCAGAGGGGTGGAAAGGATCTCCCGCAGAGGGCTTCCGGAAAGGCGCACCTCAAGGCTTTCCCGCCGGAGGCGAAGGCCCTGGCACCGGGAGCAGATCTCTCCCTCCTTTTCTCCCAATCCCTGACAAGAGGGACAGGCCCCGGCGGGATGATTGTAAGAAAAGGCCCCCGGAGAAAGAGGGGGCAAACCTCTCCCGCAGTAAGGGCAGTAATCGCCTAGGGTGAAACGGAAGAGAGGCCCCTCAAGGACCTCGAGGATCACCGGCCCTCCGGAAAGTCCCTGGGCCAGACGCAAGGCCTCCAGATAACGAAGCCTTTCGGCCCCCTTTTTGATCAACCGATCCACCACCGCCTCAAGACTCTGAATCTCTTTCGGAGGGGCTTCTTCCGTAAGATCCACCGGAGTCCCGTTAATGATGAAACGAGAAAAACCCTCTCCCTGAAGGTAGGAAAGGACCGCCGGAGAAGGCCCAAAGATAGGGGCCCGCACCACTAAGCGCCTTCCCTCCGGAAGTTCGTCGTAAAGGGAAAGGGCTTCGGCCAGGCTTAGGGGACGTACGGGATGCCCGCAGCCCGGGCAGGGTCTTTCTCCGAACTCCGCAAGGAGACCCCGGAGGATCTCCAGGATTCCGGTGACCGTGCCTACGGTGAGGCGGGGATTTTTGGGAGGGACCCTCTGGGGAAGGGCCACCGCCGGGGGAAGGCCTTCGGCCCCCTTTACCGAAGCCGGAGGGGGGACCCTCACCGCCTCCCGGCGCGAGAGGGCCAAAAGGTAGCGGCGCTCCCCCTCCCGGGCCAGGGTATCAAAGGCCAGACTGGATTTTCCGGAACCCGAGGGCCCGGTAACGACAATCAGGGCCCTTTCGGGAAGTTCGAGCTCCCTGATCCGGAGATTATGGGTGGTGATTCCCTCAAGACGCACCCCTTTACTATAATCCGAACCCGTGAGCCATGTAGGCTCCCCCTTCCGGGCTCAGTCCCTCTCCAGCTCGATCAAATCCAGACGGTGACTCCTGTGGGAGCCCAGGAAGGTGCGCTGGAGGGAAAGTACCAGGCCTTCCTTGAGGACGTTTTTGCGCAACCAGTGCAGCGCTAGCCCCTGCCAGTCGCTAAGGCTCTGTGAAAGAAGCACCGGTCGGATACCGTAATAGAAGAGTAGACGTTGACAGACAGACTCGTGGGGGCTGAAAGCATAGATCCACACCGGCAAACGAAATCGAGCCACCTTTATGGCTGTTTCCCCGGATTCCGTGGGAATGATCACCGCCTTCACCTTCAGGTGTTCCACGGTGGTAAAAACATCCAAGGAGAGAACTTCGTCCAGATCAAGCTTCTTTTTCCCCCGGGCCTCAAGGATTTTTTCCCGGACCGGGAAGTACCGCCGCTCCTTTTCGGTGGTCCGGGCGATGCGGGCCATCATCCTCACCGCTTCCACAGGATAGAGCCCGGCGGCGGTCTCTTCCGAAAGCATAAGGCCGTCGGTCCCATCCAAGATGGCGTTGGTCACGTCGGTAACCTCCGCCCGTGTAGGGCGCCGAGTGGTGGTCATGGATTTGAGCATCTGGGTGGCGGTAATGACCACCTTTCCGGCTAGCGCAGCCTTTTCAATAAGAGACTTCTGCACGATAGCGATTTCCTCTATGGGGAGCTCTACCCCCAGATCTCCACGGGCGATCATGATCCCATCGGCCTCCGCCAGGATGGCCGAAAGATGGCGAACCCCTTGGGCCCGTTCGATCTTGGCGATAAGAAAGGGAGCATAGCCCAGAGAACGCGCATACTCTCGGGCCTCGCGCACATCCTCCGGGCCTTGGACAAAGGAAAGCCCGATGGCCTCCACTCCTTGAGAAAGGGCAAAGGCCATGAGACGCCGATCCTCTTCGGTGAAGGCGGAAATCCCTAGGTCCATCCCGGGGAGATTTACTCCCTTGTGGGAAAAGAGTTCCCCTCCCACCACCACTCTTGCTTGGGCCCTGCCTCTGGAGACCTCTTCTACCAGAAGCTGGATAAGACCATCATTTAGATAAATGCTCTGTTTGGGACGCAGGAAATCCAAGAGTCCCGGGAGAGGGATGGGAATAGTCCGGGGATCGGAGGATTTTTCCTCGGGCACAATAAATACTCGAGTTCCCCGTTTGAGTTCCAAGGGTTCTTGAGGGAGAAGCCCTACCCTTATCTTGGGTCCCGGGAGATCGGCCAGAAGGGCTACCCGGCGGCCCACGGCCCGAGCCGCGGCCCGCACCAGAGAGATATATTTTTTGTGGGTCTCCAGGTTCCCATGGGCCAAATTGAGCCGGGCGATCTCCATCCCGGCCTGAATCATCTGTTGTAGCACTTTCTGGGAGGCACAGGCCGGACCAATCGTGGCCACTATCTTGGACTTGGGACGCTCTCTCATCTTTGATTATTCGAGTATATTCCTTAATGACTAAGAAATCACCCGGGCAGAGCTACTTCCGAAAAAGGAGGAGAAACCCTTTCCTCTTGTGGGAAGAAGGGAGTCCTTTATATTCAGGTCCATGGCCCTTTATCACAAACTCAAGCGTCTTATCGGACGGGCCCTTCATCGGTACGAGATGCTCGCTCCGGGGGACCGCATCCTGATCGCCCTTTCCGGCGGGGCCGACAGTCTGGTGCTCACCTATTTCCTTGGGGAGTGGCGGCGCAAGGTGCAGTTTGATTACCAGATCCTGGCCGTACACCTAGACATGGGCTTTCCCCGGGGGCCGGAATATGAAGAGGGCCTAAAGCGCCTGGCGGCCTTCTGTGAGGACCTGGAAGTGCCTTTCCGTTTGCTAAAGACCGACTGCGGAATGCAGGCCCTGGAGGCTGCCGAGCGGGGAAAACCCTCCCCCTGTTTTGTCTGCTCCTGGCACCGCCGCAAGCATCTCTTCCGTCTGGCCGGGGAGGAGGGCTTCAATAAGATCGCCTTCGGTCATCACCGGGACGACCTGGTGGTGACCTTTTTCCTCAATATGTGTTTTCACGGAGAACTTTCCACCATTCTTCCCGTCCAGGAGATGTTTCAGGGACGCCTCTACCTGATAAGACCTCTAATTCTCTGTGAGAAGTCCGCCCTCCAGGCCTTCGCCCAAAAGGAGGACTTTCCCATTGTGGAAAATCCCTGCCCCTTTTCCGGGGAGACCCGGCGGGTCTTTATGGAGCGGTGGCTCGAGGAGCATCTTTATGCCATCAACCCCAAGGTGCGGGGCTCGGTCTTTCGGGCCATCTTCAACTGGCGTCCGGAATATCTCCCGCGGTGACCTTTACTTTAGCGAGAAAGAACTTAAATTTGAGAGATCGGAAGATTAAAGCAGGAGGTGAGGGCCATGCCCATTTACGAATTCCGCTGTGAACACTGCGGTGAACGCTTCGAAAAACTCTGTCTCACCAGCCGGGACGAGCGGGAGACCCGCTGTCCCCGGTGTGGTAGCTCCCGGGTAAAGCGGGAGTTCTCTACCTTCGCCTGCACCCTCGGAGGCGGGGGCCTGGGTTTCGGCTCCTGCGGAAGCGGGGGTACGGGTTTCGGCTTCGGTTGAGCTTAAGGGGCGAGGGGCCGGGCGCCCCTCCCCATAGGTTGTGCGCCCCCGGTTTTCCGGGTTAAATGCCCTCCATGCTGGAGGGTGTGTTTCAATTTTTGCTCGAGACCATTGGTCGCCTCGGCTATCCGGGAATCTTCCTCCTCATGGCCTTAGAATCCTCTTTTTTTCCTTTTCCCAGCGAGGTGGTCATACCGCCAGCGGCCTATCTGGCCGCCAGGGGGGAGATGAGTCTTGCCGGGGTCGTGGCTGCCGGAACGGCGGGAAGCCTCGCCGGAGCCTGGTTTAACTACTTTTTGGCCCTAAAACTCGGACGACCCGCCCTGCGCGGATTTCTCCGGCGCTATGGCCGCTATCTTTTCCTCTCTGAGGGAGCGCTTTTTCAGGTAGAGGATTTTTTTGCCCGCCACGGCCACATTTCCACCTTCGTGGGCCGACTCCTTCCGGGCATCCGGCAATATATCAGCCTTCCGGCCGGGCTGGGACGGATGAATCCCTGGCTTTTCAGCCTCTTTACCGCCCTGGGAGCCGGAATCTGGGTCACGGTGCTGGCCCTCTGTGGCTATCTGGTAGGGAAAAATCAGGAGTTGTTAGGCCGAACCCTTCACCGCGCCGGAGCCGGGGTCACCCTCTTTGCCCTTCTCTGTTTGGGGCTTTATCTGTGGTTTCATTACCGGAAGAAATGAAAGAAGAACACCGGTTCTCCTGGAAAAAGGGCGGCTTTCTCCCCGGCTTCCTTTACTGTGGGAGGTTTATACCCGGAAAGATGCCGCAAGGGCCCTCTCTCTAGCCCAGGCCTTTGTGGTGCTGGCCGAAGACCTGCGCCGAAAATAGTCTTACGGATCCAAGCGGAAGACCGCACGCAATTTGAAGAGTTTTTCCGCCGGAAAGTGTCGGGCCGCAGCGCCGGCCTCCTGCGAGATCTCGGAAAGGATCCTTTCGATCTCCTCCCAGTTACGGGCCACCAGGGTAAACCAAACGTTCAGGCGGTGACGGCGCAGATAGCAGTGGGTCACTTCGGGCCGGGAGGCGATTCTCCAGGCCACCTCCTCGGCCCTTTCCGGGGGCACCGAGACCGCGGCCAGCGTGGTCACAAAGCCCAGGCGCCGGGAATCAGGACTGGCCCCCAAATGCCGCAGGATGCCCCTTTCCTTGAGCCCTCGCAAAAGAGAAAGGACCTCTCCTTCGGAAAGACCCAGTTCCTCCCCTAACCGGGCAAAGGGACGGGAGTCTAGAGGAAGGCCTTCCTGCAGGCGATCCAGAAGGCGTTTTTCCGTGGAGGTGAGCCTGCTCAACCCCTAGACCTCTATGGCCAGGATCTCCAGGTGCCGGACACCGGAAGGGGTACGCACCTCCACCTCTTCGCCTACCTCCTTTCCGATAAGGGCCCGCCCCAGCGGGGAGGTCACGGAAACGAGCCCTTTTTCCACGTCGGACTCATAAGGGCCCACCAGGCGATAGACCAATTCTTCCTCGGTATCCAGATCCAGGAGTCTTACCTTCACTCCGAATTGCACCCGCGAGGGTGGTTCTTTGGGGATCTCGATCACCTCGGCTCGGGCTAGGCGATCGGAAAGCTCCTGGATGCGCCCTTCAATATGGGCCTGACGCTCCTTGGCCGCCTCATATTCGGCGTTTTCGGAAATGTCCCCGTGGGCCCGGGCCTCCTCAATGGCCTTGACCACGTCCCGGCGCTCCACGGTCTTGAGGCGTTCGAGTTCGGCCTTCAGACGCTGAAAGCCCTCGGGAGTAAAAGGAATGCGCTCCATAAGTCTCTACCCCTTTATGAGAAAATTTAGAAGTATACCCAGAAATATTACCACGCTTATGGCCCCGTTAAAGGTAAAAAAGGCCAGGTCGAGGCCTTCCAGAGTCCGGGGATTGACCGTTAGGCGCTGGGCTAAGAAGAGGGCGGCCGTAAGAGCCAGAGCCAGATAATAGGGCCAGGTAAGGTCGAAGGCCCGACCCGCGGCGGCAAAGAAGAGAAAGGCCAGGAGGTGAAAGAAGGCCGAGAGGCGGAAGGCTCGGCGGCGGCCAAAACGGGCGGGAACGGAGTGAAGCCCGACCTGGCGATCGAAGGCCTCATCCATGCAAGCATAAAGGATATCAAAGCCCGCCACCCAGAAGATCACCCCGGCCGCCAGAAGAAAGATCCCCGGCTCAGAGAAGGCCCCGCGCACGGCCACATATCCCCCCAGCGGGGCCAGGGCCAGGGCCGCCCCCAGGAAAAGATGGCAGAGCCAGGTGAAACGTTTGGTGTAAGAATAGATGAGGATCACCATGTAGGCGATGGGGGAGAGCTTGAGGGTAAGCTTATTGAGTCCTGCGGCACAGAGATAATAGAGGAAGGAGGCCGCGAAAAAGAGAAGCCAGGCCTCGGCCGGCTTTACGGCCCCGGTTACCAGATGGCGATTGCGGGTGCGAGGGTTTTCCGCGTCAAAGGGGAGATCGGCCAGGCGGTTAAAGGTCATGGCTGCGGTGCGGGCCCCCACCATGCAGCCCAGGATAAGAAGGGCCGGTTTGGCCGCCGGAAATCCCTTGGCCGCAAGCACCGCTCCGGCATAGGCAAAGGGCAGGGCAAAAATGGTGTGTTCAAATTTGATCATCTCCAGGAGGAGCTTAATTTTGGTCAACATCTTGGCCTTCCAGGACTACCCCAATCCTCCGATGAGAAGATACTTTATCTTTAAGATCCACCTTTCCCGGTCCCACTGGGCCTCCTCAAGGGTCCTGAATTTCTTGATCCCTCGAGGAACACGCAAGAGAGGGTAAATGGGCCGAAGCTTCCCCCGGCGCAATTTCGCAAGAAAGGAAGGGAGATCCGCGGCAGCCTCTTCCAGGGTGCGATATCTTTTGATCATAGGCCCTTCCAGCGCCGGGGATTCTCCACGGGAAATCCCAGGAATTCGGCCAGGCGCCGTGCAAAAAAGTCTACCATGTCTTCCAGGGTTCGGGGACGGTGATAGAAGGCGGGCATGGCCGGATAGATTACTGCTCCGGCCTCGGCTGCGGCCAGCATGTTCCGCAGGTGGATGAGGTTGAAGGGGGTCTCTCGTACCACCAGCACCAGGGGCCGGCGCTCCTTGAGCATCACGTCCGCGGCCCGCTGAAGGAGGTTGCGGGCCGAGCCCCGGGCTACGGCCGAAAGGGTTCCCATGGAGCAGGGCAAAACGACCATCCCTCGATAAGGAGCGGAGCCGCTGGCCGGAGGGGCGGAGAGTTCCCCCTCCCGAAAGACCCGCGCACAGAGTTCCTCAAGGTCCGCCAGGGTGAGCCCGGTTTCATGCTCCAGCACGGAAAGGCCCGGGTCGGTCACAATGACCTCCGCCGGCTGGGAAAGCTCCCGCAGGAGTCGCAGGAAGGCCACCGCATAGGGGGCTCCGCTGGCTCCGGTTATGCCCACTAAGAGTCTTTTTTCCATTTCCGGGCCTCCTCGCGGGCCAGACGATCGCAGCGTTCGTTTTCGGGGTGTCCGGCATGGCCCTCCACCCAGATCCACTCCACCTGGTGGACCTTGAGAAGCCGGGAAAGCTCCTCCCAGAGGTCCCGGTTTTTCACCGCTTTACCCCCAGAGAGGCGAAAACCCGCTCTTTCCCAGCGGGGGAGCCATTCCGTAGCCCCTTGAAGGAGATATCGGGAATCGGTGTAAATCTTCACCCGGCAGGGGCGTTTTAAGGCCTTCAGGGCCTCGATGGCCGCCCGCAGTTCCATACGGTTGTTGGTGGTTTGGGGCTCACCCCCGGTGAGGACCCTTTCCTTTCCCCGGGCCCGGAGAAGAGCCGCAAAGCCCCCGGGGCCGGGATTCCCCAGACAGGCTCCGTCCACGAAGATCTCCACCGTGTCCGAGGGACCTTCCTTTCGGGCCAGATACTCCCGCACGATCTCCGCCCCGGAGCTGGTTCCCAGCCGAGCCGCCCCGGCCGAAAGCAAGGCCAGGGCCTGTTCCAGGGTGCGAATCCCTCCGGCAGCCTTGACCTTGGCCCGTCCGCGGGCGGCCTCCACCAGAAGGCGCACGTCCTCCACCGTAGCCCCTCCCGGACCAAAGCCCGTAGCGGTCTTGAGATAGGCCACCCCGGTCTCCGGAAGCCGGCGGGCCAGCTCCCGCTTTTCTTCCACCGAAAGATATCCGCACTCCAGGATCACCTTCACCGGAGCCGGTTCCGCCGCCCGGACCACCTCTTCCACCTCGGAAAGGGCCTCGGCCAGGGCCCCGGATTTCACCAGGGTCAGATTCAGCACCATGTCCAGTTCTTCGGCCCCGAGGTCGGTGTAAAGTTCGGCCTGGGCCACTTTGATCTCCACCGGCTCAAAACCCAGGGGAAACCCCACCACGGTGACTACCTTCACCGGGGAGCCGGAAAGGAGACCCCGGGCCAGAGGCACATACACCGGGGGCACACAGACCCCGGCCATGCCGAATTCCCGGGCCTCCTCACAGAGGCGGCGGATGTCCGCTTCCGTAGCCGTAGGTCGCAAACAGGTGTGCTCGATATAGGGGGCGGGGTTGCGCATACCTCTGTTTAACCCTTGTCTTTGGAGGATGGCAAGGGTTATCATGGGGCTATGAGATACTATCCCGTCTTTTTAAAACTTGAAGGCCGGCTCTGTGTGGTGGTGGGGGGAGGGGAGGTGGCGGAGCGCAAGGTGGAGGCCCTGCTGGAGGCCGGGGCCCGGGTGCGGGTCATCGCCCCGGAGGTCACGGAGACCCTCCGGCGGTGGGCCGAAGAGGGGCGGGTGGAACTCGAGGTCCGTCCGTATCGGGAGGGAGATCTTTCCGGGGCCTGGCTGGTAGTCGCGGCTACCGATGATCCCGGGGTGCAGGAGGCCGTATTCCGGGAGGCTGAGGAGCGGGGGCTCTTTTGCAATGTGGTGGACAAACCGGAAATCTGCTCTTTTATTGTCCCCTCGGTGGTGCGGCGGGGCAGGTTGCAGCTGGCCATCTCCACCTCCGGGGCCAGCCCGGCGGCGGCCCGCAGGATTCGCGAGCGGCTGGAGGAAGAATTTGGGCCGGAGTGGGAAGTTTATCTGGAGCTCATGGCCCGCTGGCGGCGGGAGATCCTCTCCCGCGATCTCCCCGAGGAGGAACGCCGGGTCCTCTTCAACCGGCTGGCCCTGGCCCCCCTTCCGGAGTGGATCCGCCAGGGCGACTGGCATTATGTGCGGGCCCTGGCCGAAAAAGAAGGACTAAGTTTTCCGGAAGACTTAAAGTGAAGGCTAATCAAGGATTTACCCTCATAGAGCTGGCCATTACCCTGGTGATTATAGGGATTCTGCTAGGTATGGGTGCGGGTCTAGTAGGACTTTTGATCAAGAGGTCTCGTTACAACGAGAATCTTGAACGCCTGAGGTCCAATGTGGAGGCCCTCATCGGTTACGCCCTCACCCACAACGGAAGACTTCCCTCCTCAGCTAATTGCTCTCAGGCCTTAAAATACATCAAGGATGTTTGGGGCAAAGATTTTGTGTGTGTTATAGCCCCCGAACTATCCTCTACCGGTACTTGTGCTCGCCAAAAGACTTCTTTGCAGGTCATTGATTACAATGAAGGGAATCAGACCAAAAGTGACCTAGCTTTTGTAATTTTTAGTGGTGGGCCCAATTACAATCTCCAAACAGCTAGTAATTCTCCTATAAGGATCTATACCCCGGATACGGCCAGTGTGGACGATAATCCCTCGGATCTCAATCGTCCCGAAAGTTATGACGATATGGTGCAATATGTTAGCCTTAACGAACTTAAAGCCAAGTTGAAATGTCCTTATCGAGAAGAATATCTGCGAATATTGAATAATGAGTTGCCCTCTGGCTATGAAAATTCTACATATAATGCACGAGTTTATGCGGCAGGAGGAGTCCCTTTTACGGGAGAGGCTTATGAATGGTGTGTAGAAGACCGTGACGGTTTGGTGGGTATAGGTCTCGGGCTAGACTGCAATGGTACCAATCCCGTGGCTCCTGATGGTAATTGTTCGGACGGTAATGATCTTTGGCCTCGGTGTGCTTACCTACAATTTTCAGGAAATGCCACCGGGTCCGGCACCTACAGGTTGACCTTTTTTGTGAGAGATGCGGACGGAAGCGTGGTTCAAAAGAGCCTTGCTTTGACTATCAACCCCTAGCCAAGACCAGCCTCAGCAAGAGGGCCAGAGCTCCGGCGGCCAGATCGTCGGCCATGATCCCCCAGCCGCCGGGAAGTCTCTCAAAGAGCTTGAGGGGCCAGGGTTTGAAGATGTCCAGGAGACGGAAAAGTAGAAAGGCCCCCAGGAGTTCGAGCCCGGAGTGAAAGGCCAGGGCCGCCAGATAGGCCCCGGCCACCTCGTCGAGGATCACGCAGGAGGGGTCTTCCTCCGTAAGCCTCCGGGCCACCCGCCCCGAGGCCCAGACCCCGATAAGGGTGAGCCCGGCAAGGAGGGCGCCCTTTCCTCCTAAAGGCCACCCTGCGGTGGCCCAGGCCAGGAAAATCCCCACCCCCGAGCCCCAGGTGCCCGGGGCCCAGGGGATCTTCCCCAGACCGAAGCAGGTGGCCGCCAGCCAGGCCAGACGCTCAGTAATCTTCAAGGATCCAGCGTCCGTTCTTGATCTTCACGATAATCATGGAGGATTCATCGAGCCCGTTGTGGTCCTCTGGGGTAAAACGATAGACCCCGCTTATTCCCACATAACCCCTGAGGTTCTCGATGGCCTCCCGTACCCTTTCCCGATCCGGCCCCACCTTCTTCAGGGCCCGGGCCAGGATCATGACCGCATCCCAGGCGTACCCGGAATGGGTGTTGATGGGGAACTCGCGGTCGTAATGATAGACCTCCCGGTAAAGGTGCACGAAATGGGCGATCACCGGCTTCTGAGGGTCGGAGTCCGGAAGTTGCTCCCAGGCCATGAGCTTGGTGGAGGGCATGAGGTTGCCCTCGGCCGCCGGGCCGGCAAGCTCGATATATTTGGGATCCGGGAGCCCGTGACACTGGAAAAGAGGCACGGGGAGGCCCAGCTGTTTCACATTCTTGGCGATAATGGCCCCGGCCGGCCCAATAGTCCAGGCCACGATTACCTGGGGGCGCCTGCGCCAGATTTTGGCCAGCTGGGTGGTCATGTCCGTATCCCGGGGATTAAAGGACTCGGCGGCCACAATGGTCAACCCGTACTCCGGGGCCAGCTTTTCCAGCCACTTGCGGCCGTCCTTGCCGAACCCATCGGTGGCCGTAAGGAGTCCTACTTTGGTGAGGCCCTTTTTCCGAAGATAGCCGTAGATCTTGCGTACGGCGGTGCTTGAACGCTGGGGGGTCTTGAAGATGTAACGGTAGGAACCGAATCGTCCCCCCATGATTACCGGGTCTCCACCCACGGTCATGATGGTGGGCACCCGGGCCGCCTCCACCAGGGGCTTTACCGCCATGCCGGTTCCGGTGCGGGTGGGGCCGATGATCGCCACCACTTTTTCCTTGTAAATAAAACCCACGGCCTTGCTGGGATCGCCCTCCGTATCTCCCAGGACCAGCTTTAGCGGCCGGCCATGAATTCCCCCCTCCTTGTTGATCTCCGCCACCAGCTTGGTGGGGGTCCCGATGAAGGCCGCCGGCCCGGAAAGGGCAAAAAGGGCCCCGATCTTGATGGACTCCTGGGCGAAAACCCCTCCGCAAAGCCCCAGAAGAAAGAGGCCCACTAAAAACAGCCCCTTCCGCATAAGCTTCCTCCTTTTAAAGGATCTTCCCCCTCATATCATTTTCCCATATAGGCTTCAAGGACGGCGGGATGGTTCCGGACCTCCTCCCGAAGGGCTCGGGGAAGGTGAAGGAGGGCGGAAAGGAACCCGGTTTGGCGCCGAAGGTGGAACCCGCAAAGGACGTTTTCCAGCACACTCATCCCCGGAAAGATACGGATATGCTGAAAGGTACGGGCCAGGCCCCGGGCGGCCCTCTCCCAGGGAGAAAGCCCCTTAAGGGAGGCCCCTCCAAGGCGGACCTCTCCTTCGTCTTCGGAAAGGATTCCGGAGATAATGTTCAAGGAGGGTGGTCTTGCCCGCTCCGTTGGGCCCGATAAGGCCCACAATCTCCCCGGGCCGCACGCGAAAACTCACCCGGGAAAGGACCGCAAGCCCTCCGAAGCTTTTACTCACCCCGTCTATCTCAAGCATCTCCTCTCCAGCGCTTCCCCAGCCCGCTCAGGCCCTCGGGGAAAAGATGAGAAGCCCCATGAGAAGCCCTCCATAAAAGAAATCCCGGTAGTCTTCCAGGATCTCCAGAAGGTGGGGAAGAGGGGTGAGGACTCCGGCCCCGAGGAGAGCTCCCCAGAGGGAGCCCTTTCCCCCGAAAAGGCACATGGTGACCAGTTCTACGGAAAAGAAAATGTCAAAGGTTTTGGGACTGATAAAGGAGAGATAATGGGCATAGAAGGCCCCGGCCAGAAGGGCGCAGGCCGCACTCACGGCAAAGGCCAGAATCTTGTAGCGCAGGGGAGAGATCCCCAGACAGGCGGCCGCGGCCTCCTCGGAGAGGGCCTTGAGGGCCCGGCCCTCTCCGGAGTGCACCAGGTTAAAAAGGAAAAAAAGGCGGCCAGGGTCACCCCCCATAAGAAGTAATAAAAGAGGGGGTCCCCGGAAAGGACATAAGGGCCTAAACGGTAGGGAGGTATACCCGGAAGGCCCGGAGGGCCTCCGGTGAGTCCTTCGGCCTCCACCAGGAAGTAGTAAACCATGAGGTTGAAGGCCAGGGTGGCCATGACCAGGTAGTTTCCTTTAAGGCGCAGGATCAGGCGTCCGAGGAGAGCAGCCAGCAAGGTCCCTCCGGCCACCACCGCCAGGGTGGAAAGAAGGGGAGGGATCCCCAGCCTGAGGGAAAGGAGGGCCGAGCCATAGGCTCCCAAGGCCCAGAAGCCGGCGTGCCCCAGCGAGATCTCCCCGGCATAACCGATGAGAAGGACCAGACCCGAGACCGTGAGTACATTTAAGGCAGTGAAATTGGCCACCGTGAGCGTGCAGAAAGATGGAGGCCCCGATGGTGATAAAAATGAGGGCGAGGGGGCCCCGGGTGCGGGCCGGCCGAAGGGCCACCCTTTCCAGGAGAAAGCCGCAAAGGCCCGCTCCGAGGACGGCCAGAAGGGCCGCAAGGAGCCAGGGGAGCTCCAGGTCCTTTAAGGAGGGTTCCGGCGAGAAAGCCGGCCAGGGTCAAAAAGTCCCCCTGAGCAAAGTTTACGATGCACAGGCTCTTTTCCACCACGCAGAAACCCAGGGCCACCAGGGCATAAATGGCCCCGGCCGTAAGCCCGGAAAAGACAAACTGCAGAAGAACCCAGGCCTCCATACGCCTGTCTTTCCTACCCCAAAAACCCTCCCGGACAATTCCCAGGGGAGGCCTATTCCGTAAAGAGTTTCAGGCGGGTCTTTTTGAGTTCCTTTACGGTGCGGAGGGGAAGGTAGTCGGTGAGATGGTGGCGGCGGGCTATCTCCGCAACCCGCTCCTCGGGGGCCTTCCGGGCGTGCAACATGGTGTAAAGATTGTAAGGCCAGTCGGGGTAGCTTTCCCTCTCGTAACAATGGGTTATGCCCGGCTCAGAGGCCAGGGCCCGGCCTATCTCCTCCATCCTTTCTTCCGGCACCCGCCAGGCCACCATGATGTTTTCCCGGAATCCGGCCCGATGGTGACGCACCAGTCCGGCAAAGCGCCGCATAACCCCTCGCCGGAGCATCTCCCGAATCCAGGTGAGGAGTTCCTCCTCCGAGACCCGGGCCTGCCGGGCCACCTCGGAAAAGGGCCGGGGGACAAGGGGCAGAGGCTCCTGGGTGGCCCGCACCAGCCGGACGGTTCTTTCGTCCGGGATCAGGTTTTCCGAAATCCGGGGAGGCCCTCCATCTCCGGTCACCCCCTCCTCCAGATCAAAGACCACCGCAATGCGAAAGACCCTCCGGATGGGGAGTATAAGATACCGCCTGGCGGCCGCGGCCCGGGCCAGAGAGGCCAGTTCTTCCTCCAGGTTCCGTCCCGGGGGTACCGCCAGGGTGAACCAGAGGTTCAGCCGGTGATCCCGCAGGTAGTTATGACTCACCCCCGGGTGGGCATTGATCACCTCTGCGGCCCGAGAGATCCCCTCCTCCGGTACCTCAAAGGCCGCCAGAGTGGTCCGATAACCCAGGGCCTGGGGATTGAAAATCCCCCCTATCTGGCGCAGGATTCCCTCCTGGGAAAGCCGTTCCAGGCGGGAAAGGACCTCCGTTTCCGAAAGCCCTAGGCGTTCCCCCAGGAGAGCAAAGGGGCTTTCCTCCAAAGGGAATTCTTTCTGGACCAGGTTAAGGAGCTTGCGATCTTTCTTATCCATAGCTTTAATAGTAACTGGAAAGCCCGGATCGGGGAAAGGGGGTTTTCTCATGGCGAGCCGCGTCTTCTGGGTGGATCTTCATCTAAAAAAGAAGGCCTCCCTTCTGGAAAAGGTTACGGCCCTCCTTTCCGCTCTGGAAATGAAAGGGCGCTTTCGCCCCGGGGCCCTGGTAGGGGTAAAGCTCCATTTTGGCGAGGCCGGGAACCTGGCTCATCTCCGGCCCCAGTGGGTCCGCCGGGTGGTGGATCATCTGAAAGGCCTGGGGGTCAAACCCTTTCTTACCGACACCAACACCCTTTACCGGGGAAGCCGCTCCGATGCGGTAAGTCATCTGGAGACCGCCATCGCCAACGGATTCGATTATGCGGTGGTGGGGGCCCCCCTTATCGTTGCCGACGGCCTGCGAGGCAATTCCTATGAGCGGGTGGAGATGGATTTCCCGGTGCTCAAGGAGTTTTTCCTAGCCAAGGAGATCGTCCGGGCCGACGGCCTGGTGGTGCTCACCCACTTCAAGGGCCACGAGCTTTCGGCCTTCGGCGGAGCCCTGAAAAACGTAGGCATGGGGTGTGCCGCCCGCAAGGGAAAACTCGAGCAACACTCCACCGTGGCCCCGAAGATCGACAAGAAACTCTGTGTAGCCTGTGGGACCTGTGCGGAGTTCTGCCCGGTAGGAGCTCCGGAGCCGGCGAAAGGGGTGAAAAAACCCCGCTACCGCATTAACGAGAAACGCTGTATCGGTTGCGGAGAATGTATCGCCGTGTGCCCCCAGGAGGCCATCAAGGTCCAGTGGAACGAAAAAGCCGAACTTTTTATGCGCAAGATGGCCGAATACGCCGCGGCGGTCATCCTTCCCAAGAGAGGAAGAGTCTTTTTTCTCAACTTCGTCCTTCAGGTCTCTCCGGCCTGTGACTGCTATCCCTTTAACGACTATCCCCTGGTGCCCGACCTGGGTATCCTGGCCTCGGAGGATCCGGTGGCCCTGGATCAGGCCTCGGTGGATCTGGTCAATCAGGCCGCAGGACTTCCGGGCTCCAAGGTAGAAGCCTGTGGACCGGGAGAGGATAAGTTTCGGCGGCTTTATCCGGAATTGCCCTGGGAAATCACCCTGGATCACGCCGAAAAACTGGGCCTGGGAAGCCGGAAATACGAACTGATAAAGCTGGAGGAGTGAAAACAATGGGGTTTAGACCCTTTGAGGTCCTCAAGGAAAAGATCCGCAAGGAGGAACTCCCTCCGGGGCCAGAAAGACCCATCTGCGAGGAGGACCCGGAGGAATTCTTTCGCCAGGTCAAGCCTCTCCGGCCCAAAAAGGAGATCTTCTGGGCCCCGGGGTTCCGGAAGCCTCCGCGTTTTGAAGAGAAGACCTGGCCCCCGGAGCCCCTGCGGGTGCGGGTCTGGCAGACCTCGGAATACATGGAAGGGCGGGCCCCGGGGGTCACCAAGGAACTCCTGCGCAAGCTCCGGGAGGGACGGATTGCCTGGAGCCGGGTCCTGGATCTTCACGGCCTTACCGTGGCCGAAGCCGAAGAGGCCTTCCATCAGTTCCTCAGGGAATGCCTCTTTCGGGGAGACCGCTGTGTGCTCATCATCCACGGTCGGGGTCTTTCCTCTCCGCGAGGGCCGGTCCTTAAAGAAAAGGTGCGCTTCTGGTTGGAAAAGGGGCCCTTAAGGAGGCACGTCCTGGCCTACGCCACGGCCCGGCCCTGTGACGGTGGGCCCGGAGCCACCTATGTTTTACTTACCCTGAGAAAATGGCGATGAGACTCCCGGCCCACGGACGACGCAAGGTGCTCATCCACGGGCTTCCCGGCACCGGGAAGACCACCCTGATTTCCCGGGTAGTGGAAGACCTTTCCGGGCCCAAACGGGGCTTTATAACCCGGGAGGTACGCGAGGGCGGGCGGCGGATCGGTTTCAAGATCCACACCCTGGATGGGCGGGAGGCCTGGTTAGCCAGGAAGGGGCGGGGCTGGCCCCAGGTAGGAAAATATCGGGTCTTCTTGGAGACCTTCGAGAAACTGGCCCTTTCGGCCCTGGCCCCGGCCGAGCCCGGGACCCTCTACGTGGTGGACGAAATCGGCAAAATGGAGATCTTCTCCGAGGCCTTTCGCCACCGTATCCGGGAGCTCCTTTCCGGCCCGGAACCTCTGCTAGCTTCGGTAGGCTACGGCAAGGTGCCCTTTCTGGAAGAAATCTTCGAGCTCGAAGGCCCCATCTTCTGTGAGATCACCCCGGAAAACCGGGACTTCCTGGTAAACCGTATCCGGGTGGAGTTTGACCGTCCGGGAAGACTCCTGGTCTTTGAAGGGCTTGATGGCTCGGGGAAAAGCACCCTGGCCCAGGAGGTGGCCCGGAGGCTCAAGGCCCAGGGCCTTCCGGTAGTCCTCACCCAGGAGCCCTCCGGCGGAGAATGGGGGCAGAAGATCCGAGAACATCTGACCAAAGGCACTCCTCTTTCTCCCCAGGCCTATGCGGAGCTCTTTTTTCGGGATCGCTGGGAACACGCAGAAAAGCTCCTTATCCCGGCCCTCCTCCAGGGCAAAATCATTCTCTGCGACCGTTACTACCCCTCTACTCTGGCCTATCAGGGAAGTCAGGGGCTTTCCCTGCAGGGACTCTGGCGGCGGAACGAGACCGTAGCCCCGGTCCCGGATCTGGTAGTCTTTGTGGATCTTCCCCTGGAAGAGGCCCTGCAACGAATTAAAAGGCGGGGACAAGGGCGGGAAGCTTTTGAGACCCCGGAAAGGCTTGCGGCCATTTCCCGCCTCTACGAAGACCTTCTTCCCCGCTTCCGGCATTTGAGGGTTTTCGGCAGAGAACCCCTGGAGAAACTGGTAGAGGAGGTCCTCCATGCCCTATCCCATCTGGATTGAGATCGGAGGCCTCAAGCTTAAAGCAGAACTTGCCGAGACCGAATGTGCCCGCCGGATCTATGAGGCCCTGCCCCTGGAGGCCGAGGTCCAGGAGTGGGGAGACGAGTTTTACTTCCGGGTACCCGTAGAATGTGAACCCGACGAGACTTACACCCTGAAGGTGAGGGCCGGAGATCTTGGCTACTGGCCTCCGGGCCGCGCCCTGGCCCTCTTTTTCGGGCCCACCCCGGCCTCCACCGGCCCGGACCCTGTACCCGCAAGCGAGGTCAACCTGGTAGGACGCCTCCTGGACGACCCTTCCCGCCTTAGAGAGGTCAAGGGCACAAGCCGCATCCGCCTGGAAAAAAGATAGCCCCCCCTTGACCCGCCCCACCTCTTTGAATTAGCATTCAAAATATGAACAGGCGTTCAAAGAAGGCCCTCCGGGCCGAGCTACGCCGGGAGATCCTAGCCGCGGCCCTTTCCGTCTTTTCCGAGAAGGGCTTTCACGGGGCGCGCATGGTGGACATCGCCCGGAGGGCCGGGGTGGCCGTAGGGACCCTTTACCAGTTCTTCTCCGGAAAGGCGGACCTCTACCAGACCCTGCTCGAAGAGGTGGCCCGGCGGATCCACGGGCGGGTTCTTGCGGTCCTCAGGAAGGAGGCCCCGGTCCTTCCCCTCCTCCGGGAATTCCTGACGGTGAAACTTGCGGCCCTTGAGGAAAACCAGGACATCCTGGGCCTCCACCTACGGGAGGTCTGGGAGGCTCGTTTCCAGGGGGTAAGGGCTCGGGTACTTCCGGAACTTTATGAAGAGTATCTTTCGGCCCTAGGGGAGGTTCTTTCTCGTCTTCCCCATCCCCTTTCCTCAAGACCCCGGCTCTACGCCGCCCTGGTGGACGGGGTGATCGCCACCGCGGTGGTGGAGGCCCTGGAGGGGCGGAGTCCTTTCCCCACCGCCAAAGACCTCTGGCCTCTCCTTACCCGGGCTCTAATCCCCGAGGAGGAAGCCCATGCCCCCTAAGCATCGCCGTCTGGCGGTGGCGGTATTGGCCTTCTTTTTTCTCCTCCTGCTGGCCCTTCTGGCCCGGTTTCTCTGGCATCGGCACCTTTACGCCGTCACCAACGCCGTTTTCGTGGAGACCGATTCCTTGGCCCTGGTCTCCTTTGACCAGGTGGGGGGCCGGATCAGGAAACTTTTAAAGGAGGAAGGAGAGCCGGTCTCCGCCGGAGAGCTTCTCGCCGCTCTGGACGAGACCACCTATGCCCTGAAGGCCAAGACCCTAGAGGAAAATCTTGGGGCACTGAAGAGAAAGGCCGAGGCCCTCAGGATCGAAATTCGGCGTCTAACCCGGGAGATTGCCTTACGGGAGGCCCAGGCCGGCCACGAGATAGAACGCCTCTCTGCCGAAAGAGAGGCGGTGGAAGGGGAGAGGGCGGCCCTTTCGGCTCAACTCTCCCAGGCCGAACGCGACCGCCAACGCTTCGAAAGACTATGGCGGGAGGGTCTGGTGGCCCGCCATCGTTTCGAAGAGGTGGCCACCCAGGCCGCCACCCTCCGAGAAAGATACCGGGCCCTCACCGCCCGCCGGGCCGCCCTTGCCGCCGCCATACGGGCGGCAGAAAAAGAAAAGGCCCGGGCCCGGAACCAGCGCAAACTCATTCAAGAGAAGAAAAAGGAACTTGCGGCCCTTGAAGCCCGGATCCGGGCCCAGGAGAAGGCCTTGGCCGAGGCCCGGGTCCTCCTTTCTTACTGCAAACTTAAAAGCCCCACCTCCGGCTACATCGCCAAACGCTTTCACACCGTAGGTGATGTGGTGGGCCCGGGAGAGCCGGTTTATGCCGTGGTGGACTTCTCCAAGCTTTATATCCTGGTCCTCCTCGAAGAGAACAAACTCCGGGGGGTAAAGCCGGGCTGTGAGGCCCGCATCCGGATCGATGCTTACCCGGGAAAGGAATTCCGCGGAGTGGTCACCGCGGTGCTCCCGGCCACCGCAGCCAAGTTCGCCCTGGTTCCCCGGGACATCTCCGCCGGAGAATTCACCAAAGTGGCCCAGAGGGTCCCGGTAAAGATCCGCCTCACTCAAGGGCCGGTAGAGCTTCTGCGCGTGGGTCTCGGGGGTGAGGTGGAGATCCGGAGGGATCTCTGATGGCCGAAGTCCCGACTTCTTCCGGTTTTTACTATCCGGTTCCCACCCTGGATCGGGTGCTCATCACCTTTATCGTTATGGCCGGCTTTTTCATGGCCATTCTGGACACCACCATCGTGGACGTGGTGGTGCCCAAAATGATGGGGCCCCTTTCCACGGACCTTTACGGCATCCAGTGGGTGATCACCTCTTATATGACCGCGGCCGCCGTGGGGCTTATCTTCGTGGTCTCCCTGGCCCCGGCCGTAGGCTATGCCCGCACCTTCCTTTTCGGCCTGGCCCTCTTTACCTTCTCCTCGGCCATGTGCGGGATGAGCCACTCCCTGGCCTCCATGGTCTTCTGGCGGATAGCCCAGGGTCTGGGAGAATCCTTTATCACCGCCTCGGCCCAGACCATACTCCTGGCCGTCTATCCCCGGGAGCGTCACGGGCTGGCTATGGGGATCTTCGGGCTGGGGGTAAGCTTTGCCCCGGCCCTGGGGCCCACTCTGGGAGGGTTCCTCACCGAACACCTTTCCTGGCGCTGGGTCTTTTATGTGAATCTTCCCGTAGGGATTCTGAATCTGCTGGCCGGGCTCTTTTTCCTGCCCCGGGGTCTGGGAAAGAGCGGCCGTTTTACCTTCAACCCCCTGAGCTACCTCTTTCTTTCCACTTTCACCGTCTCCCTTCTGGTGCTTCTGGCCAAGGGGCAGCAGCTCGGCTGGTTTCAGTCGCAACTTATCGGGCTCCTGGGCTTCGTAGCCCTACTTTCCCTTCTGGCCTATCTCATAAGTGAGCTCCTTTCCCGGCGTCCCCTCCTTGATCTTTCCATCTACCTCATTCCCAGTTTCGGGTTTACCATGGCCTACCATTTCTTCGTCCTGGGCTTTTCCATGTACCAGATCTTCTATCTCCTTCCCCTTTATTATGAAAACCTCAAGGGACTCACCACCTTTCAGGCCGGACTCCACATGCTGGCCTTTGCGGCCTTCATCGGGCTTTTTTCCGTGATCTCCGGGGCCCTGAGCGATCGCTTTCGCCCGGAGTATCTCCTCCTGGTGAGCTTTCTCATCTATTCCTTCTGTTCCCTCTTTCTTCTCCCGCGGCTTAACTACTACACTCCGGCCCTTACCGCGGCCCTCTATACCGTACCCCTGGGAATAGCCATGGGGACCTTCTTCCCTCCCCTTACCCGGATCACCCTTTCGGGCCTCGGGCCGCGCACCGGCCTGGGAGTGGTCCTCCTTCACTACCAGCGCTTTATCGGAGGTTCCTTCGGCACCGCCCTGGCCACCAATACCCTCACCTACCGCACGGATTTTCACTTCCAGGAGCTCACCGCCCTCCAGAATCCGGCCCTGGTGGAGAGGGCCCTTCGCCAGGGAAAGGCCTTCCTGGAGCCCTATTTTCCTTCGGCTCTGGCCCTTCACAAGGCCAAGGCCCTCTTTTTCGGGGTGGAAAGGCTCTACGCCACAAGCTGGGCCTTTCAGGACACCTTCCGGCGCACCTACTACTGGGCCCTTATCGGAGCGCTCTTCCTGATGATCCTCTTTTTCCGGACCCTGCGCCAGGAGATGGGGAAAGTGGGGGGGTGAAAACTTGAGGACCCTTCTTTTCTGGATCCTGCTTTGGGGAGCCCTCGCCGGATCGGTCCTTGCCGAATCCCCGGTCCTTACCCTTAAGGAGTGCGAAAAGTTAGCTCTATCCCGATATCCGGCGCTTAAGGCCGCACTTTTCCAGAAAGAAGCGGCTCAGGCCCGGGAAAAGGCGGCCTTTCGAGAGCACCTTCCTAAGCTTTACGGCACTTACGAGTATCGGGCCTATCGCGACCCCGAACTGATCAAGACTCCCTTCGGGGCTTATCCCTTAAGGGATCGAGAGGAAGCCCTCCTGGCCATCACCGTAAGGCTTCCCGTATTTCACGGGCTGGCCATCTCCACCCGACAGGCCCTGGCCAAACTCCGGGTACGGCTTTCCGCGGTAGAAGAGGCCCGGCTCCGGCAGGAGATCCTCCTCAAGGTGCGGGAGGCCTATTTCGGTCTGGTAGAGGCGGAAAAAGAGGTGGAGCTGGCCCGAAAGTCGCTAGCCCGACGCCGGGCCCATCTCAAGGACGTCCGCGGATTTTTGCGGCAGGGACTGGTGGCCCGCAACCAGCTCCTTGAGGCCGAAGCCCAGGTAGAAGAGGCCCGCTATCGGGTTGCCGCTGCGGAAAGCCGGCTGGCCGTGGCCCGGGCCCGGCTCAATCTCCTCCTTCAGCGCCCCCTTTCGGCCCCCTTGAAGGTGGTCCCGGAGTTTCCCCAGCGGCCGTTAAAGGCCTCCTGCGAAAACCTGGTGAAATCAGCCTTTGAGCACCGCCCGGAGGTGCGGGCCGCCGAACTGGCCATAAGAATGCGGGAAAAGGAGGTGCGGCTGGCCCGCAGCCGCTACTTTCCCTGGCTGGACCTGGAGGCCCAGTACTACAAGCGGGGGGACACCTTCGCTCTTTCCGAAAACCCTTACGGCGACCGGGAAAACGCCTGGGTGGGACTCTCCCTGAACTGGGAGATCTGGGACTGGGGCCTCCGAGGCCAGGAGGTAGCGGCCGCCCGGGCGGAACTTGCGGCCCAGAAGTTTCTTCTGCAAGAAGTGAAGGACCAGGTGGCCCTAGAGGTGAAGGAGGCCTATCTCCAGCTTCGCGCCGCCCGGCGGCAGGTGGAGGCGGCCCGCAAGGGGGTGGCCGCGGCCCGGGAAAACTTCCGCCTGGTGCGGGCCCGCTTTCGGGAAGGTCTTTCCGACACCACGGAGGTCATGGACGCCGAAACCCTGCTCCTCCAGGCTGAAACCCATGAAGTCTCCGCTCTTTCCGCTTACGAAATAGCCCGGGCCCGCCTGGCCCACGCCGTAGGCCTTCCCGACCTGCCCTGAGATCTCCTCCCGAAAATTGTGGGCCTTTTCCCTCTCGAACCATCAGGGGATTCCACTTAGGGAGGAACCCTCGGCCTCTTTGAGAGATAGGCTTAGGGGATAGGCCAGGGAGTGCTTGAGACCGTCATAGGCCAAGGCCACCGGACTTTGGGGAAAGGCCCTGCCCAAATATTCCTCAAGGAAAAAGGGCGAGTGATTCTGATGAGAGATGTGGGTAAGCAGGACCTCGTGGGCTAAAGAAAGCCCTATCTCCGCGGCCTCTCGAAGGTTATTGTGGTTTTCCGCCTGAATTTCTGGGGGATAGGTAGCATCCACCACCGCAAGATGCGGCCGGTAGCGTCGCAAAAAGGCCTCGGTCTCGAGGGGCAGCCCCTTGGTGTCCCAGAGGAAGGCCACGGAATGGCCCTCTTCGTCCTCCACCAAATATCCCCAGGTGGGGACGGTGTGCTTAAGGGAGAGGGGAAAAATCCTGAAGGAGCCCAGCTCCAGAGCTTTCAGAGGAGCACCCCGCCTCTCCTTAAGCCCCTTGGGCAAGAGCTTGCGGCCTCGGCCGGGCTCAGGAGAGACCAGGGGCAGAGGGTGGGGACTCCAGCCCAAACGGAAAAGACCGGCATAATGGTCGGCGTGCCAGTGAGTAAGAAGGACTCCCTGAAGGTTCAGGCCGTCACAGACCTCGGCCACGTCTGTTCCGGCATCCACCAGCAGGGCTTCTCCTCGAGCATTTAATACCAGAACTGCACTGGGCACTCGGCGAAAGAGGGGGTATTTTCGGGCCTCGCGGCAGTGGTCACAAAAACAGTGAGGACAGGGCAACCCCTCCGACCCACCCGTTCCCAAAAAGAAAATCTGCATTTCTAAATTCCTCTACCAGATTTTGACTCCCAGTACCCTAGGGTGCTCAGCTGCTCCAGACGTTTTTCCTCAACATATCTTATCAAGTTGACCACATATTCCATATTTCCTACAACTAAAGAGACAATTTCTGGGTCAAGGGCCGATCCCGAAAGTTCTCCCAAAATCCCTCGAGCTTTTTCCGGCAAAAAGCCCTTCCGGTAGGGTCGATCCTCTAAAAGGGCGGTGGTGACATCCGCTACGGCTAGAACCCGCGCCCCCAAGGACAAATCAGGGGCGGAAAGTTTAGCCGGATAGCCCCGCCCATCCAGCCGCTCATGATGAGCAGAAGCTATATAGTTAACCATCTCTAAATTCGGAATTTCCTCAAGAATGCGAAAGGTATAAAAGGGATGGGCCTTCATTACGGCCCACTCCTCCTCGGTTAAGTGGCCGGGCTTGTTGAGGATGGCCTCAGGTACAGCTAATTTTCCCAGATCGTGAAGATAGGCCGCTACTCTCAAAAATACCCGCATAAAATCCCGAAATCCTAAAACCTCTGCCAGCCAGTCCGTAACCGCGGCTACTCCGGCTGAATGAATGCGGGTAAAAGGGCTCTTAAGATCGATGATCAGAGCAAAAAGCCGGGTCAAAAATTCTATCTGGTCACAGGGAAGATGAGTGGCCGTCTCCGTCTGAAAAATAACCTCCCGTTCCTTAGAAAAATTCTCAAGACGAAGCCAGAAGAGTTCCTTTTCTCCAGCACGGTGTAAAGCCTCTATCACCTCAGGGGCGAATTCACTGCCTTTTAAAGAATTGAGATCCTCTAAGAGCCTAGAGCGGTAAAAAAGCAATGGACGAAGTTCTCGGGAGCGGATTTCTAAGGTATCTGCCAAACGAAGAATATTGCTCCCGAGGGCCCACATTTGATCGTCTTTTTCTTTTAAGATCTGCCACGGGGCATGATGATGAAGAATAAATTCCGCGCTACGGCGCAGGTAGGGAAAACCACGAAGAAGCGCATATCCCCAGCGGGCATGCCTTTCGAGAGTTTGAGGGTCCTCTTCCAGGGCTAACTTTTTGTCTACAGAAGTAAAAAGGGCCAGGTCATGCAAGGCCCCTGCGATCACCAGGGCTTCAAGTTCTTTTCCGGAAAATCCCACTTCTCGTCCTAATATCCGGGCCAAATAAGAAACTCGGAGTTGATGTTCCGCCAAAGCAGGATAAGACATATCCAGGGCCTTGGATATAGCAAAAATGACACGTTCAAGAGGAATTAAAGGTTGCAAACTTCCCCCTTTTAGCGTAGCTCCGCTAGCGCCGCCTCGAGACGGGAGACGGCCTCCTTCAGGGTCTCGAGGCTCTGGGCGAAGGAAAGGCGCAAAAAGCGGTCCTCTCCGAAGGCCACCCCGGGCACGGTGGCTACCCGCCCCTCCTCCAGGAGATAGGTAGCCAGATCCACCGAGCCCCGGATCTCCTTTCCGGAAGGGCTCCTCCGGCCGTAAAAGGAGGAGAAGTCGGCAAAGAGATAAAAGGTCCCCTTGGGTCGATGGGGCCGGATCCCCGGAATGGCCGAAAGGGCCTCAAAGAGGAAGGCCGCCCGTTCGGCAAAGGCCCGGCGCATCTCCTCCACACAGTCCTGAGGGCCGGAAAGGGCCACCACCGCGGCCTTCTGGGCGAAGGCCGTGGCGTTGGAGGTGCTCTGTCCCTGAAGTTTGGCGCAGGCCCGAATGACCTCCTCCGGCCCCACGGCCCAGCCAATGCGCCAGCCGGTCATGGCGTAAGCCTTGGAGACCCCGTTCACCAGAAAGACCCGTTCCCGCAAATCCGGGGCCACGGAAAGCAGATTTTCCGGCCGGGCCCCGTCGAAACGCAGGCGATCGTAAATGTCGTCACTTATGATCCAGAGACCATGCCGGCGAGCCATTTCGGCCACCGCCGCCAGAAAATCCCGGGAATAGATGGTCCCGGTAGGATTAGAAGGACTGTTCAGGATGAGACCTCGGGTGCGCTCGCTCAGACGGGCCTCCAGCTCTTCCGGGGTGGGCTCAAAATTTTCCTCCGCCGAAGAGGGGACGATCACCGGCACCCCTCCGGCCAGCTCCACGATGGGGGGATAAGAGACCCAGTAGGGGGCCAGAATGAGGACTTCGTCCCCGGGGTCAAGCAAGGCCTGGGCCAGATTGTAGAGGGCCTGCTTGGCCCCGCAGGTGATGAGGACTTCCGCGGGCCGGTACTCAAATCCGTAATCCTCCTTGAGGCGGAAGCAGACCGCCTCCCGGAGCTCCGGAAGACCGGCGGCCGGGAGATAGCGGGTGAAACCCTCATCCAGGGCCCTTTTGGCCGCCTCGCGGATATGGGCCGGGGTATCGAAGTCGGGCTCTCCGGCCGAAAGGTTGATCACATCCACCCCTTGGGCCCGCAACTCCTTGGCCCGGGCGTCCACGGCAAGCGTGGCCGAAGGCTTGAGCCGCCGAATGCGCTCGGAGAGTTTCATCTCTTGACCCCCTTGGGGGCGTAATCTTTGGCTCTCCACTTTTTACCGTAATAGACCTCTTTGAGGAAGAGCCCCTGCGGCGGGGCCGGGGGCGGGGCCACCGAACGGTCCCGGGCCTCCAGGATCTTCAGAAAATCTTCCGGCCCCAAGCGTCCCCGGCCCACCTCCACCAAAGCCCCCACAATGTTCCGCACCATGTAGCGCATGAAGCCCCGGCCGGTGATCTCAAAACGCAGAAGATGGGCCACTCCGGGCACGCGCTTGAAGGCCGCCTCGTAAACCGTGCGCACCGTACTTTTGAGATCGGTCCCGGACTTGCGAAAACTGGCAAAGTCCCGCTCCCCGATAATGTGCGGCAGACAGGCCTTCATGGCCTCGAGATCCAGGGGTTCGGGCACCCACCAGCTGTAAAGCCGGAGAAGGGGGTGGCGCACCGGATGATTGTAAATCTGATAAAAGTAGGTCTTACGCAGGGCGTGATGCTGGGCGTGAAACTTGAAATCCACCTCCTCCACGCGCAAGACGGCGATATCCTTGGGAAGAAGGGCGTTTAAGGCCCGAAAGAGGGTCTCCAGGTCGCGCTTGCTGGTGGTGTGGAAGTGGGCCACCTGGCCCAGGGCGTGCACCCCGGCGTCCGTGCGCCCAGCCGCCCGCAACTTCACCTTGTGCCCCAGGATCTGCCGCAAGGTATCTTCGAGGATGCCCTGGATGGTGGGGCCCTGTTTTTGGCGCTGCCAGCCTAAATAGTTGGTGCCGTCATAGGCGATGAGCAGTCGGAGATTGCGCATCTTTAAGGATGGAGCGGCACCCGCGGAAGCCCCAGGTCTTCCGGAAGGCCGCACATCAGGTTGAGGTTTTGCAGGGCCTGGCCGCTGGCCCCCTTGACCAGGTTGTCGATCACCGAAAGGAGAAGAAGACATCCGGTGCGTGCGTCCACCTTGAGACCTATGCGGCAGAGGTTGCTTCCCCGGACCTCGGCCACCCGAGGGGGCCTTCCGGGGGGAAGGACCTCCACGAAGGGTTTTTCTCGGTAGAACTCCCGCAAGGTCTCGTAGATCTCCTTTTCCGGAGCCCGCGGACGGGCGTAAATGGTGGCGAAGATCCCCCGCTGCATGGGAGTAAGGTGGGGGGTGAAGAGAATCCGGACCTCCCTTCCCGCAGCCCGGGAGAGTTGAACTTCCATCTCCGGGGTATGGCGATGGCTGGCCACCTTATAGGCTCGAAAGTCTTCGTGGACTTCACAGAAGGAAAGGGCCACCTCGCCCTTGCGCCCGGCCCCGGAGACCCCGCTTTTGGCATCCACCAGGAGGTCTTCGGCCTCGATAAGACCGGCCTCCAATAGGGGAAGGAGGGGCAGGAGGGCCGCGGTGGGATAACAGCCGGGATTGGCCACCAGCCGTGCCCTGCGGATCTCCGGGGCATAGATCTCCGGAAGACCGTAGACGGCCTCGGAAAGAAGATGAGGAAAGCGGTGCGGGGTCTCGTACCAGCTCTCGTAAAGGGCCGGATCCGGGAGACGGAAGTCCGCGGAAAGGTCAATGACCCGAAGGCCCCGGGAAAGAAGTTCTGCGGCCATCTCCTGGGCGGTGCCGTGAGGCACGCAGAGGAGGGCCACTTCGGCTTTTTCGGCTATGGTTTCCGGCTCCGGAGGGAGGATTTCCAGATCCTCGGGGTAGGGCTTGAAGCCCCAGTAATCGGAAAGGCGGCGGCCGGCCTCCCGACGGGAGGTCACACAGGTGACCCGTATTTCGGGGTGAGCCGCGGCCAGGCGCAAACACTCAAGTCCCGTATAACCCGTGGCCCCAACCACGGCCACCCGGACCAAAAGCTCCCTCCTTTAAGGACTTTACCGCTTGGAGTACTGCTGTCCGCGCCGGGCCCCACGCAGACCGTACTTCTTGCGCTCTTTGACCCGGGCGTCCCGGGTAAGGAGCCCCGCCTTCTTGAGAGGGGGACGATAATCGGGATGATACTCCGTGAGGGCCTTGGCGATCCCGTGTCGGATGGCCTCGGCCTGCGCGTTCTTGCCCCCGCCTTTTACGGTACAGATGACGTCAAACTTGCCCTCGGTGCCCGTAAGACGAAAGGGCTGCTCTACAATATAGCGGGCCACGATGTGGTCGTAAAAATATTCATCGAAATCCTTCTGATTAACTACAATACGGCCGTTTCCGGGCCTGAGCCACACCCGGGCGATGGCCGTTTTGCGCTTACCGGTGGCGTAGTATCTCTCCTGGGTTTCGGCCATGAGGACTCACCTCCTAGATTTCAAAGGGTTTGGGGTTCTGGGCCTGGTGCGGATGCTCCGGGCCGGCATAGACCTTGAGCTTCTTGAGGAGCTTGCGGCCCAGACGGTTTTTAGGAAGCATGCGCTTGACCGCCAGGCGAATAACCTCCTCGGGCTTTTTTTCCAGCATCTGGCGGGCCGTACGCAACTTGAGTCCTCCCATATAGCCCGAGTGCCGCCAGTAGATCTTCTGGTCGAGCTTCTTTCCCGTAAGGCGCACCTTCTCCGCATTGATCACCACCACAAAATCCCCCAGATCGAGGTGCGGGGCGAACTCCGGACGGTGTTTTCCCCGCAAGCGTTTGGCGATCTCCGAAGCCAAGCGCCCCAGAGTCTTGCCCGAGGCGTCCACCACATACCACTCCCGCTTGGCCAAGGCCTCCTCCTTGGTAGGCATGGGCGTCTGCGGCGTAAAGATCTCCATAGCCGTACTCCCCTCCACACAGATTGCCGGGCTTAACTAAAAAACACCCCCGCGGCCTTGTCAAGGGCAACTCTTCCTTGACTTTGAACCCGAGGAAAGTCTATTCTAATCCTGTGGACGGGATTGCCAAGTGGGGCTTTTTTGAAAGAAAGTGCGAGTCCTGCCTGGGAGAACTCCCTTTCCCGGTCTTCGCCCTGGAAATAGAAAAGGGGCCCTTAAGTATCCGGACTCTCCATTTCTTCGGAGGTCCCCCTCCGGGTTTGGAGGGGCCCTCCCTTCCGGAGGCCTTCCAAAGGATCATCCCTCCCGAGGAAAGGGAAAAGTTTGAAGGGGCCTTAAGGAAACTCCTTGAGGAAGGAAAAGTCTGTGAGGAACTTCCTCTGCTTTTGCCGGAGATCCGATGGGGGCGAATCTGTCTGAGGATCCTCCTTGAGGATGGGGACTCGGCACTTGCCCTGGGGGTGCTCCTAGACATCACTCTCCAGAAGGATCTTGAGGAAAATCTCCGGCGGGAAGCCCGGTTCTGGCAGGAGGTTTCCGAGAGGGCCCCGGTGGGGGTCATCCTTTATCGGGAAAAGTTCGTCTACGCCAACCCCTATGTGCTTAAGTCTCTGGGCTACACCCTGGAGGAACTGCGAGAAAAATACGTTTGGGAGGTGGTCCATCCCCGCTTCCGGGAAAAGATCAAGGAGCGGGTCCGCCGGCGACTTTCCGGGAAGGCCCCGGGCCCGGAACTCTATACCGAGATCGTCCTTCTCACTAAAAACGGAAAGGAGAGGGTGGTCAACTTTCTGGCCGAAAGTCTCCCCTGGCAGGGGGAGGTCCTGGGCCTGGGCATCGGGCTGGATCTCACCCCGCAAAAGGTCCTGGAAAGGCGCCTTACGGAAGTAGCCCTCTTTGACGGGCTCACCGGACTCCCCAACCGCACGCTCTTTTTAGAAAGACTGCGGGCCCTGCTTCTTGGAGCCCGGAGGCACCGGGAAGAGATCCTGGTGCTGGTCCTGGATTTTCGGAAATTTCGGGAGATCAACGCCGCCCATGGTTACGAAGCGGGAGACACCCTTCTTAAGGAAGTAGCCCGCAGACTCGCCCATCAACTGCGGGAAGAAGATCTCAAGGCCCGCCTCTTTGCCGACAAATTCGCCCTGGCCTTGAGGGACCTCCGGGGACTGGGAAGTGTGGCCGCGGTAATTCGGAAGATTCAAGGTCTCTTTGAAAGGCCCTTCCGGTTGGATTCTCGGGAAATTTTTCTTTTTCCCCGTATGGGAGGGGCGGTCTTCCCTCGAGACGGCGAAGATCCCGAAGAAGTGGTTAGCAAGGCCGAAATAGCCCTCAAACGGGCCAAAGAGGCCGACGAACCCTACGCCCTCTACTCTCCGGAGTTAGAGCGACTTCTTCTGGAAGAAGACTTTCTGAAACGGGCCCTCCTTGAAGGGCTTAAAAAGGGAGAATTTTTCCTGTCTTACCAGCCCATTGTGACCCTCCAGAAAAAGCAGGTTATCGGAGCGGAAGCCCTGGTGCGCTGGCAACATCCGGAATTGGGGCCTATCGCCCCGGCGAAATTCATCCCCTTGGCGGAGCGCACCGGGCTCATCGAGCCCCTGGGAGACTATGTCCTTTCTCAGGCCCTCAAGGAGTTTGGCCCCCTGGCCCGGGAAAAGGGCCTGGAGCTGGCCCTCAATTTTTCCCCCCGCCAGTTCTGCAAAAGAGACCTTTCGCTCCGGATAGAAAAGGCCCTTACGGAAGCGAACTTTCCTCCGGAGAAGCTTTTTCTAGAGATCACCGAGTCCACGGCCATGGAAGATCCGGCCCTGACCCTCAAAATCCTTGAGGATCTTCGCTCCCTAGGGCTCAAAGTGGCCCTGGATGATTTCGGCATGGGTTATTCCTCTCTGCGCTACCTGGTAGAATTCGCCGTGGACCGGATCAAGGTGGACCAATTTTTTGTAAGCGCCCTTCCCTTGGACTCCAAGGCCCTCCATGTGATCCGCACCATTCTGGAGTTGGCCCGAAGCGTAGGGGCCCGGGGGCTGGCCGAGGGGATCGAAAGGGCTGACCAGGTGGAGATCCTTCTTAAATTGGGATGTGAGGAGGGACAGGGGTATTTCTTCGGCCGTCCCGTAAGGATCGAAGACTTCGGGAGGTTCCTTTGAGGGCGGTGGTCCAGCGGGTAAAGGAGGCCGGAGTGCGGGTGACGGGCCGGGAGGTGGCCCGCATCGGCCGGGGCCTCCTGGTCCTTCTGGGGGTGGAAAAGGGGGATACGGAGGAGGACCTCCGGTGGATGGCCGGAAAAATCGCCGGCCTGAGGATCTTTGAGGATGAGGCCGGGAAACTCAATCGGGCCCTCTCCGAAGCAGGGGGAGAGATCCTTTTGGTCTCCAATTTTACGGTCTGTGGGGATTGTCGTAAGGGCCGGCGGCCCTCTTTTGATCCCGCCGAAGACCCCGAAAAGGCCCGCGCCCTCTGTGAGGCCCTGGCCCGCAAACTCACCGAAGCGGGCCTTCCGGTAAAGACCGGGGTCTTCGGGGCCTACATGGAGGTCTTCCTGACCAACGACGGGCCGGTAACCCTCATCCTGGACTCCCGCAAGAGACTCTAAGGATGCCCTATCTGCGGGTAAAGATCCGGACCCGGGATCCGCAAGAAGTTCTGGCCCGCCTTTCCGCGGGAGGGGAAGCTCCTCTGGCCAGCCACTTCCTGGACACCGAAGGTCTTCTCATCCTGGTCTATCCCGGCGAAGGGCTCCATGAGCGTCTGCGGCGTCTAGCCCGACTTTTGCCCCAGGCCGATTTTGAAGAGACGGAACTGGCCGAGGAGGCCGATCTCCAGGAGAAAACTTTTCAGGTGGGACCTCTTACCTTTCGCCTGACCCTCTCCCCGGGCCCGGTTCCGCCCGGGGAGATCTCCCTCCGGGCCAATCTCTCTTTCGGAAGCGGGCGCCACGCCACCACCCTCCTCTGTCTTAAGGCCCTGGTTCGGCTGGCCCAAGAGCTTCCCCTCGGGCGGGTCTTCGATCTGGGCTGTGGAAGCGGCATTCTCTCTCTGGCTGCGGCCCACCTGGGGGCCGAAAGGGTCCTGGCCGCAGACATCGATCCCCGGGCCGTGCGGGAGGCCCGTTACAACGTGGCCCTCAACGCTCTCGGGGAGCGCATCTTGGTAATCCGGGGGAGTCTCTCCGCGGCCCGTCCCGCGAGCTTCGATCTGGTGTTGGCCAATCTCACCATCGGGACCATCCTGGCCCTGGCTCCGGAGATTCCCCGGCTGCTCCGGCCCGGAGGACTGGCCATCCTTTCCGGGTTCGGTCCCTCGCAGAAGGGAGAACTCCTCGCTCGCCTTCCGCAGGCCCGGGTGTACTTTTCCGAAAATCTCGAAGGCTGGCAGGCCCTAGTCCTGGGCTTCTAGTCCTTCCTTCTCTCTCCAGAAGACCCAGAGACTATAGAAGACCTTGAGGTGAGTAAGAAGGGCTAGAGTCCAGAAGATCTCGGCCAGTCTCCCGAAAAGCCCCAGAATAAAGATAAGGAAGATGCGCTCGTCCCGTTTTCCGGGAAAGCGGTGAAGTTCCGGAAAAAGGGTGTAGGCCTCGCGTCCGTAGGCCCCCCGGAAACGCTCCGTGACATAGCTCACCATCACCGTGCCGAGAAGGGCCAGAAGGCCTACCGCCAGGTCCATCCCCGCCGGGCTCCAGCGCCAAAGAAGCACCGCCAGAAAGACGAAGTCCACGTAGCGATCGAGCACGGAATCCAAAAGTCCGCCAAAGCGGGAGGTGCGCAGGGTGGCCCGGGCCAGTTCCCCGTCCACCCCGTCGAGCACGGAATGGATCTGGTAAAGGAAGGCCCCCAAAGGGAGATGAAAGGCGGCCACCAGGGCCGAAAAGAACCCCAGAAGGGTGGAAAGGACCGTGGCCTGATTGGGATAAAGGTGGTCACAGAGATAGGGGGTAAGGCGGGTGGAAAGCCGGCGATTGAAAAGACGGGAAATCAGGCCGTCGCTTCCTCCCTTCACACTGGCCCGCACCAGGAGTTTTCCGGCCCGGCGGAGGTCCTCCGGGGTATCCACGTCCATCCAGAAGAGCCCGGAGACTTCCGTGGCCGGGATGCGGGCTGCGGCCAGAATCTCCGAAAGGGAGATTTCCCCTTCCGGCCGCTGGGCCACTATTCGGCCGGCCACCTCGAAGACCTCGGGAGAGAGCACAAAGAAGCCGGTATCCAGCCCCTCGTAGGGCTCGAGTCCTTTCCCCAGGGCGGCCACCCTCCCCCCGAAAAGCCTTACCCGGGTGGCCTCCCGGTGATCCACATAGCGGCCTTCCCGATCGAGGATGAGCCCCTGGCCCTGAAGGGCCGCCCGGACAAACTCCTCCTCGTAGAGATGGTCACTCATGGTGAGGACAAAAGGCCCGGAGACCGCTAGCCGGGCACACCAGAAGGAATAGCCGTTTCCTCTTTCGGGATAGGGATTCTCTATGAGGGTCACCCGGTATTGGGGATAGCGGGCCAGGAATTCCTCAAAATAGGGGCGGGACCGGGGGTTGATCACCAGCACGAAATCCCGGATTCCATACCGGGAAAGAAGCAGGAATTGGCGCAGGAGGAGTTCCCTTCCGGCCACCCGGAGAAGCCCTTTGGGGAAGCCCTCCCGGTCCAGCCCCATCCGCGTGGCCAGCCCCGCCGCCAGGATTACCGCCTGCACCTTTACCCCCTTGGCCGGGATCTTTTACAGTTAATTCCATGGGCACGATCGTGGTCTCTTTCAACCCCTGGGTGGACGGGGAGCGCAACTTTTTCCAGTTCACCGGGCTTACGGAGGAGGTCCTTTCGGCCCTGGCCGAGGCCCGGGCGGTCATTTTTCCCCAGACCGTCTCCCCGGAACTCTACTACTTTGTACGCCGGCTGGGCAAACCGGTCTTTCCTCAGTACGATCTGCGCTTTACCTTTCCGGGAAAGATCGGACAGATCCTCCTTTTCCGGGCCCTGGGACTCCCTCATCCCCGGAGCCTCTGTATCCCCCGCATCTGTGCCTTCGGCCCCCATCCCGGGGCGGCGGAAATCCCCCTTCCGGAGCCCCCCTTTGTGGTCAAGGGAAACCACGGACACGAGGGCCGGGAGGTCTTTCTGGTGAGAAATCCGGAGGACTGGGAGGAGGCCCTGGCCCGTCTGCGCTCCTGGGAGGCCTCCGGCCGTTACGGCTTCCTCCTCCAGGAGTATCTGGAGTTCCCCTACGACCTGAGGGTGGTGGTCCTCGGGAAAAAAAGGCTTCCCTTTTGGCGGGAGGGCGGCTTCAGACGCAATCTGGCTCAGGAGGGGCGCCCCGTACCCTGCCCGGATCCGGAAATTGAGGCCCGGGCCCTGGAGGTGGTGGAGGCCTTGGTGGAAAAGACGGGTTTCAACCTGGTGGCCGTAGATCTCCTCTTCCGGGAAGGAATCCCCCTTCTCAACGAGCTCAATTTTGTCTTCGGCCTGCGACTCCTGGGAGGAGAGGCCGCCTTCCGGCACTATCTGGAGGAGGCGGTAAGGGAGTTTTTGACAAATCTATAGCCCTGCTCAAAGACCCGCCGGTTGGGCTCGAGAAGGGCCTTTCTTTCCGGAGGAAGAAGGGCCTTGAGCCCGGCGATAACCTTTTCCGGAGGGATCACCCCGGAGGCGGCCACCAGGGCTCCCAGGGCGGCCATGTTGGCCAGGGCCGGAAAACCCTCCTCTTCGGCCAACCGGTCGGCAGGGACAAAGACCAGGCGTCGCCCGGGGAAATCCCGAGCCAGAGCCTCGGGAACCAGGTCGCCGTTGACCACCGCCAGGCCCCGGGGCTTGAGCCAGGGCATGAATTTTTCGAAAGAGGGGCGGTTCATGATCACGAGGGCTGAGGGGCGGCGCACCACCGGGGAGGCGATGGGCCGGTCGGAAAGGACCACCGTGCAGTTGCAGGTCCCGCCGCGCATCTCCGGACCGTAGACCGGAAGAAAGGTCACCTCAAGGCCGCTCTCCAGCCCCGCCTGGGCCAGGAGGTTCCCGGCAAAAAGGATTCCCTGTCCCCCGAAACCCGCAAGAATGACCTCAAACTTCACGGGCCCGCGCTCTTTCTCGTTTTTCCAACCAGTCACTCACCTTGAGCAGGAGAAGACCGAAAAGGATCGCCCCTCCGGTGAAGAGAAGAAGATTCAAAGTAAAAGGATCCATTTTTCATCCTCCCTCTTTTGATGAGGAAGAAACCCGCAGTTAATAGAGCCAGCATAGAAAGAAAAGCTACAAGAAAAAAATACCAGGAAAACTTTTGATCAAAAAGAGGTTTTATCACTCTTGCCGCCACTACAGCAAGGGCTAGGTGATAGAACCCCTTTCCGAGTTCGATTAACTCTTCTCGTCTTTCCACGTGCGAAAAACTCCCAGAGGGAAGGTCTCCGCCAGTTCGTCTATCTTACGCGCCGCGGAGACCGGATCCAGTTTCCAGTTGACCGGACAGGCGGAAAGGACCTCCACGTAGCCAAAGCCCCGGTCCTCCAATTGGGCCAGAAAGGCCTGGTACAGGGCCTGGCGGGCCTCAAGGACCCTTTTGGGGGTATTTACCGCCACCCGGGCACAATAAGCCACCCCCGGAAACTGGGCCAGGATCTCCGCCACCTTCAGGGGATATCCGTAAACCCGGGGGTCGCGGCCCTGGGGAGTAGTGGTCGTCTTCTGTCCGGGAAGGGTGGTAGGAGAGAGCTGCCCTCCGGTCATTCCGTAAACCGTGTTGTTGATCATGATGGCGGTGATGCGTTCGCCCCGGGCTGCGGCCTGGAGGCTTTCGTTAAGTCCGATGGCCGCAAAGTCTCCGTCTCCCTGATAGGTGAAAACCGCAAGCTCCGGCCGGGCCCGCTTGGCCCCGGTGGCCGCGGCACAGGCCCTTCCGTGCGGGGCCTCACAGATGTCGATATCGTAGTAATAGTAAAGGAAACAGGCGCAACCGATGGAGGCCACTCCGTAGGCCCTTTCTCGGAGATCAAGCGCTTCCAGCACCTCGGCCAGGAGACGATGGACGATCCCGTGGTGGCAGCCCGGGCAATAATGGAAGGGGCGCGCGGTGAGCACCCGGGGAAAGGTGAATTTCACCTTCGAGCCAGGCATCTTCGGATCCTCCGGTAAATGTCCTCCGGGGCAGGGAGATCGCTTGGGGGAAGGGCCCAGGACTCCACTTCCGCGCGCCCGCAGACGGCCAATTTTACATCCTCGACCATCTGGCCACAGTTGAGTTCCACCACCAGAAAGGGAACTCCCCGGGCCGAAAGTTCTTGATAAGGCCTTTCCGGAAAGGGAAAAAGGGTAATCGGACGCACGAAGGCCACGGAATAGCCCTTCTCCCGGGCCATCTCCACGGCCTCGCGCACGATGCGCGAGAGGGAGCCAAAGGCCGTCACCGCAAGCTCCGCCCCTTCGGCATAAAGGACCTCCGCCCGGGCCTCCCTGCGCATGGCCCGGTACTTCTTCTGGAGGAGGAGATTGCGGGCCCGGAGCTCCCCCGGTCCCAGAAAAAGGCTCCGTAGCGTGCGGCCGGGCCTCCCTTTAGCCCCGGTAAGGGCCCAGTCCTCCACCGGATAGCGCCGGATACGGAGCTTGCGGGGACGCAGGGGTTCTTTCATCTGCCCCAGAAGGGCATCGGTGAGGATCATCGCGGGCTGGCGATATCTTTCCGCAAGTTCAAAGGCCCGGGCCGTAAGCTCGTAGGCCTCTTGAATGCTCGCCGGAGAGAGGACCAAAAAATGGTAATCCCCGTGACCCGCCCCCCGGGTGGCCTGAAAATAGTCCCCCTGGGAGGCCTCGATCCCTCCGAGCCCTGGTCCCCCACGGGAGACATTCACGATCACCGCCGGAAGCTCGAGGGCGGCCAGATAGGAAAAGGTCTCGGCCATGAGAGAGATTCCCGGGCTGGAAGAGGAGGTCATGGCCCGCACCCCGGTGGAGGCCGCCCCAAGGAGCATATTCACCGCAGCCAGTTCGCTTTCCGCCTGCAGAAAGACCCCGCCTCTTTTGGGAAGCTCCCGGGCCATAAGTTCGGGAATTTCGTTCTGCGGGGTAATGGGGTAGCCGAAGTAACAGCGACAGTCGGCCGCCAGGGCCCCCAGGGCGATGGCCTCTGAACCCTTGACCAGGATGGGCTTCATCTTACCTCCAGGACCACATCCGGACACATAAGATAGCATATCCCGCAACCGGTGCACTTTTCCGGGGCCTTAAGCCCCACCACCCGGTAGCCCTGGACATTGCGCTCCCCGGTAATTATTAGCACTTCCTTGGGACAAAAGTGCACACAGAGGCCACAGCCCTTGCAGCGTTCCGGAAAGGAGATCTGTACTCGGCGGCGGGCCATAAAAGTTCAAAGCTCCCTTAGGAGATTTTCTATTTCCTCCGGGCCTTCCACCTGGACCACGCGCACCTGCGGAGCGATGCGCCGGATGAGGCCGGAAAGGACCTTCTTGGGCCCGGCCTCCACAAAGAGCTCCACCCCGGCCCGAACCATGACCTCTACCCCTTCCACCCAGCGCACCGCCGAAAGCATCTGCCGGGAAAGGGCCTCGCGGATGGCCTCCGGGTCGGTTTCGGCCTGAGCGGTGACGTTCAGGACCACCGGGATCTCCGCCGGCCGAAAGGCCGCGGCTTCTATTTCCCTTTGAAACTCCCGGGCCGCTTCCTCCATAAGCGGTGAATGAAAAGCCCCCGAGACCGGAAGCCTTACCACCCGCTTGGCCCCGGCCTCTTTGGCCGCCTCGGCGGCCCGGCAGGCGGCTTCTTCCTCCCCGCTGATCACACTCTGCTCCGGAGAATTATGGTTGGCTAGATAGACCCTCCCGGGCACCCGGGAGAGGAGATCTTCCAGGCGAGAGCGCTCAAGTCCGATCACCGCATACATGGCCCCCGGGGCCGTCTCTCCGGCCCGGGCCATGAGTTCTCCCCGGCGTCGGACCAGCCGAAAGGTATCTTCCGGAGAAAGCACCCCGGCCGCACAGAGGGCGGAAAATTCCCCCAGACTGTGGCCGGCCACCAGGACCGGGCGCAGACCTTCGGCCCGAAGCACCGCCCAGACCGCAAGATTTACCGCAGTGAGGGCCGGCTGGAGGTTTTCCGTACGTTGAAGGGCTTCTTCCGGGCCGGAAAAGGCCAGCTCCCGCAAAGGAAGCCCGGTGATCTCCTCCCCGAGCGCAAAAATCTCCCGGGCCTCGGGCCGGGCCTCGAAAAGGGCCCGCCCCATACCCACATACTGCGATCCCTGTCCAGGAAAGACTACCGCCACCCGCAAGACTACTCTTCCTCCTCGCTCAGGAATTCCAGCTCTTCCTCTTCCTCCTCTAGCTCCTCAAACCCCTCCTCCAGATAGTCCTCGTATTCGTCCGCACTCATGAGTTCTTCCAGCTCCTCCGGATCCGAAAGCTTGACCCGCAGGAGCCATCCGTCTCCATAAGGATCTTCACTCACCAGTTCCGGGTCCTCCAGGACCTCTTCGTTGACCTCCACCACCTCTCCGGAGACCGGGGCCACCAGCTCCTCCACCCCCCGGGGAGTCTCTACGCTCCCGAAGACCTCCCCCCTCTCGATCTCCTCTCCCTCCTCCGGGAGTTCTAAGTCCAGGATCTCCCCGTACTTGCGGCGGGCAAAGTCCGAAAATCCGAGATAGACCCGCCCCCCTCGTTCTTTCTTCACCCACAGGTGCTCTTCGGAATAAAGCCGATCTTCAGGAATGCTCATAGGCCTCCTCCACCGCGATTTAACTCCACCGATTAGCCGAAAAGCCTGCCTTTGACAAGGGGGAAAAGCCCCCTTGCGGAAGCCTCTAAAAGGGCTTATCGTTTGAGGTGAAATTGCGCGATCGTTAAAGAAAAATTGAGATCGGGAGGTGAATCATGAGGAAGATACTCTGGGTGCTGGGGTGTTGGGGGCTGGTCTTTCTGCCGGTTCTGGCCCGGGCGGTGCCTACCCGGGTGGTGGTGGGCGTAAAGGCCCGGGATGCCCTTTTCATCGGTTCCCCCATGGGGGGAGCGCAGGTGATTATTCGGGATGCAGACACCGGAGAGATCCTGGCCCAGGGGGTCACCCGGGGGCTTCCGGGAAATCCCAAACTGATCATGGCCACTCCTAAGGAACGCTATACCCGGTATTTGGAAGGAAAGACGGCCCGGTTTGAAGCGGTGTTGGATCTCCAGAGACCCCGGCGAGTGCGCATTGTGGCCCGGGGGCCTCTGGCCCAGCCCCAGGCCCTGCAGGAGGTTTCGGTGACCACCTGGCTCTTTCCGGGAAAGGACCTTCCGGAACTGGTCCTGGAGATGCCCGGACTTGTGGTGCGGGCCCTGGCGCCGGTGGCCCACGCCCGACTCAAGGCCCCGGCCCGGGTGGAGGTGCGGGCCGCGGTCATGCCCCTTTGTGGCTGTCCGGTAAACCCCAAATTTTTCTGGAAGCCGGAAAACTATGAGGTGGCGGTCCAGGTCCTGCGCAATGGAAGGCCTTACGGGACCTTCCCCCTGAAATTTACCGGAAAGACCAGTCTCTTTTCTACGGTCCTTGAGCTTCCCCAGAAGGGGATCTACGAATTGACCCTTTACGCTTACGATAAACTCACGGGAAACACCGGGGTGGATCGGACCACTGTGGTGGTGAAATAAAATCTTGGGGAGGTAAACACCATGCGTAACGGCTGGTCGCCCTATCTGGGAGGGGCCCTCACCGGGCTTCTCCTGGTGCTTTCGGTCCTGGTTACCTATCAGCTCTTCGGCCATCCCCGGTATTTGGGCACCTCCACGGCCTATGTGAGGGTGGCCGGACTGGTAGAGAAGGCCCTTTCTCCGGAGAGTGTGGCCACAAACGCCTACTACGCCAAGGAGGGGGTGGGGATCGACTGGAAGGTCATGCTGGTTCTCGGGGTACCGCTGGGGGCCCTGATCGCCGCTTTGCGCAACCGGGAATTCCGGTTGCGTTGGGTGCCGGAGCGCTGGGCGGAGCGTTTCGGCTCCTCTCCGGTTCTGCGGGCTGTAGGCGCCTTTGTAGGGGGTTTTCTGATCATCTATGGGGCGCGGCTTGCCGGGGGGTGTCCCAGCGGGCATGGACTTTCCGGGATGAGCCAACTGGCCGCCAGTGGCTTCATCGTGGTGGCGGGATTCTTTGTGGGGGGTATCCCTTTGGCCCTGTTAATCTACGGGAGAAGGAGGTAGGCCATGGAGCCCATCGTAGGACTTATCACCGGTATCCTCTGGGGCTATATCTTTCAGCGGGCCCGCATCCTGCGTTTTGAAAAACACATCGGGCTCCTCACCCTTACCGATCTCACGGTATTGAAATTCCTCCTTTCCGGAGTGGTGGTAGGGACCCTGGGGATCAACCTCCTGGCCACCCTGGGCCTGGCCCCTTATCACCTCAAGCCCACCTTCGTGGCCGCCAACTTCGTGGGCGGAGTGATCTATGGTCTGGGCTGGGCCATCCTGGGATATTGCCCGGGAACGGCCCCCGGGGCCGTGGGTGAGGGATCGCTGGACGGGCTCTTTGCGGTCCTGGGTGGCCTGTGCGGGGCCGCGGCCTTTGCCCATACCTATCCCTTCTGGAAACAGACCCTCTACGGGATCGGGGGCTACGGAAAGGTTTCTTTTCCCCAGCTCCTCCACCTTCCGCCGCTTCTTCTCGCGGTCCTTTTCGCCGGGCTCCTCTTGGCCTTCATCTTTTTCTTAGAGAAAATGGGCTGGTGAGGCCGGCCAAGGTCCGATCCAGACGCAGACTGGCTCCAGGATATTTCCTCCTGGAGATAGAGGCCCCGGAGGCGGCCCCCAGGGCCCGCCCGGGGCAATTTGTGCGCCTTAAGGCCTGGCCCGGCTACGACCCCTTGCTCCCTCGCCCCTTTTCCATCCATGCCCGCTCCGAAAAGACCCTGAGTTTCCTTATTCAAGAACGGGGGCGGGCCACGGCGGTTCTTTCCCGGCTGCGGCCCGGAGAGGAGGTGTGGTGGGACGGCCCTCTGGGGCACCCCTTTCCTCTTCCGGAAAGGGGAGAGGTCTGGCTGGTGGCCGGAGGGGTGGGCCTGGCCCCCTTTTTCTTCTATCTAGAGACCCTTCGGGCCCGGGGCCTTTCCGCACGGCTTTTTTACGGGGCCCGCACGAGAGGGGATCTGGTGAGACTCTCTGCGCTTGAGAGGCTCTGTCCGGTACAGGTAGCCACGGAGGACGGCTCCCGGGGGCGGCCGGGACTGGTGACCGATCTCTTACGGGAGGCCCTGAAAAAAGGGAGCCCGGAATTCATTTTGGCCTGTGGCCCTCCGGGGATGCTGGCCGCCGTAGGGCACCTGGGGGAAAGGGCCGGAGTCCCGGTCTATCTCTCCCTGGAGGCCATGATGGCCTGCGGGCGGGGACTCTGTCTGGGCTGCGCCGTCTCCCGCAAGGGGGGAGGCTACCTTAAGGTCTGTGTGGAAGGGCCGGTTTTTCCGGCCGAGGAGGTGGACCTTGACCGGCTCGGTTGAGCTTTCCGGCCTCCGACTTTCCAACCCCCTGATGCTGGCCTCCGGGACCTGGGGCTTTGGGGAAACCCTCTCTCCGGAGATCCTCCGGTCGGTGGGGGCCCTGGTGACCAAGGGAATCTCGCTTGAGCCCCGGGCAGGGAATCCGCCTCCCCGGCTTTCAGAGACCCCTTGCGGGCTCCTCAATTCCATCGGCTTGGAAAATCCCGGACTGGCGGCCTTCCGGAAAGGGATCCTTCCGCGCCTTCTCCGGATCGGTCCTCCGGTGATCGTCAATATCCTGGGGGAAAGCGAAGAAGAATTCCTGCGCCTGGCCGAGGGCCTGCGCGAAACCGGGGTCGCGGGACTGGAAGTGAACATCTCCTGTCCCAATGTCAAAAAGGGCGGGCTTGCTTTTTCGCAGGATCCGGACGGAGTCTTCCGGATGGTCCGACGCCTGCGGGAGGTCTGGCCGGGGTGGATGAGCGTAAAGCTTTCCCCGGTGGGACCGGTGGCGGAGGTGGCCCACGCTGCGGAGGAGGGCGGGGCCTCGGCCCTCACCTGTGCCAATACCTATCCCGCGCTGGCCATTCACCCGGGCCCCAAGGGGCCGTACTTTCATCTCGGAGGTCTTTCCGGGCCGGCCATAAAGCCCCTCACCCTGCGTCTGGTCTACGAGCTTTCGCGCCGGCTAAGACGGCCCCTCATCGCCTGTGGGGGAATTCTCTCCGGCCGCGACGCCTATGAGTATCTTCTCGCCGGGGCCCGGGCCTTTCAGGTGGGCACGGCTACCCTCCTTGACCCGGAGGCCCCCCGGCGCATCCTTTCCGAACTTGACGAGCTCTCCCGGGCCGACTAAAAGCAAAGTATGCGCCGGGGAATCTTTCTCCTTTTGGCCCTCCTTTTAGTCGGCTGTGTATCCGACCAGCAGTTCCAGGGACTGGCCCTGCGGGTCTCGGCGCTTGAGGTCCAGCAGACCTCCCTAGAGAAGGCCCGGAGGGAGGAGGCCGTAAGGCTGGCGGCCCTGGAGAAGCGACTGGCGTCCCTGGAAAAGCAGGTCTCGGTCCTTTCGGAGAAAAGGGCCGAGCTCCTTTCGGAGATAGAGGCCCTGCGGGCGGAGATCGCCCGTCTGAACGGTCTTTACGAGGAACTTTCCTACCAACAAAAGCAGGACCGGGAGGCCTTTTCCGAATTTCAGGCCGAGGTCCTGAAAAGACTCTCTCAAGGGGAAAAGCCTCCGGCCCCGGCCAAGGCCCCCTCCGGGCCCAAAACCCCCTCCGAAAAGGAACTTTATGATCAGGCCCTGGCGGCCCTTAAAAAGAAGGACTACGAGGGGGCCCGCAAACTTCTGCAACGCTACCTCGAGGTCTATCCCCAAGGAAAGTATGCAGCCAACGCCCACTACTGGATTGCCGAAACTTATTATGCCCAGCGGCGCTACGAGGAAGCCATCCTGGAATACCAGAAGGTGGTGGATGGGTTTCCTCAGAGTTACAAGGTCCCGGCAGCCCTCCTTAAACAGGGCCTGGCCTTTCTCCGTATAGGGGACACGGAGGCCGCCCGCATCCTCTTTAAGAAGATCCTTTCCCGGTATCCCCAAAGCGAGCAAGCTCCTCTGGCCCGCAAGTATCTCAAGCGCCTTTCCCGATGAGGATCCTTCTTTGCGTGGTCTTTTTCCTCTGGCCCTGGGCCTTGCAGGCCTTTACCGTAGGGGCCCTCTTCGGGACGGAAACCCCGGAGGCGGAACTGGCCCGGATCCTGGCCTCCCAGGCCCGCCTCCGGGGCCACGCCCTGCAGGTCAAATTTTACGACCCTTCCGGGGAGCCCCAGAGGATCTTCCCTCTGGTGCGGAGGGCCCGGGAGGAGGGGGTACGTTTTCTCCTGGGGCCCCTTGATCCCCGTCTCCAGTCCGAGGCCCTCACCGCCGCTCAGGCCTATCGCCTGCCCCTCATCCTTCTTTCCGGGGACTATGATCCCATCCGCGTCCCGGACGAACCCTTCGCCTACATCTTCCGCACCGGGCTCTCTCCCCGGATGGCGGCCCGGGTGCTCCTTTCCTGTCTTTCCCGTAAGGGACTGCGGCGGGTGGGAGTCCTTCTCTCCCTGAACGAGGTAGGGCGGGAAGGGCTTAAGTGGCTCAAAATTTACGCTTGGGAAGCGCGCCTCCGGCTAACCAAGGTGGCCTGGTTTTCTCCGGAGGACACCTACCTCTACCCCAAGTTTGAGGAACTCCTTTCCACCGAGGGGGTGGTGGTGTGGTGCGATCGGGAAAGTGCCCTCAAGGTAGTCCAGGAAAAGGAACGCTACGGGTTGGGGCTTCCCTTTTTTTTCGGGCCGGAGCTGGCCGATGAGGAATTCCTGCGGACCCACCCCTCCCTTTACGGTTATCCCTTTCCGGGTACGGCCCTTTTTGGCCGCAGGCTCCCCACCGCGGTCCCTCTCAACCTGGAGCGGGCCGCCCTGGTGGATGCTCTGGCCCTGCTAGAGGAAATAGCGGCCCGCGGTCTTCCCCCTACGGCGGAGTCTCTGGAAGCCCTCGGCCCGGTCACCCTCCCCGGAGGTCTCTACTACCTTACCAACGACGACCATTACGGCCTGGTCCCGGAAAGTGCGGGGGTCTTCACTTACGGACTTGCGGGTTTTCAGCCCTATTGCCCGCCAACACTTCTCTCAAAGCCTTGAGGACCTCCTCCGGGGAAATCCCGGAAAGGCAGCGAGGAGCCGGGCAACGTCGGCGAAAACAGGGGGCACAGGGGAGCCCGGAGTGCAGGATGCGGTGGCCCTTTCCAAAGGGACCGGTACGCCAGGGGGCCGTAGGGCCGAAGAGGGCCACCACCGGCCGGCCCAGGGCCGCGGCCAGATGCATGGGGCCGGTATCTACGGAGACTACCGCCGCGGCCCCGGAGAGGATCCCGGCCAGCTCCTTGAGGCTGAGGCCTCCGGCGAGATTTAGCCCGGAGACCGCTAACCGGGAAACATATTCCCGGTCTCCGGGCCCTCCCACCCAGAGGAGGGGAAGGCCAAAGGCCGGGGCCCTTTCCGCCAGGGCCCTCCAGTGCTCCTCCGGCCAGAGTTTGGTCTCCCAGCGGGTGGCCGGGATGAAGACCAGCCAGGGAGGGGGCGGAAGCCCCAGCTTTCGGGCCATCTCCCCGGCCGAGGGATAAGGGGCCATGGGGAAATCCACCGGCTCGGCCACTCCACCCAGGATTTCGGCTGCGGAAAGATAGCGCCTTACAGCATGGAGATCAGGGTCATAGGCCGGAAGCTTTTCCGTAAGCACCAGAGTGCTCCCCTCCCGGTGGTTGGCAAAGCCCAGCTTGCGTTTCCCCCGGGCCAGAGCTACCACCAGGGCGCTTTTAAAGAGCCCCTGAAGATCCAGGACCACTTCATAGGGTCGGGCCCGGAGCCCTTCCAAAAATTCACCCCAGAGCTTTAGCGCTTTACCTATTTCCCCGGAGCGCAGAAGGCGCAAGATACGCCGTCGGGGAAAGGGGAAAAGCTCCTCTATCAGAGGATGCCCCCGCAAGATTTCCGCATTTTCTTCTTCCACCACCCAATCTATCCTCCAATTCTCCCGGGCCCTTTTCAGGGCCGAAAGCACCGGGAGGGTCTGAATCACGTCCCCTAAGGCCGAAAGTTTTACGAGAAGAACCCTGGGCACTTCATTTTCCTCTTTGAAGATAGGCCCGCAGGGCCTGGGCCGTAGGGGTCTCCAGGGCCAGGAGCCCTTCAGGTGGCCCCTGATAGAGGACCTCCCCTCCCTTCTCGCCCCCCTCGGGACCCAGGTCCACGATCCAGTCTGCGGCCTTGATGACCTCCAGGTTGTGCTCGATGACCACCACGGTGTGCCCTCGGTCCACCAGGCCCTGGAGGAGCCGGACCAGCTTTTCCACATCGGCGATATGGAGTCCGGTAGAGGGCTCGTCCAGGACAAAGAGGGTCCCTCCGCGGCCGCCCTTTACAAACTCGGTGGCCAGTTTTACCCGCTGGGCCTCGCCCCCGGAAAGGGTAGGGCTCGGCTGCCCCAGGGTGAGGTAATCCAGGCCCAGCTCACAGAGGAGGCCCAGGGGTTGGGCAATCTCCGGCACCGGGGCAAAGAATTCTCGGGCCTCGGCCATGGTCATGGAAAGCACCTCGGCTATATTCTTGCCCCTCCAGCGCACCGCCAAGGTCTCCTCGTTGAAACGGGCCCCGCCGCAGACCTCACAGACCTGATAGACCTCCGGGAGAAACTTCATCTCCACCCGCACCACCCCTTGCCCCTTGCAGGCCGGGCATCTTCCCTCCTCCACGTTAAAGGAAAAGCGGCTTTCCGTATAGCCCCGGGCCCGGGCCTCGGGGGTGCCGGCAAAGAGCCGCCGGATGGCGGTCATGAAGCCCACATAGGTGGCCGGGGTGGAGCGAGGGGTGCGCCCGATGGGGGAATGGTCCACCTGAAGGACCCGACGCAGGGCCTCGTGTCCCCGGAGGCGCCGGCAGCCCACAGGGCCTCCCCGACCGGAAAGAAGCCTTTCTAGACTCCGGTAAAGGACCTCGGTGACCAGGGTGGACTTCCCCGAGCCCGAGACCCCGGTGACCACGGTGAGGGCTTCCAGCGGAAAGCGCACGGTGAGGTCCTTTAAGTTGTAAAGCCGGGCCCCCTCCACGGTGAGGAATCTTTCCGGCTGGCGTCCGCCCCCGGCAAGCCTATAACGCGAGGGATCGGAAAGGACCCTTCCGGTGACCGACTGGGGGGCGCGGGGAAGTTCCTCAGGCGGACCGCAGAAGACCACCCGCCCTCCTTCCCGGCCCCCTCCGGGCCCTAGATCCACCAGCAGGTCCGCCGCCCGAATGGTGTCTTCATCGTGCTCCACCACGATCACCGTATTGCCCCGATCGCGCAAACTTCGCAGGGCCGAAAGGAGTTTTTCCGTATCCCGGGGATGGAGCCCGATGGTGGGCTCATCCAGCACATAGGCCACCCCGGTAAGGTTGGAGCCCAACTCCGCGGCCAGTCTCACCCGCTGGGCCTCGCCCCCGGAAAGGCTCTCCCCGGGCCGGGAAAGGGAAAGATAGGGGAGTCCCACCTCCACGAGAAAATCGAGACGCGCAAGGAGCTCCCGGAGGATAGGCCGGGCAATCTCCGCCTCGCGCCCGGAAAAGGAAAGCCCGGCGAGAAACTCCCGGAGGTCTTCTACCGGAAGGTCCGAAAGTTCGGCAATGTTTCGCCCCCCCAGGCGCCAGGCCAGGGCCTCCGGACGCAGACGGCTCCCGCCACAGGACCGACAGACCCCTCCGCCCTTCATCCCCAAGCCCCCGCAGTCCGGGCAGGCCCCGGCTTTGGTATTGAAGGAAAAGAGAAGGGGATCCGGCTCCGGAAGACTCAGTCCGCAGTCCGGACAGGAAAGCCTCTCGCTCACGAAAAATTCTTCCTCTGGAGACCAGACCAGGGCCTCTCCCCGCCCTCCGGAAAGGGCTATCTCCAGAAGCCTTCGTACCTCGGACTCCCTTTCCGGAGAGATCACGGTCTCCCCCACCACCACCTCGATGGTGTGCTCCCGGAAGCGGGAAAGTTCGGGGAGAGGGGGCAGGGTAAGGAACCGTCCGTCCACGCGCACCTCGGAAAAGCCTGCGGCCAGGGCCCTTTCGAAGACCGGCCGGTGAAAGCCCTTGCGGCGCCTCACTCGGGGCGAAAGGATCTTCACCCTGCGGCCGGAAAATTCCTGAAAGAGACGAGAAAGAAGGACCTCGCGAGAGACCCGGGAAAGGGGCCTTCCGCAGGAGGGGCAATAGGGGTTAGAGAGACGGGCAAAAAGAAGGCGCAGATAGGGCAGGGTGTCCGTGAGGGTGCCTACGGTGGAGCGGGGCCCGGGGCGGCTGCTCCTCTGCTCCAGGGCCACCGTAGGGGGTAGCCCGGCAATGAGGTCTACCTCCGGTTCTTCGTAGAGTTTGACAAATTGCCGCAAATAGGCCGGAAGGCTTTCCAAATACCGACGCTGGCCCTCGGCAAAAAGGAGGTCAAAGGCCAGGGTGGACTTCCCTGAGCCCGAGACCCCGGTGATTACGATAAGGCGCTCCCGGGGGAGATCCAGGTCCAGGTTCTGGAGGTTGTGATGCCGGGCCCCGCGTATGCGGATGACCCTTTCGGCAGGCTCCACCCGGGGACGTTCTCCGGGCTTAAAGGCCACCTCTCCGGAAAGATAGCGGGCCAGCCACCTTCCGGTGGGAGTCTCTTTTTGCAGGAGTTCGGCCACCGGCCCCTGGTGAAGGAGATAGCCCCCACCCTCTCCTCCTTCAGGGCCCAGCTCCACCACCCAGTCGGCCGAAAGAATCACCTCCGGATGGTGTTCCACCACGATCACCGTATGCCCCCGGGACACAAGGGCCCGCAGGGCCGAAAGGAGTCTCTGGATATCCAGGAGATGGAGTCCCACGGTGGGCTCATCCAGGAGGAGAAGGGCCGGCTGGTCCTCGGAGAGGCTGAAGGCCCGGGCCATTTTGAGGCGCTGGGCCTCGCCTCCGGAGAGGGTGGAAAGGGGCTGACCCAGACGGAGGTAAGAAAGCCCCACTTCTCGGGCTGGCAGAAGCCGGCGTACCAGCTCCCCGTGGCCCTTGAAAAATTCCAGGGCCTCCTCCACGGTCATCTCCAACATCTCGGCCACGTTCTTGCCCCGCCAGCGGACGGAAAGGACCTCGGGACGAAAGCGTTTTCCTCCGCAGGCCTCACAGGGGAAGGTGAGGTCGGAAAGAAATTGCATCTCCACCACCTGATATCCCAGCCCCTCACATTCCGGACAGCGGCCTTCCGGGGAATTGAAAGAAAAATGAGAGGCGCCAAGACCGCGCTCCTTGGCCTCCGGGGAGGAGGCCAGCAGACGCCGCAGAAGATCGTAGACCCGGAGATAGGTGGCCAAATTCCCCCGAGGGGTGCGGGCCAGAGGGCTCTGATCGAGAAGGACCACCTCGGAAAAGCCCTCTCCCCCTTGAATCTCAGCCAGCGCCCCTGGGGGCTCGGTAGCCTCCCCGCGCAGCCGCTTGAGCCCCCGGTAAAGACAGAGTTCCACCAAAGTGGACTTTCCCGAGCCCGAAACCCCGCAGACCACGGAAAGGGCCCCCCGGGGGAAGCGCACGATAAGATCCTTGAGATTGTTCTCCCGCACCCCGGAAAGGACCAGAAACTCCCGGAAGGTCTGGGACCGTCGGGGTTTACGGGTAAAGGGAAGGGCTCTTAAGGCCTTTCCGGTGGGGGTCTCCTCTTGGAGCAGTCCTTCGGGAGGCCCCTGATAGAGGAGCTCCCCCCCGGCCTCCCCAGCCCCGGGACCGAGGTCCAGGGCCAGATCCGCGGAAAGGATGACCTCCGGGTCATGTTCCACCACCACCGCCGTGTTCCCTGCCGCGGAAAGCTCGTGAAGAAAGCGCACCACCCGGGCCGTGTCCCGGGGATGGAGCCCGGTGGTGGGTTCATCAAGGAGGTAAAGGGTCTCGGTGAGGTCTGAGGAAAGGGCCCGGGTAAGAAGGACCCGGGCCACTTCGCCCCCGGAAAGGGTGCGACTCTGGCGATCGAGGGTAAGGTAAGAAAGGCCCACCTCGTCGAGATAGCGCAGACGCCGCAAGATCTCCCGCACCAGGCGCTCCTCCGCCGCCCCGGAGATTCCCCTTTCAAGAAGCCCCTCCGTAAACCTCCGGGCCTCGGCGATGGGCAGGGCGTAAAACTGGGGAAGGTTCAGATCTCCCAGATAGAAAAGCCCGGCCTCCGGGCGAAAGCGCGTCCCTTTGCAGGCCGGACACTCCCGATAGGCCCGAAAGCGGGAAAGGAAAATGCGCACGTGAGCCTTGTAACGCTTGGTCTCCAGCCAGTCGAAGAGTTCCTTGACCCCATACCAGTCCCCATTCCCGAAAAGGATCTTCTGCTTTACCTCCTCCGGGAGTTCCTTCCAGGGCCGGTCGAGAGGGATGCCTTTCCGGCGACAGTAGGAAATTAGGTCCTCCCGCACCTCCCAGGCCAAGGGCATCTCCAGTACGCTGATGGCTCCTTCTTTGAGAGACTTCCGGGGATCGGGGATGACCAGATCCCAGTCGATATCCAGCACCCGCCCGAAGCCCCGGCATTCCGGACAGGCCCCCAGCGGGCTATTGAAGGAAAAGAGGTTGGGATGTCTCCGGGGGGCAGGAAGTCCGCAGTAGGGACAGCGTTCGGCGGAGGCGAAGCGCAGTTCCCGGTCATAAGGCAGGTGAATCCGCACCTCTCCGGACATGGAAAGCCCCCGCTCCAGGGCCTCGACCAGCCGGGAGAACTCCTCGGCCCGGAGCTTCAGCCGATCCAGAACCACCTCGAGTTCTTCGGGAATCTCGCCCATTTCTTCCAGATCGCAGACCTTTCCCGCGGACCAGACCCGGAAATAACCTGCGGAAAGGAGGCCTTCGCGCAGGAGCCTCGGGTCCCTTTCCACGTGAAGGGGGGCGGTGATGACCGCCGGAGCCCCTTCGGCCTCAGAAAGGAGGCGGCGGGCGGCCGAAAGGGGATCGGCGGCCAGAAGGGGCTTCCCGCATCCCGGACAGCGGGCCTCGGCCGCCCGAAACCAGAGCATCTTAGCAAAATGGGTGATCTCCGCCAGGGTCCCCACCGTGGAACGGGAGCTTTTCACCGGGTTGGTTTGGCTGATGGCGATGGCCGGGGGGATATTCTCGATGGCTTCCACCCGGGGCCGGGGCAGACGCTCAAAATACTGGCGCACGTAAGAAGAAAAGGTCTCGAGATAGCGGCGCTGACCCTCGGCAAAGAGAGTATCGAAGACCAGGGTGGACTTTCCCGAGCCCGAGGGTCCACTGACCGCCACCACCCGGTAAAGGGGAATCTCTAGATCCAACCCCTTTAGGTTATGTTCGCGACAGCCCCGCAGGACAATTTTTCTCAACTTTCTTCCTCGTTAAGGTTGCCTTTTTCTAAATTTTTGGTTAAACCAAAATTGAATTTTTCTTGGGGGAAGTCCGATGGACCTTGACAAAGTTAAAGCCTTTTTTGCGGATCGAAAAGTACATCTCCCTTCCCCTCCGGCCCTGGCGGTAAGGCTTTTGGAGCAGGTCCGACGCGACGATTATCGCCAGCTGGCCGAGACCATCCGCCTGGATCCGGCCCTGGCCGCCCGGGTCCTGGGGCTGGCCAACTCTCCCCTCTATCGGGGCGGAGGAAAGGAAATTACCTCCCTGGAGAAGGCTATCGCCTTCCTGGGAACGGAAGTTATCAAAAATTTGGCCCTTACTTTCAAAGTTTACGAGGGATTGAAGAGCGAAAAAAAACTGACCAGAGCCACAGAATTCGATATGGAACACTTCTGGAAACGTTCGGTGGCCAATGCCGTGGGAGCCAGACTCCTGGCCCAGGAAATGGGGCTGGAGGAGGATCACCTCTTTTCCGCCGGTCTTCTCATGGACATCGGAGTCCTGGCCCTCTATCTCCTCTTAGGAGAAGACTATCTCGCGGCCTTCGACGAAAAGGAGGTCTCTCAGAGGTCCTTGGCGGAAATCGAAAGGGAGATGTGGGGTTTTACCCATGCGGAGGCCGGAGGGTACTTCCTCAAGACCTGGTCCCTTCCGGATCACCTGGTGATGGATATTACCTACCATCACTGCTGGACTAAAGCCCCTGAGGAATATCGCGCGCACGCCCGCATTCTCTCTCTGGCCGGCCTCCTGGGAGGGATCTATTTCAGCCGGAGGAGTGCCTTTTACTACGAAGAGACCCTTTCCCAATTTAAGGACCTCTTAGGATTCCCCGAGGAAAATACCCGGGAGATCATTGACCGGGTGGCCGAAGAGACCAACCAACTCCTGGCCTTCTTCGAACTCCCTGGGGAAAGAATCCCTCCCTATTCCCACATCCTGGAAGAGGTACGAGAAGAGCTGGGTAAGCTGAGCCTGAATTATGTTCTTCTGGTAAAAAAACTCCAGGAGGAAAAGGCCCGGGCCGAGGAACTGGCCCGGAAGCTCAAGGCCGCCAATGAAAGACTACGCCAGCTCAGCATCCGCGACGGTCTTACCGAACTTTACAATCACCGCTACTTCCAGGAACGCTTGCGGGAGGAATTTGAGAGGGCCCGGCGCTACCGACGGGCCCTTTCTCTGGTGATCCTGGATATCGATCATTTCAAGAAAGTAAACGATACCTACGGGCACCCGGTGGGCGACCAGGTCCTCAAGGAACTGGCCCGCCTCATAAGGCAAAGCATGCGGACTTCGGATATTCCAGCTCGTTACGGAGGGGAAGAATTTACCATCATCCTCCCGGAGACCGATCTCCAAGGAGCTTCCTGTTTCGGAGAGCGCCTTCGGAAGACCGTAGAACAACATTCCTTCGAAGCCAACGGCCTTACCCTCCAAATCACCATCAGCTTAGGGGTCTCCTCCGTTTTCCCCTCTGCCACCCAAGCTACCCCCCAGCGCCTCATCGAAGTGGCGGACAAGGCCCTTTATTATTCCAAGACCCACGGGCGGAATCGCCTTACGGCCGTCTCTATAGAATAGCCCTTTTCTTATAGCTCAAATGTTATATAATGCCCAAAAGCCGGGAGGAGAGACATGAAGCGTTTCGGTCTGGTAGCGCGCATGGGGCTGGTCTTCGGGATCATCGTGGCCCTCAACCTTCTGGGTCTAGCCGCCCTCTTCTGGGCCAAACAGGAATACCGCCTCGTTCAAAGGGAAGCCAATGAGCGTATAGAAGAGCTCCTACGCCTCCAAGACCTCAAATATCAATTCACGCGCTGGAAGGTGAATATCCTTTCCGGCATGTTCAATCTTGCGGAATTCCGCTTCTCCACCAAGGACCTGGTCCAAGATCTCCAAAGTCTCAAGGCCCACACCACCGAAGAGAAGGCCTTCCTGGATAAATTGCAGAGGCGCTACCGGAAAATGAATGCGCTCTCCGATCGGGTCTTGGAGATGCTTTCCCGGGCCGACCAATGGGAGGACGAAGACGAACTGCGCGAGGCCCTCCTGGAGATCTACAATGAGGAATTAAGCCCCCTTACCAAGACCCTCTACAAGGAGCTAGATCAGGGGGCCCAGATCCTGCGGTCCCAGATCGGAGAACTTCAGCGGAGGGCTGAAGAACGCCTGCGACTAGTCTCCCTCCTTCAGGCGGTGGTGGTGGGGCTTTCGGTACTTCTCCTTGTGGCCTTTGGACTTTACTTTCATCGCAAACTCCGGGGAGGCTTTGCCGCCCTAAGTGAGGCCCTCACCCGCCTGGCCCAGGGAGATTTCTCCCATCATTTGGAAGTGCGAGACCGCGACGAGATTGCCCAGATGCTGGCCATGATCAACCAGACCCTGGAAGAACTGCGCCCCATGGTGCAGAAGATCCGGGAGGCCTCCGGAGACCTGCAGGAGGAGGCCCGGCAGATGCAGGCCGCCGCCGAAGAGACCATCCAGAGCAGCGAAGGGACCAAACTGCGGGCCGAAAGCATGGAGCGCAACGCCCAGACTATCCTTTCCCATGCCCAGGCCGAGGCCCAGGCGGTAAACGAGATCTCCACCGCCATCCAGGAAATTAGTCAGAACACCACCAAGGCCACCCAGATCACCAACGAGGCCGTGGAGAAGGCCCGGCTGGCCCAGGAGGTCATCCACAAGGTGGGAGAGGTCTCCCGGGAAATCGAGTCCGTGATCCAGCTCATCACCGGAGTGGCCGAACAGACCAAGTTTCTGGCCCTGAACGCCACCATCGAGGCCGCCCGGGCCGGGGAGGCCGGAAAGGGCTTTGCCGTGGTAGCCAATGAAGTCAAGGAGCTGGCCCGGCAGACCGCCGAGGCCACGGAGGGGATCACCGGAAAGATCCGGGCCATGCAGAACGAGTCCCGCCAGGCCGTAGAGGCCACGGACGAAATCGTGAACATCATTGAAGAAATCAACCAGATCGCCTCGGCCATCGCGGCCGCAGTAGAAGAACAGACCGCGGTCATTTCCGAGATCGCCGAACGGCTGGAATCCACCAGAAGGGAGGCCGAAAACCTCTCCGGGGAGGCCCAAGCAGCCTACCAGGAAGCCCTCAAGGCCGTAGAGACCGCCCGCAAGAACCTGGAGCAGGCCCAGGGGCTCTCTCGCCTGGCCCAGGATCTGGCCTCTCTGGCGGCCCAATTCCGGGTTTAGGGGTTAAAACCGGGTCTTTCCGATTACCCGACCCTTGTAGCCTCCGGCCCGAGAAATGGCCTGAAGTAGGGCCTCTTCCGGAACCGCATCTTCGCTTACCACCACCGCGATGCGGTTTTTGAGGGAGGTCTTCACCCATTTGACCCCCTTTATCCGGGAAAGAGACTTGCGGATGGCGATGGGGCAGAGCTTACAGGTCATACCCTCCACATCGATGACCCACACCGTCTCCGCCCAGGCCGCAGAAGCCGTAAGGCTCAAAAGGAGAAGGAAAACCCCCATCCTCTTTTTCATGCCGACCCCCTTAACCGTAAATATGGGCCAAAGCCCAGGGGTAAAAGGTGGCCACCAAGAGAAGGACCAGGGCCACCCAGGTGAGGAGACGCCCGACCCGAGAGACCCATCCGGCCTCCTCACAGGCACAGCGGAAGACCCTCTTTTTGAGGATCTTTTCCCGGAACCAGTCCCGGAGGTGGTACATCCGATAGAAGGAAAAGGCTACGGCCAGATAGCCCACCACCAAAAAATAAGGGCGATAGGGTTCGAGGCTGCTCAAGAAACCCAGTCCGCTTACCGAGACCCCGAAGACTAAAAAAAGCGTGGGGACTACGCAGCAAGAGGCGGCCAAGATGGAGGCCACACTGGCCACCAGCCCTCCGGCAGCTTCTTTAAAAGACATGGGACCCTCCTTTCAGGGATTATTCCACACAGCAGGGCTGGCAGGCCGGATCTTGGGTAAAACTTTGGGCCACCTTTTTCGGGGCCTCACCCATAGTGGGGAAGAGCCACCGGACCTCCTCCCAGGACCGCCACCGAGGCCACCGCTCGAGAAAGCTCCAGGAGGTTGCGGTAGGTGAGATGCGGGGTTTCCGCAAGCCCCGGCACCGGCGGCAGAGCCGGAGAAGCCCCCGTGGCCACCAGAAGGAAACGGGCCTGAAAAGTCTTCTCCCCTGCGGCCCCCTTCCCAGGCCTGCTTGGCCCGGTGCAGGAGAATCTTGGAAGGGATACAGCCCACGTTGACGCAGGTCCCCCAGGGGAAGGATTCGGCTGTCGTTTATGAGAAGGGTGCGTTTGCCGAGCTCCTCGGCCCGATAGGCCGCGGCAAAGGCCGCCGCTCCCCCTCCCAGGATGGTCAAATCAAACATAATTTTAGTTTAGCAGAAAAATTCTCCCTGTAAAATTTGCAATCCAGAAATTATTTTTGGTCAAAAACCGGAAACTTGAAGAGGGGATCTTTTCCGATAAAATTGAGCAAAAGAAAGGAGGTCTGCTGGAGATAGGGCCCAGAGAGTTTTCCTTGGTTTCCCCGCTACTTCTTCCTACGGAAGAGGAGAAGGGGCTCCTGGAGGAGCTTGCGGCCCTGGCTCAGGAAAGAGGGCTCTACGAGGAATTTTATCGCCATGTAGCCCTTCTCAAGGACTCCCCGGCCCTGGAAGAGATCTTCTCCGACCCCCAAAGATTTGCCGCCCTTAAAGAAAAGATCTCCTCCTTCCTGGTGGATTTTCTGGCGGCTCCTTCTTCGGCCGAGATCCTTGCCCGCACCGAAGCGGTGGCCCGACGACATCTGGAGGTGGGGGTCAGCCCGGCCCGGTTTCAGGAGGGGCTCTTCCTCCTGTGGCACATCCTCTATCGGGAGCTCGGGGCCCGGGAGAAGGTTCCCAAAAGGCGCGGGACCCTGCGCATCCTCCTTACCCGGCTCATCTTCTGGCTTTCTCTCCGGGTCACCGGGGTCTATTTTGTCCTGCGGGAGGAAAATCTTGCGGAGGCCTTAAAAGAACTCGAGACCCTGAACCGCATTTACGCCCTCCTGCGGGAGATCAATCTTCTCATCTTTGAGGAACGGGAGGATGTGCACCGGCTCTTGGAACGGGCCTGTGAGATTATGGTCCGGGTAGGGGGCTTTGCCCTGGCCTGGGTGGCCCTGAACCGGCCCCCTTCCCCGGAGGTAGAGATTGCGGCTGCCGCCGGAGAGACGGCCTATCTTGAAGACTTTGAAGTCTCTGCGGATCCGGAAAGACCCTCCGGCCAGGGCCCCTGCGGCCTTTCTTTGCGGGAGGGCCGTCCGGTGGTCGTGGGAGATACCCGTCAGGACCCCCGCTTTCGTCCCTGGGCGGAAAAGTCCGAAAGGTTAGGCTTCCGCTCTCTGGTGGCCCTGCCCCTGTCTCTGGAAGGCGAGCTCCGGGGAAGCCTCCTCCTTTACGCCCGCACGCCCCACCACTTCACCGCCAGGGAAATCCGTCTCCTGGAAGAGATTGCCCGGGACCTTTCCCTGGGCTACCTCCATATCTTAAAGACCCGCGCCTTGGAGGAGGCCCTCTTTCGAGACGTCCTTACCGGGCTCCCCAACCAGCGCTATCTCCTGGCGGCCCTAGAGCACGAACTAGAGATCGCCGGGCACAAAGCTCTTCCCCTGATTTTGGTAAGGCTCGATCTTGATCGTTTCTCCGCCCTGAACCTGGAACTCGGCCGTGTCCGGGCAGATGCCCTCTTACGGGAGATCGGGGCTCGCCTCCTCTGGCTGGTGAGCAACTCTGGGACCCTGGCCCGGGTGGGTCCCGATGAGTTTGCCTTCTCCTATCTCCTGGATGACCTCTCTCCCGGGGCCTTGGTGGCCCGGGTCCAGAAGGCCCTGAGCGAGCCCTTCCGCATTGACCACGAGGAAATCCGCCTTACGGCCTCTCTGGGGGCGGCCCTGTTTCCCGAAGACGGCCGGGAGCCGGAGGCCCTCCTGGATGCCGCTTCTCTGGCCTTGAAAGAAGCCCGAAAGAAGGGCCCGGGTGGGATGGCCTTTTACTCCCCCAAGGTCTCGGAAAAGGCCCTCACGCACTTTGTCCTCCTGCGGGACCTGGAAAGGGCCCTTGAAAGGCAGGAATTTGTACTCTACTTCCAGCCCCGCATCGCCCTTTCTTCCCGCAAGGTCACCTCCCTAGAGGCCCTGATCCGCTGGCAAGCGCCAGAAAAGGGGCTGGTGCCTCCCGGAGAGTTTATCCCCCCCCTGGAGGACTCCGGCCTCATTGTAGAGGTGGGCCGCTGGGTGATCCGGGAGGCCGCCCGGGCCCTGAAGGAGCTCCGCGAGGAATTCCCGGAGCTTCGTCTTTCCTTCAATGTCTCCGTAAAACAATTTCTGGACCAGGAGGTCCTCCTTTCCGCTCTGCGAGAGGCCCTTTCGGAGACCGGTCTGCCCGGCCAAGCCCTGGAGATGGAGATCACCGAAAGCCTCCTCTTCAAGGTAGGGGCTTCCGGGGAAGGCCTCCTAGAAGAGGTGGCCGGGATGGGTCTGGAGATCGCCCTTGATGATTTCGGTACCGGCTACTCCTCTTTTGCTTACCTCAAAAAGATTCCCGCCCGGACCCTTAAGATCGACTACTCCTTTGTCAAAGGGCTTCCGGAAAGTCGAGAGGACGCCGAGGTAGTCATGGCCATCGTCTCTATGGCCCGCAATCTGGGAAAACGCCTGGTGGCCGAAGGAGTGGAACGCAAAGAACAACTGGCCTTTCTGGCCGGCCTAGGGGTGGAAGAGATCCAGGGTTTTCTCTTTGCCCGTCCCCTGCCCCTGGAGGAGGTACGCCTTTTCCTTCGCACTTTCGACCCTTCTAAAGCCTTTTGGTAAAACTTGGAGCCGGCGGAGGGACTTGAACCCTCAACCCTGGGATTACAAATCCCATGCTCTGCCAGTTGAGCTACGCCGGCGGGTGGGTGGAGGTGGCGGAGGGGGTGGGATTCGAACCCACGGTGCCCCTTTTGGGGGCACACTCGCTTAGCAGGCGAGCGCCTTCGACCACTCGGCCACCCCTCCGGGCCTTTTCCATTTTAAGCTATATCCTCTCGGGCGACAAGCGGAGGGGGAGGGATTCGAACCCCCGGAGGGCGCTAAGGCCCTCAGCGGCTTTCAAGGCCGCCCCCTTCGACCACTCGGGCACCCCTCCCTTGTAAGTCCGTCTTTTATCTTATAAATTTTGAGCCACAAATCCCAGGAGGTCAAATCCATGAGTCCGGAAGAGCTCTTCGAAGAAGGAGCCTTCCTCCTTTTCAAACAACAATTTGAGGAAGCCATTGTCTATCTTACCAAGGCCCTGGAGGCCGATCCCCGGCTAGCCAAGGCCTACCAGGCCCGGGCTGCGGCCTATCTCAAGCTGGAGCGCCTGGAGGAGGCCGAGGCCGACCTTAACCGGGCCCTGGAGCTGGAGCCCGAAAACCCCCGCCTCTATTTTCGGCTGGGGCAGGTCTTCTACCGCCGGAGTCAATTGACCCAGCAAGAGGAAGAAAAAAAGGCCTTACTCGAGAAGGCCCTGGAGACCTTCAACCGGGCTATTGATCTTGAACCCCTTTATGCGGCGGCCTTTATGGCCCGCAGTCAGGTCTATCGCGACCTGGGGGAGGAAGAGCTGGCCGACTTTGATCTGGACAAGGCGGCAGCCATCCAGCGCGAGACGGCCAAGGCCAAAAAGATCGTCGATTTTTAGGTCAGGATCAAGGTCCAGCCGAAGGGGTCGGGCCTTTCCCCGTACTGGATGCCGGTGAGTTCCTCAAAGAGACGGCGGGCCAGAGGGCCGGTCTTTCCGTCATTGATGACGTATTCCCGTCCCCGGTAAGCCAGGGCCCCCACCGGGGAGATGACCGCGGCGGTGCCGGTGCCAAAACACTCCTTGAGGCGCCCGCTTTCCGCCCCCTCGATCACCTCTTCGATGGAGATCCTCCTTTCGGAGACCGGAAGCCCCCAGGAGTGGGCCAGTTTCAGGACCGAGTCCCGGGTGATCCCCGGAAGAATGCTTCCGGAAAGGGCCGGGGTGGTCAGTTCATCCTCGAAATAAAAGAAGATGTTCATGGTCCCCACCTCTTCCACATAGCGCCGTTCCACCGCGTCCAACCAGAGGACCTGGGTATAACCTTTGGCCTTGGCCACCTCTGCGGCCTTGAGACTGGCGGCGTAGTTGCCTCCGGCCTTGACCTCCCCCGTGCCCCCGGGAGCGGCCCGCACAAATTCGTCGGTGACATAAATCTTTACCGGGTTAAACCCCTCCTGATAGTAGGCACTCACCGGAGAGAGGATGATCATAAAGGTATAGGTATGGCTGGGCTTGACCCCCAAGGTGGGCTCGTCTCCAAACATGAAGGGACGAATGTAAAGGGCCGCCCCCTTTTCCCGCGGAATCCAGGCCTGGTCGATAAGGACCAGTTTCTTAATGGCCTCCAGGACCAACTCCTCGTCCACGCGGGGCATACACATGCGGTCTGCTCCGCGGTTTAAGCGCTTCAGGTTCTCCCAGGGACGAAAAAGACGGATCTTTCCGTCCACCCCCCAGTAGGCCTTGAGGCCTTCAAAGATGGTCTGGGCATAGTGGAGCACAATGGCCGCCGGATCGAGGGTCACGGGTCCGTAAGGCACGATGCGTGGAGAATGCCAGCCTCTCCGGCAATCATATTCCATGACGAACATGTGCTCGGTGAAAAGCCTTCCGAAGACCAGATTTTTGAGCTCCGGGACCGGACGCCTCTTTTCCTCCGGGACCAGGTGAAGTTCGATCTCCATGGCTTGCCTCGCTAAAAGATCAATAATAAAGTATGGCCAACATTTAACGCAAGGTCCGGCCATGCTCAAGTGGTTCCGCCGAAAAAAGGAAGAAAAGGCCCCGGCAGCAGCCCAAGAACTCCCCTCGGAGCCTTCCCCGGAAGCCCCTCCTACCGAAGAGCCCGAAGAGAGCGGGCTCTGGCAAAAATTCCGGGCCGGTCTTTCCAAGACCCGAGAGCGGCTGGCCGACACCCTGGGAGAGCTTTTTGAGATTGACCGGCTGGTGGACCAGGCCTTTCTGGAGGAGCTGGAAGAAATTCTCATCACCGCGGATATTGGGATTGAGACCGTAAATCGGTTGCTTGAACCCGCTCGTCGCAAGCTGGCCCTGGGAGAACCCTTGCGTACCGGGGAACTCAAACGCAGCCTGCGGGAAGAGATCCTGCGCATGGTAAGCCTTCCGGCCCCGCCCTTTCCTCCGGAGGCCAGCCCGGCGGTGATCTTTTTCATCGGAGTCAACGGGGTGGGCAAAACCACCACCCTGGCCAAGGTGGCCTGGCATCTCAGGGGCCGGGGTTTTTCCGTCCTGGCCGTAGCGGCAGACACCTTCCGCGCCGCAGCCATCGAACAACTGGAGACCTGGGGAAAGCGGGTGGGCTTTCCCGTGGTCAAACAGGCCCCGGGGGCGGACCCGGGAGCCGTCGTTTACCAAGGGCTGGAGGCCGCTAAGGCCCGGGGGGTGGAGGTCGTCCTGGTGGATACCGCCGGACGCCTCCACACCAAGTACAACCTCATGGAAGAACTCAAGAAAATGGTCCGGGTGGCCGGAAAGGTCATCCCCGAGGCCCCGCACGAAAATATCCTGGTGCTTGACGCCACCACCGGACAGAACGCCGTAAGCCAGGCCCGGCTTTTCAGCGAGGCCGTAAACCTCCACAGCCTGATCCTTACCAAAATGGACGGGACGGCCAAAGGGGGCATCGCCGTGACCGTGGCCCATCTTTTCAAGCTTCCCATCCGCTTTGTGGGTTTGGGAGAAAAGATGGAAGATCTGGCCCCCTTTGAGCCGCAAGCCTTTGTGGACGCCCTCCTGCCATGAAGGCCCTGCACCTTTTGGGCCCCACGGGAGCGGGAAAGAGCCCCTTGGGCCAGGCCCTGGAAAAGGAAGGGCTCTACGGGCACCGGGCCCTGCATTTCGACTTCGGGGCCGAACTGCGCCGGGTGGCCGCCGGGGAGGGCCCCCCGGAGATCGGCCCGGAGGAGGTGGAGTTCGTGCGCCGGGTGCTCGCCGAAGGCCTCCTCCTGGAGGATGAGCATTTTCCTCTGGCCGAAAAAATCCTGCGGGCCTTTCTCTGGAGAAAACAGGCCCGAGAGAAAGATCTCCTCATCTTGAACGGTCTTCCCCGGCATCTGGGCCAGGCCCGGGACGTTTTGCGTCTGCTGGATCTGCGGGTGGCGGTGGAACTTCGGGTGGACGAAAAAACCCTTTGGTTCCGCCTCCGGAAAGACCCTGCAGGCGACCGCAAAGGGCGCCCGGACGATACTCCGGAACTCGTAGCCCGCAAGCTTTCCTGGTATCGCGAAAGGACCCGGCCCCTCCTCGAATTTTACCTCCAGCAAGGGATCCCCGTCTTCCATCTCCCCGTAGGCCCCGAAGACACCGGCCTCAAGCTCCTTCAAAAACTGCGGGCCCTCCTTGCCGAGAACCTTTTTTAAATTTACTCTTAGGAAAACCGGACTTAAAAAGGGGCCAAATAAACCAAAAGCCCGTAGAAAAGTCCAGTTTTTTACGAAATACCGGATGGAGGGGTCGTATGGGAGAGCTTTATGTAGGACTGGATGTAGGCTCCGGGACGGCCAAGGTGGCCGTACTGGATGAAAGCCGCCGTCTGGTCCATAAGGTTTACCAGAAGACCCACGGGCAGCCGGTGGAGACCGCCGAAAGACTTCTTTCCGAGGTGGAAGACCGTTTCGGCTCCGCGCTTTCCGGGATCACCTGCACCGGAACCGCGGGAAAATTCATCTCCCAGATCCTGGGGGTGGCCTTTGTCAACGAAGTCATGGCCCACGCCCGGGCCGTAGAACACTTTCATCCCGAGGCTCGGACCATTATCGATATCGGGGGTGAGGACTCCAAGCTGGTCTTCATCAAGCATGAAGAAGGCCGGTTTCGTATCGCAGACTTTGCCCTGAATACCCTTTGTGCTGCGGGCACCGGGGCCTTTCTGGAACAGCAGGCGGCCCGGCTGGGTTATTCCATCGAAGAATTCAGTCGTCTGGCCCTTAAGGCCGAAAACATCCCCCGGATCGCCGGCCGCTGCACGGTCTTTGCCAAATCGGACATGATCCATCTCCAGCAGGCCGCGGTCCCGGATCACGAGATCATTGCCGGGCTCTGTTTCGCCATCGTGCGCAACCTCAAGAGCAACCTGGCCAAGGGCCGCCGGGTGGAGCCCCCGGTGGTCTTCCAAGGCGGGGTGGCGGCCAATCTCGGGGTGCGCCGGGCCATCAAAGAGGTCTTCGGCCTCAAAGACGAGGAACTCATCATCCCCGAACACCACGGAATCATGGGGGCCATCGGAGCGGCCCTTTACGGGCTTGACGGAAAGGCCGCCTCCCCCTACCGGGGGGCGGAACTCCTCCGGGCCTACCTCAAGGAGCGCCGCCCAGCCCCCCAACGGTTCCCCAAGCTCTCCCCCATGCGCTCGGTCTATTTAAAAGCCCCGGAGGCCCCGGCCCGACCCCGGAGGGTCTACCTCGGAATCGATGTAGGTTCGGTGAGCACCAAGGCCGTGGCTTTAGACGAAAGCGGGGCTCTGGTGGCCAAGGTCTATCGACTGCACCACGGAAAACCCTTAGAAAGCGTGAAGGAGCTTCTTCTCGCCCTGCGGGAAAAGCTTCCGGAGGAGGTGGAGGTCCTGGGGGTGGGGACCACGGGCTCCGGGCGCTATCTGGTGGGAGACTTCGTGGGGGCAGACGTGATCCGCAACGAAATCACCGCCCAGGCCCTGGGGGCCCTGGCCCTGGATCCAGAGGTGGACACCATCTTTGAGATCGGGGGCCAGGACTCCAAGTACATCCGTCTTGAGGGGGGGACGGTGGTGGATTTCACCATGAACAAGGCCTGTGCCGCGGGGACCGGATCTTTCCTTGAGGAGCAGGCCGTACGCCTGGGAGTGCCCATCGAGCGCTTCGGAGAGCTGGCCCTAAAAAGCGAGGCCCCCCTCAAGATGGGCGAGCGCTGCACGGTCTTTATGCAGTCCGACCTCCTGCATTATCAACAGCAGGGGCTTCCCAAAGAGGACCTCATCGCCGGGCTCTGCTACGCCATCGTCTACAATTACCTCAACAAGGTGGTAGAGGACCGGCGTATCGGGAAAAAAATCTTCTTCCAGGGGGCCACGGCCTTCAACCGCGGGATAGTGGCCGCCTTTGAAAAAGTCCTGGGAAAGCCCCTTACCGTTCCCCCGCATCATGAAGTTACCGGGGCCATTGGCGTGGCCCGTCTGGCCATGGCTGAACGGACCTGGGAGCGGAGTCGCTTCCGGGGCTTTGACCTCTCTCAGGTGAAATACGCCATCTCTTCCTTTGAATGTCAGGCCTGTCCCAACCGCTGTGAAATTCACCGGGTCTCGGTAGAAGGCCGGCCGCCTTATTTCTACGGGGGCCGCTGCGAGCGCTACGAGGCCGAACACCGCAAACCCCCGAAAGACCTCCCCAATCCCGTGGAGGAACGCACCCGCAAGCTCCTCTCTTACGTGAAAGAAGTAGAAGAGGCCCCCAGGGGAGAGATAGGGATCCCCCTCTGCCTCCCCTTCTGGGAGCGTCTGCCCTTCTTCGCCACCCTCTTTCAGGAGCTCGGCTTCCGGGTGGTGCTTTCCTCCCCCACGGGTAAGGCCCTTATCAAAGAGGGCTGTGAGGTGGTGGCTGCCGAGACCTGTTTCCCGGTAAAGCTGGCCCACGGCCACGTACTGGACCTCTTGAGGCGAGGCCTAAAACGCATCTTCCTTCCCCAGATCACGGATCTCCCCTCGGATCATCCGCAGCTCAAGAGCGGAAAGGTCTGTCCTTATGTGCAAGGTTTTCCCTGGGCCATCCACGCCTCCATCAATTTTCAGGATTTCGGGGCCCGGGCGATAAGTCCGGTCTTTCATTTCGGGACCGGAGGGAGTCTCCTACGGGATGAGTTTCGGGAGTTGGCCCGAGAGCTGGAGATCCCCTGGTCGGAGATGAAACGGGCCCTTTCGGCCGCCGAGGCCGCCCAGGAGGATTTCCAGCGTTGGCTTCGGGCCCGGGGCCGGGAGCTCCTCCAGGGCCTCACCCCGGACCAGGTGGCCCTAGTGCTGGTGGGCCGCCCTTATAATGCCCTGGATCCCGGGGCCAATCTCGCCATCCACAACAAGGTCCGCAGCCTGGGGGTCCTGGCCCTCCCGGTGGATATGCTCCCCCTTTCGGAGGTCCGGGAGCTTGACGGGCTGGAGGGTATGTACTGGCGCTACGGACAGCGTATCCTCCTTGCGGCCCACCTCTGTCGGGAGATTCCCCAGCTCTTTCCCCTTTTCATCACCAACTTCTCCTGCGGCCCGGACTCCTTTATCGAACACTTTTTTGAGGAACTTCTCGGGGGAAAGCCCTATCTTCAAATCGAGATCGACGAACACAGTGCCGATGCCGGGGTGGTCACCCGCATCGAGGCCTTCCTGGACAGTATCCGGGGCAAGGCCCGGAGCTACCCCAAACCCCAGAAGCCAGCGCGCCCTCGAGTGCGTCCCGGGGACGGGCGGGTGCTTTACATCCCCTATATGGCCGATCACGCCCGAGTGCTGGCCGCGGCCTTCCGGGCCTGCGGGGTAGAGGCCCAAGTCCTCCCCGAGCCCGACGAGGAGGCCCTCTACTGGGGACGCCGCTACACCTCCGGAAGGGAGTGCTACCCCACGGTGCTTACCACCGGAGACATGATCAAACTCCTCCAAAACGGGGTAGATCCTCAAAAAGTAGCCTTTTTCATGCCCTCTGGGGCCGGGCCCTGCCGGTTCGGCCAGTACAACCGGCTGCACCGCAAGATCCTGGACGAACTGGGGTTTGCGGAGGTGCCCATCTACTCCCCCACTCAGGACGTGAAACTTTACGAGGACCTGGGAATGATCGGGGGGGATTTCACCCGGCTTACCTGGAAGGCCCTCATCTGTATGGACCTTCTGGACAAACTCCTGCGGGAGATCCGGCCCTACGAGGTCCATCCCGGGGACACGGAAAAGGTTTACTGGGAGGCCGTGGAACGGCTGGAGCGGGCGGTGGAGGCCCGGGAAGATCTGGTAGAGGTCATGGCCGAAATCCGGGAAAACTTTGCGGCCATTCCGGTAAAAGACCGGGGGAGCAAGCCCGTAGTGGGAATCGTGGGCGAAATCTATGTGCGTTCCAACCGATTTGCCAACGAGAATCTGGTCCGGGTGCTCGAGGATCTGGGGGCCGAGGTCTGGACTCCCACCATTGCCGAATGGTTCTACTATATCAACTACACCTCCAAGCGCTGGGCCAAGCGTTACCGGCTCTTCAAAAACCTCCTCAAACTGGTCCTGGAAAACCGGGTGCAGCTCCAGGACGAGCATCGTTTTGTGGCCCTGGTGCGGGACCTCCTGCGCACCGCCGAAGAGCCTACGGTGGAGGAACTTCTGGCCCTGGCCCGCAAATACATGAACGACGAATTTGAGGGGGAGGCCATCCTTTCCGTGGGCAAATCTCTGGACTACCTCCGGCACGGGGTCAACGGAATCGTGAACGTCATCCCCTTTACCTGCATGCCCGGGACCGTAGCCGGAATGCTCCTTAAACGGGTAAGGGAGGACCAGGGCTACGTGCCGGTGCTTACCGTGCCCTGTGACGGCCAACGGTCTATGGGAACACGCATGCGCATCGAGGCCTTCATGTATCAGGTGCGGGAGCACTTTGAGGAAAGACGGAAAAAAGGGCGCCTCTTATAACTTTTTAGCCGGGGATCGGCTATTATTTCGTTTGACTTGTGGGGCTTTTCCTGCTAAGCGTAGAGGGCGTGAATGGGAAAAGGCACCTGGGAGTATCTCTGGGAATTGATAGGCGAGGCCCTGAGTGTAGGGCTGGCCATGGTGGGCTCGGTGCTGGCTGGGGCCGTCTTCGGCTGGTTCCTGGACGAAAAGCTCTTTCACGGCCGGACCTCTCCCTGGTTCACGGTCATAGGTATAGGGTTGGGGGCTGCCGGAGGGATCAAGAATGTTTTTTACTTTCAGCGCCGTATGAATCCCCCTAAGGACGAGGAAGAATGAATTTTTCCCATCCGGAAAGGGCCCTGCGGGAGTTTGAGGTGCGCAATCTTCTTCTGGGGCTGGCCCTGGTGATAGGAACGGCGCTTGCAGCTCGGGAGCCCCGGGCGGTGGGTAGTGTGCTCGCCGGGGTTGTCCTGAGTCTGGTGCTCTTTCAATATCTTAAACGTGACGGCCGCTGGATCGCCGGGCAGGCCCTGGCCGGAGTGCCTTACGGAAAAATCCTCCGGAGCTTCCTCTTGAAGTACTACCTGCGGCTTCTGGCCGTGGGCCTTCTCCTGGGACTGGCCTTTCGTACGGGAATTTTGCATCCGGTCTTTCTGGTCCTGGGCCTTTCGGTGGTAGTCCTCCAGGGCTTTCTCCTGGCCGGAGAGGCCCTTTTAGGTCGTATTTTGCCAATAGGTTCAAGGAGGTAGCCCCATGGAAGAACCTCTCTATCTCTTGTGTCTTCTTCTGCAGAAGCTCGGCCTTCCCTCCGGAGAGCACTTTTACGTGCATGCCCATCCCGAAGGGAGCCTCTTTGCGGATCTCTTTCACCTAAAGCTGGAGTATCTAGTGGCTCCCCACATGGTCTATGGGTATCTGACCCTGGCCATTATCCTGGTCCTGGCCCTGGCCGGAGCCCGGCGGGGGGAATTCATTCCCAGTGGTCTCCAGAACTTCTGGGAATTCGTGATGGAGATCCTCTATAATTTCACCCGGGAAAACCTCCCGGATCCCCGGCATCTCAAACGGGATGTCTTCCCCTTGGTCTTCCCGCTGATCGTCTATTTCGCCCTTTTCATCGGGATCTCCAACTTTATGGGCCTCATCCCGGGCTTTGCCTGCCCCACGGCCAACATCAACGTCACCCTGGGGCTCACCCTTATCACCATCGTCTATTACCACATCCTGGGGATCTGGTTTCACGGACCGGGCTACATTAAACACTTCTTGGGTCCTATTAAGTGGCTGGCCCCGCTCATGTTCTTCATTGAGGTTTTCAGCCACCTGGGCCGAGTGATCTCCCTTTCCGTACGACTCTTTGCCAACATGTATTCCAAGGAGCTCCTGGTGGGGATCCTGCTCTTCCTGGCGGGGAAATACCTGGCTCCTCTGCCCATCCTTCTCCTGGGTGTGGTGGTGGCCTTTGTGCAGATGCTCATCTTTATCGCCCTTTCTCTGGCCTACTTTGCCGGGGCGGTGGAGGAGGCGCACTAAGACGGCAGGGGTGCGGGGGAGAACCTCGCATCTGGCGAGTATAAAACAAAAAAATTGAAAAAGGAGGGAAAAGGATGAAAAAGGTTCTGGGACTTGCGGCGCTGTTTCTCTTGGTGGGTGCGAGCCTGGCGCTGGCGGCCGAGGGTGGAGCCGCCGGACAGCTCGGTTTCGGCTTTCTCGGGGCGGTGGTCCTGGGGGCCTGCCTGGGCGTAGGGATTGCCGCCAGCGGCTGCGGCGTGGGTATGGGTCACGCCACCCGCGGGGCCTGTGAAGGCATCGCCCGTAATCCGGAACTGGCCGGAAAGCTCACCGTGACCATGATCCTGGGTCTGGCCTTTATCGAGGCCCTGACCCTCTACGCCCTGGTGTTGGGCTTCTACCTCATCTTTGCCAAGCTCGGAAGCTTTATGGCCCTGGCCGGCCTGGGCGGCTAATTTCAAACTAATTTTCCGGCTCTTAAGGCCGTGGGGGCTTTCCGCTTCCACGGCCTTTCCTTTTTGTGCTATAAAAAATCCATGCCGGTGCGGGTCTTTACCGTGGCCCTTTCGGGGGTGGAGGCCATCCCCGTGGAAGTGGAAGTAGACCTTTCTTTCGGTCTTCCGGGGACCACCATTGTGGGTCTTCCGGACAGCGCCGTAAAGGAAAGCCGGGAGCGGGTGCGCTCGGCCCTGCGCAACTCCGGCTACGATTATCCTGACCGCAAGATCACCGTTAATCTGGCCCCGGCGGACCTCCGCAAAGAGGGAAGCGGTTTTGATCTTCCGTTGGCCGTGGGGCTTCTGGCCGCGGAGGGAAAGATCCCCCGGGAGGCCCTTAAGGAACACCTCTTTTTAGGAGAACTCTCTCTTGACGGACGGCTCAAGGGGGTGCGGGGAGCGCTTCCGGTGGCCCTTTCCGCCCGGGATTTGGGCTTCTCCCGCCTGGTCCTTCCCCGAGAAAACGCCCGGGAGGCTTCGCTCGCCCGGGATCTGGAGATCCTGGCCTTTGAGCACCTCTCTCAGGTGGTGGAATACCTTCACGGGCGCTTTCGTCCGGACCCTCCGGAGCCCTTCGAGCCCCCGCCGCCCCGCTACGAGGTGGATCTAGCGGATCTGGTGGGACAGGAGCAGGCCCGGCGGGCTTTAGAAGTAGCCGCGGCCGGGGGGCATAATCTCCTGCTGATCGGACCTCCGGGAGCGGGAAAGACCATGCTGGCCCGGAGGCTCCCCACCATCCTTCCGGAACTCTCCCTGGAGGAAGCCCTGGAGACCTCCCGCATCTACAGCGTGGCCGGGCTCCTTTCTCCGGAAAGGCCCTTTGTAACCGAACGGCCCTTTCGCAGCCCCCACCACACCATCTCCGAAGTAGGATTGATCGGCGGGGGAACCCAACTGCGGCCCGGAGAGATCTCCCTGGCCCACCATGGGATCCTCTTTCTGGACGAGCTTCCGGAATTCAATCGCCGGGCCCTGGAGGCCCTGAGAGAGCCCCTTGAAGAGGGACGGGTAACCATCACTCGAGCCACAGGCAGTGTAACCTTTCCGGCCCGGTTCATGCTGGTCTGCGCCATGAATCCCTGCCGTTGTGGGCATTACGGGGATCCCCGGCGGGCCTGCCGCTGCAGTCCCCAGGAGATCCGTCGCTACCGCTCCAAACTCTCGGGGCCCCTCCTGGACCGCCTGGATATCCATCTGGAGGTACCGGCGGTGGATCACCGGGAGCTTTCTGCAGAAAGACGGGGCGAACCTTCGGAGGCGGTACGCCGGAGGGTGGAAGCCGCCCGCCGGCGTCAGGAGGAACGCTACGGACGTACAGGATACCTCAATGCCCATCTGGGGCCGCGAGAAATCCAAAAATGGTGCCAGGCGGAGGAGTCGGCCCGCAAGCTTTTAGAGCGGGCCTGTGAGCGGTTGGGGCTTTCGGCCCGAGCCTACCACCGGGTCCTCAAATTGGCCCGGACCATTGCCGATCTCGAAGGGGAGGAAAAGATCTCCGCGGCCCACGTCTCCGAAGCTCTACAGTATCGTAGCCTAGATCGAATCCTCCTCGGAGGTTAAAATTTCTGCATGACCTTTACCGAAAGAGTAAAAGCCCGTAGCGAACCCCTGCTTCTTCCCCTGGCCCGCCTCCTGGCCCGCCTTCGGGTAAGCCCCAATGCGGTCTCCGTGGCTGGCTTTTTAGGGGTAGCCCTGGCCGGGGGCTTCATCGCCCTGGGGCATCTCCGCCTCGGGGGGCTTCTTCTGGGGATCTTCGGGTCTCTGGACGCCGTAGATGGCCTGCTGGCCCGGCGCACCGGACAGGTCTCCACCTTCGGGGCCTTTCTGGACTCCACCCTGGATCGCTATGCGGAAATCGTCCTTTTTCTGGGAATCCTCTGGTATCTTCTGGTCTGGGAAGACCCCCTGGGAGTGGTGCTGGCCTTTGTAGCCCTCACCGGGTCTCTCATGGTGAGCTATGCCCGGGCCCGGGCCGAGGGCCTGGGACTTTCCTGTAAGGTGGGACTCCTCACCCGCTTTGAACGCTTGCTCCTTCTTACCCTGGGGCTTCTCCTCGGTCTTCTTATCCCGGTGCTCGCGGTTTTAGCGGTCCTTACCCATTTCACCACCCTTCAGCGCATCCTCCATGTCCGGCGCGCGGCCCACCCCTGAGGGAAGGGGGGTCCTCTATGTGGTGGCCACCCCCATTGGTAATCTCTCCGACCTTACCCTACGGGCGCTTGAGGTCCTGCGGGAAGCCGATCTCATCCTCTGCGAGGACACGCGCACCACGCGCAAACTCCTTACCCATTATGGAATCCGCGGAAAGCGTCTTCTAAGCCTTTACAAGGACAACGAAAGGAGGCGCCTTCCTCAGATCCTCAAAGCCCTGGCCGAGGGCCAGAAGGTAGCCCTGGTTTCTGAGGCCGGCACCCCCGGGATCTCCGATCCCGGGGCCCTGGTAGTCTCTGAAACCCGGAGGGCCGGCTTTCCGGTGGTCCCGGTCCCCGGACCCTCGGCCCTTACGGCCTTCCTTTCGGTCTGCGGACGAGACCTTTCCGGGGGGTTTCTCTTCCTGGGATTCCCTCCCCCGAGGAGTGCGGAAAGGAGAAGGCTTCTGGCAGAGCTCAAAGAGGTCCCCTACCCCTTGGTCTTTTTCGTCCCTCCTCATCGCCTGAGGACTTTCCTGGGGGATCTCCTGGCCGTCCTGGGGGATCGCCCGGCCATCCTGGGGCGGGAGCTAACCAAGGTCTTCGAAGAGGTGGTCTCGGGGAGGGTCTCTCAATTTCTAGAGCGATATTCCGCGGAGTCCCCGCGAGGAGAGATCCTTCTTCTGGTAGAGCCGGCCCTCCCGGAAAAGAGCCTCTCCGCGGAAAAGATCCTGGCCGAGGTTCAGGGACTTCAGGCCCGGGGACTTTCCCTCAAAAAGGCGGTCAAGGAGGTAGCCTCCCGCTACGGACTTTCTTCTAAGGAACTTTACCGCCGGATGATAGAAAAGAAGCGCCCCCGGGAGGACTCGAACCTCCGACACCGGGATTAGGAATCCCATCTAAAAACTTTCCCACTATTTCCTTGTCCTTCCTAACACCTTTACAAATCAAGGATTTTGGGAATACTATATTTCCCGGAACTTCCCTAAAATTCCCCTTCCAGGTGGGGAATAGGTGGGGAAAATTTCAAGGCCTAGACAACGGGATCTAATGGGATTCTTAAGCATTAAGTCCTCCTCGGAGGGTGGGGAAAAGAAGGTGCAAGGTGGGGAAACCCTGGGATTAAAAACGGACACGGGGTGCGTTTATGGCGAAACCCAAAAAGTATGAAACTTTCAAAAAGTTCCCTGGAGTAAGGGCTTACCTAAGCGAGACCCGAAAAACGCCTGATGGAAAGCCTGATAAGTGCTTTTACATTCGCTATAAGGCCTTAAACGGCAAGCTCATTGAGGAAAAGATCGGCTGGGCCTCTGAGGGAATCACAGCCGCCTATGCCGCCCAAATCCGGGCTGAAAGGTTAAGAACCATCCGCCTAGGTGAGGAGCCCATACCCATCCACAAAAAACGCAAAGAGGCCATCACCTTTGCCCAGTTCATGCGAGAACGTTACCTGCCTTGGGCCAAAGAGAACAAAGCATGGGAATCCTACCGTCGAGAGGAAGAGCTTTTCCGAAGGTATCTTGAGGTCATCCTTGGCGACAAGGCCTTGAAAGACATCTCGCCTTTTGACCTTGAAAAAGTCAAAAGCCACATGCGCAAAGAAGGCCTTGCCGAGAGGACCATAGAGTATGCCCTGGCCGTGGTTCGCATGGCCTTCAATCGGGCCAAGGAGTGGGAGCTTTTTCAAGGCGATAACCCCGCAAGTAAAGTTAAACCTCCTCGAAAGGATAATCGCCGGTTGCGTTTTCTCACACCGGATGAAGCTAGAGTCCTCCTTGAGGCTATCAAAGCCAGGAGTCAGCAACTTTATGAGATTTGTTTGCTTTCCCTTCATACCGGCATGAGAGCTGGAGAAATCTTTAACCTCACCTGGGGCGATGTAGACCTGGCCCGTGGCCTCATCTATGTCCGAGATCCTAAAAATAAGACTACTCGCGTGGCTTACATGACCGAGGAGGTCAAACGGACCTTTATGGCAAAAGTCCCTGGAGACCCCTCGGAATTGGTCTTTAAAGATCGCAAAGGGCAAAAGATAAAGAAAGTCTCGCGGGTATTCTGGGAAGTGGTTCAGAAGCTCGGATTCAATGAAGGGGTGGCCGACCCCCGGATGAGAGTTTGCTTCCATACCCTGCGACATACCTTCGGAAGCTGGCTCGTCATGGCCGGGGTGCCGATCTACACGGTCAAAGAGCTAATGGGCCACAAGACCCTGGCGATGACCGAACGCTACGCCCACCTTGCCGCCGAAGCCCGGAGGGAGGCCGTCAAGGAAATCGAAAAGGTGGCTCGACAGGTCACGGGCGGCAAGGTGATTTCCTTGACCGAAAGGCTAGGAGGTTAAGCATGGCTACTCTGGAAATACGTCAAGAAAAAGATCGAGTGGTTATCCCTCTTGAGCTTTGGAAGCGCATAAAAGAATCTTTGGGTCTGCCGGAAGATTTCCGTGAAGCATCCAGAAAGTTATTAGAGCTTAAAGAGACCAGAGAGAAGCGAGGAGACTGGCGCAAGCTGAGAGGCTCCCTGGAAGGGATCGTTTCCACCAAGGACTTGGAGGAAGACCACAAGCGGGAGGTTTAAAATGCCTGTAAAAGTAGAATTAACCTTCAATGAAGACGATTTAGCCAGCTTAAGGCTATCACCTGAGGAGTTTGTTCGGGAGATGCGATTAGCAGCTGCGGTGAAGTGGTATGAGATGGGCCTAATCTCTCAAGCAAAGGCCGCTGAAATCGCCGGAGTAAGCAGGGAGGAGTTTCTAAGGGCCCTCCAACGCTTTGGAGTTTCCCCTTTCCAAGTGACGCCCGAAGAGCTGGAAGCCGAGGTAGTGAATGCCTAAAAAGTTTGTGGTAAACGCCTCCCCGCTTATTATTCTGGGAAAGATCAACCAGCTTCACCTTTTGCCTTCTTTAGCTAATGAGGTAGTCATCCCACATGGAGTTTATAAAGAAATCCTTGCTGGAAGCCCCGGAGACCCTGCCCGTGAATGGCTCAAAGGTCCGGGTAAGGCTTTTGTGAGAGAAATCGGCCCTTCGGAGCTCGAGGTCTTGAAGTGGGATCTGGGGTTAGGTGAGACTGAAGTTCTGACTTTCGCTTATCGGAATCGAGACTTTATTGCCCTCCTTGATGACCGAGCTGCCCGGAAGTGTGCCCAAACTTTGGGCATAAAGACCAAAGGGACTCTGGCGATTTTGGTTCTAGCCCGGAAAAGGAAGCTTTTACCGGATATAACAACGGTACTAGATAAGCTTGAACAGGCAGGTTTTTTATGTGTCCCCCTCCCTTCTGGAGGCGGTCAAACGCCTTGCAAATGAGTAAAACCGGGCTCTCTAGGGATGCGCGCCCCGAAAAGCGGGTGACCCTCGCCCGCCTGGGAGTCCGGCTCTTTTTGAACGAGGGAGGCCGCATGAGGGAGGTCTTGGGTGAAGCAAGAAAAGTTTGTTTTTCCATTACCGTGGACATCTGATGGGAAATTTCCAAAAGCTCTCCCAGGGTATCCGCCTTTAAATCTTCCCAGAAAAGGGCGAATTCCTAGTAAAGTCTTTAAACAAAGGTGGCAAGAGATAGTCGAAGAAGCCAAGCAAAAATTTGGAAAATTCTTGCCTGAGACTACTTGGTGGTATCTTGATGAGGTCGAGGCGTGTAACACGCACTTTATACGTCTCTTAGAAGAGGCCTTAACGATAAAAATAATACTACCCGGGTTCTCAAAAAGACATAGTGTTTCGTCAACTGTGTCCGCAGGATAAGAGGCCTTCCTCCATAAGATCCTCAAAACCTCTCAGTTTTCGCGAACGGTATTTCTCCTCTAGACCCCTAAGCACCAGATAGACTACCTTGTAAAGTGCCCCAGGCTCACAGAAAACCTCTATCACCTTGGTCCTGCGCTTGACCTCTTTAATCAGCCTTTCAAGCTGATTCGTGGTGTAAATATAATTCCGAATAGGCTCCGGATATTCCAGAAAAACCAAGAGATCCTCGAGGTTCTCCTCCCAGTGCTTCACTACTTCCGGATACTTCCCTTGCCACCGGGCCTTGAAAGCCCTGAAGGCCTCCAGGGCCTCGGACCTCCTCCCAGCCCGATAAATTTTCCTCAAATCCTGAGCCAGCGCCTCTCGGTGAGACCTCCGAACCTTCCTCAGGCTATACTTGAGACTGTGAAGAACGCATCTCTGAAACCTGGCCCCAGGATAAACCCTGAGAACCGCCTCCTTCAAGCCTGATAGCCCGTCCCCTATGACCACCTCAATCCTCTTGAGACCTCTTTCGCGCAGTTCGTTGAAAATTTCCTGATAAACCAGAGCGCTCTCACCTTCCCCTCCACTGGTCCAAAAGCCCACAATCTCTCTGGTCCCATCTCGCCTTATCCCCAAAGCCAGATACACCGGCTCCCTGGCCACAGTTCCTCTCCTCACCGGCAGAAAAGTAGCATCCAGATAAAGGGCAAAGTATTCCTCCGAAAGCCTTCGCTTTCTCCAGGACTCAATTTGGTCCTCGGCTACCTCCGTTAGTCTGCTTATACTGGCTGGCGAATAGTAAGCCCCGTAAATGGTCTCGATAAATCTTGAAACCGCCCTGGTACTGGCTCCCGAAGCGTACAAGGCCAATACAGCTTCTCCCAAGTCGAGACCGGCTCTTCTCCTTGGAGGAGGTAGAATCTGAGCTCTAAAGTTTCCATCTCGAGTTCTGGGAACCATAAGGCCTTCAATAGGCCCGTATTTGGTGAGAAGGGAGCGAGAGTAGAAACCATTGCCTTTGGTTTCAGGGTGTTCCTCAAGGTAAAGGCTTCTTTCCTCAATAGCCAGTCGCTCAATCACGCTTTTAATGGCCTCCTTGATGAGGTCCTCCAGCTTTTCTATAATTTCTCTGTCCTGCATGGCCTTCCTCCTTCCCTTTGGTTTGACTCCCACTTATTATCGCAAGGAGGAAGGCCTCTTTATTTACCCCCTCGGACACAATTTGTGAAACACTACCGACTATGACGTTATTGACCAGCGGTGTCTCGAAACCTCGGCCCGACTGAGGGAACAACTCCAGGCCCTCCTCTCTGGTCTCTCCTTTGAGCGGTTGATCGCTACCGGTTACGGCCGGAATCTGGCCAGGGAACTTTTCTGGGCCGAAACCCTAACCGAAATCAGGGCCCATGCTATGGGCGTGAGGAGCCTCTTCCCAGAAGCGAGGACCATCCTCGATATCGGAGGGCAGGACAGTAAGGCCATAGCCCTCGATCCCGAAGGACGGATAGTAAAATTCGAGATGAACGACCGCTGCGCCGCCGGGACGGGGCGTTTCCTAGAGGTCATGGCGGAAGCTCTGAGCGTAGAGCTCGAAGAACTGGCCGAACTGGCCCTTAACACAGATCACGCGGCCAACATCAGTGCCCTGTGCACGGTCTTTGCCGAAAGCGAGGTGGTAGGCCTTATCGGACGGGGAGAAGAGCTGGACCGAATCGCCCGTGGGATCATTTCCTCCATCGTTAAGCGCTCCCTGACCCTCCTGAATCGTATCTCCCCTGTCCCGCCCTTGGTTTTCACCGGTGGAGTAGCCCGTAACCGGGCCGTGGTGAAAATTCTCGAGGAAGAACTGGGGTTCCCGGTCTTAGTTCCCGAAGACCCGCAGATCACGGGCGCTCTCGGGGCGGCCCTTTACGGGATGAGAATTTAAGTAGGCAGGGCCCGGCCGGGCCGGGCCCCATTTCGCAAGATCGGCCTTAGAAGGAAAAGCTCACACTCACGCCGCCGAAGAAGTGATCGTGGTGCTTGTCCCAGGACCCGCCCTCAAGGAGACGGTCCGCATCGCCGGAAAGGGAAAAGCTGTAGTAGACCTTGGGGGTCACGGTGAAGTACTGACCAACCGGGACGCTGACCTCTGCCCCAAGCTGCATGTACAGCCAGCCGGAAAACGCATCGTTATTATTGTCGGGATCGGCATAGGCACCCTTGTCGTCGGAGTCTAGGTACATGGCCGAGGCCGAGAGGCTCAAAGTGGCCTTGTACCAGGGGAGCCCAAAGTCCCGCCCGGCCGAGAGCTCATACCAGGTGCCGGGATAGTGGGAGAGTTCGCGATAAATCGTAAGACCAAAGTTGATCCCGGTCTTCGGACAGGTGGCCGAAAGCCCGGCAAAGAGTTCGAAGGAATCGTCCGCGGCATCCAGGGCGTAATAGATGGCTCCCACATCTAGGCTCATTCCGTAGGGCAACTTGTCGTAGGTATATCCGAAGGTGAAATCCGTCTCGTTCCAGTTGGCATCGTCACTACCCTTCTCGTCGGTGTCATAGTTACCCCAGAAGTTCACATAGGCCCCGAGGTAGGAGACCGTCATCGAGGGTTGAATCACTACCGAGTCGTCCGAAAGTCCGAAGCCTCGCCAGACATACTGGGAGAGCACATCTACCGTGAAATCCGCCGAGGGCTTGGCCTCCTCAGCCCTTACCCCTCCCGCAAGAAGCCATAACCCGAATACCACAAACCCTAACATTACCCAAATCCTTCTAGCACCCATTCTATACCTCCTTTACATTTTTGTTATTGGATAGTCTAAATTTTTTAACATTTACCCAACAAAGAATTTAAATAGCGGCCTCTCCCCGTTCGCCGGAGCGTATCCTGAGGGCCTCAATGACCTCATAGACGAAGATCTTTCCGTCTCCGATCTCGCCGGTACGGGCCGCCGAAGCGATGGCCTGCATAATCTTTTCCACATCTTCGTCCTTACAGACCACCTTCACTTCTATTTTGGGCAAGAGATCCACCCGGAATTCCCGTCCCCGGAACTGTTCCACCAGGCCGGCCTGCCGCCCGTGACCCTCCACCTGATAGACCGTGACCCCGGGATGGCCCACTTTTTCCAAAGCCGCCAAAACCTCCTCCATTTTTTCTGGTCTAATGATGGCTCTTATTTCCTTCATGGTCTTACCTCCTTACGGTATAGAATTCGGGATAAGCCGGGGTACCGTGTTCCAATAGATCAAGCCCCTGAATCTCCTCTCGCGGAGAGACCCGAATACCGATAAGAACATCTAGGAGCTTGAAGAGGATAAGCCCCACGCCAAAGGCCCAGACGAATAGGGCCCCCGCTCCGATCAGCTGGGCGATGAGCTGATCTACCCCGCCCCCGTAGAAGAGTCCCTTCACGAAGGGAGGTTCGATGGCGTAGTTTCCGTAAGTTCCATCGGCAAACAGACCCACGGCGATAAGACCCCATAGGCCGTTAAAACCGTGTACCGGGACGGCTCCCACCGGGTCATCAACCTTTATAGCCTCAAGGAAATAGACCCCGGCCACAAGGATGATACCGGCCACCACCCCGATCACCACCGCGGCCCAGGCCTCAACCCAGGCACAGGGAGCGGTAATGGCCACCAGGCCAGCAAGCACGCCGTTCAGGGCCATACCCAAGTCGAACTTCCGGGTCTTGGCGAGCACGATGAGAAGCGCAGTTAGAGAGGCCGCCGCGGCCGCAAGGGTAGTATTCACCGCGATCACCGAGATGCGCAGATGATGGGCAGAAAAGGTAGAACCGGGGTTGAAGCCGTACCAGCCGAACCAGAGGATGAAGACCCCGAGCGTAGCCAACGGGATGTTGTGGCCGGGAATGGCCCGGGGTTTGCCGTTTTTGTCGAACTTCCCAAAACGCGGCCCGAGAACGATGGCCCCGGCAAGCCCCACCAAACCTCCTACGGCATGCACCACACCGGAGCCCGCGAAGTCCAGATGTCCGAGACCAAAGGGAAGCTTCGAAAGCCAGCCCCCACCCCAGACCCAGTGGGCGTAAACCGGGTAGATGAAACCGGTAATCGCTATGGAATAAAGGAGATAAGCCTGAAACTTGATACGTTCGGCCACGGCCCCGGAGACGATGGTCGCCGCCGTGGCGGCAAAGACCATCTGCCAGAAAAAGGAAAGGTAGTTGCCGACATCGTAACCCTGACCAGAGAGGAAAAAGCCCGAGGTCCCGATGAGGCCCTTCCAGTCCGTGCCGGTAATCAGGGCATAACCCACGGCCCAGAAGGCCAGTGCCCCCACCACAAAGTCCATGAGGTTCTTGGTTAAGAGATTGGTGGCATTCTTGGCCCGGCAGAAACCGGCCTCCACACAGGCAAAGCCCGCCTGCATGAACATCACCAGGAATCCGCACACCAACACCCAGACATAGTCCACCGGAAGCCCAGGGTCGGACTTCAGGGTTTCGGCCCCGGTGGGGTCCCCGGCCAGGGCCATCCCTGAGCCCAGTAAAAACACCGCCGATAAAATCGGCCCAACCCTTTTACCCGAATAAAACCTGCCACTCTCCATACCTACCTCCTCCTTCGTTTTTACCAATCTTGAATACAAGATTTATGCCAAATATGAAAATTACTGTAACGAATAGCCCTAGAAGGGTTTAAGAAAGCAGCTTAACGATTTTTATGACATTATTGTTAATAATATAGTTTACAAAAGTGACAAAGAGTAACTTAAAAAGGCCGAAAATGATCCTTTCGAGATGGTTTCATAAGTAGGTAAGGTCTTTGGCGAGGGAACTTTTGGCGGTTCAGGTTATAGGGCTTTAAGGCGCCACACCGGAGCCCGAAGAACGCGGACCAAACTATAAACAAAATTGACAAAACCTTGATAACCGGTGTAGGGGCCGCGTCTGCGCTCTTGAGGAAAAGAGAGGGTGGGAAAACCAAGTTTTACCGCTCGCCACTGCTCTCGGGCGTTGGTGATCACGAGATCGGGCTTAAGCATAGAAAGGGCCCTTTCAAATTCGTCATCTCCGGGATCATCGGTAAGAAAACCGGAAAAGGGAGCGGCTTCTCGGTGATCTTCGGAACTCCCGAAGACCGAAGCCGCCCCTATGACCTCAAAGCCGAGTTCTCTAAGCATTCTCCCTAAAGGTCCCAGTCTACCGGCCCCAAGTACCACAAGCACTCTTTTTCCTTCAAAGAGTTTAAGCCAGGACCTTATCTCCCTAAAGGTCCGGGTCTCCTCCTCCCGGATCAGGCCCTCCACCTTGGCAGAAGAGAGGCCCAGGGCCTCTCCTACCTTCCGAAGAGAAGCCCCCACGGCCGAAAGCCCATAAAAGGAGACCTTTAGGTATGGAAGACCAAATCGCTCCTTCAGGGCCGAGGCAAACTCCCTAGCGGTTGAACCGCAGAAAAGGAGATTCAGATGGGCCCGGGAAAGTCGCTCTATCTCCGAAAAACGGGTATCACCGGTAAGCACCGTGTGCACCTTAACCCCAAGTTTCTCAAGAAGTCGTTTTATCTCCCGGGCCTCTCCAGCCACATTGTACTCTCCGATGAGGTTTACCGTGGGGTGCTCGGCCTTGGAAAAGGGCCGAACCAAGTTAAGCAGACTCCGGTAGGCCACAGCATGGCCCCCGGCCTGGCTCTTTCCGGAAAACCCCGGACAGTCCACCACCACGATCCTGCGTCTAGATTCTCTCTCGATTTCGCGGGCAAGGCCTGCAAGATCTTCCCCGATAAGCCCCGTTGTGCAGGTAGCGTATAGAAAGGCCCCGCGGGCCGAGGGTCTAAGGGCGAAGGCCTCACGCAGGGCCTTCCTCAGTTTATCAAGACCTCCGAAAATAATCTCTCCAGCTGTAAGTGCGGTCCCAAAGAGGTCTTTGGCCTCCCCCCGGACCATAGCTCCATAGTAACCGCAGCCCACGGGGCCATGCACCAGATGCACCGCCTCCCGTATCGGCCCGAGCACATAGCGGGCGCCGAAATAAACGCAGCTTCGCTGGGTCATGCCCCCAGGTTCGCTCGCAAGACCGCAGGGCTTGATTCTCAAAGGCATACAGCCGTAATTTCCGCAAGACTTCATTCTATTCCCCTTTATTACTGATGCGTCCGGTCGTCCGGATAGTGATGATCCAGGATGGCGTTTACGATCCGGGCCAGAAAACGTTCTCCCCCCCGATAGCCCACGATGGGTTCCCGTTGATAGCCTATCCGGTCATAAACCGGAAAACCAAACCGGACAAGCGGCACCTTTATCTCTTTCGAAATATTTACACATCGCGAGTGTCCCAAGATCACATCCGGCTTGTCGTTCTTAAGGGCGTATTCCCATTCGAACTGGTCGCTACCGTTCATGATGACCGGTTTGTAATTATATTCCTCACATACTTTCCAAATCTCTTCCGCAGCTGAAGAACTCTTGGTACCCACGAGAATGTAAGTTGGAATCATACCGAGTTCGCAGACGAAGCGCGTGGCCGCGGCCGCAAAATCCGGGTCGCCGCAGATGGCTACCTGTTTCATCATGGTGTAGTGCAGGGTATCGGCCATGGCGTCAAGGAGGATGCCCCGTTCCCAGCGTATAGCCTCCGGAATGGGCCGCCCTGAGACCTCACTTACCGTTTTGAGGAGCTCATCGGTATTGCCCACCCCTATAGGCATAGGAAGCACAAAGGCCGGCACCTTGTGACGACGGGAAAGCCATTTCGCGCCGGCTCCGCCGGCATCCGGCGAAAGAGCGAAAATAGCCTTCGCATCTCCGGCCCGCACGAACTCCTCTACCCGGGTACCTCCCGGAGGATAATAGGGGATCCTATTGGGCATACCCACCAGCGGACAGTCGAGAGTGTCACTTATATCAAAGAGGATATGAGAAGATACCCCCATGAGCTCAAAGAGATGTTTTAACTCCCGCAAATCTCCGGGCATGAGAAATCCGGGGATGAAGTATAGGTCTTCGGAAGGTTGACCGCTCTTGCGGGAAAGGGCCTTGAGGAACTCGCGTGCGGCCCGGTTGTAGCCCTCCACGTGGGATCCGGCAAAGCTCGGGGTGTTTACCACCACAAACTTCGTAAGATCAAGCACCTCCGGTCCGAATTCTTCCTCCATAAGGTCCAGGGCCTCGGCAAGAAAACTCTGGATGTCATCTCCGATGACCTCACTTGAACAGGTGGTAACGATAGCGATGAGCTCCGGTTTATAGCGGCAGACCAAGTTCCGCACTCCGCGAATAAGGTTCTTACGGCCACCGAAGACCGCGGCATCTTCATGAAAGGAGGCCGTAGCGATAGAGGCCGGTTCACGGAAGACACGGGAAAAAGTATAACGCACGTAAGTGGTGCAACCCTGGGCTCCCTGTACAAAAGGAATAGCCCTATGTACCCCCAACGTAGCCCACATGGCCCCGAAGGGCATACAGGTGCGGCTGGGATCAATACAAACTGCCCGTTTGGCAGCCGGCACCAGCTCTGGAGGTGGTGGAACATATTCCGGCGTCAAAGGCTTCTTTTCTATGCGGAGTTGTTTATAGGTTATCCCTTCTATGGGTATTTCCGATACGTGGTTTATCATGGTTCACCTCCCCATAAGTTTTAAATTTCGTTACGGGCCAGTCGCCATACCGGGGCACAAACCGCTTGGTAAATGTCTCGAGCAAAGTTCACAAACCCGCGGAAACCAGCGTACGGCCCGGCTTCGTAAGAATGTGAATTGAGGGTCGGCACCCCAAACTTACGCACAAGGTACTTCTCCTTAAGACCGGTGAGGAAAAGATCGGGTTTACAAGTCTCGATCATCTCTTCGATCTCGAACTCGTTGGGATTATCGATAACGAGAGTTCCCGGTTTTACGCGTTGGACGATCTTCTCATAGTCCTCTTTGTGTCCAAAGGTGGTCATACAAGCCACCACCTCCATCCCGAGTTCCTCCATTACCTTTGGCCAGTGCCACACCCGTGGAGCTCCCACGTAAATGGCCACCCGCTTTCCGGAAAGTCTTTCTCGATACCAGGAAAGAGCCTTCTCTATAGCCGCGGTCTCCTCCTCGATAATTTCCTCGGCCCGACGCTTCATCTTCTTTTCTCCGAACCAGGCCGCTACATCTCGTAGCGCCTTTGCGGTCTGGGAGATTCCGAAGAGGCTCACACGGACAAAAGGAATCTCGTAGCCCTCCTTTAGAAGTTCCGCGATGTAGGTAGCCGAACGTTGACAGTGAACAATATTCAATTTGGCATCCGGAAGCTTTAAAAGGTCATTGAGACGGGCATTCCCCGTAAAGACATTGAGAATCCGCAGACCCAACTTCTCAAAAAGCGGCACTACCGTAACCAAGTCCCAGTCAATGTTGTAATCACCGATGAGATTGACATCATAGGGTGTCTTCTCCTCTTCCTTCATACATACTTCCGGATGTTTCTCACGATACTTAAGAAGCCACCGGTAAAACTGAGTGTTAAATTCATGGTGTCCCTTGGACTGAGAGACTCCACAAAAACCCGGAGAGGCACAAGCAAAGATGGGCTTGCCCACCATTGCAGATACCTCTCGAGCCACCTGTTCGATATCATCCCCAATAAGGGCGGTGGAACAGGTGTTATAGATAATGGCTCCCTGAGCACCGGGATTGATGCGAAAGGCCTCAAGTAGGGCCCTCTTCAGTTTTTCCGCACCGCCGAAAATGATATCTTGTTCGGTCATGGCCGTGGTGTAGCAGTGGCGGCGGTGGTTGGCCTCGTTTTCAAGCACTCCGGGAGCGGCCCAGTTGTAAACGTCTCCTAGATGGCGGCGCGTGCCCCAGGTGTAATAACCGCAGCCTACCGGGGCGTGTATCATCTGAATTACATCCGTAATTGGTCCGCCCACGACCCCGCGGGCCCCGGCAAAGGCTCACCCACGCTCCGTAAGATCACCCGGTACGGTAGGAGCATTACATCTGGGTATGGTCTTCCTGTCCTCATCTACGATGCAAACATGCTTTATCCTTTCAGGGATGCAGGCATCACATTTCATCTGATAGTAACCCATGGCGTCCCTCCTTTATTTTTTTAAGATATGGCAGCCGCCCATAGAATTGTCTGTAAGGAATCGCCTTCACCTGGAACACCAGCGGCATCGGCCCGGCAGCGCCGACAAGAGAGAAACTGAGGCATGAACCGGGAGGCCAACCGTCTAGCCCAGCGGAGTTCGGCCTCCGTGGGTGGCCGCCGGTCACGAAAACGTCCCAGAGGAATGAGGGGGATGATGTTCATGAGATGGGCCCCGGTCTCCCATACCCTACGGGCAATTTCACCTACTTCCGCATCATTTATTCCCGGCACGAGCACGGTGTTGACCTTGATCCGGATACCCGCCTTCGCGGCCTCCCTCAAACCTTCCATCTGGCAAGAAAGAATCGCTTCTGCGGCCTCTTTTCCGGTAAGCTTCTTCCCCTGGTAACGCACCCAAAGGTAGAATTTGGAGGCGGTCTCTAGGGTGGCAGCGTTCACCGTAACGGTAAGAAACTGTACTCCAAGAGAAACCAAGTCCGGGAGTTTTTCTTTGAGTAAAAGACCGTTGGTGGAAACGCAGAATTTGAGTCTCGGAAAGGCCTCTCGCACCCGTGAGAGTGCCCGAAAAGTCTCTTCGTTAGCCAACGGATCTCCTGGGCCGGCCACACCTATCACCTCTATGCGAGGTTCAAGCGTAAGGGCCATCTCCACATAGTCTGGAGCCTCTTCAGGAGGGATTACCCGGCGCGCGGTCCCGGGCCGATTTTCACTCACGCAGGGATACCGTCGATCACAATAGGCACACTGCACATTGCACCGCGGAGCTACCGGAAGGTGAAGTCTTCCTACTGTCCGATGAGCAGTCTCATCAAAACATGGATGTCTGATCATTTGATAACCTCCTTTTCCTATCTTAGAAAAGGGCCTCAAGGCCCTCCTCACCGTTGCGGACTCTAAAGACCCCTTCCATCGGGAGCACAAAGATCTTGCCGTCTCCGTGCTCACCGCTCTGATTTACTCGAATAATTCTTTCCACTACCTTGGGAACCATGGCCTCCGGCACCACTACCAAAAGGAGCCTTTTGGGTATGAAACCATAAGAGGAAGTCTCGAGCTTTTCGGCCACTTCAGGGCTTACCCTATAGGCGAGTTCCTTGAGCCTTCCTCCCTGTTTTCCTCGGCCAAGCACCTTAAAGGCCGTAAAGGAGGGAAATCCCATCTCCTCCAGGGCCTTCTTGGTGGCAAGCATTTTGTTGGGTCTCACAATGGCTATAATCTCCTTTAAGGCCATGATTCACCTCCTAGAGTTCGGCCTTTCCGGTGCGGATGGTATAGGCCTCTTCCACCGGCGAGACAAAGATCTTGCCATCTCCGAAGCGCCCGGTGCGGGCGGCCTCCATAATGGTAGTACAGACCCGCTCGACCTCTTCGTCCGGAACCACCAGGAGAAGGAGGCTTTTGGGGAGCTCGTCGTAAACCACTTCTCCCACCGTAAGGCCCCCCTGCTTTCCTCGTCCTACTACGTCCACCCTGGTTAGGGCCAGAAAGCCCTCCTGGGCCAGGGCCTCCACCACCTCTTCCGTCTTTTCCGGTCTTATGACGGCTTTGATCATCTTCATGATTTGCCTCCTTAGGAGATTTCCGGCCTGCTAGACCAGACCGTATTTCACCACCAAGCTTTCGAGCTCGTCCATGGAAAGCGGTTTCGGAATAACGAGGTCTCGGTTTTCCATGATGCGGCGGGCGAGCTCTTTGTAAGCCTGGGCCTGAGGATGTTCAGGTTCATATTCCACCACGGTCTTACGGTTGAATTCGGCCTTCTGGACGATGTTGTCCCGAGGAATGAACATGATCATCTTGGTGCCGAGCCGCTCGCAGAATTCCTGCATAATCTCCTCTTCGCGGTCTACCTTCCGGCTGTTACAGATAATTCCTCCGAGGCGCACTCCGGTGCGCTGGGCATACTTCACCATCCCCCGGCAAATGTTGTTGGCCGCATAGATGGCCATCATCTCTCCGGAGGCCACGATGTAAATTTCCTGAGCCTTGCCCTCACGAACCGGCATGGCAAACCCTCCGCAGACCACATCCCCTAGGACATCAAAGAAGAGGAAGTCTAGGTCTTCGGGATAACCCCCGAGCTCCTCCATGAGATTTATAGCGGTGATGACACCACGGCCGGCACACCCTACTCCCGGTTCCGGTCCTCCGGATTCCACGCACCGTATCCCCCCAAAGCCGGTCTTTACCACCTTCTCCAAGGTGAGGTTTTCTTCGCCTTCTTCGCGTAGGAGATCTAGGACCGTCTCCTGCGGCTTCCCTCCCAAGATGAGACGCGTAGCATCAGCCTTGGGATCGCAACCGTGGATCATGACCTTTTTGTTGTAGTAGTGAGCCAGAGCCGCGGCCAAATTCTGGCAAGTAGTAGATTTTCCTATGCCACCCTTTCCGTATATGCCAATCTTTCTGGTCCCTTCTCCCATAAGCCCCTCCTTCTCGGATCTTTTTTTGTCCCCCCAGAGAGCAAGGAGGATGCCATAACCCGAATCCCTTGATTTTTAAGGCTTTCGCGGTGTACGGGACCTCTTACCAAAACCGACTGGTAGGTTTTGCGAGTTTAATTTGTAGGATTTGCAAGTTTCTTAAAAAGTGGAATGTTTTTTGCATTTTATTTTTGGTGATGAGGCTCATGGACACCACCATAAGGGAGGGGACTCAGCGCTGGGGGGTGTATTTTCCGTTCAGGGTGAGGAGGGAAATTGTGAGGCGTCTTGCGGATCTGGGGGTTGAGGAAGTGGAGCTCGGAGTGGTGGGAGAGGAAAGGCTGCGGGTTCTGATCCTTTCCGCCCGTAGGGTGTCTAAGAGGGTGAGATTCAGCGTATGGTTGCGTTTAAAAAAAGAAGATATAGAGAAGGCCGCCCGGTTGCCGGAAGTGGGATTTAATCTTGGAGTACCAGTTTCGGATATCCAGCTCAAACGCCGGCTTCGTTTAGATCCCGAGGTCCTTCTTAAAAAGACGGAGGAGATGATATCGCTAGCCGCGAGATACTCTCCATGCGTCACCCTGGGGCTTGAGGACGCTTCTCGGGCTGACAGGATTTTTATTTTTCAAATTTGTAGAGTGGCCATTTCATCCGGAGCACAACGGATAAGGATCTCGGATACCCTAGGGCTTTTCAATCCCTTGGAGGTAGCGGAACTCATCCGAGCCCTCAAGAAGGCTTTTCCAGAAACCGAAATAGGGTTTCACGGCCACAATGATTTCGGCCTAGCCACAGCCAACGCCGTCTCTGCCCTTGCCGCCGGAGCCGACTGGGTGGATGTAAGTGTTCTGGGACTAGGGGAGAGGGCCGGCATTGCCTCCCTTGAAGAGGTGCTGGCCTATCTCTATTTCCGAAAAGGTCAAAAACATTATCGTATAGAGCTTCTTCCGAAACTTTCTCATTATGTAGCCTGGCAAGCCGGTGAGGTTATTCCAGAATTCAGGCCTGTAGTAGGCCGGAAACTCTTTTACTGCGAAAGTGGCCTTCATGTGGAAGGTCTCAAAAAGGCCCCAGAACTCTATGAACCTTTTCCCCCGGAAGCCCTGGGACTGAAGAGGGAACTATCGCTCGGGGCCAAAAGCGGACGGGCGGCCCTGAAGGCCTTGCTTAAGGAGTGGAAACTTGAATTCCCTGAAGAGAAGCTCGAAAGCCTGGTAAAAAAGGTCCGCAAACTCTCCTCCAAACTGGGCCGGCCGCTAAATAAACAGGAAGTGGAAAAGTTGGTTAGGATATACTGGTTTAACATTTGTTAGATTTTATTTAACAAAAGTGTAAAAATGAAAAATCTAGAAGCCCTAAAATTAGAAGTTCTTTACGCCACCCATGAACTTATAGGACAGGCCCTAGAGCTTGAGAAAACCCTACGCAGGATCCTCCGTATCCTGGCGGAAAAGCTCGATATGAAAAGGGCTTCCATAGTCTTATGGGACGAGGCTTCAGGACACTTGAAGATTAAGGCTTCTTATGGCTTGAGTCCGGAAGAAGAGGCGCAGGGGATTTATGAAATCGGGGAAGGCGTGACCGGGAGGGTCTTTGCTACCGGAGAACCCTGCATAGTCTCCGATGTGAGCCAAGAGCCGCTCTTTTTAAACCGCACCGGTGCCCGGCGCCTTACCAAGGAGGTGATTTCCTTTATCGCAGTGCCCATCCGGGCCGAGCATGAAACCTTGGGTGTCCTATGGGTGGATAGGCTCTTCAGCTACCAGGTGGCCTTTGAAGAGGACGTGAAGTTCCTAGAGGTCATGGCCTTTCTGATTGCCCAGTTTGTGAAGCTCAAAAGGAGCGTGGAGGCCCGGGAGACCCACCTCCGGGAGGAAAACTTGGCCTTAAGGGACGAACTTAAGGCCCGCTTCAGTGAGTTCATGTATGGGTCTCGTAGCCCGAAGATGAAAGAGGTCTTGAGTCTGGTGAAACAGGTAGCTCCAGCTCGGGCCACGGTGTTGCTCCTCGGGGAATCCGGCACAGGTAAAACCCTTACGGCCAGACTCATACATGAACTCAGCCCCAGACGCGGAAAGCCTTTCGTGAAAGTTAACTGCGCCGCCCTTCCGGAAAATCTCCTTGAGGCTGAACTTTTCGGTTACGAACGAGGGGCCTTTACCGGAGCAGATCGCAGCAAGCCCGGACGCCTGGAGCTCGCTGACGGAGGCACGGTCTTCCTAGACGAGATCGGGGAACTGCCGCTACCGCTTCAGGGCAAACTCCTGCGTTTCATTCAGGAGCGGGAATTCGAACGCTTGGGAAGCACTAGGACCCGGCGGGTGGATGTGCGCATCATTGCGGCCACCAACAGGGATCTAGAAAAACTCGTCCGCGAAGGGGCCTTCAGGGAGGATCTTTTCTACCGGCTCAATGTCTTTCCCATCTATATCCCCCCTCTTCGTGAGCGACGAGAGGATATTCCGGGATTGGTCAAATTCCTCCTGCACCGCATGGAGAAGACCCATGGAAGAGGCTTGATTCTTTCCCCAGGGGCCTTGCGGAAACTGGTAGAATATCCCTGGCCTGGAAATGTGCGAGAGCTAGAGAATGTCCTTGAAAGGCTTTTTATCGTGGCTGAGGAAAACCTGGTACCTGAGGCCTTGGTTTCCCAGCTTTTGAGTCTTGAAGAAAATCTTAAGAATGGTGGAAAGAGGAGGAACCTAACCACCGAGGTCTTTTTAAAAGAACCTTCCGCTGACGAAATCTTGGAGGCCTTGCGCCGTAACAACTTTGTTATCGCCCGTGCGGCCCGGGAACTAGGGCTTACCTTCCGACAACTCCGCTACCGTATCAAGAAGCTGGCACTCGAAAACCACTTCCCCATCCGCCGTGGCCGACCACCCCTAAAATGAAGGAGGTCTATAAGGTATCTATGATTCCGGCGATATACTCCAGGGCCTCTTCGCGGGTCTTTACCCGGCCCTCAACCTGGGCCTCCTCTACGGCTTCAAGGAGTTTCCGGAAGATGGGACCAGGCGCAAGTCCGAAGATCTCTATGAGGTCACGGCCGGTAACCAGTCTCTTCCTCTCCACCTTCCGCAAGGTTTCTCGGTAAAACTCGTGGAGTTCCCTAAAAAATTCTGCAAGTTTTTCCTCTTCGTCTGGGTCCTTGTCCGGACCTCTCGCCGCCAGACCATCTGCCATGGCCACCACAAAGAGATCGGGATACTCTGGAACATCCCTCAAAAGCCTCCTCTTGGCCCTGGCTGTAAGTCGGCCTTTTTCTTTTTCAGCAAGTAAATGAAAGGGCCGCATGTGGTTCCGGATGAGATGGGCTACTCTTTTAGCGAGATCCTTCTTGAAACGCAATCGTTCCGCCATCTCAAGAAAGATCATAGTGTTTCGTCAACTGTGTCCGCAGGATAAGAGGCCTTCCTCCATAAGATCCTCAAAACCTCTCAGTTTTCGCGAACGGTATTTCTCCTCTAGACCCCTAAGCACCAGATAGACTACCTTGTAAAGTGCCCCAGGCTCACAGAAAACCTCTATCACCTTGGTCCTGCGCTTGACCTCTTTAATCAGCCTTTCAAGCTGATTCGTGGTGTAAATATAATTCCGAATAGGCTCCGGATATTCCAGAAAAACCAAGAGATCCTCGAGGTTCTCCTCCCAGTGCTTCACTACTTCCGGATACTTCCCTTGCCACCGGGCCTTGAAAGCCCTGAAGGCCTCCAGGGCCTCGGACCTCCTCCCAGCCCGATAAATTTTCCTCAAATCCTGAGCCAGCGCCTCTCGGTGAGACCTCCGAACCTTCCTCAGGCTATACTTGAGACTGTGAAGAACGCATCTCTGAAACCTGGCCCCAGGATAAACCCTGAGAACCGCCTCCTTCAAGCCTGATAGCCCGTCCCCTATGACCACCTCAATCCTCTTGAGACCTCTTTCGCGCAGTTCGTTGAAAATTTCCTGATAAACCAGAGCGCTCTCACCTTCCCCTCCACTGGTCCAAAAGCCCACAATCTCTCTGGTCCCATCTCGCCTTATCCCCAAAGCCAGATACACCGGCTCCCTGGCCACAGTTCCTCTCCTCACCGGCAGAAAAGTAGCATCCAGATAAAGGGCAAAGTATTCCTCCGAAAGCCTTCGCTTTCTCCAGGACTCAATTTGGTCCTCGGCTACCTCCGTTAGTCTGCTTATACTGGCTGGCGAATAGTAAGCCCCGTAAATGGTCTCGATAAATCTTGAAACCGCCCTGGTACTGGCTCCCGAAGCGTACAAGGCCAATACAGCTTCTCCCAAGTCGAGACCGGCTCTTCTCCTTGGAGGAGGTAGAATCTGAGCTCTAAAGTTTCCATCTCGAGTTCTGGGAACCATAAGGCCTTCAATAGGCCCGTATTTGGTGAGAAGGGAGCGAGAGTAGAAACCATTGCCTTTGGTTTCAGGGTGTTCCTCAAGGTAAAGGCTTCTTTCCTCAATAGCCAGTCGCTCAATCACGCTTTTAATGGCCTCCTTGATGAGGTCCTCCAGCTTTTCTATAATTTCTCTGCCCTGCATGGCCTTCCTCCTTCCCTTTGGTTTGACTCCCACTTATTATCGCAAGGAGGAAGGCCTCTTTATTTACCCCCTCGGACACAATTTGTGAAACACTACCAGAAGGGCTAAGCTCACCTTCGTAACTTCCTTACTTTTTCCCACCGACCATCAAGGGTTATTCTCTCTTAAGCGGGGAATAGGTGAGGAAAACCGTTTTTCCTTGAAGGGGTGATTTCCTGAAACCGTTGATAATCAAACGCCCCCGGGAGGACTCGAACCTCCGACACCGGGATTAGGAATCCCGTGCTCTATCCGCCTGAGCTACGGGGGCAGAGGCTTGAATTTGTTGTCTTTTAAGGATCTTACCCAAATCAGGTCCCTATGGCAAGAACGGTCAGAACCAGCCAGAACAGGTCAATTGCAATCAATTTTGCTTGCAGTCTGCTTGCAGACACAAGCAACGAAACAATAATAAGCCGAAGAAACACTAAATTTGCTTGCAGGCAGGCTGAAATTGCATCCAAGGAATCAAACCAGTACTTCCGATAATTTTCGAGAGCCTTGGTTCCCTCCTTAGTATATAGGAGTAGGTATACCCGCACAGTCATATTCTTGTATTCTTGTAATCAAAAATTCGTGGTCTGCCGTCTTGGGCGTCCGATAATCCAGAGCCGAAGGTGGTCTGACCGAGTTGTAATATTCCCTCCACCAGGCCAGCCTTTCATTTTAACTCCCGAATCCTTTTCCATCGTGCTGTGCAGGCTCTCAATCTGGCCATTGTAGTAGGGGCTTGCAGGGAGATTGCCACCTCCTCCTGTTTTTCAGGGAGGCGGCCTTGCACCCTAATATTTTAAACAGTCCAAAAATCGGGGAGCATTCCAGACACCATCTACGCCTGGGAGAGCGGCCGCCGCACGCCCAGCGCCAGAAAGCTAGCCCAGGTGGGCCGAGCCTCCCTGTAAAATTTCGGGAAATTGCGGTATCCTGAGCCCAAATTCCTCGCGAGGAGGAGAGATGGCCCGATGGGGTTTCATTGGTGGGGGAAAGATGGCTGAGGCCCTCCTGCGGGGAGGCCTCGCCGCAGGAATCCTTAAACCGCAGGAGGTTCTGATCTCTACTCCGGGGAAGGACCGTCAGGAGTATCTTCGGAAGACCTATGGGGTGGCGGCCTTTTTTGACAATCCCCGCCTGGTACGAGAGTGTGAGACGGTGGTCCTGGCGGTAAAACCTCAGGTCCTTTCCGGGGTATTGGAAGAGATCCGGGAAGCAGCCCGGAAGCACCGCCCTCTTTTCATCTCGGTGGTGGCCGGTTTCCCCCTTGAGAGACTCAAGGCCGGGCTTGGGGGAGTGGAGCGCCTGGTACGCGTCATGCCCAACACCCCGGCCCTGGTCCTTTCCGGAGTGAGCGCCCTTTGTAAGGCCCCGGAGACCCCGGAGGAGGACCTTTCCCGGGCCGAGGCCCTCTTTTCCGCCCTGGGGGAGGTGGTTCGGGTGCCGGAGGCCCTTTTTGACGCGGTGACCGGGCTTTCGGGAAGCGGTCCGGCCTACGTCTTCGCCTTCATCGAGGCCTTGGTGGACGGGGGAGTGCGGGAGGGACTTTCCCGGGAAGTGGCTGAAAGGCTGGCCGTGGGGACGGTGCTCGGGGCGGCCCGGCTCATGAAAGAGACCGGGAAAGACCCTTACGCCCTCAAGGCCATGGTAACCTCTCCGGGGGGCACCACCATTGCCGGCCTCAAGGCCCTGGCCGACCGTGGCTTTCACGGGGCGGTGATGGAGGCCGTGGCCGCGGCCACCCGGAGGGCCCGGGAGCTTTCCGGTGGCTAAGCGCAAAAATCCCTGGGCCGACTATTACACCCGCCGGGCCAAGGAGGAGGGCTTTCCGGCCCGCTCGGTCTTCAAGCTCCAGGAGGCCCAAAAGAAGTATGGTCTGATCCGGCCCGGAGACCGGGTGCTGGACTTGGGCTGCGCCCCCGGGGCCTGGAGTAAGTACGCCCTTAAGATCGTAGGCCCCGAGGGCCTGGTGGTGGGGGTGGATCTTCAGGAAGTGAAATTATCCGCCCCCAATTTTGTCTTTGTAAAGGCCGACGTCTTTGAGCTTGACCCGGAGGAGTTGCGGAAACTAGCCCCGGGGGGTTTTCAGGTGGTCCTCAGCGATCTGGCCCCTAAGACCACCGGGGACCGCTCCGGGGACCACTTTCGTTCCCTGCATCTGGCCCGCCGGGCCCTGGAGGTGGCCCGGGAAGTCCTTCATCCCGGAGGCCATTTTATGGTCAAGATCTTCGAGGGGGAAAGAACGGCGGCCTTCCGCAAAGAGGTGGAAGGGCTCTTTCAAAGGGTCAAATTCTTTCGGCCCAAGAGCACCCGTAGCACCAGTCGCGAAATTTTCATTTTAGGGTTTGACAAACGCCAAAATTATCTAAAAAAGAGAGGATAGATTTGCAAACTAAGAATAGATAATATTAATAGGAAACAAAAAATAAAAGAGGCAAAAACGAGCTTTCTTTCCCCGGCCTGTCGGGAGAGGTGGCGAAGGGTGGTCCGCTATATTCAGCCGATCCTGGATCTGAGCCTCTTCTGGAAGATGGGAATGGTGATCGGAGCCTGCGTGTTGGTAAGTTTTATCATGGCCGGGATCCTTTACTTTGAGCTCCAAAAACTCTATACAGGTTTCGAATTTTCTCCGGGTTATAAATATGAACTTTTGGCCCAAGAGGGCCTTCGGCTTCTGGAGCGGATGGAAAAGTCTCCGGAAAACTCGGAAGAATACCTACGGAATCTCTTAGAACTGCGCACCCTCCTTAAGGCCGGAATGGCTGGAGGAATCTACCATGGCCGGCTGGCGAGCCTGCCCGGAGAGTTCACTTTACGCTTTCCAAACCCGGAGACCCTTCCTCCTGAACCCCGCTCTTATTTAAAAGCCTCCCTTGAGGCCCTCGAAGCCCTAGAAAAAGGAAAGGCCCCCTCCGAAAACCTGGCCAAGCTCCGGGCCTCCCTAGAAAAGACCCTGATATGGGGGCACGATAACTGCCAAAGATTCCGCCAACAAATGAGTATATTGGTTTCCCGCACCACCACCTTTAAATGGATCATGCTCGTTTTTGTGGGGGTCTTCCTCCTCTGGGGGGCCGTGGCCTTCATTTTCATGGTCCTTCAACCTTTGCGCCAGGTTACTGAAAGAATTCGGGATATGGCCCGGGGAAAGGGGCTGGAGGAATGTATAGATGGGGAGACCGGTTGCGTATTGGAGTATTACGCCCGGGATGAGATTGGACAGTTGGTAGATTCGGTAAATGAACTGGTTTCCAATTATCAGGATCTCAATCTCTTCAAGCACGTGATCGAAGAGGATGAGGAGGTAGAAGAGGTCTTTAAGCGGCTAGGAGAGGCCTTTCAGAAAAAACTGGGGCTTGAAAATTTTGTCCTTCTCCAGGTCTCCAACTCTCAGAACACTATGGAGATCGTCTGCACCTCCCCCCCAGGACTAGAGGTCAATCCCGAGATCCTCTTTAATGCCTCCTTCTGTCGGGCCAAGCGTACGGGACATGTGGTGAGTTCCCTGGATCACAAAGGGATTTGTCCCCGGTTTCTCTGGCCAGAGGAGGCCGATCATTACTGTATCCCCATGATGAGCGGAGGAGAGTGCATCGGGGTGGTCCAGTTCCTGCTTCCTCCGGAATATGCCGTAAGGAAAGAGAAGAATCTCCACGAAAAGTTACGCATGGCCAACAGATACATCGAAGAGGCCGTCCCGGTAATTGAGGCCAAACGTTATGCCGCTTCCTTTAAGGAACAAAGCCTTAAAGACCCCCTCACCGAACTTTATAATCGCCGTTTCTTGGAGACGGCTATAGAAAGTTTAGTGGCTGGGGTCATGCGTCGCAAGACCACACTGGGAATCCTTATGGCCGATCTGGACTACTTCAAAGAGGTCAACGACAAATATGGACACGATGCCGGAGACCTCATTTTGAAAGAAACCGCCCAGATCTTCAAGAAAAATGTACGCAATTCGGATCTAGTGGTCCGTTTCGGGGGGGAGGAATTCCTCATTCTCCTCATGGATACCCGGAATGGAGAATCGGTGAAGGTGGCCGAAAAACTGCGCCGGGCGGTGGAGGCCCACGAATTCCACATCCGGGGAAATATCCTCCACAAGACGGTCTCCATCGGGGTGAGCGAATTTCCCACCGACGCCCAGGGGATCTGGGAGGCCATCAAGTACGCCGATGTAGCCCTTTACAAGGCCAAGGAGATGGGCCGCAACCGGGTGGTCCGTTTCACCCCCGATATGTGGCCCGCCGAAGAATACTAACTCTCCTTGTCATAGCCCGTCTTCCCGGTTTAAGTTTGGGAAAGTCCCCAAGCGGAGGCGGTGCATATGGAGTGGAAAAAGACCCTCAATCTCCCGCAAACGGATTTTCCGATGAAAGGAAAGCTCCCCCAGCGGGAGCCGGAATTCCTGCGCTTTTGGGAATCCCTTAAACTCTACCAAAAGCTCAACCAGCGGGAAGGCCCTCTTTTCGTCCTCCATGACGGCCCTCCTTACGCCAACGGGCGCATCCACATGGGCACCGCCTTAAACAAGGTCTTGAAAGACATCATCCTTAAGAGCCGGCGCATGATGGGCTTCCGGGCCCCTTATGTCCCGGGGTGGGACTGCCACGGTTTGCCCATTGAGCTCAATGTAGAGCGGGAACTGGGAGTGCGCCGGGGAGAACTTCCCAAAAACGAGATCCGGCAACACTGCCGGGCCTATGCCGAACGCTTCATCCACATCCAGCGGGAGGAATTCCGCCGGCTGGGGGTCCTCGGCGACTGGGAGAATCCTTACCTCACCATGAGTCCGGACTACGAGGCTACCATCGCCCGGGAGTTCGTGCGTTTCCTCTCCTCAGGACAGGTCTACCGGCGCAAAAAGCCCGTTTTCTGGTGCACCCACTGCGTAACCGCCCTGGCGGAGGCCGAAGTAGAGTATTACGATCACCGCTCCCCCTCCGTTTATGTAAAATTTCCTCTGGCCAAGGACGCCCTTGAAGCCCTGGGACTTTCTGAGCCGGCTGCGGTCCTCATCTGGACCACCACCCCTTGGACCCTTCCGGCTAATCTAGCCGTAGCCCTCCATCCGGAATTCGACTACGTGCTGGTGCGCTGGCCCGGAGAGGAACCCTTGCTTCTGGCCGAAGGTCGCCTTTCGGCCCTTTGTGCGGAGCTTTCCCGGGACCTTCCCGAGATCCTCCTCCGGGTAGATCCGCGAAAGCTCGAGGGCCGGCATGCCCAACACCCCTTCTACGAAAGGGAAAGCCTTTTCATCCTGGCCGACTACGTAACCCTGGAGGCAGGAACGGGTTGCGTGCACATCGCTCCCGGCCACGGAGAAGAGGACTACGAAAGCGGTCTGCGCTACGGGCTGGAGGTTTACTCTCCGGTAGACGACACCGGGCACTTCCTCCCCGACCTTCCCCTTTTCGGGGGCCTTAAGATCTGGAAGGCCAATCCGCGCATCCTGGACCTCCTCCGGAAAAAAGGGCGGCTCCTTTTCGCCGAGGAGATCACCCACAGCTATCCCCACTGCTGGCGCTGCAAGAAACCGGTGATCTTTCGGGCCACCGAACAGTGGTTTATCTCCATGGAAGCAAAAGGCTTGAGGGAAAAGGCCCTACGGGCCATCGAGGAGGTACGCTGGATTCCTCGCTGGGGACGCGAACGAATCCGGGGGATGGTGGAAAAACGACCGGACTGGTGTCTTTCCCGACAGAGGGCCTGGGGGGTTCCCCTCACCGTCTTTACCTGCACCTCCTGCGGGGAAATCCTGCGCGAGGAAAAATACTACGCCAAAGTCCTTTCCCTTTTCGAAAAGGAGGGCACGGATCCCTGGTTCGAAAGGTCGGCGGCGGAACTCCTTCCCGAAGGGACCCGGTGTCCGGCCTGCGGGGGGACGGATTTTCGCAAAGAGGAAGACATCCTGGACGTCTGGTTCGACTCCGGGGTCTCCTTTGCCGCGGTCCTCGAAAGACGCCCGGAGCTTTCCTTCCCCGCAGACCTCTATCTCGAAGGCTCGGACCAGCACCGGGGCTGGTTCCAGAGTTCGCTCCTCTGTGCGGTGGGCACTCGAGGAAAGGCCCCCTACAAGGCGGTTCTCACCCACGGTTTCGTGGTGGACGGCCAGGGACGCAAGATGTCCAAGAGCTTGGGCAACGTCATCCACCCCCAGGACATTATCGAGCGCTACGGGGCGGAGATCTTGCGCCTCTGGGTGGCCTCCGAAGACTATCGGGAAGACATCCGCCTTTCCGAGGAAATCCTCCGGCGCCTGGTGGAGGCCTATCGCAAGATCCGCAACACCGGTCGCTACCTTTTAGGGGTCCTCTACGACTTCGACCCCGAAAGACACCTCCTTTCCTGGGAGGAGCTTCCGGAATTCGAACGCTACCTACTTTTCCGCCTGGGAGAGGTCATCCGTCGCGTACGCCGGGCCTATGAGGAATACGAATTCCATATCGCGGTCCAGGAGATCCACCGCTTCTGTGTGGTAGAACTTTCGGCGCTTTCCATCGACATCAATCGGGACCGACTTTACTGCGAACATCCGGACTCCCCCCGGCGACGGGCGGCCCAGACCGCCCTCTACCATGCGCTTGAGGCCCTGGTGCGGCTCGCGGCCCCCATCCTTTCCTTTACCGCCGAAGACCTCTATCAACACTTTCCTTTTCCTCGAAAGACGGAAAGCGTACACCTCCTTTCCTTTCCTGAGGTAACCTGGCCGGATCCCGGCCCGGAATTTGCACAGCGCTGGGAAAAATTGCTCTCCCTTCGGGGAGAGATCACCCGGGCCCTGGAAATAGCCCGCAAGGACAAGGACCTCATCGGAAATTCTCTAGAGGCCCAGGTCCTGGCCCGGGTACCCGGAGATCTGCAGGAATTTTTTACCGACCCCTCCTGGTGGGCCTACTTCACCATCGTTTCGGACTTTCGCCTAGCAGACCAACTTCCGGACCCTGAAGAGGGAGAAGTCCTTTACCGGAGCGAGGAGTTTCCGGGCTTGGAGATCCTGGTGTGCCGGGCCCCAGGGGCCAAGTGCGAAAGATGCTGGCAGTGGCGGGAGGAAGTCGGTCGGCAGGAGATCCCCGGGCTCTGTGGCCGCTGCGCGGAGGTGGTCCGGAGACTCCGGGAGGAGGGAAGACTTAAGGAGGAGGCGTGATTCCTCTCCTGGCCTTTGCGGTCGCGGCCTTGGATCTCTTGACCAAATATCTCCTGGACCGGGGGCTTCCCCCGGAGGGACTTCCCTTGATCCCGGGATTTCTTTCTCTGGTCAAGGTGCGCAACCAGGGGATCGCCTTTGGGCTCTTTCGTGAGGCCTCTTTGGGGCTCTTTTGGACCCTGGCGGGACTGGCCGTGGCCGGGCTTATCCTCTGGCTGGGCCGAACCGAAAAAGATAGAGGAAAGAGGGTGGCCCTGGGGCTGATAGCCGGGGGGGCCTTGGGGAACGGAATTGATCGGCTGTGGCACGGGGCGGTCTTTGATTTCGTGGATCTTCATCTGGGCCCCTATCACTGGCCGGCCTTTAACCTGGCCGATGCGGCCATCGTCCTGGGACTTCTTCTCTACCTTTTGAGGTGGAAGGCTTGAGGGTTCATCTGCGACTTTACTGGCATCCCCATCTCCTCCGATATCTCTTTCCCGGACGAGAACTCGACTTTCGGACCCTGGCCGAACGTTATCTCCTGCGGGCCCTTCCTCGAGCCGGAGAAGGTTTCCTCTTTGACCCCACCCGTCTTTCAGACCTCGAAAAGGGCCTTTCTGAGCTCCGCAAACTCTTTGAGAGTTCTCTGGGAGAGGCCCCCCTTCCTTTCACCCTGGCCCCAGAGGGCTCCCCAGGACCCTGGCTGCGTCCGGGACTTCTCTATCTTCCCCGGGAAATGGAGCCTGCCCTACGGGAGGCCCGTGGGGGGCTGGATTCCCTGATCAAGGCCACCAGGGCCGGTCGCCTTCTGGAGGTCACCCTTCCGGCAGCTACCCGTCCGCAGACCCTGCTTGAGGTGAGAGATCTTTTCTGGGTGGGGGAGAGCAGGCCCTGCTTTTATTGCGGTCTCCCCTGGCACGCATCCGCCCGCTGTCCGGCCCTGAAGGAAACGGTCCCCGGAGGTGGTCTCCGAGGATATCTCTCCGCCCCGCTTCACGAACTGGCTAAAACCCTCAACCAGAAGATCCTTTCCCGAGAGCTCTCCGCCCCGGAACTTCAGGGACTCTACGGCCGCTTTTTCTACTTCTTGCCGCTTTTTCTGCGCCCGGTCTTTCACAAGAATTTCCATCAATTTTCCCAGCTCACCCCAGGCCAGGAAGTCCCCGGAAGGGGAGGGCCGGTCCAGATCGCCCTGGAACTTTTAGCGCACCAGGAAATCGATGAGGCCGAAAGACGATTGCTCGCCGCGGAAGGAGCCGGCCCGGAGGTCCTCTTGGCCCTGGTCCAGGTGGCCCTTCTTAAAGGAGAGTACGACCGGGCCCTTTACCATTTTGAAGAGCTGGACCTGGAGGAGGCTTCTCCCCTCCTTCGGGCCACGGCCCTCCTCTGGCGGGCCCGGCTCTCTGAAACACAAGGGGACTACGCCTCGGCCGAACGCCTCTACGGAGAGGCCCAGAGGGCGGATCCCTCCTTTTTTCCGGCGGCCTTTCACCGCCTCCGAGTCTCCTTCTTTTACGGCACCCCAGAGACCCGCACCCTGGAACGTCTAAAGCCCCTTCTGGCCCAGCCCTTGATCTTCCTTTACGCCTTTCTGGAACCCACGGCCATCCTCTGGGAGAAGGCCCTGGAAAAAACCCTCTTGCAACTCCTCGAAGACAAGCAGGCCGAGGCCTTGGCCCGTCTGCGGGAGGCCGAAGATCACCTACACGCCTTAAAAACCATCCTTTCTGAGGAGGAAAGAAACTCTCTGGAGGAAACTTTAAGAACCCTCCGGGAGACCATCTACAGCGGAGTCTATGCGGAACTGGAAAGGACCGCCCTCAAGGCCGCGGAGTTGGCCCTGGAACTTCAGGGCTACGCCTACCGCAAGATTCGAGAACTGAAAGACCGCCTTTCCGAATTTTACCATCGTTACTGGCACCTCAAGCGCTACTGGAGCCGTTATCCCTACCGGACCGAGGCCCCAGGCTTTGGAAAAAAACTCCGGGAGGTAGGCGAACGGCTCACCCGGATCGAACACCGTCTGGACCGCGACCCGGCCAAAGAATTCAAACCCCTCCTGGAAGAGACGGCCCAGGTGGCGGCCGACCTGGAGGCCCTGGAGAAGGAAAAGGAGCGGCTGGAGGCCTTCTGGCTCTTCCGAAGACAGCTAGCCTTCTTTCTCAAATTCTTCCTCTTAGGGGAGACCTTGCTTTTCCTCTTCTTCTTTTCCCTTCCGGACTTTTTGTCTTCGGTCTTCCCCGAGGCCCTCGTTCGCTACTCCTTCAGTCTTTCTACCTTTCTCTGGCTTTCGGTGGGCCTCTTCTTCTTAAGCCTTCTGGCCGCCCTTTCCCGCCGCTGACCCCCCTCTTGCAACCCCGGCGACGGTGATTATATTAGCAGCCGAACTTCGAGAGTGCTAATAACAAATCCATTTTAAGGAGGGGGTTGTTATGAAGATCAAACCGCTTCACGATCGTATTTTGGTCAAGCGCTTGGAAGAAGAGGAAAAGACGGAGTCGGGGATCATCATTCCAGACACCGCCAAAGAGAAGCCGGTCATGGGAAAGGTGATCGCCGTAGGTGACGGGCGCATCCTGGAAAACGGTCAAAAGCAGCCCCTGGCGGTCAAGGAAGGGGACAAGATCCTTTTCGGAAAGTATGCGGGCACCGAGGTCAAGATCAAGGGTGAGGAATACCTCATCATGCGTGAGGACGACGTTTTGGCCATTATTGAAGAATAAAAACCCAAAATTCTGAAAGGGAGGTGAAGTTATGGCGGCCAAGGAAATTATTTATGATGTACAGGCGAGGGAGAAGCTCCTTGCTGGAGTGGACAAGCTAGCCAATGCCGTAAAGGTAACCCTGGGCCCTAAGGGGCGGAACGTCATTATTGAGAAGACCTTCGGGTCCCCCACCATTACCAAGGACGGGGTCACGGTGGCCAAAGAGATCGAGCTGGAGGACAAGTTCGAAAACATGGGGGCCCAGATGGTCAAGGAGGTGGCCTCCAAGACCAGCGATGTGGCCGGTGACGGAACCACCACGGCCACCGTACTGGCCCAGTGCATCTTCCGGGAAGGGTCCAAACTGGTGGCTGCGGGAGTAAACCCCATGGCCCTCAAGCGGGGCATTGATAAGGCGGTAGAGGTGGTGGTCAAGGAGCTGGAGAAGCTGGCCAAGCCCTGCAAGGATCGCCAGGAGATCGCCCAGGTGGCTACTATCTCTGCGAACAATGACGAGACCATCGGGAATATCATCGCCGACGCCATGGACAAGGTGGGCAAAGAGGGCGTGATCACCGTAGAGGAGTCCAAGAGCCTCGAGACCTATCTCGACGTAGTAGAAGGGATGCAGTTTGACCGCGGCTACATCTCTCCCTACTTCGTCACCGATCCCGACAAGATGGAGTGCGTCCTCGAGGACCCCTACATCCTGATCCACGACAAAAAGATCAGCTCCATGAAGGATCTCCTCCCGGTTCTGGAGCAGGTGGTCCGTTCCGGGAAACCCCTTCTGGTAATTGCCGAGGACGTAGAGGGCGAGGCCCTGGCCACCCTGGTGGTGAATAAGCTCCGGGGAGTGCTCAATTGTTGCGCGGTAAAGGCCCCGGGCTTTGGAGAGCGGCGCAAGGCCATGCTCCAGGATATCGCCATCCTTACGGGCGGGACCCTGATCTCCGAGGAACTGGGCCTCAAGCTGGAAAATGCCCAGCTCAAGGACCTTGGTCGGGCCCGGCGGGTGGTAGTGACCAAGGAGCACACCACCATCATCGATGGGGCCGGCAAGAAGGAGGACATTGAGGCCCGGATCAAGCAGATCCGCGCCCAGATCGAGGAGACCACCTCGGACTACGATCGGGAGAAGCTCCAGGAGCGGCTGGCCAAGCTGGTGGGCGGCGTGGCGGTCATCTATGTGGGTGCGGCCACGGAGACCGAAATGAAGGAGAAGAAGGCCCGCGTGGAGGACGCTCTGAACGCTACTCGGGCCGCCGTGGAGGAGGGGATCGTGCCCGGTGGTGGTACGGCCTACCTACGGTGCCTGCCGGCCCTGGAAAAACTCCTGAACGAGATTGAAGACAATGACGAAAAACAGGGGGTTCGCATTATCATGCGGGCCCTGGAGGAGCCCTTGCGGCAGATTGCGGCCAACGCCGGTTTTGAGGGCTCCATCATCGTAGAGAAGGTCAAGGCCGAGGAGGGTAGCCGCGGCTTTAATGCCGCCAAGGGCGAGATCGAAGACCTCATGGCCTCCGGAGTGATCGATCCCAAGAAGGTCAGCCGCACGGCCCTCCAGAATGCGGCCTCCATTGCCGGACTGCTTCTCACCACCGAGGCCATGGTGGCCGAAAAGCCCAAGAAGGAGGAGAAGACCGGAGCCGGCGCTCCTCCGGAGTTCTAAGGAGATCTCCTAAGGGATCTAAAGGGCGGGCTGTGGCCCGCCCTTTTTTATTGGTCCTTAATCCGGGTAAAGGTAAAATGTATTTATGCGGCGGGTCCTTCTTTTGATCCTTTTATTTTTTTGGGCCCTTCCGGCCCTGGCCCTCATGAGCCCGGAAGAGGAGGCCGAGCTGGGCCAGAAGATCCTCTCGGAGATCCGGGCCCAGGCCCAGATCATTGAAGATCCGGAAATCACCCAGTACTTAGAACGTATCGGACACCGGCTCCTGCGCCAGGCTGGCCCCCACTACTTTCCCTTCCGCTTCTTGGTCCTGAAGGACAGTTCCCTTAACGCCTTTGCTCTTCCCGGAGGGTATATCTTCTTCACCTCCGGCCTGATCGAGGAGGTGGACCGCGAAGACGAACTGGCCGCGGTCATGGCTCACGAAATGGCCCACGTGCAGGCACGCCATGTGGCCCGGCGGCTTGAGGCCTTAAAACGGCTCCAGATCGCCACCGCCGGCCTTTCCCTAGCCGGCCTCCTCCTGGGAGGAGGAAAAGCCGGAAGCGCCGTGGCCGTCACCTCCTCGGCCCTGGCCCTTACCCGGGCCCTGGCCTACAGCCGAGCCGACGAAGAAGAAGCCGACCGTTTGGGCTTTGAATACCTGGTGAAGGCAGGCTACGATCCCGCGGCCTTTCTCTCCATCCTGGAGAAGATCACCCGGCACCGCTGGCTTCTTACGGAAACTGGCCCCAATTACCTTCTCACCCATCCTGCTCCCCCGGAACGGATTACCTATCTCGAAAACCTGGTGCGGCGCTACCCCTCCCCCAAGAAAACCTCTGGGGACCCCCTATATCTTCGCCGACTCCAGGTACGCCTCAAAGTCCTCACCCACGACCCCGGCACTTTAGTGGTCCGTTATCGGGAGGCCCTGAAGCTCTCCGAGGATCCCATGCTCCATTACGGCCTGGGATTGGCCCTGGCCCGGAGCCGCTTCTTTAACGAGGCCCTCCACGAACTCTCCCGAGTGGTCCAGGCCTTTCCAGACCGGGATTATTTCCGCCTGGATCTGGCCCAGGTCTATTTCGAGGCCGGACGCTACCGGGAGGCCGAGGCCTGGCTTAAGGACTATCTCTCGCGCCATCCGGGAAATCTCCGGGCCCGCTGGCTTTTGGCCCGCACCTATCAGGAACTCCGCCGCCCAAAGGAGGCCCTTTCCGCCTTTGAGGCCCTAGCCGAAAAGCTTTCCGATCTTCCCGAATTTCACTATCACTATGGACGCCTCCTTTCGGAAACCGGCCATGAAGGCCGGGCCCACTACCAGTTTGGCCGCTACTTCGCCCTTAAAGGGGACCTCCGGGTGGCCCGGTATCACTACCGCCAGGCCCTGAAATATCTTCCCGCAAAAGACCCCCTGAGAGAGGAAATTGCCCGGAAGCTCAAGGCGCTGGATTCCCATAAATCTTGATTTTTTCCGATATTTTAGGTAGGTAAAGTATAATGTTCATAGGTTTGCTTTTTGTGGCCGGAGCCTATCTTCTGGGATCCATCCCCTTTGCCCTGGTGGTGGCCCGGCCCTTCGGGATAGATCCCCGGCGGGCCGGCTCGGGGAATCCGGGGGCCACCAATGTGGCCCGGCTCTTGGGGAAAAAGTGGGGGGCCCTAGTCCTGGCCCTGGATCTGGGAAAAGCCCTCCTTCCCACCGCCTTGGCCCGGGCCTATCTTTCCGGGATTCCCGAGGGCCCCTGGTGGGTGGCGGCCACCGGTTTGGCGGCCTTTCTGGGGCATCTTTTTCCGGTCTGGCTGGGTTTCAGAGGAGGCAAGGGGGTGGCCAGCGCCGCCGGGGTACTGGCCGTGCTCTGTCCCAAAGCCCTGGCCCTCCTTCTTCCGGTCTTTGTCCTGGCCGTAGCCCTTTCCGGATACGTCTCTGTGGGTTCCCTGGCCGCGGCGGCTTTGGCCCCGCTGGGGGTCAAATTCCTCTATCCGGAGCCCGCTTACTTCTGGATGACCCTCTCCATGGCTATTCTCATCTGGGTCAAACACCGGGCCAACCTCCAGCGCCTCCTGCGGGGCGAGGAAAAGAGCTGGCGGAGGGCCTAAGTGAGCGTACGGGAGGAGCTCCAGAAAAAGGGTTACCAGGTAGGAAACTTCCTCCTGCGGACCTCAAAGGAGGAAATGGAGGTCTGGGTGGAGGGGGGAATCCCGGAGGGAGAGAACTGGGAGGAACTCAAGCGCCAGATGGAAGACCTCGGGATCACCGGTATCCTTGAGCGGCCCGAGGTCCGAGAAGACGGACGGGTGATTGTGGCCCGAGGAACCCCTCCGGTGCCGGGAGAAGACGCCCGGCTGGAACTCCTGGTGGATCTTTCTCACGGCCCCAGGGAGGTGGACAAACATCGGGTCAACTTCCGGGAGATGAACCTGGTGGTTTCCGTCCGGGCCGGCACCCCGGTAGTCAAAAAGATCCCCCCGCGTCCCGGCCAGCCCGGACACAACATCTGGGGAGAGATCATCTCCCCTCCTCCGGTCAAAGATGTGGACCTTATCCCGGGAGAGGGTTTCCGTTTGGATCAAGAAAACCAGGTCCTCATCGCCGAAAGATCCGGCTGTGTGGTAGAAAAACAGGGCCGTCTGAGCATCGAGCCCACCTACACTCTTGAAGGGGATGTGGACTGGGAGTCCGGAAACATCCGCTTCTTTGGAGAAAAACTCACCATCTCCGGCGGGGTAAAGCGAGGTTTTCGGGTAGAAGCCGAAGGGGAGGTGGAGATCGGAGGTGGAGTGGAGGATGCGGCCCGGATCGTAGTTCAGGGCAACCTGACTATCAGGGGGCTCATCCACGGGGAGAAAGCCTATATTGAATGTTCCGGAGACGCCGTCCTTCACAGTGTGGAGTACGCCACCATCAAAGTAGGGGGAAATCTTACCGTAAGGGATTACCTCCTTCAGGCCCGAGTGAAGGTGGGCCGAAACCTTACCGTGGTCGAAGGGCGAGGCCTGGTGGCCGCCGGGGAGATCCAGGTGGGAGAGGAGGCCACGGTGAAGGTGGCTGGAAACGATTCCTTTGTGCCCACCGTGTTTCGGATCGGGGCCCCGCCGGATCTCTACGAAGAAATTGAACACCTCCGGGGAGAACTCTCCCTTCTGGATGAGACCACGGAAAAATTACGCAAGGCGGTAGCCCTGGGGCTCAAATTAAAAAAGGAAGGGAAGCTCACCCCGGAGAAGCTCAAAATTCTGGCCAAGCTTCAAAAGGTCTATGGCGAAAAACTCCGGGCCCAGGCCGAGGCCCAGGAGAGGCTCCGCGAAAAGGAAGAAGCCCTTAAGGCCTATGGGGAATACACCTTCAAGATCCTGGAAAGGGCCTTTCCTGGGGTGCGGGTCTTTATCGGCCGCCACGAACACCAAGTAAAGGAGCTCCTCCAAGGGCCCGGAGAATTTTATTTGGAAGAAGGGCAGGTCAAGTTCCGGCCTTTAAGCCAGGAAGAGGCTTCTTAGGCGCTCTAGGAACCTTTCGGCCTCCTCCAGGCCTGGGAAGTCCAGGCGCAAGCGGGGCTTTCCCCGGGCCATCTCCACCTTCACCCGGGCCCCGGTGAGCCGGGAAAGTTCTTCCGAAAGGGCTAAAAGGTCCGGGTCTTCCGGGGGGGTTTTCCTGGGTCGAGGGCCCTCTTTGAGGCGCCTCACAAGGCGCTCGGTTTCCCGTACCGAAAGTCCCCGGCGCAGGACCTCCCTGCGGGCCGCAAGCATTAACTCCGGAGTCTCTAGGGCCAGCAGGGCCCGGGCATGGCCTGCCGAAAGACGGCCCTCCCAGAGGTCTTCCTTGATTTCTTCTGGAAGACGGAGGAGCCTTAAGGCGTTGGCCACCGTAGAACGGTCCTTGCCCACCCTTCGGGCCACCTCCTCCTGGGAGAAACCGAATTCCTCCATAAGGCGCCGGTAGCCCTCAGCCTCTTCCAGGGGGTTGAGATCTTCCCGCTGGAGGTTTTCCACCAGGGCTACCGCCAGGGCCTCTTCGTCGGAGAAGTTTTTTACCAAAACCGGCACTTCCCGCAGGCCGGCCATCCGGGCCGCACGCAGCCTCCTTTCCCCGGCCACCAGCTCGTAAGTTCCAGCCCCCACCTCCCGCACCAAGAGAGGCTGAAGCACCCCCTTTTCCCGGATGGATTCGGCCAGTTCCTGTAGATCTTCTTCAGAGAATCTCCGGCGAGGTTGAAAGGGCGAGGGCAAGATGGCCTCCACCGGGACCTCCCTCAACTCCCCTTCGGCCTCCGGTAGAAGGGCCGCCAGCCCCCTACCCAGACGCTTTTTCTTGGCGGGCACGTTCCTCCACCTCCTTGGCTAGTCTGCGAAAGGCCTCGGCCGCCGGCCCCCGGGGATCATAGACCGTGATGGGCTTTCCGTGGCTGGGGGCCTCGGAAAGCCGAACCGTCCGCGGAATCATCTCCTCAAATACCGTCCCCCGAAAGTGCCGCCGCACCTCCTCGGCCACCTCCCGGGAGAGGCGGTTACGCTTATCGTACATGGTAAGGATGATCCCGAAAAGAAAAAGGTCCCGGTTGAGGCCCTCCCTCACCCGCCGCAGGGTCCGCACCAGAAGAGAAAGTCCCTCCAGGGCGTAGTATTCACACTGGAGAGGGATGATCACCCCTTGGGAGGCACAGAGACCGTTTACGGTAAGGATCCCCAGGGAGGGGGGAAGATCCACCAAGACAAAGTGGTAGCGGGAAAAGAGCGGGGACAGGGTGCGCTGGAGGAGCCTTTCTCTTTCCGGAAGCTCCAGAAACTCCGCCTCCGCCCCGGCCAGCTCCACCGAGGAAGGGAGGAGATCCAGGCCGAAGGGGGTCTTTACCAGAAGCTTTTCCACCGGGACCCGCCCCACCAGGGCCGCATAGAGGGATCTTTCCGCCGAAACCCTTATCCCCAGACCGCTTGAGGCGTTGGCCTGGGGATCGGTATCCACCAGAAGGACCCGGCGACCCCGTTCGGCCAGAGCCGCAGCCAGATTTACGGCCACGGTGGTCTTGCCCACCCCGCCTTTCTGGTTGGCCAGAGCCAGGATCATGCGCCCGGAAGGTGCCGCTTAAGGAGCGCGGAAAGCTCCGCGAGGGTATAGGGTTTGCGCAGGATATCCGCAAAGAGTCCAAATTTGTCTCCCAAGGTCTCGGCTTCAAGGCTGTAGCCCGTAGAAAGGATGAGAGGCGGGAGATCCTTTTCTCCTCTCAGCCTTTCGGCGACCCACAGAGCCCCCTTTCCCCCCGGCACGGTAAGGTCCAGGATGAGAAGATCAAAGGGCCTCCCCTCGGCCCGGGCCTTTTCAAACTTTTGGAGAGCCTCTCCGCCTTCAGAGGCCGTCTCTACCTCCAGCCCCAGGTAAGAGAGGGCCTCGGAAAGGAGCACCCGGATGGACTCCTCGTCGTCCATCACCAGAGCCCTTCCCGAAAACCTTTGAGGCCGGGAAGGGACCTCCTTTTCCTCTGCAGGTCGCCCCCCTTCGCCTTTCGCGAGGGGGAGGCAAAGGCGGAAGGTGGTCCCCAGACCGGGGCTGGAGAAGACCTCCACTCGCCCCCCGTAACGCTCGACCACGCTTTTTACCACCGCAAGCCCCAGACCTGTACCCGCGGGTTTGGTAGTAAATCCGGGCTCGAAGATGCGGGGAAGGATCTCCGGAGGAATCCCCGGACCAGTGTCCCGGAAAACAAGGATCACCTCTTCCTCCCGGGGCTCGGCCTGGACAAAGAGATCTCCTCCTTCAGGCATGACCTCCAGGGCGTTGAACACCAAGTTCTGGATCAATTGGGTCAGGTGAGAAATATCCATCCGGATTGGAGGAAGTCCTGGAGGGATTTCCAGGTGGAGCCTTACCGGTTGGCCGTGAAGAAGGAATTTCAAAAAGTCCTGGAGGAAGTCCCGCAAGACCACCTCCTTGGGAACCGGAACATCCCCCTTAGAGAAGATCAAAAGGTCCCGGGCCAAGTGCCGGGCCTGGGAGGCCACCTTCTCGGCCCGCTCAAGAATCTCGCGCGCCCGCTTATCTTCAAGGTACATCTCAAGAAGCTCCAGGTTCCCGATAAGCGAGGTCAGGAGATTGTTGAGATCGTGGGCCACCCCTCCGGCAAGGAGCTCCAGGGCCCGATACTTCTCCATCCGGAGTCTTTCCTCTTCCAGGCGTTTTCTCGCAGTGATGTCCTGGACCAAACCCAGGAAAAGCCTTCTTCCGTCGAATTCCAGGATGGAGAAATAGATTTCTACCGGAAAACGGGTTCCGTCCCGCCGCAGAGCCTGAAACTGGAACGCCTGACCCGCAAGACGGCTCTTTCCGCTTTCTTTCACCCGCTTAAAGGCCCGCAGATAACGCTCGTGATATTCGGGTGGGGCCAGAGTAAGGTGAAGATCCCGCCCCAGGACCTCTTCTTCGCGAAAACCGAACATGCGCTCGGCCGCAGGGTTGAAATAGGTGACCTTACCCTCTTCGTCCATAAGGATGATGGCCAGGGGAGCACTCTCGGCTAGGGTCCGGAACCGGGCCTCACTTTCGACGAGGGCCCTTTCGGCCTCCTTGAGGGCGGTGATATCCTGAAGGTGGGTCCAGATCTCCTGCCCCCTTTCCAGGGAAAAAAGGCGCGAGGACAAGATGAAAGTTCGCTCTCCACCCTCCATATCCCCTAGGCGGACTTCTCTTCCGGAAACCTCTCCTTTAAGAGCCAGTTGCTCCAGAAAGCGCTGACGATCTCGGGAATCCACCCAGGAATCCCAGGCAGAAAGGCGGGAAAGCTCCGCCTTTTCCGGGAGCTTCAGGAGCGCCCGAAAAGCCCGATTGGCCATGAGAATCTCCCCTTCCGGGGTGGTGACCACCAGGGCCGCCGGAGATTCCTCAAACAGGGCTTGCAAACGTTTTTCAAGGACCTTCCTTTCGTGGATGTCCCAAAAGAGACTCAGCCGGTAGGACCGGCCGGTTAAAGGATCTCTCCAAAGTCCGGAAAGGGCTAGATACCAGCGCCCATCCAAGGGAAAACGCACTTCCCAACTTTCAACCTTTCCTTCTTGAAAGACCCTCTCCGCCAGGCACTCCTCACAGGGGAAGTCCCTTCCGGCGATAACCTCGTAGCATTTACGCCCCGAGACCTCCTCCCCCACCATCCTTTGCAAGGCCTGATTGGCCAAAAGGATATAGTAATCCTGGTCCGCAAGATAGCAGGGGCCGGGGACCAGATCCATTAAGGCTCCAACCAGGGTCGCGGCAAAACCCCCAGCTTCTTTGCTAGCCAAAGGCCGCACCAGGTGAAAACAACCCACGATGCGCCCCTTTTCGTCCTTAATGGGGGCGGCGTAGGCCCAAAGGAGGCACTGGAGGTGGGGCTCGTAAAAAAGGGCGCTGGTGGATCGAGCCTCTTCCCGCATACAGAGATCCACACAGAAAGAAGGTCTTTTCCCCGAGCCGTGCACCACTTCATAGCACTTTTTTCCCAAGAGGTCTTCCCGCGAGCGCCCTAGGAGGCGGGCCAGGGCTTGATTAACATAAATTATGCGCCCCTCCGCATCGAGGAGCATCACCCCCTCGGGAAGATAATCCAAATAATAAGAATGATCTGCCGATCCGAAAACCATATTTCCGCAGTTTATCAGAAGATAAACCTCTAAAGAAGGGGGCGGCTATGTTTCACGTGAAACACGAAGGACCCTCTCGGGGGTCACCAGGATATCCACTCTAAGATCATGGGGTTCCTGGGGGATTCCCGAAAGGATCTGGAATTCGTGCACGGTGGTCAGCACCGGGGCCCCGGGAGCGAGACGCCCGGCCTTCAGGAGCAGGGCGTATTCCCGATCGGCAAAACCCCCACCCTTTCCCAGGCGCGCCCCTTCGGGGCTCACGGCCACACAGCCCGTAACGAAAAGGTCCACCAGCGGGGCCTCCTCGGGACCGATCCTTATCCCGTAACGGAAGGCGCCTTTGAGGGTGGCCACCCTCAAGGGATGGGGTTTTATCCTTGTGGGGTCCAGGAGGAGAAAGGGTTTTTCCCCGGAAAGTTTGGGGGCGGCCATGACTAGGACCTTTCCTGCAGAAAGGAGTTCGGCCCTCAGGGGATATTGGGGGCTATCGGGATTAACGAAGACCACCCGGGCCCTTTGCACCTCCGGGAGTTCCAGGGCCCGGCGGGCGGCCTCCTCGGCCCCCACAAAGTTGGGAATACGCCCCCAGGCCCCGGGGAAACGAGCCACTCCGGCCTCGGTGAGCCTGCGCCAGACCGCCTCCCGAAGCTCCTTTTTGCGTCTGGCTATATCTTCCATCAGGGCAAACTCAGAGGAAAAGAAAGATGTTTTTCCAGGGGCCGCAGGCCGGGAAAGATTCCTGAATCCGGTTGAACCTCAAGGAGGATTTCCGCCGGAACCGGCCCCTTTCCGAAATCCCGGGTTCCCCGGCGCTTAAGTTCCTGAAAATCTTCTTGGACCAGGGGGAATTCCAGAGAAAAGGTCCCCGGGCCGGAGTCCGGGAAAAAGGGGCCGTAGCAGGCGTATTCTCGCCCCTTCCAGTTCCTCACCCCCAGCAATTGGGCCTGAAAGAGAAGGTCCCGCGGGGGGCCTTCCTGGGCCAGGCGCAGGCTGAGGTTTTCCCCGAAACGAAAACATACCCGAACTTCGCTTAGGGGCAAATCCGTCCTCAGGGAAAGGATTAAGGCCGGTGAAGACCCTTCTCTCCAGTGTGCCTTCACCAAAGATATATCCAGAGGCCTTGGGGGCTCCAGAGGAAAGAGAAAGACCGGCCCCGGACGAGTCCCTAGTGGGGGGATCTCCTCCTGGGTCTCTACCCTCAACCTCTTTGGGGCCTCCTTTCCTTCCGGAAAGGCGGGAAGAAGACAGAAAAAGCCCCGGTCCTTCCACTGGCGCCAGGTGACCCTCAAGGCCGAGGAAGGATCTCCCTGGATAGAGAGAATCGTATAACGCCGCAGAATATCCTCCGGCAAAAATCCGCAGGAAAATTTTCCTAGAGAATAGAGAGGTAAGGAAGAGCCCTGAACCAACTTTGGAGAATCCGGAGAAAGAAAAAGGGTCCTCTTTAAGGCGGTGTTGGCTACCGAAAGAATTCTTACGGAGGGAGCTAGGATCAAAAGACTCACCAGACAAAGACGCCAGGCCTCCTGCACACCCAACCCGAAAGGCAACCTCCGCCGCAGGAGATAGAGGGCCAGGAGGTGAAGCCCCAGAAAGAAAAAGGGAAAAACCGCGAGCACAAAAATAGGGACCAAAAGGACCCCGGCCAGCCCCAACCCCTGACCCCTGAAAGAAGCCAGAAAGGCCACAGTGGTAAGAAACCCAGCCAGGGCCGCCACCACCAGACTCAGGGGGATTTCAAAAAGATGGTAGGCTAAAAAGACTTTTAACCGCCCTTTCCGCCGATAAATCCTCAAATAAATCCCATAGACCAACAAAACAATCAACAAAAAGAAAATATTATGGAAAAACCGAAAAATCCAGAAAGTAAAATCCTCGGACCGGGGAAAAAGAGAAGAAACTTTCCAAAAGGAAAAATAGTAAAAAGAGGCCAAACTTAGAAGGGCCAGGAAGGCCCCCTCCAGCAACGCCAAAACTCTTTTGGGCCACCCAAGGTTTTTCATGACCGAAATTGTAGTATAATTCCTCAGGGCCGAAAAGCATGACCTGGGGGCAGAAACTTTTAATCTTGAGTGGTTTTTTCTTTCTTTTTTCCTGTGGCGGTCCGGAGCACCGGGTAAAGATCGTGCACGTCCCCCTGGGGCCTTCAGCAGGAAAGCCCTACAAAGCAAATGGGCGCACCTATTATCCCTTACCCCGCCCTCTGGGCTATACGGAGGAAGGCCTGGCCTCCTGGTATGGTCCGGGTTTTCACGGCCGCCGCACCGCAAGCGGAGAGATTTACAACATGTATGCCTTTACCGCGGCCCACAAGACCCTCCCCCTGGGGACCTATGTCCTAGTGACTAATCTCAAAAACGGCCGGCGGGTAGTGGTGCGCATCAACGATCGGGGCCCCTTTGTCCCGGGACGGATTATTGATCTTTCCTATGCCGCGGCCCGGGCTTTAAACATGGTCGAAGATGGGGTGGTTCCCGTAAGGATCACCGTGCTGGCCCCGGCCCGACCGGGACCCAAAGGGCCGGTCTTTGCCCGGGTGCCCAACCTCAAAAAGGGCGAGTTCTATCTTCAGGTGGGGGCCTTTCGCAGCTACACCAACGCGGTGCGCCTGCGGGAGCGCCTGGCCCGGCGCTTCCGCACCGTGCTCATCGAACCCTACGACTCTCCCGAGGGCCCCTTTTACCGGGTCAAGATCTTCCTGGCCTATGACCTGGAAAAGGCCCGCAAAATGGCAGAAAGTCTGCGAAGGGAGTTCCCCGAAGCCTTTGTGGTGGCCCGGTGAAGGAGCTCTATCCACGTCTCCCAGAGCTTGAAAGACGACTGGGGGTCCGTTTTCGGGACCCGGGGCTCCTGGTACAGGCCCTCATCCACCGCTCTTACGCCGCAGAAAAAAAGCTTCCGCCCGGGGCGGATAATGAACGGCTGGAATTCCTGGGAGATGCCGTACTTTCGGCGGTCATAACCCATCTCCTCTTTGAGCGGTTTCCCGAGGCCTCGGAGGGAGAGCTTTCCCGCATGCGGGCTTGGCTGGTTCGGGAAGAACGTCTGGCTCGGATAGCGGAAAGACTGGGGCTTTTCGAGTTTGTGCTCGTGAGTCGAGGAGAGGCCCGCTCCGGAGGGCCGAAAAAGGCTTCTATCCTGGCCGGGGCCCTTGAGGCGGTGATCGGAGCGATTTATCTTGATGGAGGCTACGGGAAGGTCTTTGAATGCCTGCGGCGGCTCTTTGCCCGGCTTCTCCCTCAGGCCCGGCGAGGGATGGAGGCGGATTACCGCTCGCGGCTCCAAGAGCTCACCCAGGCCCTGTTTCGGGAAACCCCCACCTATGAGGTAGTCTCCGAAAAAGGGCCCTCCCACGCCCCGATCTTCGAGGTGGAAGTTCGGGTGGGGGAGCGGGTGCTGGGTCGGGGGAAGGGGCGCTCCAAGAAAGAAGCCGCCCAAGAGGCCGCCCGCAAGGCCCTAGATATCCTGGAGAAGGAGAAATGACGGAAACACCCAAAAAGAAATTTCGTTCGGGTTTTGTGGCCATTGTCGGACTTCCCAATGTGGGCAAATCCACCCTCATGAATCAGATCCTGGGGACCAAGGTGGCCATTGCCACCCCCAAGCCTCAGACCACCCGTTTCAACATCCGGGGGATCCTCACCGGCCCGGACTATCAGATCGTCTTTGTGGACACCCCGGGGATCCATCAGGCCCGGGAACTTTTCAATCGTCTCATGGTGGAACAGGCCGTGCGGGCCATCGAAGAGGTAGACGGGGTCCTCTGGGTGGTAGACGCCTCGGATCGCCGGCCCACTGAGGAAGAAAAAATTCTGGAAATCCTCCAGAAGACCGAAAAGCCCGCGGTTCTGGCCCTGAACAAGATAGATCTGGTCAAAAAGGCCGAGCTTCTGCCCATGATTGACTTCTTTTCACGGCTTTATCCCTTTCGGGCTATCGTCCCGGTCTCGGCCCTGGAGCGGGACGGCTTGAGCGAACTGGTAGAGGAGTTGGTGGCCTTACTTCCGGAGGGGCCGCCCTATTATCCTCCGGAGATGGTTACCGACCAGCCGGAACGGGTACTGGCCGCGGAGATCATTCGGGAAAAGCTCTTTATGCTCACCCGGCAGGAGATCCCCTATTCCACGGCGGTAGTGGTGGAGGAATTTCGGGAAGACCCGGAAAAGGACCTCCTCTATATTCAGGCGACCATCTATGTGGAAAAGGACTCCCAGAAAGGGATCGTAATCGGCAAGGGGGGGCAAATGCTCAAAAAGATCGGGACCCTGGCCCGGGAGGAACTGGAGTTCCTTTTCGGAAAACGGGTGTATCTGGATCTTTGGGTGAAGGTCCTCAAGGGATGGCGTAAGGAAGAACGCCTTCTGCGCCGCTTGGAAATGCCTTTCTTTTGAGGATGATCCTCAAAAGTGACACTGTGATCTAGAGGTAACAACCTTAAAAAGAGGGACTTTCACATCCCTTATCGAGTTATCCCCCTTCTCCACGGGAAAAAATAGGGCTAGAGAGGGCATACTTTTTGCATTATAATCCTCCAAACTCAAACTGAAGGGGATCTTATGCAGCGGTTCCAGCAGACCTTAGCCGCTCCGGTAGAACTGGAAGAGGTAGGGATTTTTTCGGGACAAAAAGTGCGGATAGTTCTGGAGCCTGCGGAGGCCGGAGAGGGGGTGACCTTTGTCTTGGAAGGGGTCTCCGGGGCTCCTCGGATCCCTCTGCGGCCGGAACACGTGCTGGGGACCGAAGGGGCCACGGTGCTTTCGGATGGATACCACTCCGTCTATATGGTGGAGCATCTCCTTTCGGCCCTTCACGGTCTGGGGATAGACAACGTGGTGGTGAGGGTCTTCGGTCCGGAAATCCCTCTTTTTGATGGCTCAGCCGAGGTCTTTGTACGGGAGATCTTGCGCCAGGGGCTGCGCCTCCAGCCCGCCCTTAAGCGCTACCTGGAAGTCCTGCGTCCCTTTGAAGTGCGAAACGGGGTGGGTTGTCTCCGGTTTCGCCCGGCCCCGGAGTTTCGCCTTCGGGTCCGCATCGCCTTTGACCATCCCTTGATCGGAGAGCAAATCCTTCAACTGACCCTTAACCCCCTTAACTATCAAAAAGAACTGGCCTTTGCCCGGACCTTTGGCTTTAAAGAAGACCTCTTGCGGCGCAAGGAAAAGGGCCTCCTGCGAGGGGGAGATCTCTCCAACGCCCTCGTACTTGACGAGAGCCGGGTTCTCAACGGCCCCCTACATCGTCCCGATGAATTTGTGCGCCACAAGGCCCTGGATCTGGTGGGGGACCTCTTTGCCGCCGGGATTCCCTTCCGGGGAGAGGTGGAGGCCGAGCTTTCCGGCCACCGGCTGCACATTGAAGCCCTGAAAAACCTCTTGAGCGCTCCGGGAGTGGCCCGCCTTTCCGACGGTCTGGCCCCGGTGGCCTTTTTTTTCCTCGCCCCTAAAAAGAGGTCTTTCCGGGCCCACTATTGAGCCTGGCCTCCGGTATGGTAGAATAGGCCTGGAAGGGGGGTGGAGTCCGCGCTTCCCTCCCTTGAAATTCATTTAAAGGAGTTTTGTATGCGTAGGGCCCAGATCGGAGATGTAGTAAGCATCCATTGTGTAGGTATGTTGGAAAACGGGGAAATCTTCGAGAGCACTCCGGAGGATCAACCCTTCTACTTTGAGGTAGGCTCTCCGGAGATCATCCCCGGGCTCTCCGAGGCCGTGGTGGGCATGGCCGAGGGCGAAGAGAAGGAGGTTCTTCTTTCTCCGGACAAGGCCTTCGGAGAAAGGGACGAAAACCTGGTGCGGGAGATCCCGCGCGAGGCCCTTTCGCTGGAGACCGAGCCTCAGCCGGGGATGATGCTCAACCTCATCGTGGATACCCCTCAGGGAGAAATGCAGTTTCCGGCCCTAGTGGCTGCGGTGGATCCGGAGAAGATCGTCCTGGATCTCAATCCGCCGCTTGCGGGAAAGAACGTAATCTTCCGGATCAAACTCTTAGGAATCCACGACCGGGAAGAGCTGGTCCTCGAAGACCTTTAAGTCCTTTCGAAAGGAAATTCGTCCGGGCCGGGTCTTCCGGCCCGGAATTTTCCCTCCTTGCCTTTTGCTTGCCTAAGAGGGAAAGGCTTTTTATGATTTAAGTATGTTCAACCCTCTGCGCTATTTGGAAGATTTTCGCGAGAGCTTTGGAGAGGAGGCGGCCCTCAAACTCCTGCGGGCCCTGGGGGAAATCTACGAAAACTTGGCCCAGACGGTCACCCGGGAAGAATTCAATGAACTCAAAGAGATCGTTCGCCAGCAGGGCGAAAACCTAAAAGTCTTAACTCAACGGATGGATCAGCTCACCCAGCGGGTGGATCAGCTTACCGAACGGATGGATCAGCTCACCCAGCGGGTGGATCAGCTTACCGAAGATGTGCGCCAGCTTACCCTCCGGGTGGATCAACTCACGGAGGATGTGCGCCGGCTCACCGGAGAGATGGGCAAGATGAAAGGAGATCTCCGAGACCTGCGGCAACAGGTGGGAGGGCTAAGTATCACCGTGGGTTATACTCTGGAAAACCAGGCCTATCGGGCCCTTCCCCGGCTCCTGGCCCGAGACTACGGCCTCCGGGTGAAAGGTCGTCTCCTGCGCACCTTTGTGGAAGACGATAAGGGTCGCCCCCTGGAGGTAAATATCTTTGGCCGGGCGCAAAGGGACGGTCAAGAGGTGGTCATCCTGGGAGAGGCCAAGGCCCAGCTCTCCAAACGGGATGTGGATCGTTTCCTCCGCAAAAAGGTGCGGCCCCTCGAAAAAGTCTTTCCCGAACGCTTCCTGGTCCTGGTCACCCACATGATCTCTGAGCCCTCGGTGGAAGCCTATGCCCGGGATCGGGGGGTGGTCCTCTACTATTCCTACGACTTTGAGGGTCCCGAAGAGGCCCCTTTCTAGCCTTCGGTAAGGGCCTTAAGCACCTCTTCGGAGAGGGAAAAACTCTCTTCTGGACCGGGGAAATTCCCGGCCCGGACATCTTGGGCATAATTCCTTAAGGCCCGCACGATCTCCGGAGCCAGTTCCGCATAGGAGCGCACAAACTTGGGCCGGAAACGGGGCCAGAGACCCACTACATCGTGAAAGACGAGGATCTGGCCGTCACAGTGAGGGCCGGCCCCGATGCCGATGGTGGGCACCGGGACCCGCTGGGTAATGATCCGGGAAAGCTCCGCGGGCACACATTCCAGAAGGAGGGCAAAGACCCCGGCCTCCACCAGGGCCTCGGCATCGGCCAGGAGTTTGCGCGCCCCCTCAAGATCCCGACCCTGGACCCGATAACCTCCGAGGGCCGAGGCCCTCTGCGGGGTAAGGCCAATGTGCCCCAAAACCGGGATACCCGCCCGGACCACCGCAGCCACAATCTCCGCCACCTCCTGGCCTCCCTCCATCTTTACCGCCTGGCAGCCCCCCTCCTTGAGGAAACGCCCGGCGTTGCGGATGGCCTCCACCGGCCCCGTCTGATAGGAAAGAAAGGGCAGGTCTCCCACCAGAAGGGCCCGTTCCGAACCCCGGGCTACCGCGCGGGAAAAAGTAAGCATCTCTTCCATGGTGATGGGCAGGGTGTCCTCGTGGCCCAGGACCACCATGGCCGCGGAATCCCCTATTAGGAGAAGGTCCACCCCGGCTTCTTCGGCCAGGCGGGCGGAGACCACGTCGTAGGCCGTAAGGGCCACGATGGGCTCCCGCCCTTTGCGGGCCTGAATCTCCGGTACGCTCAGGCGTCCCATGGCTAGAACAATACCCCCTCCCGGGGGGCCTTCAAGTAGGCGTAGGCCCTTTCGGTGAGGACCCGGCCCTTGCGGGTGCGCCGCAGGAGACCGCAGCGGATGAGATAGGGTTCGTAGATGTCCTCCAGGGTCTGAGGGTCCTCACAGAGGGCCGTGGCCAGAGTGGAAAGCCCTACCGGGCCGCCGTCGAACTTTTCGAGAATGGTCTCCAGGATGCGTCGATCCAGGGGAGAAAGACCCAAAGGGTCCAGATCCATGAGATCCAAAGCCTCTTGGGCGATCTCCGGGGTGATCTCCGGGGCCGCTTTCACCTCGGCGTAGTCGCGCACCCGGCGCAGAAGGCGGTTGGCAATGCGCGGAGTGCCCCGGGAGCGGGACGCAATGACCCGGGCCGCCTCTTCCGAAAGCCTGATCCCCAAAAGGGCCGCCGAGCGCAGAAGGATGCGGGCCAGGGCTTCCTGATCGTAAAAATCCAACTTAAAGACTATCCCGAAACGGTCCCGCAGAGGGGCCGAAAGAAGACCCGGACGGGTAGTGGCCCCGATGAGAGTGAACCGGGGCAGCTTAAGGCGCACGGCCCGGGCTCCGGGCCCCTTCCCCACCACCAGATCCAAGGCAAAGTCCTCCATGGCCGGATAGAGGACCTCCTCGCAGGCCTTGGGCAGGCGATGGATCTCGTCGATAAAAAGGACGTCCCTCTCCTCCAGGGTGGTAAGGATGGCCGCCAGATCTCCCGGACGCTCCAGGGCCGCCCCGGAGGTAATCCGGAAATTCACTCCCAGTTCGTGGGCCACTACCTGGGCCAGGGTGGTCTTGCCCAGGCCGGGGTAACCGGTAAGGAGCATGTGGTCTAAGGCCTCCCCCCGGGACCGGGCCGCCGAAAGATAGACCTCAAGCTCCCTCTTCAGGTCTTCTTGACCTACATATTCGGCAAGGGTCCTCGGGCGAAGGGGGTCCATCCCTGCCTTATCTTAGCACGCCCTTAAGGGGGAGAGAATTCCCGCAGGGCCTTGCGCAGGAGTTCCTGTAGATCCTCCTGGCCGGTGTAGACCCGGTGAAGGACCTCTTCAGCCTCCGTGGCCGGAAAGCCCAGATTTTTGAGGGCCTCCAGGGCCTCACGGAAATGAGGGACCTCGGCCCGGGGCCGGCGCTTGAGCCCCAGTTTGCCTCGCAACTCCACGCAAAGACGCTCCGCCCGGCGCGGTCCGATTCCCGGAACCCGGGAGAGGGCCTCCAGGTCTTCCGCAGCCACGGCCTCCTCCAGGGCCTCCGGACGAAAAAAGGCCAGGATGTTCAGGGCCAGGCGAGGCCCCACTCCAGAAAGGGAGGCCAGGAGGAGAAAGGTCTCCCGGGAGGCCTGGTCGGGAAAACCGTAAAGTTCCGGAACCCCCTCCTGCACCCACAGGCAGACCGGAAGCCGCACCTCCTCTCCCACCGGGGGCAACTCCTCCACCAGGGTGAAAGGCACCGAGACCTCCAAAGTAAAGGGGCCGGCCTCTATCCAGACCTTTCCCGGGATCTTGTGTTTCAGACGCCCGCGGATCTCGGCCAGCACCTCGTCTCTCCGTACAGATGGGTCAGGGCCAGGGCCAAGGCGTCGCTGGCGTCCCGGGGAAGGCTTTCCGCAAGCCCCAGTGTGGCCCGAACCATAAAGGCCACTTCCTCCTTTCGGGCCCGTCCGTTTCCGGTAAGGGCCAGCTTGACCGCCGAAGGATGATAGGTGCGCACCGGAAGACCATGGCGGGCGGCCAGGACCAGGACCACCCCCTGGGCCTGTCCCAGGGAGAGGGCCGCCCGGGGAAAGCGCTCCGGGATGACCTCTTCCAGGGCCAGGACCTGGGGAGCCAGGGTGAGAATAAGGTCCTCGAGTTTCTGGAAGAGGAAGGCCAGACGCTCGGGAAGGGGATCGCCGGCCCGGGGACGGATAACCCCCCAGGCCAGGGCCCGCGGAGAACGACTTTGGGCCTCGATTAGACCGTAGCCCGTGGCCCGGCAGCCAGGATCTATACCCAGAATGCGCACCTTAACCCCCGGAGAGCCTTTCCATCAGCTCCTCGGGGATATCAAAATTCGCATAAACCTTCTGTACGTCGTCGTGATCCTCTAGCATCTCCATGAGACGGAGCATCTGCTGGGCGGTCTTTTCGTCCTCCAGGCGCACCGTGGTCTTGGGGACCAGAGTCACCTGGGCCGAGGCAGGCCGGAGTCCGGCCTCCTCGAGCTGGCGTTTGACCTCCTCAAAGTCCTCCGGAGCGGTAATAATCTCGAACTCTCCCTCATAACTGCGCACATCTTCGGCCCCGGCCTCCAGGGCCACCTCCAGCACCTGATCCTCGGAAAGACCGTCACGGGGAATGACGATGAGCCCCCTTTTTTCAAAGATCCAGGAGACCGCCCCGGGCTCCGCCAGATTCCCTCCGCACTTACTGAAGATGTGCCGGAGTTCGGCCACCGTGCGCCGACGATTGTCGGTCAGGCTTTCGATATAGACCGCCACCCCCCCCGGCCCGTAACCTTCGAAGACGGCCTCTTCATACTGGGTTCCCTCTTCCAGGCCCAGTCCCTTACGGATGGCCCGCTCGATATTTTCTTTGGGCATATTCACCGCCTTGGCCGCGGCTATGGCCGCCCGCAAACGGGGATTACCCTCCGGATCTCCCCCTCCCAACCGGGCGGCCACCATGATCTCCCGGACGATTTTGGTAAAAAGGCGACCCCGCTTGGCGTCCTGGGCGGCCTTTTTGCGTTTGATCTGGGCCCAGTGGGAATGTCCGGCCATAAAAAAATTCACCTCCTTCCGTTTCCGGCCCATTATAACCCTTCTCCCTTCTCTTTCAATTCTACGCAAAGAACCTCCTGGCCCTTTCCGGAAACCTTTGCCAATAAAAATCATCGGAAAGTTAAATAAAAAATTCCTTGTTTTTTGAAATTTGGCATGCTAGAAATTAGTTAATAGACCCGTGGAGGGGAAAATGAAGGAAAAAGAGCTTCGGAAGTTGCTTGCGGGCCTTAGTCTTTCGGCCCTTTTAGCCGGAGGGGGGTTGGCGGCGGCCCCGGTGCTGGCCCAGAGTGGCTGAAGCGGTTGAGGTTCTAAAAAGGGCGGCGGGCCCGCCCTCATGGAAACTCAACCCGCGGAGAACGCTACGAAAAACGCCACGGAGAATGCCACGGAAAACGCCACGGAGGTCCCCCGGGCCGAAAAACCTCAGGGCAAAAGCGGCTGAGGCTAAGCCCAGCCCCGGTGCGGGGCATCCATGTTTCGTCTAGCCTCCGGAGTCTCTCTCCGGAAAGAAGGAGAGCGTTATTTTCTTTCTTTCCGAGATTCCGCGGGCCGGTTTGAGGAAAGGCCGGCCCGAGCCTACGAGCTTGCGGCCCTCAAACTGGTCGCCGAAGGTCGTCCGTTAAGGGAGGTAGCCGCAGAAGAGGGGCTCCCCCTGGCCCTTCTCAAAAAGGCCCTCCTTGCCGCCTGGCAGGAGGGTCTCCTCGAAAAAGAGCCTTCGGCCTTGGTGCGCCAAAAGGGTTTTGAAGGGGCCTGGTTTCCCAAAGAAGAATTCCGGCGGGCCGAGGTCTTCACCCTTCAGTGGCATCTCACCCAGCGCTGCGATCTTTCCTGTCGGCACTGTTACGACCGTAGCCCCCGCCGGGAACCCACCCTCAGCGAGGCCCGGCGGGTCCTGGAGGAACTGGAACTTTTCTGTGAAAGGATGCGCGTTTTCGGACAGATCTCCTTTTCCGGAGGGAATCCCTTTCTCTATCCCCACTTCTGGGAGGTCTATAAGGAGGCCGCCGCAAGGGGCTTCACCCTGGCCATCCTGGGAAATCCCGTCCCCGAGGCCGAGCTCGAAAGGCTCCTGGCCCTCGAACCTCCGGCCTTCTACCAGGTAAGCCTAGAGGGCCTTTCGGAGACCAATGATTATCTCCGGGGACCGGGACACTTCGAGCGCACCCTGGCCTTTCTCAAAACCCTCAAAGCCCACGGGGTATCCTCTTCGGTGATGCTCACCCTCCATGCCCGGAATCTTTCCGAGGTGTTGCCTCTGGCCGAAAGGCTTTCCGGGCTTGCCGAAACCTTCAGTTTCAACCGTTTGGCCCTTTCCGGCCGGGGCCAGAGTCTCCTTCCGGCAGAAAGGAAGGCCTTCGAGAGGTTTCTCGAAGACTACCTTGAGGCCTCCGGCCGCCTCCGGCATCTCCATCTAAAGGACAACCTCTTTAACCGCCTGCTTTATCTTCGGGGGGCGGAAGTTTGCGGGGGTTGCACCGGCTTTGGCTGCGGGGCCGCCTTTAATTTTCTGGCCCTCCTTCCAGACGGAGAGGTCCATGCCTGCCGCAAGTTTCCCTCGCCCCTAGGAAATCTTTACCGGGAGGGCCTTTACCAAATCTATCATTCCGAGGCCGCCCAGTGTTATCGGGAGGGCCCCCGGGCCTGCCGGCCCTGTCGCCTTTATGGAGTCTGCCGGGGGTGTCTGGCGGTCATAGCCACCTCCGGACTCAATCCCTTTGAGGACCGGGACCCCTTCTGCCCCGGGCCGGTGGATTAGAAGGGTCGGAGGAGACGGGCTCGGCCACGGAGGAGATGTCCGGCCAGATCAAAGACTGCCGGGGCCTCATCCAACAAAGCCCCGTCGGCGGTACAGACCACCTCTCCGGAAAGCACCCGACGCTCGGCCTCGGGAAGGGCCAGGACTTCTCCGGGAAGCGCCAGGGCCTGCAAAAGGGTCTTCCGGAGATGGGCGGCCAACTCTCCGGAGCCCGAGACGGGGGCGTCGAGATAAAGGCCCAGATAAGCGGGAGGGTAGCGGCGGAAAAATTCCCGCAGAAGTTCCAGGGCCTCCGGAAGCCGAGGGGCCAGACGCAGCCTGCGGCCGGCCCCCTCGGCATCCCGCACAAAGCCATCTCGAGCGAGCACCAGGGTCCGCCCCTCCAGGCCGTGGACCAGGGTAGCCAGGACGTTGTAGCCGTCCACGGTCACCTTTCGGCCCCGTAGGGCCCGGGCCGGGACCTTCTTTTTCCGACGAAAGGAGGCCCGGGGCTCCGGGACCACCGCCCGCAGGAGGAGGGCCCTTTGCCGGGACGAAAGCCCGTAGCGGTCGCCTACCAGCTTAAGGGAGGCCCTTTCCGGATAGCCCCGGTCCAAGAGCCAGGCCAGATCCCGGGCGGCCTTCCGAAAAGTCTCCACCTTGTTTCTCCCCAGATTCAAGGTTATGTATAGAAGCCATCCCGGTAAAGAGGAGGGTTACATGTCCAAACGGCCCATGACCATGGCCGAAAAGATCCTGGCCGACCGGGCGGGGCTTCCGGCGGTGGAGCCCGGGGAACTGGTAGAGGTCCCGGTAGACCTCACTCTGGCCAATGACATCACCGCGCCCCTGGCCATCAAGATCTTTGAAGAAACCCGTATCAACCGGGTCTTTGATCCGCAACGCATCGTCTTGGTGATGGACCATTTCACCCCCAACAAGGACATCAAAAGCGCGGAGCAGGTGCGGATCTGCCGGGAGTTCGCCCGCCGTTTCGGTATTCAACACTATTATGAAGGGGGGGCCTGTGGCATCGAACACGCCCTGCTTCCCGAACTGGGCCTGGTGGTCCCGGGAGACATCGTCATCGGGGCCGACAGTCACACCTGTACTTATGGGGCCTTGGGGGCCTTTGCCACCGGGGTGGGCTCCACCGACCTTGCAGCCACCTGGATCACCGGGCGGACCTGGTTCAAGGTCCCAGAGACCATCAAATTTGTCTATCGGGGCCGCCTCAAGCCCTGGGTCTCGGGCAAGGACCTCATCCTTTACACCATAGGAGACATCGGGGTGGACGGGGCCCTCTACATGGCCATGGAGTTTTCCGGAGAAGTTATCCGCCGGCTTTCCATGGCCGAACGCTTTACCATGGCCAACATGGCCATCGAGGCCGGAGGCAAGGTGGGCCTAATCGAGCCGGACCGCAAGACCCTCTCCTATGTCCGAAGACATAGCTCACGGTCCCCTCGGGTCTTCCGAAGTGACCGCCGGGCCCCCTACCGGGAGGTGCGGGAATACGATTGTTCCCGGATCGATCTTCAGGTGGCCTTTCCCCATCTGCCCTCCAATGTGCGCCCGGTGACGGAGATCCCGGAGATCCCCATTGACCAGGTGGTCATCGGCTCCTGCACCAACGGGAGATTGGAGGACCTGGCGGTGGCGGCCAAGATCCTCAAGGGGCGCAAAGTGAACCCCAACGTGCGCACCATCATCATCCCCGCCACTCCGCGGATCTATCGAGAGGCCCTACGGCGGGGCTATCTCCGGGTCTTCCTGGAGGCCGGGGCCATCGTTTCTCCCCCCACCTGCGGCCCCTGTCTCGGAGGACACATGGGGATCCTGGCCAAAGGGGAACGGGCCGTGGCCACCACCAACCGCAATTTTGTGGGGCGTATGGGGCATCCCGAAAGCGAGGTCTATCTCGCCGGGCCGGCTGTGGCCGCAGCCTCGGCGGTCTTGGGAAGGATCGGAAGTCCCGAAGAGCTGGGACTCAGAGAGGAGGACTGAGATGCGTTTCCGGGGAAGAGTATTCAAATTTGGAGACAATATCGACACCGACGTAATCATTCCCGCCCGTTATCTCAACACTACCGATCCTCAAGAGCTGGCTCGGCACTGTATGGAGGATGCGGATCCCGAATTCGTCAAAAAGGTCCGCCCCGGGGACATCATCGTGGCCGGACGTAACTTCGGCTGCGGCTCCTCCCGAGAGCACGCCCCGGTGGCCATAAAGGCCGCGGGGATCTCCTGCGTAATTGCCGAAAGCTTCGCCCGCATTTTTTACCGCAACGCCTTCAACACCGGACTTCCCATCGTGGAGGCCCCAGAGGCCAGCCGGGAGATCCAGGAGGGAGACGAGGTGGAGGTGGACCTGGAGGCCGGAGAGATCCGCAACCTCACCCAAGGCAAGGTCTATCGCATAAAGCCTCTTCCCCCTTTCATGCGCGAACTCTTGCGGGACGGAGGGCTTATCCCGCACCTTATCTGTAAGTACCGCAGCGCCCGGCTGGAAGACGACAGTTGACAGGGGAGCCGGGGCCTTTAAAATTTGAATTTGAAAGGAAGGGCGCGTAGCTCAGTTGGATAGAGCGTTGGCCTCCGGAGCCAGAGGTCGGGAGTTCGAATCTCCCCGCGCCCTCTACTTTTTCCCTTTCTTTTTCTTCTGGGCCCGCTTATCCAGTGGGCACTGAGGGGCTGTGGTTCAGGTGGGGACCCCGAGCCGGGGAAGAACGATAGAATTGAGGACCACCCAGAAAAGAATCAAGATCCCCAAAAGGATAATTTCGTTCACGAGCGTCCTCCTTGGAGATATTGCAGGGCCCGCTCAAGACGCCGCAGAACCCGTTCCCGGCCCAGGATGCGCATGATCTCAAAAAGTCCCGGGCTCACCGTCTTTCCGGTAAGGGCCACCCTCACGGGCTGCGCGATCTTCTTGAGCTTAAGACCCATCTCTTCGGCCAGACCTCGAAAAAGCTTTTCCAAGGCCTCGTCGGAAAATTCCACCTCCCGCAATTCCTTAAGCAGACGCTTAAAGACCGGAGCCACCTCCGGAGTGAGGAACTTGCGCGCGGCCTCTGGATCGTAGTCCACCTCTTCTACCAGATAGAAGGCCAGCATCTCTGCGGCCTCTTTGAGGGTGCGGGCCCGGGGCTGGACCGTGGCCAGGGCCGCCCGGAGATACTCCTCCTCGGGAAGAGGAAGCCCTAAACGCTGGATAAAGGGTTTGACCCTGGCGGAGAGTTCTTCAAGAGGGGTGGCCCGCATCCAGTGAGCATTTAAGGCCAAGAGTTTTTCCGGGTCGAAGCGAGCCGCAGACTTGCTCACCCGGGAAAGATCAAACTTTTCGATCATCTCCTCCAGGGTAAAGATCTCCTGATCCCCGTAAGACCACCCCAGACGCACCATATAGTTCCGCAGGGCCTGGGGGAGATAGCCCTCCTCCCGGTACTCCAGAATAGAACGCGCTCCATGGCGCTTGGAAAGACGCTGCCCGTCAGGGCCTAGAATCATGGGAACATGGGCAAACTGAGGGGGCTCGGCCCCCAGGGCCCGGTAGAGGAGGATCTGCTTTGGGGTGTTAGAGAGATGATCGTCTCCCCGGATGACGTGGGTGATCCCCATGGTGAGGTCGTCCACCACCACCGCGAATTGATAGGTGGGGGTGCCGTCGCTGCGCATGAGGATGAAGTCGTCGAGTTCCCGGTGATCGAAGGCCACCGGCCCCCGAATGAGGTCCTCCACCACGGTGGAGCCCACAGGAGGGACCTTAAGGCGCAGGACGCGGCCCGGGCCTGGAGGGAGATCCTTTTCCCGGCAGGTACCGTCGTAGCCCGGTTTGCGCCCCGCAGCTAGGGCCTCCTTGCGCTTGCGCTCCAGCTCCTCCGGAGAACACTCACAATAATAGGCCCGGCCTTCCTCGTAGAGTCTGCGGGCGTATTCCTGATAGATCTCCAAACGCTGACTCTGAAAGAAGGGCCCCTCGTCCCAGTAAAGCTCCAGCCACTCCAGGGCCTCCCGAATGGAGTCTACGAACTCCGGCCGGGAGCGTTCCCGGTCGGTATCCTCGAAGCGCAAGACAAAAAGGCCTCCATGGTGACGGGCAAAGAGCCAATTAAAAAGGGCCGTGCGGGCCCCACCCAGATGGAGATGGCCGGTGGGGCTAGGAGGAAAGCGGGTCTTGACCTGACTCATGGACCTCTCCTTACCAGATGAGGATTCCGGCGTAGCCGACCACCTGAGCGTAGTCTCCGGAGACCTCTCCAGAGGTGGCATAGCGAACCAGTTCGGCCCTCTGGGCCCCCAGGGCGCGCACCGCCACCAACATCACCGCCGTAGGGATGACCCCGCACATGCTGATCCTCTCCCGGGCGACCACCTCCACCAGACCCTCGGGGTCGAGTTCCAGGATCCTTTCTAGGGCTAAACGATCCTTCCGGCGGGCCACCTCGTCCGGAACGTAGTGACTGAAATCTGTGCTGGCCACCAGGGTCACCCGTCGGGGGTAGGCCTCAACCGCCTGGGCCAGGCCTTCCCCTAACTCGAAGATTTCTTCCAGAGAGAGCCGCGAAAGGCAAACGGGGACCAGGCTTACCTCCGGATTAAGGTATTGAAGAAAGGGGACTTGGACCTCTAGGGAATGCTCATAAAGATGGGCCAGGGCATCTTCCCGGAGAAAAGGGACCCGGGAAAGAAGGTCTTCGGCTAGAGGACTTTCGATGGGGACCTCTCCCAGGGGGGTAAGGAAGACCCCCACGGGGAGCACCGCGGCCCGCTGCCCCAGACCGGTATGGTTGGGCCCCAGAATGACCGCCACCTCCGGGGGAACCAAACGGCCATAAACCTCCCCGGCCACCGCCCCGGAGTACATGTAGCCCGCATGAGGAGCCACCACCCCCAGGGCCTCCACCTGGGGCCCCGTGGCCCGAATTAAACGGGCCAGTTCGGCCCGTAAATGGACCGGATCCCCCGGATAAAACTGCCCGGCTACGGCTGGCTCCCGTCGCATATCTTTTAACATACTAACCTCTGGGAAAGCCGTAAAGTTATTGCCGGAAAGAAACAGGTCTGCTAAAGTGAATTTGCTATGTTCAAGTCCCTTTTTGGTTTGTTTTCTACGGATATGGCCGTGGATCTGGGCACGGCCAACACCCTGATCTATGTCAAGGGCAAGGGGATCGTCCTCCGGGAACCCTCGGTGGTGGCCGTCAAGGAAAACGGTAGATACAAAAAGGTTCTGGCGGTAGGGGAAGAGGCCAAGCGCATGCTGGGCCGCACCCCGGGCAATATTCAAGCCATTCGCCCCCTCAAGGAAGGAGTGATTGCGGACTTTGAAGTGGCCGAGGCCATGTTGCGCTATTTTATCCAGAAGATTCACAATCGGCGTTTCCTGGTGCGCCCCCGGATCATCATCAGTGTCCCCTCGCGGACCACTCAGGTGGAAAGACGAGCGGTGCGGGAGAGCGCCGAAAGCGCCGGAGCCCGGGAGGTCTATCTTATAGAGGAGCCCATGGCCGCGGCCATAGGGGCGGGCCTCCCCATTACCGAGCCCACAGCCAACATGGTGGTGGATATCGGGGGAGGCACCACGGAGGTGGCGGTGATTTCTCTGGCCGGAGTGGTCTATAGCAATTCGGTGCGGGTGGCCGGAGACCGCATGGATGAGGCCATCATGCAATACATCAAACGCAAGTACAATCTCCTGATCGGGGAACACACCGCCGAACAGATCAAGATCCGCATCGGAAACGTTATGCCGGAGCCTCCTTATGAAACCCTGGAGATCAAGGGCAGGGATTTAATAAGCGGGATTCCGCGCACCATCACCGTGTCTTCGCAGGAGGTCTATGAGGCCATCGAGGAGCCGGTCCAGACCATTGTTCAGGCCATCAAGGAGGCCCTGGAACAAACTCCTCCGGAGCTGGCTGCGGATATTGTGGATCGGGGGATCGTGTTGACCGGGGGCGGGGCCCTTCTCAAAAATCTGGATCGTCTCATTCGGGAGGAGACCAGTCTTCCGGTAATGGTGGCCGAGGATCCCCTTTGTTCGGTAGTTCTGGGTTGCGGAAAGGCCCTGGAAAATATTGAAGTCCTTCGGGAAATAATGTTCTCCTCCTAACCGGTGCCTTCGGTTAAAGTCCTTAAAGTCCTGGCCGGCGCAGTCGTGGGAGGGATCCTGCTTTTCGTGCTAGCCTGGATATGGGAGATCCACCCCTCTCGCCTGGGAAGCTCTCTGTTTTCCCCTCTTCTTAAGGGAATTTCCGTGGCCGGAGGGGGGCTCCGCAAGGAATTCGAGCGCTATATATGGCTGACCCGGGTGCGCCAGGAAAACGAGCGTCTCCTTCGGGAAAACGAGGCCCTGAAGAGTCGCCTGGTGGAACTCCAGGACCAACTGGACCTATGCAAGGCCCTTAAGGAGGAAGAAAAGGAGGCCCTTTTCCGCCGCTATCCCCGGGTGCTGGCCCGGGTGATCTATCATCCCCTTTCCCCCTTTGAGGGGCTTCTCATTATTGATAAAGGGGGAAAAGACGGCCTCCGGCCGGAGATGCCTGTGGTGAGTGTGGCCGAAGGCGAACCCGGGGTCTTGGTGGGACAGGTAGTGGAAACCACCCGCCATTACGCTCGAGTCCTTCCGCTTACCCATCCCCAGAGCGCCGTAGATGTCTATAGCCTCCGATCTAAAGAGAGGGGGCTCCTTAAAGGAAGGGGTATGGACCAGCCCCTCCTTCTGGACTATGTACCCTACGGGACAGACTTTCGGGTGGGAGACCTCCTGGTGACCTCCGGTCTGGACGCCCTCTTCCCCCGGAACATCCGGGTGGGACGGATTGTGCGAATCCTTCCGCAAAGACGCCAGGGCTTTTTCCAGACCATCGAAGTAGAACCTCTGGTGGACCTGCGGCGGCTCTCCTGGGTGGCGGTTCTTATCAAACCTTTGCGGAAAAAGGAACTTTCTCCATGAAACGCCTGGGAATTTTAGGCCTTATTTGGGCCTTGGAGATCTTTCTGCGAGAATTTTTGAGGGTCTATCCCGGAGAAATCTTTCTGGCCGCAGGGCTTTACTTTTTCCTGGTGGCCGAAGAGCGCTCCCAGGAGGCCCTAACCGGGCTTATTTTGCTGGCCGGATACGGCTGGTTAAGGGACCGTCTTCTTTCGGTCTTCCTCACCCTGATCTTTCTCTTACACCTCAAGAGCCTTTCCCGGAGACACTTCCATTTCCGAAGCCCCTATCCCTTTCTCCTCTTTTCTGGTCTTAGTATTTTCCTCTGGGGTCTCCTGGGCGAAGGTCTTTTTCCCTATCTCTTCGAAAAGGGACTTCCGGCCCGCTGGGGACTGCATTACCTCAAATTTAGTTTCTTTTTGGCCCTCTGGTATTTTTTGATCTTTCTCCTCTATGAAGGCCGAAAAGAGGAATTTCTTTTGCCCAGAAGAAAATGATTCCCTCAAAGCGCACCGAAGCCTTTCAACAGCGCCTTATCCTCTTCGGCTATTTCTGCGGATTCGTCCTTTTCGTCCTCCTTCTCAAACTTTTCTATCTTCAGATTTTACGCCATCCTTATTTTTGGCGCCTGGCCCGGGAACGCACCTATGACCGTCGGCCTCTGCCGGCTCCCCGAGGACGAATCTTTGACCGTCGGGGACTGCTCCTGGCCGGGGATCGCCCTACCTTTAACCTTTACGTAGATCCCCAGTATCTTCGAGGGAAAGAAGATGAGGTCCTGCGACGGCTGGCCCGCCTTTTGGGAGAGGATTTCTCGGAGCTCAAAAATGAGTTTTTGTGGAAGAAAAAGAAGGCCTATGGAGAAGTCCTTTTAAAAAAGCGCCTGAGTCGGGACACCGTAGCCCGTCTGGAGGCCCGACGTTATTTTCTTCCGGGCATACGGGTCGAACCCCGCCCCGAAAGATACTATCCCTTCGGGGAGGCCTTTTTCCACGTCCTGGGTTACGTAGCTCCGATTACCCAGGAGGAAATCCGGAGACTGCGCCCCTTAGGATACGGGCCCTCGGATTATGTGGGGCGTACTGGCCTGGAGAAGGCCTATGAAAATCTCCTGCGCGGGCGCAAGGGAGAAAGGGAGGTAGAAAGAGACGCCTTTGGACGGGTGGTCCACATCGTAAGCGAGACCCCTCCCCAGCCCGGGGCCGACCTTTTTCTCACCCTGGAGGCCGCCTTCCAGCGTCAGGCCTATGCCCTCCTGAAGGATAAATCCGGAGCGGTGGTCATCCTCGATCCCTCCGACGGAGAGGTCCTGAGCCTGGTAAGCGCTCCGGCCCTGGATCCCAATCATTTTGTGGAAGGGTGGAGTCCCCAAGAGTGGGAGAAGATCCTGAAGGACCCCCGGCATCCCCAGCTCAATAAGGCCCTGTTGAGCTTCCATCCCGGCTCCACCTTTAAGCCCGTGACCCTGCTTGCGGCCCTGGAGGCCCATCTGGTGGACCCCAAAGAGATCATCTTTTGCCCGGGATACTATCGTCTGGGCCGGCGCGTCTTCCGCTGCTGGCGACGCTGGGGACACGGCAAAGTAGATATCGTGCGGGCTCTAGCCGAATCCTGCGACACTTACTTTTATGTCCTGGGAGAGAGATTGGATATCGATTACCTCGCGGATTTTGCCCGAAAGTGCGGTTTTGGAAAGGCTTCCGGTCTGGGATTCCCCGGAGAGAAGCCGGGGATCGTCCCGGATCGGGCCTGGAAAAGGGTCCGCTTCGGTGAACGCTGGCAAAAGGGGGAAACCTTGAATGTGGCTATCGGACAGGGTTTCCTGGAGGTAAATCTCTTACAACTTACCCGGTTTTACGCCGCTCTGGCCAATGGAGGGACCCTCTGGCAGCCTTGGCTGGTGAAGGAGGCCTCCGGCCTCGAAGGAGGTCCTCTCCTTCAGCGCGGCCCCCGAGCCCTGGGTCGCCTTCCGGTCCATCCCGAAAATCTCCGCTGGGTGATTCAAGGGCTTACTCAAGCGGTCGAGGGAAAAAGAGGGACCGGGCGCGCGGCCCGGGTGCCCGGAATCCTCGTGGCCGGAAAGACCGGAACAGCTCAGGTGGTCCGGAAAAAAACCGAAAAAGACCGGAAGGACGAAGAAGTTCCCTATGAAGAACGAGATCATGCCTGGTTTGTAGCCTTTGCTCCGGTAGAAAAGCCGGAAATAGTGGTAGGGGTCTTCGTGGAGCACGGAGGCCACGGAGGCCGTGCCGCAGCCCCCATCGCCGGGAAACTTCTGAGATTCTATTTCAAGGGAGAAAGGCCATGAAGGCCTGGTTAAGGGACTGGCCCTTTCATCTGGTAGTATTTCTTCTGGTAATTCTGGGACTTCTCAATCAATGGAGCGCCGGAGGGCCTCATTATTTTTGGAGGTACCTCCTTTTCTCTTTCGGAGGCCTGGTGGTCTACGGAATCTTTATTTTCTGGGACTATCGGCGCTGGGCCCTGGGAAAAGTCTTCTGGCTCTATCTGCTCTATGCCCTGCTTCTGGCTTATCTGGCCTTGACCCACCGAAGATGGCTCTACTTTGGAGGATTTAGTCTGCAACCCTCAGAATTTGCCAAGCCTCTTTTGGTGGTCCTCCTAGGGCTTTTTCTCAGCGGTCTGGAAGGGGAAGTGCTCTCTCTTCCTTTTTTCTTAGGGGCTATGGGAGTGGTCCTCTTGCCGGCCCTCTTGATCGCCTCTACGGACCTGGACCAGGCCTTCATGATCGTCCTCATAGGTTTCACCATCGTGAGTTTTGCCGGCCTTTCCCGACGGCTGATTTTAGGACTTTCCCTCCTGGCCCTCCTCACAGGCTTTCTGGTAGGACCGGTCCTCTGGCACCATCTCAAGCCCTATCAAAGGGCCCGCATAACGGCCTTCTTGAAACCGGGCAAGACCCAAAAGCGCTGGTCCTATCAAACCCAACAGGCCCTAATTGCCGTGGGCTCTGGAGGACTCAAGGGAGAAGGCTTTGGAAAGGGCCTTTCGGCAAAACTTCATTACCTTCCGGCCAAACATACCGATCTGGCCTTTGCCGTCTGGGCCGAAGAATGGGGCTTCTTGGGAAGCACTCTCCTTCTTACCCTTTACGGAGTTCTCTTGGGGCTGGGCCTTCGGGCCGCCTATCTGGCCCGGGATCATCTGGGACGCTTCCTGGCCTTTGGGGCCACGGCCTGCCTTTTCTGGCAGATTTTTATCAACCTGGGAGGGGTCATCCGGCTTTTGCCTACGGCCAGCGTCCCCCTCCCTTTTCTCAGCTACGGAGGTTCGGCCTACCTTACCAACATGATTTTGTTAGGAATAATCGCTTCAGTCCTGAAAAGGCGCTTTTCTTTTATGTAAAATGAACTCTCGGTTTTTTTTGGAACCTAACTTTTCTTGACATCTATCCCAGATTGGGCTAAAAGCTCAATTGGCCTTTTAAAAGCTGGGGAGGCGGGCGAGGCGATGCTCAATTTTGACATTACCCTGTGGCTTACCATTGTCGAAGCCTTGATCTTTACCTTCATCTTTAACGCTATTTTGATCCGTCCGGTGATGCAGACCCTGGAGGAAAGGCGTCGCCGTTTTGAGGGTCTGCGGCAGGAGACCGAAAGCCTTTTTTCTCGGGCAGAGGAGGCCCTCAAGAGGTACGAGGCCGAACTAGCGGAAGCCCGGAGTCGGGCCGCTGCGGAACGGGAGGCCTTGAAGCATCAAGCCCGGGAAGAGGAAAAGAAGATTCTGGAGACGGCCATGGCCGAGGCCGAAGCTTACAAAAATAAGGTTTTGACCGAGTTGCGGTCTCAGGTGGAGGCGGTGCGCAAGACCCTGGAGGCCCAGGTGGAGGTCTTTTCCAGGGCCGTGGCGGAAAAGATTTTGGGGAGAGCGTTATGAGAAGGGCAGGGCTTCTTCTATTGCTGGTGACCTTCTTGAGTTGGGCCGCGCTGGCAGTCTCCACAAGTCTGGGAGAGGCCTTCTGGGGAGGGCCCAAGGTCTATGCGGAAACGGTGCACGGGGAAACTCTAGGGCACGGAGAGGCCGGTCAGGTCCAAGAAGAACATGCGACGGGGGTGACCCGGGAGCAACTTAAAAATTTCCTCTGGTGGTCGGTCAATTTTCTCATTCTTCTGGCCATTCTTTACAAGTTCGGAAAGGAGCCCGTGGCCAATCTTTTCCGTTCCCGCAAAGAGGCCATCGTGAATGAGTACGAGGATCTTATGGCCAAAAAACGGGAGGCCGAGGCCCGGTACGCGGAACTTCAGGAAAAATTGAAGGGTCTTGAGGCCGAGGCCGAAAGATTGCTGGCGGCTTTTCGGGAGCAGGGCGAGAAGGAGGCCCAGCGGATTATCGAAGAGGCCAAGGCCAATGCGGAACGTCTCAAACAACAGGCCGAGCTTTATATCCAGCAGGAGATGGCCCGGGCCCGAGAGGAATTACAGCGAGAGGTGGCGGAGATGGCCGTAAGGATGGCCGAGGAACTCATCCGGAAGAACATCACCGCCGAGGATCATCGGCGGCTTTTTGAGGAATTTCTCCAAAAGGTTGAGGGGGAGAGGCTACATTGATTAGGACCATTATTGCCCAAAAGTATGCCCGGGGTCTTTTTGCGGTAGGCAAGGAGCAGGGTCGTTTTCAGGAATTCGGAGAAGAGCTCAAACGGGTAGGGGCCTTTCTGGCCGCCTCCCCGGAGGTGCTCGAGGCCCTGGAAAGCCCCATTTATCCCCCGGATCTCAAGATGGAGATCGTGGAAGAAGTGATCAAGGGGCTTTCCCTGGACGAGGAGGTGGCCCGTTTTCTGAGGCTACTGGTAGAGAAAAAGCGCATCCAATACATTCAGGCCATCATCGAGGCCTACGATCAGCTGGTAGACGAAGAGTTAGGCATCGTACGGGCGGAGGTGCGGGCGGCCTTTTCTCTGGGGGAGGAGGAGAAGGGCCGACTTTCCGAAACACTCAAGAAGCTGGTGGGCAAAGAGGTCAAGCTCCAGGTTTCCGAAGACCCCGAACTTATCGGGGGGCTGGTGGTCCGTATCGGAGATCTGGTCCTGGACGGTAGCGTCCGGACCCAGCTTGAGGCCTTTAAGGAATCCATAATAAGAGGAGAGGTGGCCTAATATGCAGCAGGGAATTAGAGCCGAAGAAATTAGTGATCTGATCAAAAAGAGGATTGAGGAGTACGAAAAAAAGGTCGACCTCAACGAAATGGGGGTGGTCATCTCCGTAGGTGACGGGGTGGCCCGGGTCTATGGTCTGCGCAACTGTCAGGCCATGGAGCTGGTGGAGTTCCCGGGCGGAGAAATGGGGATTGCCCTCAACCTGGAGTTCGATAATGTGGGTGTCCCCATTATGGGAGACGCCACCAAGATCAAGGAAGGGGATATCGCCAAGCGTACGGGCCGTATCGCGGAGGTTCCGGTGGGTGAGGCGGTAATCGGCCGGGTGGTGGATCCGTTGGGGCGGCCGCTGGACGGAAAGGGGCCCATCGAGGCCAAGGAATTCCGGCGCATCGAGGTAAAGGCCCCGGGGATTATTGCCCGGCGTCCGGTGCACGAGCCCATGTATACCGGAATCAAGGCCATCGACGCCATGACCCCGATTGGCCGCGGCCAGCGGGAGCTCATCATCGGGGACCGGCAGACCGGAAAGACAGCCATCTGTATCGACGCCATTCTGGCCCAGAAAGAAACGGACGTCTATTGCATCTATGTGGCGGTGGGGCAAAAGAAGTCCACGGTGGCCCAGATCGTAGAGACCCTGCGCAAGTACGGGGCCATGAAGTACACCACGGTAGTGGTAGCCTGCGCCTCGGATCCGGCCACCCTGCAGTACATCGCCCCTTACTCTGGATGCGCCATGGGCGAGTATTTCCGGGATTCGGGTCGGCACGCCCTGATCATCTACGACGACCTCTCCAAGCAGGCCAACGCCTATCGTGAGGTCTCGCTCCTCCTGCGCCGTCCTCCGGGCCGAGAGGCCTATCCCGGAGACATCTTCTATAACCATTCCCGGTTGCTCGAGCGGGCGGCCAAGCTGAACGAAGAGCACGGGGGCGGTTCCCTAACGGCGCTTCCCATCATTGAGACCTTGCAGGGAGACGTCTCGGCTTACATTCCCACCAACGTGATTTCTATTACCGACGGCCAGGTTTATCTGGAGCCCGGTCTCTTCTTTGCCGGTATTCGTCCGGCCATCAATGTGGGGCTTTCGGTCTCCCGGGTGGGAGGAGCGGCCCAGATCAAGGCCATGAAGCAGGTGGCCGGTAGGTTGCGTCTGGAGCTGGCCCAGTATCGAGAGCTTGCGGCCTTTGCCCAGTTCGGTTCCGAGCTTGACCGGGCCACTCAGCGGGTACTCCACCGCGGGGCCCGGCTTACGGAAATCCTGAAACAGCCCCAGTATCAGCCTCTTCCCGTGGAAAAGCAGGTCTGTATCCTCTTTGCGGGCACCCGCGGATATCTGGACGAAATGCCCCTGGAAGTGCTCGCAGACTACGAACGGGAGCTTTACCAATTCATCGAAAGCCGCTATCCCGAGATCTATAAGGAGATCAAGGAAAAGCAGGAGATCAGTCCCGAGCTTGAGGAAAAGATGCACGCGGCCTTCAAGGAATTCAACGAGGAATTCAAAAAGAATTACAATGTTGAGCCCGTACCGGTGCCGTAAGGGGTTAAGCGATGCCTAACCTGAGAGACATCCGGCGAAAGATAGAGGCCGTCAAGAAGATCGGCCAGATTACCCGGGCCATGAACATGGTGGCCGCGGCCAAGCTCCGCGGCGCCCAGACCCGTCTGGAGAAGTTCCGCCCTTACGGGGAGAAGTATCGGGAGGTAATTCGGGAGCTGGTGGCCAGCGGGGCGGTGCTCCCCTCGCAGTTTCCCCTCATGGAGACCCGGGAGGTCCGGAATGTGGGGCTCATTCTGGTCACCGCGGACCGGGGCCTCTGCGGGGCCTTTAACACTAACCTCATCAAGGAAGCGGAAAAATTCATGGCCGAGCAGGCCCGGGAGGGCCGCCAGGTCAAGCTCATCTGTGTGGGAAAGAAAGGGGCCCAGTATTTCCGAAAGCGGGCAGAGATCTTAGAGGCCTATACGGATGTGATGGGACGGGTCCTCATGCAGGATGCCCGGACCATCGCCCGGCGGGCCATGCGGGCCTTTCTGGACGGAGAGATCGACGAGGCCTATCTCCTTTACGGTTACTTTATAAATGTGGTCCGGCAGATTCCGAAGCGGGAAAAACTCCTTCCCATCAGCGTAGAAAAGGGGGAGGCGGAGGAAAAGGCCTTTCGTGGGGCCCCTATTTACGAGCCCTCGCCGGAGGAACTTTTGGATCAGATACTGCCCATGTATGTGAACACTAGGGTCTTTGCGGCCATGCTAGAGACCGCGGTCAGTGAACAAGCGTCCCGGATGACGGCCATGGACAACGCCACCCGGGCCTGCGGAGACATGGTCCGGGATCTGACGCTTCTTTTTAACAAGACCAGGCAGGCCTCCATCACCAAAGAACTTATGGATATCGTGGGTGGAGCGGAGGCCCTCAAGAAGGCTTAATTTTTTGAAATAATGGAAGGAGGAGTGAGAGATATGGCGGAAAAGGTCATTGAGGTCGGGGGCCAGAAGATCGAAGTCAAGGCGGTGGGCCGCATCGTGCAGGTGATGGGCCCGGTGGTGGACGTAGAATTTTCCCCAGGGTATCTTCCGGCCATTCTGGAGGCCCTGCGGGTGACCAACCCGGCCATCGACGATCGGCCTTGGAACCTGGTGCTGGAAGTGGCCCAGCAGTTGGGAGACAATGTGGTGCGGACCATCGCCATGGACACCACCGACGGCCTCTATCGGGGCCAGGAGGTGGTGGCCACCGGAGCGCCTATCAAGGTTCCGGTGGGCAAGCCCACTCTGGGACGGATCATGAACGTGGTGGGCGACCCGGTGGACGAGGCGGGTCCCCTAGTCTCGGATACCTACTATCCCATTCACCGGCCGGCCCCGGCCCTCACCGAACAGGACGTGAACATTCGCGTGCTGGAGACCGGAATTAAGGTCTTCGACCTCCTCATCCCCTTCCCCCGCGGCGGTAAGATGGGGACCTTTGGGGGAGCCGGAGTGGGCAAGACCGTAGTCATGATGGAGATGATCCACAACATCGCCATGGAGCACGGAGGAATCTCCGTCTTTTGCGGGGTGGGGGAGCGTACCCGTGAGGGCAACGACCTCTATCTGGAAATGAAACACTCCGGGGTGATCGACAAGGCGGCCCTGGTTTACGGACAGATGAATGAGCCTCCGGGGGCCCGGGCCCGGGTGGGCCTTACCGGGGTGACCGTGGCCGAGTATTTCCGGGATGAGGAAGGCCAGGACGTGCTCCTTTTCATTGACAATATCTTTCGCTTCACGCAGGCCGGCTCCGAGGTCTCGGCCCTTCTGGGCCGCATCCCCTCGGCCGTGGGTTATCAGCCCACCCTGGCCACCGACCTGGGAGCCCTGCAGGAGCGCATCACCTCTACCACCAAGGGCTCCATTACTTCGGTCCAGTGCGTTTACGTGCCGGCCGACGACCTCACCGACCCTGCTCCGGCGACCACCTTCGCCCACCTGGATGGAACGGTGGTGCTTTCCCGACAGATCGCCGAGCTGGGGATCTATCCCGCGGTGGACCCCCTGGATTCTCAGTCCCGAATCCTTGATCCCAACGTGCTGGGCGAGGAGCACTATCAAGTGGCCCGGCAGGTACAGCAGGTCCTTCAGCGCTACAAGGACCTCCAGGACATTATCGCCATCCTGGGTATGGACGAGCTTTCCGAGGAAGACAAGGTCATCGTGGCCCGGGCGCGCCGGATCCAGCGCTTCCTCTCCCAGCCCTTCCATGTGGCTGAACAGTTCACCGGAACGCCCGGCCGTTACGTGAAGCTCGAGGATACCATCCGGGGCTTCAAAGAGATCCTGGAGGGCAAGCACGACGATCTTCCGGAGCAGGCCTTCTACATGGTGGGGGGCATTGAGGAGGCCGTAGAGAAGGCCAAGCAGATGGCAGCCGGAGGCTAAAGATGGCCCGGATACTCCTGGAAATCGTAACCCCGGATCGGGTGGTGATAAGCGAAGAGGTGGACATTGTGACCGCTCCGGGGGTGGCTGGAGAGTTCGGAGTGATGGCTGGACACGCCCCCATGCTGGCGGGGATCAAGATTGGGCCCCTCCACTATCGGGTGGGAGATCGCGAAGAATGGGTAGCTGTTTCCGGGGGCTTCTGTGAGGTCACGGGTAAGAAGGTAACCTTCCTGGTGGAGGCGGCGGAGCGGGCCTACGAGATCGATGTGGAACGGGCCCTGCGGGCCAAGGAACGGGCGGAAAAGCGCCTCCAGGAAGCTCAGGCCAAGGGAGACCGGGTGGCCGAGGCCCGGGCCCGGGCCGCCCTCCAGAGGGCCCTCACCCGTATCGCGCTCGCCGAAAGGGCCAAGGCCGGCCATCCCCGTTAACCTTGACCCCGATCGGGATTCTCGGAGGGGCCTTCTTGTGGCCCCTCTTTTTTTGTCTTATCATTAGGTTATGCCAAGGGCAGTCCTTCTTTTAGGGCTCCTCCTTATAGGGGGGCTTTCTAAAGGAGGTTGGGCCATGAAGATCTGGTCCCCTACTATTCCGGCCGAAGGAACCATCCCTAAAAAGTATGTCATGCGGACTATCGGAGGGAAAAACCTTTCCCCTCCCCTCAAGTGGGAAGGAGTCCCGGCAGAGGCCCGCTCCCTGGTCCTGGTCTGCGTGGACACCCATCCCGTGGCCCGCAACTGGATTCACTGGGTGGTGATCAATCTCCCCCCGGAGACCCTGGAGCTTCCAGAGGGGGCCTCCGGGAAAGACCTGCCCGCAGGGGCGAGGGAGCTGGTAAATTCCTACGGATTTTCTGGCTGGGGTGGTCCCCAGCCCCCTCAAGGGACCGGTCCCCACCCTTACCATTTCATCCTTTATGCTTTAGATGTGGAAAGGGTGGAGCTTCCGGAAAGACCTTCCTTTGCGGAGATAGAGCGTTATCTTAAGGACCATATCCTGGCCAAGGCCTCCTTTACGGCTTATTATGAGAGGTAGAGGAGGAAAGGATGACCAAGGTTCCCAATCCCGGTGAACGCCGCCACCGGATCGTAGCCCGCAAGCCGGTAACGGTACTGGTGCGGGAAAAGATCGTCTGTCCCTATTGTGGCAACCAGGAGGAGTTCTACGAGGTAGCCGAAAATGCCCTCATGGTGGTCCACTATCTTCAAAACGAGGATGGCACCTTCGTCCCCTTGGACGAGAGCATGGAGGCCGGGGCGGTGAAGTTTTTCTGCGGCCGGTGTCAAGCGGATCTTTCTCACCTCCGCGACCGGCTTTGATGCGCCCTCCCTGGGTTATCCTTTCTAACCGGGCCCTGAGGGCCCGCTTTCAGGATCTTGAGGCCGGGGATCTCCTTCTGGTCCCCCTGAGTCTCAAACGGGGAGAAGAAGGGCTCTTCCTGGACCTGGCCGCCCGCGGAGTGGAAGCCTTTCCCTCGCTCCTTTCCCAGGCGCTCTCCCGCTCCAAGTGTCTCCAGGCCGCAGTCCTTAAAGAATTCATGCCTCCGCATACGCTGGTGGTTTACGACCGTCACGATCTCTTGCGGGCCGTGGCCCTTTACGAAAGGCTCGGGATAGAGGAGGTGGTCACCAAGGAGGACCGGGCCAACTGCGGACTGGGAATCCACCTCTGGTCCCGGGTGGAGGAGGTTTACAACCATGCCGGAGGCGGGCCTCTGGCCTATCCCTTCGTGCTGCAGCCCCGTTTCCGAAAGTTGCGGGACATTCGAGTAATCCTTCTGGGAGACTACGAGGAGGCCTACCTTCGGGAAAATCCTTACGGTTTCCGTAATAATCTCTATTTCGGGGCCGAAGCCCGGCCCTACGAACTCTCAGAGGCCGAAAGGGACTTTTGCCTTCGGGCCCTGGCCCGGGGCCGCTTCCCTTACGCTCACCTGGACCTGATCTATACGGAGACCGGGGGTCCCTACCTTTCGGAAATCAATCTGCGCGGAGGCCTCAAAGGGGCCCGGGTGGACCGCAAAACTTACGAGAAAAAACTTTCAGCCCTCAGAGAGGCCTTTTTAAAGGATTGGCTCTCCCATCACCCCGAAGCCCAACTCATCGAGTAAGAGGCTTGAGGGGTAAGGCCAGAAGGTAGGTCTCTCCCTCCTGGGTGAAGGGATTTCCCTTGACTAAAGCCACCCAGAGTTCCCGGCCTACCAGGCTCAAGCCCTGAAGAGGACCCTCGAATTTCCCGGAATAAGGCCGAAGCTCCAGACCGGCCGCTCCCCAGGAAAGGACCATGATCTCCCCGGCGGTGAAGGCGGGGATTCCGGGAAGAAGGTCATGGTGAGCGCTGTGGTTCCAGAGGAGAAGGACCTCCCGGCGTCCGTCACGGTTGAGATCTAGGGTGACGAAGTCTACCTCTGCAGGGATGATCTCCGGAGGAGAAAACTGAGTTTTGCGAAAGCGGAGGCCATAAAGGCTCCCGCCTACCTTGGTAGAGGAAACCCAGAGCCTGCGGGTGTACTTATAGACTTCGAGCTTGTGCCCCTGGTCAATAAAGAGGGTCTCCAGATATCCATCTCCATCGAGATCGGCAAAGGTCCCTCCCACCAGGCGAAAACCTTCGGGAACCTTGAGTTCCTGGCCCCGCCGGAGACGGGAACCTTCCCTTTTGAGGATATAGACCCGGGAGCCGAAAAAGTTTTCTTCCGAGTACGTCTGACCCAGGAGGACCTCCTTTTGGCCGTCGCCGTTAAAGTCCGCAAAGGCCAGGATCAGATTTTGGTCTCGAATAGGGGCCGTAAGGGAGCGGCCGTCGAAATGTAGGAGGGCACTCCGCAGACCTTTCCCCTCCTCATAAAGATTGAGGGCCACCCATCCCCGAGGGCCCAGGGAAAAGTTCAGGGGTTTTACAAAGCCGGAAATCTTATACCTTATGGGGGCCGAGGTCTGACGATAGTGGGCCACAAAAAGGGCCTGCGGGGTGAGATAGACCACCTCCGGGGTCCCGTCTCCGTCAAGATCGGCCACCTCTAGATCCACTACCACCTGAGGGAAACGCCCCAGACGGCGAAAGACCGGGGCCTGGGGCTGGGTATAGGTGAGCGTGGTGTAGGGATAGGGCCCTTGGGGCCTGGCTGGCGAAGGGGCCGGGGCGGGGGCCGGCCTCGGCCCGGGAGCAGGGGCCGGAGCTGGGGTAGGAACCGGACTCGGAGCCGGAGCGGGGGCCTGAGCCGCCGGGGAAGGAGAGACCAGGCGCGGAAGACTATAGACCCGTTTGAGATTGAGGGAAGGACCATAGAGGCGCAACTCCCCCGGGGCCAGGTAGAGGACCAGGGCCACCTCCTGCCGGGCCAATTCCGCAGGAGAAAGGGCCCCCAGGGTAAGGTCCGGCCGCGGAAGAAGATGGGCCGAGGGAAGGGCACCCTCTAAGTCCGAAAGAAAATCCTTGAGGGCCGGCCCCAGCACCAGGATCTTGAGGTCTCCGTAACGGACGGCAGCCGTGGGCACGGGAAAATCGCCCTTACGCCTTAGGAGGCGCGCGGTGGCAAAGTTTTCCTCCACCTGGACCACTTCGGCCAAGGCCACGGGTTCTTTGAGATAACCCAGGACTTTCTTGGTCTGGGGATGGATGACCGGGTTTCCCCGGCGATAGACGGTAAAAAGATCCCCCAAACGCACTCCCTGGGCCCGTCCATGGTCCAGGATAACGCGGTCCCCGTCAAGGCCAATGACCAGAGCCGAAAGCGGAGAAAGATCTCGAGACACCTCCGGAGGAAGGGCCGCATAAAGAAAGGCCGCAAGAAGGACCAACCATCCGGCTAAAAAAAAGATTCCTCGCCCCAGGCTTCTTTTCATCTTCCACCTCTCCTGGCGCCAAAGGCCAAAATAAGCTACCTTAATCTCTACCATGAAGAAGGACCAAACTCAAATCCTGCTTAAGGCGGAGGTGGAGGGGCCGGAGGAGGCCCTGGAGGAAGGGCTCTCCCTCCTGGCCGAGGATTGGGGTGGGTGCTGGGTCCTCTCCGAGGTCCCCTTGCGGGCGGCCTTCTTTTTAAAAGATCCCCAAGATCTTCCCCGCTTTGAGGCCCAGGTCCGCAAGGTGGGGCTCTCTCTGGTCCGCACCGAAGAGTGCCCGGTGGAAGACTGGGGCCGGCGCTTTCGAGAGCATTTCCGGCCTCTGCGGGTAGGAAGGAGACTCTGGATCGTGCCCCCCTGGGCCCGAGGGAGGGCCAGCGGCGAAGAGATAGAGATCGTGATCGATCCCGGACAGGCCTTCGGTACCGGGCAACACCCCTCCACCGCCCTGGTGCTCGAGACCCTGGAGGAATTCTTCCAGGAAAGGCCCTGGACCTCGGTCCTCGATGTGGGAACCGGAAGCGGCATCCTGGCACTGGCCGCGGCCAAACTCGGGGCCCCGAAGGTGGTGGGCCTTGACGTGGATCCGGTGGCCGTAGAAGAGGCCCGAAGGAACGCGACCCTGAACGCCCTGGACCTTGAATTCTCCACCGAGCCCCTGGAAAGACACCCCGGAAGATACCAGCTGGTACTGGCCAATATCTCGGCCCTGGAGCTGCGGCGTCTGGCTCCCGCACTTTCCGGCCATCTTCTTCCCGAAGGACGCCTTCTCCTTTCCGGGTTTCTCGAAAAGGAGATCCCGGAGATGCTCGAAATCTATCGTCCTCTGGGGTTCAGCCCCCTGAGGGTGCGGAGCAAGGAGGAATGGGGTTTTCTTGCCCTGGTCCGGGAAAAGGGGTAGCTTTTTCTCAAAAACTAAACGAAGGAGGTGGGGTATGCCCAAGGTCCTTATCGTGGCCTGCGGTTCCTATGCGGAGACCTCCCATTCTTGCGTGGGAGACTGGAAGTGCCTTTCCTCCGCCGCGGAAAAGAAGGGGCCTTTTGCCCAGTACCCCGATGAGGTCAAGGTCATGGGATTTCTGCGCTGCAAGTGTCCGGGGCGGAGCCTGGTGGCCAACATCGCCATGGCCAAGGAGAAGACCGGCTTTGAGGTGGTCCATCTCACCAACTGTCTGGCCAAGGCCCAGCCGGCCTGCAAAAACCACGACCTGGACCAGCTGGTGCAGATGATCAAGGAGAAGACCGGGGCCGAAGTGGTTATCGGGACCCACGATCTGGGCTAAAGGGCCGTGTTTACCGGGCTGGTGGAAGGCCTCGGCCGGGTGGAAGACCTCCGCCGGGAGGGAGAAGGGGCCCTTCTCCTCATCGCCCCTCCCTTCCCGGCGGAAGAACTCTCCTTAGGGGAAAGTGTGGCCGTAAACGGGGCCTGTCTCACCGTGACCCGCATCCATTCCGGGGCCTTTGAGGTCATGGTCTCCCCGGAGACCCTTTCCCGGACCACCCTGGGGGATCTGCACCGAGGAGACCCGGTAAATCTGGAGCGGGCCCTGCGTCTTTCGGATCGTCTGGGGGGCCATTTGGTGACCGGGCATGTGGACGGAGTGGGCCGGGTACTCGAGCGACGGGAGACCGGAGAATTCCTCTTTCTGCGTCTTGAAGCCCCGGAGGAGGTGGCCCGCTATCTGGTGGAAAAGGGCTCGGTGGCCGTAGACGGGGTAAGTCTTACCGTGAACCGGGTCTCCGGACGGACCTTTGAGCTGGCCATCATTCCCCATACCGCCCGTCTTACCACTCTGGGCCTGCGGCGCCCGGGAGATCGGGTGAACTTAGAGGCGGATCTCATCGCCAAATACGTGGAAAAGTTTCTCTCCCCTTACCGCCAGAGGGATCTCAGCCTGGAATTTCTGCGGGAGAAGGGATTTTTCTGAATGGAAGGAGGCCTCGGGCTTAAGGCCGCGCTTGAGGCCCTGCTCTTTGTGGCGGGAAGACCGGTAAAAGTGGAGGAGTTGCGCGGGATATTTCCGGGGGTGACCGAGGAGGAGCTGCGGCAAGCCCTGAGGGAACTCTCTCAAGAATACCAGGGGCGGGGACTGCGGATTCGGGAAGTGGCCGGGGGCTTCCGGATGGAGACCGCCCCGGAGGTGGCCGAACCGGTGCGGGCCTTTCTCAAACCCCGGCCCCGCAAACTTTCCCGAGCGGCGCTGGAGACCCTGGCCGTGGTAGCCTATCATCAACCGGTAACCCGGGCCGAAATCGAACGTCTGCGGGGGGTGGATTCCTCGGGAGCGCTCAAGGTGCTCCTTGAGGAAAAGCTCATCCGCATCGTAGGGCGCAAGGCCGTGCCCGGCCGTCCCCTTCTTTACGGGACCACGGCCAAATTCCTGGAAGTTTTCGGTCTAAGGAGTCTGGAGGATCTTCCGCCGCTGGAAGAAATCCGGAAGTTGGCGGAGGGGGCGTGATCCGGAAAGAAGTTCGGGAAGAGGCCGAACTGATCCTCCTCGAGGGAGGGGAAATTCCCGAAGTGGCCTACTGGAACGCCTGGTTCTTTCTGACCTCCCCTCCCCCGGAGGGCCTGGGATTACGGCTCAACGGAAAAGAGACGCGGTATCTCAAGGAGGCCGTCTGCCGGCGTTATCTGGCCATCATTCGCCGGGATCTCACCCCGGAAAACATCGGAAAACCCCATTATCGGGGGCTGCCCCGAGCCCGCATCAACTGGGAAAGATTACGGCGCTTCGCCCAGCGGGAGGGCCTTTGGGAAAACGGCTGGCACCAAGAAATCCTGGAGTATCTTCAAGGCTTCATTGAAGGGCTTTCCCCCGGAGAAGCCCTTCGGGAGGAGGCCTTGCAATTCCTGGAAGAATTGCGGAGGGAGGTCCTATGAGGGAGGTGATGCTCCTTTATGTTACCGCTTCCGGCCCGGAAGAGGCCAAAAGGCTGGGCCGGCACTTGGTGGAAAGGCGACTGGCGGCCTGCGTGAATATCTTTCCGGAGATGCACTCCTTTTACTGGTGGGAGGGAAAGCTCGAGAGTTCCCGGGAGGCGGTGCTTTTGGTCAAGACCCGAAAGGAACTGGCCGAGGCCGCCCGGGAAGAAATCGTGCGTCTCCACTCCTACAGCTGTCCCTGCATATTGGAGATCCCGGTAGCCGGAGGACATCCCCCCTTTCTGGAATGGATCTATGCGGAAACTCCCTCCCGGTGATAGGGGTGGCCGGAAAGGAGGGTGAGGGCTCGATAAAGGGCCTCCGCAAAGACCAAGAGGGCCAGCTCATGATTGAGGGTGAGGGGAGAGAGGGAGAGGCGCTCCTCGGCGGCCTCCAGGATCTCTGGGGGCAGGCCCTCCGGCCCGCCGCAGACCACGGCCATCTCCCGATGCCGAAAGAAGAGATCTTCCAGCCAGGCCGCCATCTCCGGTGTGCGCAGGCTGCGCCCCCTTTCGTCCAGGGCCAGGAGATAAGCCCCCTTCGGGAGATGGGCCAGAAGCCTTCGGGCCTCTTCGGCCGGGCGTTTGCTTTTCAGGCGGGGAAAGCGGGTCTCAAATCGGAGATAGGCCTTTAGCCTGCGGGTGTAATAGTCCAGCCCCTCTTTGATGAAGGGAAAGTGCAGGGGACCCGGAGCCAAGAGAAGGAGACGGACCGGGAAACGCATGGTATAAAGGTAGTCGGCATGGCGGAAAAAGAAAAGCTCCTTTCCCAGATCCCGGCGGTACATCGCCTGAGGGAGGAACTTTCCCGGAAACATCCCGGTCTCCCGGAGGTCTTCTATTTACGGGCCGCCCGGCGCACGACCGAGATCCTGCGCCAGGAGATCCTGGAGGGGCACCTTCGGGGACTTTCTCCAGAAGAAGTATTCTCTCGGGCCGAGGAAATCCTCTCGGAGGAGGCCCGTCCCCACCTCCGGCCGGTGATTAACGCTACCGGAGTGGTGGTCCATACCAATCTGGGACGCTCTCCTCTGGCCGAAGAGGCCCTGGAGGAAATCCTCTCCGTGGCTCGGCGGTACTCCAATCTGGAGTATCGCCTCTCTGAAGGGCGCCGGGGAAGCCGCTACGAACATGTGCGGGACCTCCTGCGGGAGCTCACCGGAGCCGAGGAGGCCCTGGTGGTGAACAATAACGCCGCGGCGGTCCTCATCACCCTGAATACCCTGGCCCGAGGCAAAGAGGTGGTGGTTTCTCGGGGAGAGCTGGTAGAAATCGGGGGCTCCTTCCGCATGCCGGAGGTCATGGCCTGGGCCGGCTGTCGCCTGCGCGAAGTGGGGACCACCAATCGCACCCATCTGCGGGACTATGAGGAGGCCATAAGCGAAGAGACGGCCCTTCTCATGAAGGTCCACCGGAGCAACTTCGCCATCGTGGGCTTTACCAAGGAGGTCTCCGGGGCAGAGCTGGTGCGTCTGGCCCGCCGGCACGGCCTTTTTGTGGTGGAGGATTTGGGAAGCGGGTGTCTGGTGGACTTTGCCCGTTACGGGCTACGGCGGGAACCTACGGTACAGGAGGTGGTGGCCTCCGGGGTGGACGTGGTGACCTTCTCCGGAGACAAGCTCTTGGGAGGTCCCCAGGCCGGAATCATTGTGGGCCGGGCGGAGCTGGTAGAGCGTATTCGGGCCAATCCCCTGAATCGGGCCCTGCGCATAGACAAACTCACCCTGGCCGGTCTTGAGGCCACTCTGAGGCTTTATCTGGACGAAAAAATAGCCGTGGAACGTATTCCCACCCTGAAGATGATCCTTATGACTCCCGAAGAAGTAAAACGCCGCGCTCGACGCCTGACTCGTCTTCTCCAAAAGGCCCTCCCGGAGAGGGCCCGCTTTTCCGTAGTCCCCACCGTAGGACGCACCGGAGGTGGGGCCCTTCCCCTGGCCGATCTCCCTTCCTTTGCCGTAGCCGTAGAGGTGGAAGGGCTTTCCCCGGAAGAACTTCACGAAAGACTGCGCACCGGAGAACCTCCGGTGGTAGGCCGCATCGAGGAGGACCGCTTCCTCCTTGAGGTCCGCACCATCTTTGAGGAAGAGTTTCCCCTGGTAGCCAAGGCCCTGAAGAGGGTGGTGGAAGGTGCCGGAGCCTAGAGGTTGGGAGATTTACCTCCCCCATTATCTGGCCCGGGCGGAAGAGGAATTGCAGGCCCTGAGGCCGGATCTTTGCCTGCGTCTCCTTCCGGAGGAGGGCAACCTTCTCCTTTTCGATCGGATTCCGGCCACCCTTCGGGTAGAAGAAAGGAGGCCCCTTTCGGAGATGCGGCGCTGGTTCCCGGTGCTGACCTCCCTGGCCCGGGCCTTGATAGAGCGCACCGTGCTTTCCCTGAGCCTGAACGGCCTTCCCGGCCCGGGTCTCTTGGGTGAACTCCTGAAAGAGGGTCCGCTTTCCGGACTTCTGCTGCGGGGCCGCGGTCTCAAACTTCCCGAGGGGACGCTGGCCCTCACCCGGGGGCTTTACTTTCTTCCGGATAGCCTTTCCCTGCGCCAGCGTTTTCTCCGGGAACACTGGAGGGAAGGGAGGAGTTTCCGGGCCCGGGCCCTGGAGCTTGCCGAGGAAGAAGACCTGAAAAGGGCTCCCTGGGCCCTCAAGGCCCTTTCTCCCCTGGGGCTTACCTATCTCGGGGAGAAAGGGGCCAGGGCCCTCTCTCCAGTACTTGAAATCCTTCCGGCGCTCAAGCGCCTTCTCCGGCGGGGGGGCCCACTTACGGTCTTGCGGGTAAGGCAGTCCCCGGAGGGCCTTTCCGGGATAGCCGCCGGGGAATTTTTCTTCACCACCGAAAGGCTTCCGGGCGGCCGGGGATTTTGTGCCGGAATTTACGAGGGGGACTTTGAAGGCCCCCCTCTGGCCCTGGCCCTTGCGGCCTGCGAACATGCCCGCCGAGCCGGAGGCGGCGTGGTGCGCTTCGAGCCCTTTACCTATCATGTGCTGGGAGACCTCTATCTGGAATGGGAGGACCTGGGAGCCGCCCGCTGGGCTTATGAAAAGGGCCTTTCCGGAACTCGCCAGCCGGCAGACCTCCTGAACAGCCTGGGAGGAGTTTACCGGGCCCTGGGGCTGAGGGCCGAGGCCCGGGAGGCCTTAGAGGAAGCCCTGCGCCTTTGCCCGGAAGATCCCCTTATCCATCACAATTATGGGGAGATCCTTTTAGAAGAAGGAGACCCGCGGGCCCTGGAACATCTCCGAAGGGCTTGGGAACTTTCCAGGGGACGCCCCCTTTTCGCCGGGACCTTGGCCCGGGCCCTGGCCCGGGAGGGGCGGCGAAAGGAGGCCCTGGGCGTCCTTTCCTCCCTTCCCCATCTAGACCGCGAAACTCAGGCCCTTTACGGGGAACTCCTCTATCAGGAGGGCCGTAAGGAGGAGGCCCTCAAGGTCCTCAAGGGGCTCTCCTATCATCGGGATTGCCCGGCGGCGGTCCTGGCCCGACTGGCGGTGATCTATTTTGAAAAGGGCGAGGCGGAGGCCGCCCGGGTGCTCGCCCGCGAGGCGGTACGCCGAGGAGGCAAGGCCGCCCGAGAGATCCTGGAGGAGGTGAAAGGACTTTGGAGTTAATAGTTCTGGGCTCTGGCACCGGCTGGCCTCGCAGGGAACGCAACGCCGCAGGCTATCTGGTACGGGCCGCCGGCAAGACCGTCCTCCTGGACTTCGGCCCGGGAATCCTGCGAAGGCTCACCGAGGCCGGGGTGGATATCAACGAAATCGATTTTATCTTCCTCTCCCACTGGCACCCGGACCATGTGGCCGATCTCACCCCCTATCTTTTTGCCACGCGCTATCGCCTGGGCTTCACCCGGAACCGGCCGGTGAGGCTTATCTCTGCCGAGGGTTTTGGAGCCTTTCTTTCCGCCCTGCGCGGGGCCTACGGCCACTGGCTGGATCCCCCGGAGGGCCTGGTGGAGATCCTGGAAAGACCCCGCGGAAAAAGGAGTAAGCTGGCCCTGGAGGGACTGGAATGGGAGACCGCTCCGGCCCGGCACAATCCCGAAAGTCTTGCGGTGCGCCTTTCGGCCGAGGGCCGCGCCCTGGTCTATACCGGAGACACCGAATACAGCCCGGAGGTGGTGGATCTGGCCCGGGGAGCGGACCTGATGATCGCCGAATGTGCCTTCCCGGAGGAGCTTCCGGTGGCCGGTCATTCCACCCCCTCGGTGGCCGCCCGCATGGCCGAGGAGGCCGGACTGAAGCGCCTGCTCCTTTCCCACTTTTATCCCCCCTGCGAGGAGGCCGATCTCCTGAGCCCGGCCCGCAAATTCTTCTCCGGAGAGATCCTCTTGGCCCAGGATCTCCAAAAGATTAAAATCTAGATATGGAGCGCCTTTTTCAGGAATTAGGACGTTGGTTTTACAATTTGGCTTTGGGAGTAGCTTTAGCTATACTGGTAAAAAGTCTCTTAGAAAAAGGGCTCCCTAGAGGAGACGCCCTGGTGGGGTTTTGGGTGGTGATTCTTTTGATGGTAGCGGGAAGCCTTTTTCTGGTTTTGAGCGAAAACGCCAAAGGGGTGGCCCAGTGTGTTGAGCTTTAACGAAACCCTGATCTTGATGGTCTTGGCGGTCCTAGTGGGGGCGATCCTCTCCTACGGACTTGCGGGTTATCTCAAAAAGAAATTGAAGGAATTTTCTCCTTCCTGAGAGGACATGGATCCCAAACTGCTTGAGAATCTCAAACGGAAAGTCCAGCAGGAGTTGGTTAACCGGGAACGGGAGGTCCTGGAGTACTGGCTGGCGGAGCTGGAGAAGGTCTATCGCCGAAAGCACCAGACCCTGGCGGAGCTCAAGAGCGAACTCCACCTCCTTATGGAAAAGATGAAAAAGAGGCTTTCGGTCATTCAGACCAAAGGGATCTAGAAAAACGCCGGATCATAGGGCCGAAACGGGCGCTTAGGGCCTCCTTGACCTCGTCCTGACAGGTAAGCTTGAGGAGCTCCTCCACGGCCTCCCGACATTCTTCATAAGAAAGCTCCCGGAGGAAGAGTTTGATCTCCGGAAGGCTCTGGGGGTTCATGCTGAGCTCATCGAGCCCCAGGCCTACCAGGACCGGCACATAAAGGAGTTCCCCGGCCATTTCCCCACAGAGGGCCACAGGGATACCCGCCCGATGGCCCGCCTCCACCGTCTGGCGAATAAAACGTAGAACCGCGGGATGCAGGGGCTCATAGAGTTCAGCCACTTCCTGATTCCCGCGGTCGATAGCCAGCGTGTACTGGATGAGGTCATTGGTGCCGATGCTGAAAAAATCGGCCTCTTGAGCCAAGAGGTCGGCTACAGCCACGGCCGAGGGAACCTCAATCATGGCCCCAATTTTTAAATCTGGGTCAAAAGGGATTCCTTCCTCCGCGAGTTCCTGCTGGATTTCTCCCACCAGGTTGCGGGCCCTTAGGAATTCCGTAACCCCAGAGATCATGGGAAACATGATCTTCACCTTGCCGTAGGCGCTGGCCCGGAGGATGGCCCGCAGCTGGGTGCGGAAAAGGCCTTCCTCCTTGAGACAAAGCCGAATGGCCCGGAGACCCAGAGCGGGATTGATCTCCTCCGGGAGGGAGAGGACGGAGGCAAACTTATCCCCCCCAATATCCAGGGTCCGGATGGTCACCGGATGGGGAGCTAGGGCCTCCACTACCCTCCGATAGGTCTCGAAAAGGAGGTCTTCTGAAGGAAGTTCCCGGCGAGAGACATAAAGATATTCGGTGCGGAAAAGTCCCACCCCTTCGGCCCCGTATTCCCGGGCAAAGGAGACCTCTTCTGGGAGATCCAGATTGGCCCTCAGGGCCAGACGACGGCCGTCGCGGGTCTCTGCGGGAAGATGGCTTACCTGATGGAGCCGGACCTTAAGGGCCTCAAATCGCCGGGCCCTTTCCCGGAATTCCCGGATGATCTCCTCCCCGGGGCCGAGGATGACCTCTCCGGTAGTCCCGTCCACGGCCAGCCAGTCCCCGGGGGAGACTTCCTCCAGCAATCCCTTAACCGCCACCACCGCCGGGATCCCCAGACTGCGGGCCATAATCGCCGTATGCGAGGTGCGACTCCCTCCTTCGGTCACGAAGGCCAGGGTGTTGGCCGGGGTGAGGGATACGGTATCGGCCGGGGTGAGATCCTGGGCCACAATGATGGCCGGCTCCTTCACCCGCGCATTTTCCTCTCCAGAAAGGGCCGAGATCACCATCTCTACCAGCCCTTCGAGATCGCGGAAGCGCTCCCGGAAATATTCTTCCGGGAGCTCCTGAAAGGCCTTCTGATAGCGTTTGAGGACCCGAAGGAGGGCCCACTCGGCATTTAGACCCTCCCGAATAAGGGCCGCCACTTCCTCCCGCAGGGAGGGGTCGGCCAGAATGTAACGCTGGGCCTCCAGAATGGCTCGCACCTCTCCCAGTCCCTCGGGAATTCCGGCCTCCAGATCCTCGATGCGTCGGAAGACCGTCTGTATGGCCTCTTCCAGACGCCGGATCTCCGCGGGAATCTCCTCCGGGGTGATGCGGGTCCGGGTAACCTTGATGCGCCCCGGAAAGATCACATGGGCCGGACCTACGGCCACCCCGGCCGAAACCCCAAGCCCCCGCAGGATTTTCATCCCTCGGCCTCCAGGATCTCCTTGAGGGTCTTTACGGCCTCCTCGGCCTCCTCTCCTTCGGCAATCACCCTAAGACGGGTGCCGGTCGAAGCCACAAGGGTCAACACATCCAGAATACTGCGGGCGTTGACCCGGTGGTTTCCCCGAGAGAGATAGACCTCGGCTCTCAAGGATTTCAAGGCCTGGGCTAGGCGAGCCGCCGGCCGGGCGTGCAATCCCAGGGGGCCCTTCACCTCCACCTCGGCCTCAATCCGTTTCCCCTTCGCCGCCATCCCCCTCCTCAGACCCTCCCTCTCGGGAGAGTTCCTTTTCCATTTCCTCCTCGGCCTCGCCCAAGACTTCCTCAAAATCGTCCCCCAGCTCCTCTCCGAACTCGGCCCCCATTTTCTCCATGAAACGCCTCACACGGCGAGGATCCTCTTCATCCAGTCCGGAAAGGAGGGCCGGATCCGCCAAGCGCTCCAGACGGCTATCCAGGGAAAGCCTTACCCGCACCCGGGAGATCAGTTTGCGCACCTTTTGAGAACCACAGCGCCGGCAATAGGGCGTAAAATCTTCCTCGCGGAAAACCAGGTGTTCCGAAATCCTGCGGCATTCGAGACACAGGTACTCATAAAGCGGCACCTTGGGCCCTCCTGCCGGCCTGCATATCCCGAAAGTGTTTGCGTAAAAGCTGGATAAGAAAGAGGGTGTTTAAATTTCCGTTGCCCTCCACCCCCAGGGTGGCCAGCGGGATCTCGGCCCGGGCCTTTTCCCGGTGTCCTCCAGCCAAGCCCAAGGATCCGAAGGCCCTGGCGGCCAGCCTTCCGGCGTCCTTGCGGTACCCGTCACACCGGATGATAACCACCAGCTTCTGGCGATATTCTCCGGAAACAAAGACCCAGCCGGCCTCCTGCACGTGGTTAAGGAAGTCGGCAATCACCACCAAAATGTCCGGATTGGGTACCCGCCCTATGTGGGTAAAAAGCCGCTGTTTGCGGAATTTCATGTTCTCCAGGGCCAATTTTATGTATTTGAGCTCGGAGCGCCGAATGTCCGAGGCCTCGATCTTGTGGAGGAGGTGACGATTGAGGCGTTTGAAAAGAAAATGGAAGGCAATGACGTCCTGGAGGGTGCAGTGTTTTTCAAAGTTGTCCGTGTCGGTCTTGATCCCGTAGACCAGGGCCGTGGCCAGGGCCACGGAGGGAGAGATCCCCACCGCCTTGAGGTATTCCGCCAGGATGGTGGAGGAGGCTCCATACTCCGGTCGGATATCTACCAGGGAGGCTTCCCAGCCCTGGGTCTCCGGGTGGTGATCAATCACCACATCGAAGGAGATCTTTTGAAAGACCTCATGATGCGGAGGCTGGGCGTCCACGAGCACAAAACGGCTGAAGTCTTCCAGAGAAATCTGAGAAAACTTAACCACCGGGATGCGCAGTAGAGAAATCATGAGCTGGTTGTTTACCCTGCGGATTTCGTTCACGTGAGCGATGACCACCTGAGAGACACGCTGGGCTAAAAGGCGTTTAACGGCAAAGGCACTGGCCAGGGCGTCGGGATCGGCCCACACCGGGATAAGGACCCGGTCTTCCCGGCGGAAGAGGGAAAAGAGGGCCTGCACCCGCTCCCGATTGGAGCGGAAACGCCGCTTGCCGTTTCTTGAATGTCCAGGCATTTTTTCTCTTACAAAAAAAGCCTCCCTTTATAGAGTCCCAGGGAGGCCACCTGATCTACATATTTAGTTAAGCCCTCTTTGAGAAAAAAATCAAGCTCTTCCCAGTCTGTCTTTCCGACAATAAAAGACCGTATATCCGAGTGACCCGCTATAATATCAATAGGCAGCCTTTTTTCTTCAAATTCGTAGGGAGGAAGGCGGAAGGCGAACTCCGGGTGCGTTTGGGCTATGACACGCAGGAGAAGGAGCGTGGTACGCACCGGGCGGAAGGACGCAAGATCCGTAACGTGAAGTTGAAACCCGCACACCAGGCGGTCCTTCCATTTGTCAAAGACCGGGCGAAAGACTACCGGTCGAAGTTTGGCCCCCGGAAGGCCTTCGGGCAGGACCGCTTGCACCCTTTCCGGGCGAAGCCAAGGGGCTCCGAAAAGTTCAAAGGGCCGAGTGGTCCCCCGGCCCTCGGAAAGATTGGTCCCTTCAAGAAGGACCTGACCGGGATAGACCAGGGCGGTCTCAAAGGAAGGCATATTGGGGGATGGGGGTATCCAGGGAAGGCCGGTCTGGGGGAAGGTATATTCCCGGCGCAGGCCCTCGGCTCGGATCACCCGCAATTCAAGGTCAAAGCCCCGGGCCCTCTGAAAGAGGAGAGCCGCCTCGCCTAAGGTGAGCCCGTGGCGCATAGGGAGGGGAAAGAGCCCCACAAAGGAAAGGAGGTCTTCGGAAAGAAGAGGCCCCTCCACATACCCTCCCAGGGGATTGGGACGATCCAGGATGACCACCTCCACCCCGGAGCCCGAAAGGCTCTCTAGCAGCAAATAAAGGGTCCAAAGATAAGTATAGACCCGACAGCCCACATCCTGGAGGTCCACCAGAAGGAGATCCAGATCCGCAAAGTGGGCGGGCTCCGGACGCAGGCGCGGGCCATAGAGACTCACCACCGGTAGCCCCGAAAGGGGGTCAATCTCATCTCCGGTGGGGATCATATTGGCCTGTTCGGTTCCGTAAAGACCGTGCTGGGGGGAAAAGAGGCGTACCAGATCCCTTCCCAGGATTTCTTTCAGGGCCACCTGGGCCGGGACCAGATCCGGGGTGACCGAGGCCTGATGGAGCAGCAAGCCTGCCCGGCGGCCGCGGAGCCAGGCCGGCCTTTCGGAAAGAAGGACTGCAAGCCCCGGGCGCACCCTCATGGCTTACGGGCCACCTGGATCTCCCGGGCGTAGGCCACTATGCCCTGGGCGATCCCCCGGGCGATATCCCGGAGATAGCCTTCGTCGCGCAGGCGGCGGGCCTCAACCGGGTTGGTGATGAAGGAGATCTCCACCAGGACCGCGGGCATCCGGGCCCCCACCAATACCAGAAAGGGAGCCCTTTTGACCCCCAGATCTTTCACCCCCTTCCAGCGCCTTCGCAGCTCTCTTACCAGATTTTCCTGAACCAACTGGGCCAGGCGCCGGGATTCCTCCAGCTTGGTGTTGCGCAGGATCTTTTTCAGGATGTTCTGGAGGTCGCTCAGAGACTGGTTGGAGATGGCGTTTTCCAGGGCAGCCACCCGCATGGCCTCGGGGTCGGTGGTAAAGGAAAGGTAGTAGGTCTCGATACCCCGACTGCGCCGATTGGGAGCGGCGTTGACGTGAATGGAGACAAAAAGGTCTGCCCGCTTGAGGTTGGCGATGGCCGGCCGCTTGATGAGGGGAAGAAAAATGTCCCGGGTCCGGGTAAGAAGGGTCTCAAAGCCCCTCTTTTCCAATTCTTCGGCCAGATACCGGCTGACCTTGAGGGTGATGTCCTTTTCCCGGAGCCGATAAAGCCCGAGGGCCCCGGGGTCGTGGCCCCCGTGGCCGGGATCGATGACCACCCGACGGATGGAAAGGCCCAACTGCTGGGCCAGGGAATAGCGTCCCTGGGGAGGGGGCTTAAGGGGTGAAGGGCCGGCGGGGGCCTCTCCCAGGAGGTCAATCACCACCCGCGGAGGCTGGGTGAGAAAGAAGGTGCGGTAGGAGGTGAGGCTCTTCAGATCCAGGACCACCCGGACCGTGTCCGGGCGATACTGGCCCAGCCGCACCCGGGTAAGGAGTCCGTCCCGGATGGGAATTTCGGGTTTGAGATAGGGGGAAAGCCGGGCCGGGGTGAGATCCACATAGACCCGTGGAGGGCGACCGGCATGGGCCTTCAGGGCATGGTCCTGAAAGCGCACCTGGCCGTTCAGATCCACCACCACCCGGCTATAGTCCTCCCCGGACCAATGACGGATGTTCTTGACCAGGGCCGGACCGGAGGTCCGGCTCGGAGCGACCTCTTTCGAGGCCCTCTTTCGGGAAACCGCGAGGCCGCAGAATTTACGGGCCTGGTCTCCGTGGGGATAGCGCTGGCAAAGGATCTCTAAAAGCCTTTGGGCCTGGCCGGGCTCTTTCAGGAGATCCCGTAAGACCCCCGCGGCCTCGGCCAGGGCGTCGTCGGCCAGAGGACTTCGGGGATAGTGCTCCCAGAGGAGGCGATAGCGTCTGAGGGCCTCCTTAAGATCGCTTACCCGATGGGAATACCCGTAGAGATTTCGGTAGAGCCGGGCGGTCCAGATAAGGGCCTTGGGGGCCTCCGGGCTTTCGGGATACCGGAGATAGACCCTCCGGAAACGATTGATGACCCGGACCCAGTAACGTCGGTAACGCTGTCTTTTGGGGGAGGCCGCCAGTCGGGCCAGCTCTCGCTTGGCCTCGGCAAAGGCCTTCTGGGAGGGAGTGCGGGCCTGGGAAGAGGTGGGGGCGCCCAGGATCAGGGCCACCCAGAAGAAGACCGTGAAAAAAACTCTCATAGTCCCGATTTTAATAGAAGGGCCCGCAATTCAAAAATCAGATTAAGGGCCTCGCGGGGGGTAAGTTCCTCCGGGTCCACGGAAAGGAGTCTTTCTTTGAGGGGAAGAAGGGGATCGAAGAGGGGGAGTTGGCGGGGCCTTTCCGGGGCCGGGGGTCGGACTTCCAGGGCCTTCCTTTCCAGAGTAGAGAGGATCTCCCGGGCCCGAGCGATCACCTCCGGGGGAAGCCCCGCCAGAGCCGCCACTTCCACCCCGTAGGAGCGGCTGGCCGGTCCGGGCTGGAGTCGGTAGAGGAAGACCACCTGATCCCGCCAACTCTTTACCGCCACATTGTAGTTTTTGACCCCCGGAAGTTCCTCGGCCAGCCGGGTGAGTTCGTGGTAATGGGTGGCCAGGAGGGTCAGGGCCCGCAAGCCGTGAAGGTGTTCGGCCACCGCCCAGGCGATGGCCAGCCCGTCATAGGTGCTGGTCCCTCGGCCGATCTCGTCCAGGATCACCAGGCTCCTTTCCGTGGCGTTGCGCAGGATGTTGGCACACTCGGCCATCTCCACCATGAAGGTGGAACGCCCCCGGGAGAGTTCATCCGAGGCCCCGATACGGCTAAAGATCCGATCACAGAGTCCGATACGGGCCGAAGCCGCGGGGACAAAACTTCCCATATGGGCCAGAAGCACGATAAGGGCCGTCTGACGCAGGATGGTGGACTTTCCGGCCATGTTGGGACCGGTGATAAGAAGCAGACGTTCGCCTTCGGGCTCAAGACGCACGGTGTTGGGGACAAAGCTTCCGTAGGGAAGGACCCTTTCCAGGACCGGATGCCGCCCCTCCACGATTTCTATTCCCGGGGCCTCGGTGACCTCCGGGCAGACGTAACCGTACTTTTCGGCCACCTCCGCCAGCGAGCAGAGGGCATCGATCTCTCCCAGGGCCCGCGCGGTCTGCCGCAACTCCTCGGCCCTTTCGGCCACCTCCTCCCGCAAGCCGACAAAGATTTCGTATTCCAGGGCCTGGATGCGTTCCTCCGCCGAAAGGACCCGGGCCTCAAACTCCTTGAGTTCCGGGGTGATAAAACGTTCGGCGTTGGCCAGAGTCTGCTTGCGAATGTAGTCCCTGGGGACCCGGGCCAGATGGCTCTTGGTGACCTCGATGTAGTAGCCAAAGACCCGATTGAAGCCCACCCGAAGGTTGGGAATCCCGGTGCGGGCCCGCTCCCGAGACTCGATCTCCGAAAGGTAGCGCAGGGCGTTTTCCTTGAGATCGCGCAGTTCGTCCAGTTCCGGATGGACCCCGGGGCGCACCAGGCCCCCCTCTTTGGGACTGGCCGGCACCTCTTCGAGCAAGGTCTCCTCCAGGCGCCGCAAGAGTTCTCCGAAGTCCGCTAGCTCCTGGACCAGAGCCCTCAAGCGCCCGGGGGCCTCCGGGGGAAGGCTTTCCCGGATCTCCGGTAGCCTTTTCAGGGTCTCTCGCAGGGCCACCAAATCCCGGGGGCCCGCCAGCCGCAAGGCGCAACGGGTAGCCAGCCTTTCCAGATCGGTGACCCGAGAAAGGACCTCCCGCAAACGGCGCCGCCTTTCGGCCTCCTCTAAGAGGAATCTCAGGCTGGCCTGTCTTTGGCGAATGGCGGAAAGATCTCGCAGGGGATAGAGGATCCAGGAGCGGAGGGTGCGCCCTCCCATGGGAGTCCGGGTCTGATCCAGGACCCAGAGGAGACTGTGGCGGACCGTGCCGTCGAGCTGGTTGCGCACCAGCTCCAGATTGCGCTTGGTGGGCTCATCCAGGACCAGATAGTTTCCCGGGAAATAAGGTCGGGGCGGGGCCAGACGCTCCAGCGCCCCGGGTTCATTTTCGGAAAGGTAGGTGAGGACCGCGCCCACGGCCGCAAGCCCCGCAGACATCTCCGCAAGGCCCAGCCCCGCGGGGTCGTGCACCCCGAAATGGCGGGCCAAAAGCTCCCGGGCCCGGGCCTCGCTGAACTCCCCGGAGGGTCTCTCCGAGAAGGCCACCCGGGGAAGGATTTCGGCCAGACTTTTTTTCAGAGGTTCGTTTCCCGGTGGAAGGAGGATCTCCCGGGGCTCGAGTCGAAAGAGTTCGTTCAGGAGATCCTCCCTTTCGGGAAGTTCGGTAACCCGGAAGTCTCCGGCCGAAAGATCCAAGAGAGCGAGTCCCGGTCTGCGCCCCGGAAAGACCGCCGCGAGATAACAGGCCTCCTTTTCCGGGAGGGCCTCCGGGTCCAGGAAAAGCCCCGGGGTAATTACCCGCAGGACCTCCCGGCGGACCAGCCCCTTGGCCTCCCGGGGGTCCTCCACCTGTTCACAGATGGCCACCCGGTAGCCGGACTCCACCAGTTTGCGTATATAAGGGGTGGCGTTGGCCGCCGGTACCCCACACATGGGGACCCGGCGTCCGCCCCCGGCGTCCCTTGAGGTAAGGGCGATGCCCAGGATCCCGGCGGCTTTCTCCGCGTCTTCAAAAAACATTTCGTAGAAGTCCCCCAGACGGAAAAAGAGGATGGCCTCCGGATAACGACGCTTGATTTCCAGATACTGACGGAACATAGGGGTGAACTTCTGCATGGGATAAAAAGTTTAAAGGTAAAGACCGGCTTCCTCAATGCGACGGAAGACGGCCTCCGGTACCAGATAGCGTATGGAAAGCCCGGCCCGCCTCCTCCGGCGGATCTCGGTAGAGGAGATGTCCAGGCGGGTTACCCGGAGGAAATGCACTCTATGGTTCGGAAATAGTCTTTGGGCCTGTTTGCGGGCCTCCGCGGAGGAGAAGTCCCCCCGGGAGACCACCACCAGGTGCGCCAGCTCGGGAAGCCTCCGGTATTCGTGCCAGCTCTCTATCTCCAGGAAGGCGTCCCAGCCCAGGATGAAGTAAAAGCGCCTTTCGGGATACCGGCTCCGGAGCTCAAGCAGGGTATCCACGGTGTAAGAAGGGCCAGGCCGGCGCCCTTCAATATCGAGGGCCCGAAAGGCCGGATGATCCTGAAGAGCCAGCTCCACCAACCGCAAGCGTTCTTCAAAGGGAAGATGGGGCTCGGCCCTTTTGTGCGGGGGAACCCCCGCCGGGATGAACCACACCTCGGCCAGCCCTAAGGCCTCGCGCACCTCTTCGGCCAAGCGTAGATGCGCCAGGTGAATGGGGTCAAAGGTACCCCCCAAAAGACCGATCTTCGAGCTGGCGGGAGAATTACCAGGGATAGAAGACCTCCTCCGGAGACTCCTTCAAGATTTTGACCACCGGTTTCTGTAAAAAGAGATTGTTGGGATAGAGCACGATTCCCCCTTGAGAGGTACGGATCTTTACGTTGAAAAGCCCCATATCTAAGATTTCTCCTTCTACCGAATTGTCCCCATCCACAATGCGAATGGTGTCTCCTATTCGGAGGGGAAAGGCCACAAAGAGGATCAGACTCGAGGTAATGTTACTGAGAAGAGACCAGGAGGCAAAAAAAGCGACACCTACCAGGGCAAAGAGGGAAGAAGCCAGGACCAAAAGCCCTCGCAGATTTATGCCCCAAAAGCCCAAAAGAAGGGGCAAGAAGAGTAAAAAAAGAAGTAAATTTGCAAATTTTCGGGTATAAATAAGTCTTCGATAGGCCAGATGGTGTCTCTTGGCGTACCGACCGAGAGAAATATTGACCGTAGAAGCGATAATCACATAGAGGACCACCAAAAAACAGGTGGCCACCAGCTTAAAGAGGTAGGGCCAATCCTGACGAAGCCAATCCAGGTTTTCCACGAAAGGACTCCCGGGACAAAGCCGATTTTTGGTCTAAAAATTATAGTCTTAAGGAGAGGAAGACAAGATGAAAAAGGAGAGGCTGGATAAACTGCTGGTGGCTCGGGGGTTTGTGGAAACCCGGGAAAAGGCCCAGGCCTTGATTATGGCCGGGGAGGTCTTCGTGGAGGGACAGCGGGTGGAAAAGGCCGGGGCCCGGGTCCCGGTTGAGGCCCGGATCGAGATCCGGGGCCGGGGGTTGCCTTATGTGTCCCGGGGAGGGCTAAAGCTGGAAGGGGCCCTAAAGGTCTTCGAACTTTCCCCTCGGGGATGGGTCTGTGCGGATCTGGGGGCCTCCACCGGGGGTTTTACCCATTGCCTCCTTAAGCACGGGGCCCGCAGGGTTTATGCCCTGGACGTGGGACGAGGGCAGCTCCATGAGAGCCTGCGCCGGGATCCCCGGGTGGTGGTCCTCGAGGGGGTTAATGCCCGGTACCTTACCGCCGAAAGCCTTCCGGAAGCGGTGGATCTGGTGACCATCGATGTCTCTTTTATCTCCCTCAAAAAGATCCTTCCGGCGGCCCTCACCATCCTCAAACCCGGGGGAAGGATCCTGGCCCTGATTAAGCCCCAATTCGAGGTGGGCCGAAGGGAGGTGGGGCGGGGAGGGGTGGTGCGGGACCACGCCAAGCACCGCCGGGTGATAAAAGAAATCTGGTGCTTCGGGGAAGAATTGGGGCTCAAGGCCCTGGGGGTGGCCGAAAGCCCCCTTCCCGGCCCTTCCGGAAATCGGGAGTTTTTCATTTTGTTCCAAAAATCTCCTTTACAAGCCTGAGAGGGATTGTTATTTTGCGAGAAAGTCTGTGGAGGAGGTCTGGCGGTGAAGATTATCTTCGATCCGGAGGTTACGGAGGAGTTAAAGGAGGAAATCCGCAGCCTCGTAGAGGAGGCCGAAATAGATAAAAAGTGCCCGGAATGCGGGGCCCAGGAGATCTATGTGGCCTTGCTCGGAAGGATCCTGGACGTCAAATGTTACGAGTGTGGACATTCCTTCCTGGAAATAGAGATGGAGACCGAGGAGGGGGAATAAGTTCAGCCTTTCCGTCTTTCGATATAGGCGTAGGCGTTGTGGGCGTGAATGGATTCGAAATTTTCGGCCGAGACCGCAAACCAAGTAATGTCTGGGTGTTCCAGCAACCGCTGGGCCACTTCGCGGACCACATCCTCCACAAATCGCGGTCGGCGGTGGGCTTCCTCGGTGACGAATTTTTCGTCCGGTCGTTTAAGAAGGGGATAGACCGGGCTTGAGGCCGAGGCCTCCACGATCTCGATCAGATCTTCCAACCAGACAAAGCGCCGGAAACGCACCCGGAGATTGACCTCCCCCCGCTGGTTGTGGGCCCCGATCTCGCTTATGGCCTGGGAACAGGGACAAACGGTCATCACCGGCACTCTAACCCCCAGAACGATATCCAGCGCCTTTTCGTCTTTGGCCCCGGCAATAAGACAGCGATATTCCATCAGGGAGGGGGCCCGGCTCACCGGGGCCTCCTTTTTAAGAAAGTAAGAAAAGCGTATTTCCAGATGGGCCACCTTGGCTGAGAGCTTCTCCCGCATGCGATCCAGGATAAAGGGAATGTTGCGGATGTGGATCTCCTCCCGGAATTCGTTGAGGATCTCAATGAAGCGGCTCATGTGGGTGCCCTTGAATTCCTGGGGTAGATCTACGAACATGTCGATCTCGGCCACCGTGTGCTGAAGCCCCCGGCGTTTGTCGAGCACCGAGACCGGATAGCGGATGCCCTTGATCCCCACCTTATCGATGGGGATCTCGCAGCTGGCCGGCTCGCTCTGGACGTCTTTAAGCTCCATGGGAAAGGAGGATCCGGGCCAGGCGCCGGGCGGCCTCCACCGCCGGACCTTCTACCTCCAAAAGACTGCGCCCCTCCCTCTCCGCCGCCGCCACCTGCGGGTCTTCCGGAAAGGAGAGCACCGGGCTTTGCCCCAGGGTCTTTTCGATAAAGGCTTCGTCTTCGGTCGTGCGGACGGCGTTTCCCACCACCAGAACGTTTTTAAGCTCTAGCTCCCGGGCCAGGCGGAGGATCTGTTTGGCGGTCTCCAGACTACCCCGGTAAGGCTGGGTGACTACCAGGATGAAGTCCATGGGGACCACGGTGCCCCGGCCGAAGTGCTCTACCCCGGCCTCCATGTCCACCACCACGGCCTCCCGGGCCTGGAGGATGAGATGGGAAAGGAGCCGGCGCAGGACGGTCTGCTCCGGGCAGGCACAGCCCCCTCCAGCCTCTCTTATGGCCCCGAGGACCATGAGCTTGAGTCCGTCCCGGGTGAGCATAAACCTTTCCGGAAGATCCTCGATACGGGGGTTCAGGGTATAGTAGGGGCCGGCCTTCTCCGCCCTTTCGGCCAGAAGCTCCCGCATCTCGGAAAGCGGCGTGAGCTTTTCTTCCTCCGAAAAGCCGAGCAAGCGCCCCAGATGAGGGCTGGGATCGGCATCGATGGCCAGGACGGAAAGGCCTTCCTCGCGCAGGGCCCGGCAGAGGAGGGCCGCCACCGTACTCTTTCCTACTCCGCCCTTTCCGCAGAAGGCGATTTTCATGAGAATGATTTTAACAGCTTTTCAATTTTCTCCCAGGGCACGGCCCCGGGGCGCAGAAGCTCCACCCGTTCGGAGACCACGGAGACCAGGGTGGAAGGCTTTTCTCCGGGGCAGGGACCGCCGTCCAGGATAAGGTCGATCTCGGGAAAATAGTGGGCCACCTCTTCGGCGGTTCGGGCCGGAGGCTCTTCGGAAAGATTGGCGCTGGTTCCGGTAACCGGCCCGCGAAAAAGGCGGGGGAGATCCCGGGCCAGAGGATGAGAGGACACTCTCAGGGCCACGGTTCCGGTCTCAGCGGTGAGCCAGGGAGGGATATCCGTCCGGGCGCGGAAGACAATGGTCAGAGGCCCGGGCCAGAAGTGCTCCATCAGGAGCTCGGCTACCGGAGGTATTTCTTCCACCAGCCGGCCCACCTCCTCCCGGTCCCCGAGGAGAAGGAGAACCGGCTTGTCCCTCCGGCGGCGCTTGACCTCATAGAGTCTTTCAATGGCCGCCGGGTTGAAGGGATCGGCCCCCAAACCATAAAAGGTCTCGGTGGGAAAACCCACCAGCCCCCCCTCAGAGAGCACCCGCAGGGCCTCACTTAAGGCCTCTTCCTCTTCCGCACGCAGGATCTTCATCCCGAAGAAAGGTTTTTACGATAATTCTGGAGTTTCCTGCGCAGGCGTTCCTCGGAAAGGGCCAGAATCTCTACCGCAAGAAGGGCGGCGTTGGCAAAATTCCCTATGCCCACCGTGGCCACCGGCACCCCCCGGGGCATCTGCACTATGGAAAGGAGGGCGTCCACCCCCTTAAGAGGCCCGGCAGCCACCGGCACCCCGATTACCGGAAGGGTAGTATGGGCCGCCACCACCCCGGGAAGATGGGCGGAAAGGCCCGCCCCGGCGATGAGGACCTTGGTCCCCCGGGCTTCGGCCTCCTCCGCATAGCGGCGGACCTTCTCCGGGGTGCGATGGGCCGAAGCCACCACCACCTCATAAGGGACCCCGAACTCCTGAAAGACCCTCTCGGCGGCCTCCACCTGGGAAAGATCGCTCGGGCTTCCCACCAAAAGGCCCACCTTGGGGGGCTTAAGATGTTTCAGGGCCTTGGCCCCAATGTCCCTGCGGAAATGGGCTCCTTCAAAGGAGATCTTTTCCACCGCTTCGTAGGCCCGGTCGATGGCCGAGGGGAGGTCTTCGGCCAGGGCCGTGACTCCCAGGACCCGGCCTCCGGAGGTCACCAGTCGCCCTTCAGCCTCGGCCACTCCGGCCATAAAGACCTTTACTCCGGGGATTCTTTCGGCCTCCTCAATTCCGCGAATTTCCTTGCCCTTTTCGTACTTTCCGGGATAGCCCTCAGAGGCCAGGACCACACAGACCGCAGGCTCCGGCCTTACCTTCACTTCGCCTTCGGCAAGCCTTCCCTCAAAAGCGGCCTCGATGAGTTCCACCAGATCGGACTCCAGGCGCATGAGGACCGGCTGGGCCTCCGGATCCCCGAAACGGCAATTAAATTCCAGCACATAAGGCCGCCCCTTTACCATCATGAGCCCCCCGTAAAGCACCCCCAGATAGGGCCGTCCCTCCCGGGCCAGGGCCCGGATGGTGGGTTTCATAATCCGTTCAAGGATCTCCTCCTGAAGCTCCGGAGTGACCAGAGGGGCCGGGGAATAGGCCCCCATGCCCCCAGTGTTGGGGCCCCGGTCTCCGTCAAGGAGGCGCTTGTGATCCTGAGAGGTGGGCAGAGGCAGCACCACCTCCCCGTCGGTAAGGACCATGAAGGAGGCCTCCTCTCCCACCAGGCATTCTTCGATGACCACCCGGGCCCCGGCCTCCCCGAAGACCCGCTCTTCCATGATCTTTTCCACTGCAGAAAGGGCCTCCTCCACGGTCTCGGCCACGATGACCCCTTTGCCCGCGGCCAAGCCATCCGCTTTGACTACAATGGGAGCCCCGGTCTTCTCGATATAGCGCTTGGCCGCCGTGGGGTCGTCGAAGACCTCGAAACGGGGCACGGGGATTCCATAGCGGGCCAGGAGTTCCCGGGCAAAGGCCTTGCTGGCCTCAATTTCGGCCGCGGCCTTCGTGGGTCCAAAGACCCGAAGCCCCCTTTCCTGAAAATAGTCGGCCAGTCCCCGGGCCAGGGGATCCTCCGGTCCCACCACGGTGAAGGCCACCTCCTTTTCCCGGGCGGACCGGGCCAGGGCCTCAAAATCAAAGGGGTCGATGGGCAGACAGACACATTTTTCCTCCCGGGCGATGCCCGCATTTCCCGGGGCACAGTAGACCTTCTCCACCTTCGGACTCTGGGCTAACTTCCAACATAAGGCGTGCTCCCGTCCCCCTCCTCCGACCACCAGAACTTTCATGGCCTCCTCCTCTCAAAGATTTTTTCTCAGACAGTCCCGGAGACGGCGTAGGCCCGGCACATAAATGGAAAGCCGCGGGCTAAAATTCGGGGATCTCTTCCAGGCGCACCAGGTCTTCATAGGTTTCTCTTTTTCTTACCACGAAAAAGCGCGCCCCGTCCACCAGGACTTCGGCGGCCCGGGGCCGGGAATTATAGTTGGAGGACATCACAAAGCCGTAGGCCCCGGCACTCATCACCGCCAAAAGCTCCCCCGGCCTTACCGCGGGAAGCCTTCTTTCCCGGGCCAGAAAGTCTCCGCTCTCGCAGATGGGGCCCACCACGTCGGCCACCAGGGTCTCCCCTTCCAGAGTTTCCCTGATCGGCTGGATGCGGTGGTAGGCCTGGTAGAGGGTGGGGCGGATAAGGTCGTTCATCCCTGCATCTACGATCACGAAGGTGCGCCCTTCGGGGTTTTCCTCGGTGGGAGGGTGATGTTTTACATAAAGGACCCGGGTGACCAGAATGCCTGCGTTTCCGGCAATCACCCGTCCGGGCTCCAGGATAAGGGTGGTCTCTGGGAGGTCCCGCATCTCCCGCAAAAGGGCCTCCGCATATTCCCGGGGCGGAGGAGGCTCCTCTTCTCCGTAGACAATCCCCAGTCCCCCTCCCAGATCGAGATACCTCAAGGGCAGGCCCTCTTCCCGCAGCCGGAGGTAGAGGGTCTTAAGGCGCCTTAAGGCCTCCACAAAAGGGGAGATCTCCGTAAGCTGGGAGCCGATATGGCAGTCCACTCCCACGGGCTCCAGATAGGGGTCCTCCTTGGCCCGAAGGTAGGCCTGGAAGGCCAGGCCCTCCGGAAGTCCGAATTTGTTTTTCTTGAGCCCGGTAGAGATGTAGGGATGGGTACGGGGGTCCACATCGGGGTTGACCCGAATGGCCAGAGGGGCCTTGCGTCCCAGGCGCCGGGCCACCCGGGAAAGGGCCTCCAGTTCTCCCAGGCTCTCCACGTTGAACATGAGGATCCCGGCCGAAAGGGCCTCCTCCATCTCCTTTTCGGTCTTGCCCACCCCGGAAAAGACGATCTTTTCCGGAGGAATGCCGGCCCGGAGGGCCCGGTAAAGTTCTCCCCCGGAGACGATGTCCGCCCCGGAGCCCTCCCGGGCCAGGAGCGCCAGCACTGCCAGATTGGAGTTGGCCTTCACCGAATAGCAGAGGAGGTGGGGGATCCCGGAAAAGGCCTCTCGAAAGACCCGAAAATGGCGCCTCAGCGTGGCTGCAGAATAAATATAGACCGGAGTGCCCACCTCCTCGACGATACGGGCTACCGGGACCTCTTCGGCATAAAGTTCCCGTTTATGATAATGAAAATGGTGCATCTTCTTTCCTCAACCTAGGGAGTGACGCAGATCTCCGGGGTAGCAAAACCCGGGATCAGCGTACCGTAGTATGATAAAAGAGGCTCTACCCGGTAGCAATAGGTCTTTCCGGCCCGGGCCGAGGTGTCAAAAAGGCTCGTCTCCCGGATAGGGGGGAAGACCTGAGAGGGGCCTTCTCCCTCCCGGCGCCTCACGCGATAAAGGACCAAATGCTCCAGAGGAAAGTCCTGAAGGTCTTTCTTTACGGGCCTCCAGGAGAGATAGACCGTATGCGGGACCAGGACCTTTACCGAGAAATCTTCCGGGGTCCGGGGCGGGGTGTGCCAGCAGAGGGCCTGGGGGGGAGTCCAGTCGCTTCGGGAGCGCCAGCCCTTTACCGCCCGCACCCGAAAGCGGCAACACCACCCGGAGCGCAACCTCCGCTCTCGCCAGAGGAATTCCTCAAGCCGGGAAGGGGAATCCCCGAAGGGAATCTTCTCCCGGGTCCGTATTTCCGGGCCGGGGCCTTCGGCCGGCCGACAGACCCGCTCCACCTCGAAGGCCTTGATCTTCTTGAGGGGCACCCCTCTTACATCCTCAAGTGGGACCTTAAAGCGCAGTTCCACGAATAGGGGACGAGGGAGGAGACGGAGATCCTTAGGGGCCTCGGGACGGGCCTCTTCCGGGGGCACCGGGGGCCCCTTGCGCCCGCAGCCTGGACTCAAAAAGAAAAGAAGGAGCAGGAAAAGAAGAGGGCCTTTAAGAAAGCCGCCCATGGGATTCAGTAGCGGGTAAGGAAATTGCGCAGGAGAAGGACTCCTTCCGGAAGATCGGCGCTCCGGAAGTCCCACTCCCGCGGAGGCCGGCGGAGCCGACGCCAGGCCGAAAGGGAGGTCCCGATGGACTCCGGATGAAATTGTACTCCTTCCAGGGGATATTCCCGGTGCCGCACCCCCATGATCTCCCCGTCTTCGGACCGGGCGGTGACCTCAAGCTCCGGGGGCAGGCTCTTTTCCTCAATGGCCAGGGAGTGATAGCGCATGGCCTCAAAGGGATTAGGCAGACCCTCGAAGATCCCCCGGCCGTCGTGAGAGATTTCGGAAGTCTTTCCGTGCATGAGACGCCGGGCCCGCACAATGCGCGCCCCAAAGGCCGCCCCGATACACTGGTGCCCCAGACAGACCCCGAGGAGGGGGACCTTCCCCGCAAAGTGCCGGATGAGGGGGACGGAGATCCCGGCCTTGGAGGGATCACAGGGTCCGGGAGAAACGATGATGTGGGTAGGATCCAGGGCTTCGGCCTCGGCCAGGGTGATCTCGTCGTTGCGAAAGACCCGAATCTCTCCCCCGGGAAAGAGCCTTTCGAGCATCACCCCCAGGAGTTGCACCAGGTTATAGGTAAAAGAATCGTAGTTGTCGATGACCAGAAGGCGCACGGTCTAGACCACCCCCTTTTTGACCAATTCCAGGGCCTGCATCATGCCCCGGGCCTTGTTGAGGGTCTCCTGATACTCCCTTTCCGGATCGGAATCGGCCACAATCCCTGCCCCGGCCTGGAGGTAGAGCCGGTCGCCCTTCTGGAAGAGGGTGCGGATGGTAATACAGAGGTCCATATTTCCCGAAAACCCAAAATAACCCACGGCCCCGGCGTAAGGCCCGCGCTTTTCCGGCTCCAGTTCCTCGATGATTTCCATGGCCCGGATCTTGGGGGCCCCGGAGACCGTGCCTGCGGGAAAGGTGGCCCGAAAGACATCAAACATGTCTTTTCCCGGGGCTAGCTCCCCCCGCACCCCGGAGACCAGGTGCATGACATGGGAATATCTTTCGATAACCATGAGTTCGTGCACCTCTACACTCCCGTAAGTGCAGACCCGCCCCAAATCGTTGCGCCCCAGGTCCACCAGCATGAGGTGTTCGGCCCTTTCCTTGGGATCGTTCAAGAGGTCTTCGGCCAGGGCCAGATCTTCGGTTTCGGTACGCCCTCGGGGCCGGGTCCCGGCGATAGGGCGGGTCTCTACCCGGCGGCCCTCCACCCGCACCAGGATCTCCGGAGAAGAACCGATGAGGGTTTCGTCAGCCAGACGCAAAAAGAAGAGATAGGGGGAAGGGTTGATCTTGCGCAGGGCCCGGTAGAGGGCGAAGGGAGGAAGAGGGGAACGGCCGGAAAAGCGCTGGGAAAGGACCACCTGGATTACGTCTCCCGCGGCGATGTAGTCTTTGGCCCGCTGGACCATCTCCAGAAACCGGCCCTTTTCTATCTCCGGGGAAAGCTCCACCCCTTCGGTCTGAGAGACCGGCGGGGGGTAGATGAGGGGGCCCTTTACCCGGGCCACCATGGCCGAAAGCTCGGCCCTAGCCCTCTCATAGACGGCCTCGGGAGAGACCCCGGGCTCGATCCGGGCATTATAGATGATCTGAAGCACGTGTCGCAGGCGGTCGTAGGCCAGAAGGATCTCCGGGAACATGAAATGGAGATCCGAAAAGCCCATGGGATCCGGGCTTACATCCGGGAGCCGTTCGATGAAACGGATCACGTCGTAGGAGAGAAAACCCACCGCCCCTCCGAAAAAGCGGGGAAGTTCCGGGAAGACCGCGGCCTGAAAGCGGGAAAGGACCTCTTTCAGGCTCTCAAGAGGATCCTCCACCTCCCGGCTGACCTCTCCATGGGGATCAAGCAGGGTGACCCTTCGCCTCCGGGCCCGAAAGATGAGAAAGGGATTCAGTCCGATGAAGCTGTAACGGGCCCATTTTTCGCCCCCCTCAAGGCTTTCCAGGAGAAAGCCATAGTGGCCGGAAACCGTTTTGTAATAAAGGGAGATGGGGGTCTCGAGATCCACCAGGACCTCGGTCCAGACCGGGATGAGGTTGGCCTGCCGGGCCAATTCCCGAAACCTCTCCCGGGAGGGGAAGATCTCCAGATACATGAAAGTCTTTTTACTCGCAACTTAGGGGCTTGGCAAGCAAGGCTCCCTTGACTATCCTAGAGGCTAAAATGGACCTTTTTGAAGAATTCCTTCAGAAAGAGGCCGAAAGGCTACGTACCTGCTGGACCGCCTTTCTGAACCCCTTGAAAGCCCGTCTCCTGCCCCTCCCTTCGCGGTATGCCGAGGAGTTCCAAGAGGCGGAAAAGCTTCCCCCGGAAGAAAAGGAGAATCTCCTGGCAGAGTTAGTGCGGGAGACCAGGGAGGTCCTGGAGTGGCTCCTTTCCCACGGAGAGGTCCGCGAGGTCTTGAAACGGCAGGAACGCATTCGAGTCTTGGAAGAGATCGTAGCTCGTCTGGCTGAACTAGAAGAACAGGTGGATTATCTCCGAGAAGAACTCCTGCGGGATGAACTTACTCGGCTCTGGAATCGCCGGGCCCTCCAGACCTTCTTCCCGGAGATCCTGAAACGTGCTACCAAGGGGCGTGAGATTTATATTTTGGCCTTTTTAGATCTCTGTGACTTCAAAAAGATCAATGATCGCTTTGGGCATCAGATAGGGGATCGTTTTTTGGTGCAGGCCGCCCGCAGACTTAGGGCCTTTACCAAGAGGCTGGATGTGCCGGTGCGCCTAGGAGGGGACGAATTCTGTCTGCTTCTGGCGGCCCCTTCCGTGGAAAAGGCCGAGCCCTTCCTTCGGGATTTAACGGCAACTCCCATTTCCTTGCAGGTCGAAGGTGAAGAAGTAGGACTTTATTTTGCTTGTGGGGCCACGGATGTGCTGGGAGAAGACACCCTAGAAAGTTGCCTCCACCGAGCGGATCTTGCCATGTACGAGCACAAAGTCCTCCTCAAGGAGTGGCTTTCCTCCGGGGCCAAAGGTCCTCCTCCGCGGCCGGTCCTTTCCCGGGCCTTTTCCCGTGATCTTTAGAGGAAAGCTATGGCCCTTAAAGATCTGGAGGCCCTTTTTAGACCTCGAAGGATCGCCCTTTTTGATGTGCGGGATGAGAAACGCTCTCCCGGGGCCCAAATCCTCAAAAATCTCATCCTTCAGGGCTTTAAGGGGGGAGTCTATCCCATAAGTGAAGAAGAGGAAGCGGTCCTGGGGCTCGAGCCCTACCCCGACCTGGCCAGCCTTCCCCGCAGGGTGGATCTAGCCATCCTGGCCGGAGAACCTCACCGCTGGCCGGGACAGATCGAGGCCTGTGGAAGGCACGGGGTAAGGGCGGTGATGATCGTAGGTCTGGACTTCTTTTCCAAGGTCGAGTCTCCAAAAAGTTTCCTGCGTCTTCTAAAAGAGCGGGCTCGGGAGAAGAATCTCCGCCTTCTGGGGCCTAACAGTCTGGGGATCATTGTTCCTCGCCAGCGCTTTAACGCCAGCCTTTTCCCCGGAGATCTCTCCTCGGGTTCTTTGGCCTTTGTCTCCGACAGCGCCACCCTGGCTTATGCCGTTTTGGACTGGGCGGAGGAGAAGAAGATCGGTTTCAGTGCGGTCGTCTCCTTAGGAGAAAAGGCCGACATAGATCTGGCGGACATCATCGACTATCTTTCCCTTGATCCTCATACCCGGGCCATCGTGGCCTATATCAAAGACCTCAAAAACGGACGTAAGTTTATGCGGGCCGCCCGGGCCTTTGCCTGGACCAAACCCCTGGTGGTGGTTCGGGGGAAGGCCCCTCAAGGAGAAAGCCCCGAGTCACTTCTTGAGGCCCTCGCCGCCGATCAAAAGGTATATGATGCAGCCTTTAAACGGGCCGGGGTGGTGCGCGTAGAAGATATCCTGGATCTCTTTTACCTTGCCGAAAGCCTTTCCAAACAGCCCCGCCCTCGAGGGCCGCGCTTGGCTATCGTCACCAATGCCGGAGGGCCGGCGGTCTTGGCTGCCGAGGAGTTGGTCAGACTGGGCGGGGTCTTAGCAAATTTCAGCCCCAAGACCCGGGAAGATCTGACCACCCTTCTCCAGCGCTCTCCGGAAAATCCCCTGGATCTGTGGTCTTCGGCCGATCCCAGCCTTTTCCGGGAAAGTCTGAAATGTCTCCTCCAAGATCCTCAGGTGGATGGCCTCCTGGTAATCTTCACTCCTTCTTTGGAGGCCCCGGTAGAAGAATTCGCCTGGGCGGTAGTGCGGGCCCAGAAGGAATTTCCCTATAAACCCCTCCTGGCGAGTTTTATGGGGGCTACCCGAGTCCTTGAAGGCCGCCAGATCCTCACCAAGGAAAATATTCCCCATTTTGTAAGTCCGGTAGAAGCGGTAAAAAGCTTCTACTACATGTTCCGTTATGAACATAACCTCCGCCTCCTTTCCGAGACCCCGACGGCCGTGGCCGAAGATCTGCAACCCGACCTAGAGGCCCTGCGCCGATTATTTACGGAGATTCGCAAGGAGGGCCGCTTCGAGCTCCGTCCGGAAGAAATACACCGGGTCTTAGAAGCCTACGGCCTTTGCGGAAAGGATCCCCGGGCTCCAGACCTTCCGGCCCCCCTTTTTCTGGCCACCACCCGCCATCCCACCTTCGGGGCCGTGATCCTCTGTGGACTAGGAGGCCTTTGGCTGGAGATGGAAAAAGATTACGCTTTAGGGCTCCCCCCGCTAAACCAGACCCTGGCCCGGCGGCTCCTCGAAGAGACCCGTATTTATGGGTATCTTCGTCAACATCATCCCCAGGCCGCGGTTTTTGTGGAGGAACTCCTGGTGCGTCTTTCTCATTTAGTGGTCAATCTGCCGGAGATCCGGGAGATCTTTATTCCCGCCCTGGAAGTCTCTTCCGGGGAGATCCGGCCTCGGGAGGCCCGGATAGTCCTTGAGGAGGGCTGGCTGGATCTCCCCAGGTTCTCTCTCGGCTATTACTGCCCGGCGCATTTAGCCATCTGCCCTTATCCTTCTCACTTTACCTTTGAGGAACGTCTGAAAGATGGTCGAATGGTAAAAATTCGCCCTATAAAGCCGGAAGACGAACCTCTTATGGCGGAGCTCTTTCGAACCTTTTCGGAAGAGACTATCCGCTTCCGGTTCTTACAAACCAAAAAGAGCCTTTCGCACGAGGAGCTGGCCCGCTACTGCCAGATAGACTACGATCGGGAGCTGGCCCTGGTGGCCCTCCTTCCTCACGAAAAAGAACCCTGCTGGCGAATCGTGGGGGTGGTGCGTCTTATAAAGAGTCCGGATGAGGAAAGTGCGGAGATGGCCGTAGTGGTGGGGGATCCCTGGCAGGGTTTAGGCCTGGGACGTATCCTCTGCGAAAAGATGCTGGCCGTAGCCCGTAATCTCCATCTAAAAAGGATCCTGATGACCATCCTTCGGGAAAATCGGCGCATGTTGGCCCTGGCCGAAAGGCTGGGTTTTGAGGTAAAAGAAGAGGAGGAAGATCTGATCCTTGTAGAAAAAAACCTCTAGGAGGAAGACGGTGGGAGAGGAACTGCGACTTTTACTTTCTCCGGAAAGGATTGCCGAGAGGGTAAAGGAGCTGGGCCGAGAGATTTCACAACTCTACCGGGGCCGTCCCCTGGTGCTCCTGGGTATCCTCAAGGGAGCCTTCGTCTTTCTGGCCGACCTTATGCGGGCCATAGATCTTCCCGAGGTCCAGGTGGACTTCATTCGCCTCAAGAGCTACGGGTTTTCCGACACCTCGGCCGGAGAGGTACAGATCACTAAAGATGTGGAGCTTCCTCTTCGAGGAAAGGACGTCCTGGTGGTGGAAGACATTGTGGACACTGGCTACACCCTGGCCTTTCTCCGGGAGCACCTGCGCACGCATGAGCCGGCCTCGGTGCGCTTTTGCTGTTTCATTGACAAAGCCGAACGGCGCAAGGTGCCTCTCGAATTGGATTTTGTGGGCTTCAAGATCCCCCGAGGTTTTCTCGTGGGCTACGGCCTGGATTACGCCGAACGCTACCGCCATCTTCCCGGAGTCTATGAGGTCCTTCTCCAAAAATAAAAAAGGGCGGCCTAAGGCCGCCCTTTTTCCTCCTAGAAAGAAAGGTTACCACCAGCTGATGGTCTTGTCCGCCTCCCAGATCATCTGGATGAGGCGATCGTAGTCCGCATCCTCCTTGGCCTCATAAAGCTTAAATTCCATGGCCTCGTTTCCTTCGTTGAGAAGGGAGACCAGTTTTTGGACCTCTTCGTTGGGTTCATTACGGTATATATGCAGGATCTTCATCTTAACCCTCCTCAGACGGATTTTCGAAAAACTTGTTAATCAGCGCAGGCCGGAGGCGGCCCATGCTTCTGTTTAGGCATCCCGTAACCGATAATCACGTCGGCCTCCCTCAATCGCTGAGCAAGCTCTTCCAAGGTGATAGGAGTAAGTCCTACTTCTTCAACATTGTATTTCTTGGCTTCCTCGTCCATGGTGTCCACCACCGCGAAGACGTCTCCTTCCATATCCCGGATCCATTCGATATTCTCTTTTACGTACTCCGTGACTCGGGGCATCTTATGATAAAAGACACAGGCATGAGAATAATGATTTTCTACAGATTGGCCTAAGGCAGAACGAATAGCATCGGTGATATACTGACGGTTAGCGATCAAAAAGTAGATTTTCAACGACATAACCGACCTCCTTCAAATTTTTAAAGAACCATGTATTTGCCGCACTCTTCCAAGACCTGGCCGTGGAAGGCCTGGGTGCGCATCTGTTTGGGGGTCATGCCCCCGGGGATGTCCAGTTCCACATCAAAGCCCTCACAGGTGTAACTGTCGGCACAGATGGCCAGATCGTCTTCGGGAACCATCTTTACCAGACGGGCAAAATCCGGCTGCTTGGTGAGGTGCACCGCCTTAAAGGTGAAAAAGATCATGACCTTCTTGCCCGCCCGCTGAGCCGCCTCCACAATCTTCATTAAATGGGGCATATATTGGGGGGTAGTTACAAAGATTCCCAACTTGTCCGGATCCTTAGCCATGACAAACCTCCTTAATTTATTTTATCTAACTAACTTAACCCTTCCTAACGTAAAAGCGCATAAAACCCTGATCCTCTTTGACTCCCAAAAATTCGTGCCCGGCCCGTTCACACCATCCGGGGATGTCGTTTTTGGAACCGGGGTCGGTACCCAACACCTCGAGAATCTGGCCGGACTGCAACTGCTGAATAGCCTTTTTGGTCTTGAGAAGCGGCATCGGACAGGAAAGCCCCTTACAATCAATAGTCAGATCAGGTTTGATTTCGTCAAGATTTACCGCCATTTTTTACACCTCCTTGCTTGGTTTTGTTTTTTAAAGTTCCAACACCAAACGGTTGGTTTCCTCATTCCAATCTACCAAAATTCTCCAAATAAGGAGAAAGACCGCCACCAGAAGAATGGTCCCGGCATAACCCAAGTAGTCGGGCATGAAAACGCTCTTGCCCAGCCACTTACTGACCAATTCTCCCTCATCGTTAACGTAAATAATTTCGTAAACGCTGAAAAGGTGCCTTACTAGGGAGTTGCTCAGTCCGAAAAAGATGGCCACTACCCAGAGTTTAAGCTGCCCCTCGGCCACTCTCCAGAGGCTTCCGGAGCCGCACCCTCCGGCCACGGTCATCCCAAAACCGAAAATAATACCCCCCAACAGGGCCCCCAGCCCAAAGGTGGGAGTCACGTAAGCCATCTCATCCCGGATCCCCGCAGCTTTAAGAACGGCGATCCCGATGGTGGTCAGGAGAAGACTCACGATCACGGCCCGAGCCATAGCCGCCTCTCCGGACATAAAGGGCTCCCGCAAGGCGTTCACAATACAGAGACGGCTCCGGTGCATAGCATAACCGATGCCTGCAGTAAGGATGAGACAGCCCCCCAAGATGGCTCCATTGTCATGCTCGCTTCCGAAATAGGCCCGTGTGGCCAGGAAGAGCCCCACAATAGCGATCAGGGCCAACAAAGGATTAATTTTGGAAAGGTTGATCTCAAAGCCTCCCCCGGCAGGTAAGTGTTCGATTTCCCAGTAGAGGTACTTGACCGCGAAGCGAACCCCGATTACCAGGCCGATCCACATGAGAAGCCCGTTAGCCGCTAGATTATTGATGGCCATGTACATGCCCCCAATGTTACAACCCATGGCCAAAGCAGAACCAATGCCCATAAGGATACCGGAAACAATGGCCTTGACGAATTCGATCCCCGGAGGGACCCGAAAACTGAATTCCCGAGCCAAAGTGGCCGAAAGAAAAGCCCCCCAAAGGAAACCTATATTGAGGACCGAGGAAGAAAACCAAAGAGGGTGCGGAGGCTGATCTTCATAAAGTCCCAAAAGGTAAAAGACCCAGTCTCCCCAGTTCCGCAGGCCCCCCACAATTCCCCAAGGTCGGTACCAGGCCTCGAGGAGGATAACAAAAAAGGCGATAACAATTCCACCCATTAAGGGAGACCAATTTTCTACACAAAGAGAACGGAACACACTACCGGCTTTTTCTTTAAAGACGCTCATAAAGCCTCCCTCCTCACGAAGACTTTTTTGAGTGTTACTTAGCAAAGCCCTCTCTCCCTGTCAAATAGCCTAAGAGATGTTTAATCTAGAAAACAGGCTTTCTTTTTCCAAATAGATTTTACTTTAGGCAAAAATCAGAGCATGGGGGGAGAAATCCTCCCCCCATGCCAAAAAATACAGGCCGCTCCTCTTGCCGTGGGCAATAGTTTACTTCTTGAGGGTGGCATAAGTCTCTTCGGGATGAGGCACATTCTGGCCGTGGCAATCCATACAGTTGTTCTGTGAGGTAATTCCGTTGTGAAGGAGATTGTACAGCACGCGGTTTTTAGGGGTATACTTCTTACCGTTCCGATACCATTCGTTGAGGATCTCGGCGGTCCTGCGGGCCACATCCGCTGAAAGGCGCGCACAGCGCTCCGCTCTTTCTTCAGTAAGAAAGGCCACCCCTTCGGCAGCCATCCAGCGGCCTACGGAGATATGGCACACCGGGGTTCCGGCCACACTCATATTTTGGATCTCGGCCTTGAGGATCTTCCGCGGCTCATATTTGGGCAACGGAGTATAGGAATAGAAGAAGGCCAGATCGTTTACCATAGCCTCTGCAGTATCCGTATCTCGATTTACCAACCCTATTACGATACCTGCCCCGGTCAGCGTTCCGCAGAGGGCTCCCCAGCCGGCCAGACCTCCATGGGCCCACCGGTAGGCGTCCACCGGAAAGTCCCTCCAAGGCCCACCGACTCTTTTTTTAAGCTGACTCACCAGGCCTTCCAGCACCGTAGAACAACACCACTTTTGAAAGTAGTTTCGATACGCCTCCCAGGCCACCTCTTCCGGATCCAATTCCGCATATTCAAATTCCGAGGAATAGGGATAGGCCCAGGCCCGTCCTTCCAAAAGCTTGCCCCCCGTTACCAAACCCGCCATCAAACCTGAAGCCACCAAAAAATCTCTTCTGCTTAGCTTCATGACACCCCTCCTTACTTTGGTTTTTGCAGAGCCCTTTCAGCCCCCTTCTCCATATCCGACTCACAAATTAATATTCTTTTTTTCGCAAAAAGTCAAGTATTAAAGAAATTTTACAGAATTATTGCCAATTAAAGTTATCTTTTTTTGAAATGCTCCGATTTTTTAGTTGTAAGCCCCATAAATAAACTGGGATTTATAAGTTCTAAAAATAATAAAGGGCAGAAAGCTTGTAGGAGGAGGACAAATTGGCTATGTTGGGTGAGGAAAGGAGGGCCGGGCATGGGAAAGGCCTTACGGAGTTGGTGGAAAGTAGGGCTCTTCTTGCTGGGGATTATCCTTTTTCAGGGGAGGCTTATGGCTCAGGGGAGCAATCTTCGCACCGTTGTCCTGGAGAACGGCCTTTCGGCCGTCGTGGAGGAGAATCACCGGGCCCCGGTGGTGGCGGTCCAGGTCTGGGTGCGGGCGGGAAGTGTCTACGAAGATGAGCGCCTGGCCGGGATCACCCACCTCATCGAACACATGATCTTCAAGGGCACGGAAAAGCGCGGCCCGGGAGAGATCGCCGAGGCTATTGAGGCCCACGGAGGCTACATCAACGCCTTCACCTCTTACGACTACACCTGTTATTACATCGTGGGACCGCGGGAGATCCTGGAGATCGCCCTGGATATCCTTTCGGATGCCGTCTTCCACGCCACCTTCGACTCCCAAGAGCTGGCCCGGGAAAAGGAGGTCGTCCTGGAAGAGATGCGCATGCGCGAGGACCGGCCCATGATCGTGCTGGCCGAGGAGGTGATGAAAAGGGCCTACCAACGCTATCCCTATCGCCGGCCCATCATCGGTTACGAGAAAACGGTCCGGGCCATCACCCGCAAGGATATCCTGGACTACGTGAAGCGTTTTTATGTGCCGGAAAACATGGCCGTAGTAGTGGTGGGAGATGTGGAGGCCTCCCGAACCCTTTCCCTCATCCAGAAATATTTTGGCGGAGTTTCGGCCCGCAAGGCCCTGCAGATAAAGCTTCCCGAGGAGCCCTATACCGAGGCCCCGCTCGGTTTTGCGGTCAAGCGCCCGGTAGAAGAAAATTATTTTGAGATCGTCCTTCCCGCCCCCTCCCTCACCGAAGCCGAGGCCCCGGTCATGGATGTGATGGCCGCCCTTCTGGGAGAGGGGCGCTCCTCCCGGCTCTATCTCAAGCTGCGCCAGCGGCTTAACCTGGTCTCCTCGGTGGAGGCCTCGGCCTTCACTCCGGCCGGACCGGGACTTTTTGAGGTCTACGGTACGGCTCCGGCGGAAAATCTCAAGGCCGCCCTCAAGGAGGCCCTGGTGGAGGTCTTCCGGCTCAAGTATGAGCCGGTCCCCGAGGCCGAACTCCGCAAGGCCCGCATCCAGGTCCTTTCCGATTTCGTCCACAGCCGGGAGACCATGGAGGGAGAGGCCCGCAAGCTGGGAACCTTTCAGATGGTGGCCGGGGACCCTCGAGCGGCGGAGAAGTATTTGGAGGCCATAAGACGGGTCTCTCCGGAGGACATCCGGCGGGCTGCCCAAAAGTATTTTGATCCCCAGAAGGTGGTCGCCGGCCTTCTTTCCGCAGAGGTGGACCTCACCCCCCAGGAATTGGCCCAACTGGTAAAGGAGGCAGAGCTTGAGGCCCAGGGGGTGACCGTGCGCGAACTGGGGCCGGTGGTGCCCCCGGTCTTCCGTATCCTCTCCAACGGCCTGCGGGTGATCATTCAGCCCTTGAGGGATGTGCCTTCGGTGGGCCTGGCCCTGGTCTTCCCCGGAGGACTGCGTTACGAGAGCCCGGAAACCAACGGCCTTTTCCGGGCCCTCACCACGGTCTGGCCCCGGGCCACCCAGAAGCATTCGGCCGAAGAACTGGCCGCAGAGATCGAGGCCCTGGGAGGTCGGATCACCGGATTTTCCGGGCGCAACACCTTCGGTCTGGAAGCCTCTTTCCTTTCCGAAGGGTTTGAGAAAGGGCTAAAACTCTTCCTAGAGGTGTTACGGGAGCCGGCCTTAAGTCCGCAGGATCTGGACCGGGCTCGTCCCGAACTCCTTTCGGCCCTCTATCGCCAAGAGGACCAGCCCCTTCAGGTGGCCCTGCGGGAATTCTACCGGGTGATGTTCAGCCCCCATCCTTACGGCCTGAATGTCCTGGGTTCCAAAGACTTCTTCGAGAAGGCCACCGCCGAGGACCTGCGCCGGGCCTATGCCCGGTATGTGCGGCCGGATGCCGGGGTGCTGGCCATTGTAGGAGATGTGGAGCCGGAGAAGGTGCTTTCGGCCCTGGAAAAGGCCCTTTCCGACTGGGAGGCCCCTCCGGAGCCCCTTCCCGAAGACCAGAAACCCCCGGCCCTTTCCGGCCCCCGGATCACCACGGTGACCAAACCTGCCGAGCAGGCCCACCTCCTTCTGGGATTCCGCACCCCTGGACTTTCCGCCGAGGACCGCTATGCGCTGGAGGTCCTGAACGCGGTGCTCGCCGGCCAGGGAGGGCGTCTCTTCCGGGCCCTCCGGGATAAAGAAGCCCTGGCCTACTCTGTGACTTCCTTCCTTTCTCTAGGGGTAAACACCGGAGCTTTGGCCCTTTACATCGGCTGTGCCCCGGACAAGAAAGAGGCGGCCCTTTCCGGTCTCTGGCGCGAGATCACCCGTGTCAAAGAGGGAGGGATCTCGGAAGAAGAACTCTCCCGGGCCAAAAACTGGCTCATCGGTCGCTACGAGACCGAGCTCCAGACCAATCTTTCCCAGGCCATGGATCGGGCCCTGAATGAGGCCCTGGGGCTAGGTTTCAATTACTTCTACCGTTATATCGAGAACATCCGGCAGGTGAGTGCCGAGGAGGTCCAGGAGGCCGCCCGCAAGTATCTGGATGACCAGCATTATGTCCTGGTCATCCTTACCCCGGCCCAGGCTCAGTAAAGCCCTAAGTAGTGCCGCAGGGATTCTCCGAAGGCCATGATCACCGCCGCCCAGAGGGCCGCACGCAAAAGGTCCCTCCGGGCAAGGGGGTGGTGGAAGAATTTCTTAAGGGCCCACTGCAGGAGAAAGGCAAAGGAGAGACCGTAAAGGCAGACCGCGCCCAGAAACTTAAGGGTCTCAAGGACGGTGCGCCCCCAGAGGCCGGGATAATAACGCACGCTCAAAAAGAGAAGCAGCAGAGCCCCGGGTAGATATTCCCGCAAAGTCCGCATATATTCAGCTTAACATGGACGAAAGGGTTCGGGTAAAGATCTGTGGAATCATCCGGGCCGAGGACGCCCGGCTGGCTATCTCCCTGGGGGCCCATGCCCTGGGATTCATCTTCTATCCGCAAAGCCCCCGTTTCATCTCCCCGGAGGCCGCCCGGGAGATCGTGAGGAACCTCCCTCCTCTGGTGACCACGGTGGGGGTCTTCGTGAACGAAACCCCGGAGCGCATTCGAGAGATCGTGGAGGCCGTAGGCCTGGACCTGGTCCAGCTTCACGGAGACGAGCCCCCGGAGGTGGCCCGAATCTTCTTTCCCCGGGTGATAAAGGCCCTGCGGCTGGCCTCCGAAGAGGATCTTTCCCGAATAGAGGATTACCGGGGTTGCGTACGAGGGATCCTGATTGAGCCCCGGGTGAAGGGGTTTTACGGGGGCAGCGGAAAGACTCTAGACTGGGACCTGGCCCGGAAGGCTGTGGAAAAGGGGCTTCCGGTCCTCCTGGCCGGAGGGCTCTCTCCGGAAAACATTCGGGAGGCGGTAGAAAGGGTGAGGCCCTATGGGGTGGACGTGAATTCCGGGGTGGAAAGGGGGCCCGGAAGAAAGGACCCGGAGAAACTCCGGGCCCTCTTCCGGGCCCTGGAAGGGGGTTAGCCTAGACTAGGGACTGCGGTGCCAGGGGCACTGTGGGCAGGGACCCCAGCGTTCATTCATGTCCTGCATGTCCTGGCAGAAACGGTCCTCTGGATTCTTCCGACACCAGTCCCGCATCTCCTGCCAGACCCGGGCCCGGAGTTCGCGCATCTTCTTCCAGTGTCCGCGCATGTTTTCCATGAAATCCCGACAAGCTGGGCTTTGGGGATTTACTTGGCGACAGTACCGCCACATTCCGCCCCAGGGGGGACCGCCCGGAGTCGTCGCGGTTTGATTCCCTGAGGCCGGAGAGCCATTCTTGGAGGCCGAAAACCCCACTCCGCCCAAAAGGAACATTCCAATAAGGCTTAAGATAATCCATTGCTTCTTCATGACTTACCTCCTTGGTGAAAGTTTTTTAGAATCGGGGACCACGCCGGTGAGCACGCCACCGCCGAAGATCCCGACGCAGCTCCCTACGATCCCGCCTTAGTTCTCGCCGGTCACCACGCCACTCCCTTCGGTCCCTCCGGATCTCACGCCGGTCTTGACGCACCTCTCTCAGATCTCTCCGGATTTCTCGAGGAGAGGAGTGGGGATCCTGCAGATCCCTTCGCAATTCGCGAAGGTCCCCCCGCAACTCCCGCCGGTCCCTTCGGATTTCCCTGCGATCCTGCCGGATCTCGCGCCGATCCTGCCGGATCTCCCGAAAGTCCTGCCGGATCTCCGGAGGCAGGGGGCCCTGCGGTCCCTGAGCCTGAGCCAGCCCCCCGGCAAGAAGGGTGCCCATAAGCAACGCCGTAGCCCAAATTTTGCCTTTCATAATCCACCTCCTTTTTAATAGTAGTTTCCGGTCTTGGTGCCTTCGCAGACCTCTTCAATACGGTCGGCCACTAGACGGCCGTGTCGCCAGATGCGCTTGTGGACCTTATGGCAGTAGGTCTTCTGGTTGTATTCCCTGGGGGTGGCTTCTACCACGGTGGAGCCCTCCTGATAGACCACCGGCTGTCCGCGAGCCACAGCCTCCTTAGAGGCCTCCACACTCAAGGCCGTGATCCCCCCACCCAGCACTGCTCCGGCGGCCCCGCCGATGACCGCTCCTCGCCAGGGGTTATGGCGGTCAAGCAAGGCCCCGGAGACCGCCCCCACCGCAGCCCCGAGTCCCGCCCCCTGATAGGGAGCGCTCCCCTGGGTGGTGGTACAGCCGGCCAAAAGAACCCCTGCCAGGAAGATGGCCCAGAGACCCTTTCTCCGCATCCCTTTCACCTCCTTTCCTCGTTTGCCAGAGCTTAAATCAAGGGGCGTGCCAAAACCGGAAACCCTTGTTTCCCAAGAGATCAGGGAAAAAGCCGCGCTCTCCCTTCGACGAAATTTCCGAATCCTTCGACGAAATCGTCGAAAGGGCAGGCGGCAAGAGAGGGCTGGCCGGGGGCACAGATCTTGCATAAAATCCTTGTAGGATGCGGAGTTTGTTGGCCTGGATCATCGTAAGCCTTCTCTTTTCCCTTCCCTGGGGAGTCAAGGCCGGGGCGGAGGATGGCTGTTTCCGGCAGCCGGTAGCCTTTAAGGGAAAAGTAATCCAGGTGAGACCACCCCTTCTTGTAGTTCGGAATCGACAAAAGATCTATTTCGTCCGCCTAGGGCCTCTTCGTCTCTGGCAAGAACTGGGGGTGTCTCTTCGTCCCGGAGATCGGGTAGGGGTGCGGGGCTGGCTTTGCGGGGAGGTAGTGCTCCCGGAGGTCATTCGTTATCCCGGAGGAAAGGTCCGCTTTCGGGACCAGTGGGGGCGCCCTCTTTGGCGCAGGCGCTGGTGGCCCGGTCCCCGAAGGAGGTTCTGGCACCGGTGGTGAAGGGCTGGCGGACTCTGGCGGCGGTGGGAGCGGGACTCCTGGTGGCCACCTTTGTGGCCGAAGCCTTCCTCCTGCGGCGGACCCTTTCCGAACACCAGCGCTTTGAGGCTGCGGCCCGGCTAGGGATGCTCGAAAGCCGTCTCACAAGCTACCTGGAGTTGCTGGCCGTGCTTCCCGAGCCCCCGGCCTATCTTCGCACTCTGGCCTGGCTCACCGATGAACTCCAGAGTGATCCCGGTCTGGTGGGGGTGCGCATCCTGGAGGGCTCCCACGTACTCCTGGACACCTTTCCCACCAATCTTTCCGGAATTTCCCCCTCCTGGGAACGCTGCCCCAAAGGGTACCGTTCGGGAAACCTCTACTTTCTTTGTCGAGAAAGCGAACTGGCCCCGGGACGGCGTTTCCGTCTGCTCGTGGTCTTTGACGCCAGTATCTCCAACCTCCTTTTTCAGGAAGCCCTCTGGGCCAGTGCCCTGATCCTTTTGGGGGCCTTGATGGTGCTCCTGGGAGGGGCCTACTATCTGGCCCGCACCGAGAAGAAGGCCCGGGAGCTTGAAAAGTGTCTTTCGGCCTCGGAGAGACTGGCCACTCTGGGACGTCTTTCGGCCATGATCGCCCACGAGATCCGCAACCCGCTCCACACCCTCTCCCTGGCTTTTCAGTATGCCCTTGAAGATCCGGAAGCCCTCCGAGAAAACCGGGCCCTGATTCAGAGGGAAATCCAGCGCCTTTCCGAGCTCACCGCAGAACTCCTCACCCTGGACCGGGGCCTGGAAATCCGTCCGGAAAGGCTGCATCCGGAAGAGGTGGTGGTGGAAATAGAATCTCGGTTCCGGGAAAAATTCCGGGCCCGGGGACTCTCCTGGGAGGCCTCTTGGGAGGACTTTGCGTTTTCCGGAGACCGTCGCTGGCTCTTGCGGGCCTTGGCCAATCTCCTGCAAAATGCCCTTCTGGCCCCTTCCGGACATCAGGTAAAGCTTTCGGTCTTTCGGGAAGGCCGGGAGGCGGTCTTTCGGGTGTGTAACACCGGAACCAGGCTCCCTTCCGTTCCTCCGGAGCGTCTCTTTGAAGCCTTTTTCACCACCCGGAACGAAGGCTTCGGAATAGGGCTCTATCTGGTGAAACAGGTGGCCGAGGCCCACGGAGGCCGGGTACAGGTCCGGGAAAAAGGAGGCTGGGTATGCTTCGAAATGAGGCTCCCCTGGTCCTCTTAGTGGAGGACGAGGCCCCTCAACGGGCCCTTTTACGGAAATATCTGGAAAGGCGGGGCTTTCGCGTAGCCGAAAGTGCCTCGGCCGCCGAGGCCTTGAGCGCCGCCGAAAGTCTCCCGGAGATCATTCTCCTGGATTGGCGCCTTCCGGACGAAGACGGACTTTCCCTTCTTCCCAAGCTCAGGGAAAAGAGCCCCCTTTCGGCCATCATCATGCTTACGGCCTTTGCCACGGTAGAGCGGGCGGTGGAGGCCATGCGTCTTGGGGCCTATCACTACCTTACCAAGCCGGTAAACCTGGAAGAGCTCATCTTGATTATAGAAAAGGCCCTTCAGGAAAGGCGCCTCCGGATGGAGGTGGAAGATCTTCGGCGGAGGCTTTCGGCCCTGAGTCCTCCGGAGGTTGAGGGGGTGGTGGCCGAGAGTCCGGCCATGCGGGAGGTCCTCTCGCTTATCGCCCGGGTAGCTCCCACGGAGGCCACGGTCCTTCTGGTGGGAGAATCCGGGACAGGAAAGGAGGTCCTGGCCGGACTTCTCCATCGCTTGAGCCCTCGAAAGGACCAGCCCTTTCTCAAGATCAACTGTGCGGCTATTCCCGAGGGGCTCCTGGAGTCTGAGCTTTTCGGTCACGAACGCGGAGCCTTCACCGGAGCCGACCGGACCAAACCGGGGCTCCTCGAAGAAGCCGGAGAGGGCACGGTCTTTCTCGACGAGATCGGGGAACTGCCCCTTTCTCTACAGGCCAAGCTCCTCCGAGTGCTCCAGGACGGGACTTTCCGCCGGGTGGGAGGCACCCGGGAATTGCGCTGCCGGGCCAGGATCGTAGCGGCCACCAACCGGGATCTGGCTCGCATGGTCCGGGAGGGAACCTTTCGGGAGGATCTTTACTGGCGTCTGGCGGTGATTACCCTCCGCCTCCCTCCCCTGCGAGAAAGGAGGGAGGATATTTTGCCTCTGGCCGAACATTTCCTGCGGGAGTTTTCCCGAAAGTATGGGAAAGAATTGCAGGGTTTCTCCCGGGAAGCCCTGCAGAGGCTTCTTTCTCACGGCTATCCGGGAAACGTGCGGGAACTGCGCAATATCCTGGAGCGGGCGGTCATCCTGGCCGAGGGTCCCCTGATCACCGAAAGGGACCTCACCTTTCCCGAGGAAGACTCTACGGAACTTACCCGAAAACTCTGGGAGTTACCCCTTCCCGAGGCGGTGGAGCTTCTGGAAAGAAGGCGCATCGAGGAGGCCCTGCGTCTGGCCGAAGGAGTGAAGACCCAGGCGGCCGAACTCCTCGGGATCTCCGAAAGGGCCCTGCGTTACAAGCTTGAGCGTTACGGACTTTGAAAAACTTTGTGCCGAAACTTTTCCCAAAGAAGCCGAAAGGTGGGCGTAAACTCTTCCGGCCTCTGACGCAGCCATTCTTCGATCTCTTCCGGAGAAAACCAGCGGCCCTCTTCGATCTCCATAGGGTTGGGTCGAGGAGTCTTGCGGGTGGTCCCGGAAAAGAGCACTACAAATTCGTAGCCCGTTTCTTCGGAGGCGGGAAGGCGCCCTACTTCGGAAAGGCCGCAGAGAAGCCCCAGCTCCTCCTTCAATTCCCGTCGAGCGGCCACGGAATAGGGTTCCCTGGGGGCTACGTGCCCGGAGGCCGAAGAATCCCATTTTTCGGGATTTTCGTCCTTGAGGCGAGAGCGTTTCTGGAGGTAAAGCCGGCCTTCAGGGTTGAGGATCCAGACATGGACGGCCTTGTGGAAGAGCTTCTGTTCGTGGACCTTCCCTCGGGGCAGAAGCCCCATGATGTTTCCGAATTGATCCACGACTTCCAATATTTCTAGGAGCATTCTTTCCGGACTATCTTTTTTCTTCCTACCCCTTTTGGCCATTTTCTTCCTCTACCAGGTGATTAATTATACTTGCAAAATAGGCCGCTCCCACCCCGTTGTCAATATTGACTACCGCCACTCCGGGAGCGCAGGTATTCAGCATGGTAAGGAGGGCGGCCAGGCCCCCGAAACTGGCCCCGTAGCCCACACTGGTAGGCACGGCGATCACCGGGCGATCCACCAGACCGGCCACCACTCCCGGCAGGGCCCCCTCCATCCCGGCCACCACGATGAGGGCCCGGGCGGAGAGCAATTCCTCCCTTACGGCCCAGAGGCGGTGGATCCCGGCCACCCCTACGTCGTAAAAGGTCCGGACCCGGTTGCCGAAATATTCTGCCGCCACCCGGGCCTCCTCGGCCACGGGAAGGTCCGCGGTCCCCGCCGAGATCACCGCCACCAGTCCTCGCCCCTCGGGAGGTCTTTCCCGGGTGAGGATCCGGGCCCGCTCATGGTAGCGGAGGCCCGGAAATTCCCGCAAGAGGCCCTCTGCCCTCTCCGGGTCCAAGCGGGTGATCATGAGGGGGAGATCCCGGGCCAGGAAACTGTGCACGATCTTCCGAAGTTCCCCCTCGGTCTTTCCCGGGGCATAAACGATTTCCGGGAAGTGTTTCCTCAGGGCCCGGTGATGGTCCAGACGGACACTTCCCAGATCTTCGTAAGGAAGACCCTCCAGCTCCCGAAGGGCCTCTTCTACCGAAAGTTCTTTCCCCTGAACCTTTTCCAGGAGTTCCCGCAGGCGCTCACGGGTCATCCGGAAAGGGCCCTCTCAAAGATCCCTTTGAGGTAATCCAGCTGGCGCTGGTACTGGGGATCGAGCTGGTCGCGCACCTTCCGCCATTCCTCCTGGAACTGCGGATGCATTTCCACCTCCACTTTCACCTTGACCCCCATCTGGTTGCTCAGGGCCTCTTCCACTCCAGCCAGTTGGGTCTCAAATTGTTGTTTGAGTTGCTGGTAAAGGGCCTCCCGGTGGTTAAGGTATTGCTGGAGGAGTTTTTCGATCTCCCGGGTGAGATTCTTGATCTCCGGGAAGGCGGAGAAGACGGCCTCTAGTCCCTGAAGGGCCTTTTGACAATCCTTGAGGGCCATCTCATCCCGGGGGAGGACGATGTTTCGCAGGAGGGTCTCCACCACCCCCCGGACCACCGGAAGACGTTCCTCCGGGGAAAGCTTGGCTATCTCGGCCGCCAGATCCACTTCTCCTTCCGGACTCAAATAGCGGGCCGCCAGCCGCTGCCCCTTCTCCCGAAGTTCCTGGGCCCGCAATTCTTCCTTGGAGGCCTTGCCGATCTTTTCGGCCTTCTCCAAAGCGATCTCCAGAGCACTCTTGATCTCTCCCATGTCCCTCCCCCTGAAGGTATTGTAGGGCCCTTTCAAAGTTAAAACAGGAAAACCTCTTTGGCCAGTCGGCCTCGAAAGAATTTCCCTGACCAGATTTTGATGTTAAAAACAAAAAGGTATGTCCCGGGAGTGGCAGGTAGAAGAGCTCTTGGCCGAAGTCCGCAGGCGGGGGTACTCCCTTACCCGAAGGACCTTCCTTTACTACGTCCAGCTGGGGCTCCTTCCCAAGGGGGTCCGCAGAGGCCAGCCTTCGGGAGGAGTAAAGTTCTTTTACCCTCCGGAGACCCTGCCCCGCCTCTTAAAGATCCTAGAACTCAAAAAGGCCGGCCTTAAGCTCAAAGAGATCCGAGATAGACTGGGCCCCTTTTCGGAAGAAGAGGCCTTTCTTTCGGAAAAGGCGCCGGTTTCCGAAGAGGTCTTCTCCCGGGAGAAATTACGGAACTGTTCCCTTTGCGGGCTCTGTGGGGGGATCTGCCCAGTTTATGAAGAAATGGAGGTCCCTGCCTGGCGGGCCCTTCAGGCCTATCTGGAAAGAGAGCCCGGTCTCTGGGAGCTCAATACCCCCTGGATCTGTGTGGGCTGCTACCTCTGTCAGGAGGCCTGTCCGGAGGGGATCCCCCTTACCACCTTTCTTGAGGCCCTCCGGCGTGAGGCCCGCCGGAAAGGGACCCTGAAGATCTCCATGGCCGGGCAATGGCATCATCTTTTCTGGACCCTCCTGCAGGAGAGGGGCCGGAGCTTTGACTTCGGGGCCACCCATGCCTACCGGGTGCAGGTCCTGCGGGAAGGAGAGCGCCTGGAACTCATCCTCAAGCTCCCCTCAGGCTCCGGGGTGCGGCAGATCAAGCCCCCTCCTTCCCTGAAAAACCCCGAGCTTTTTCGGGAAATGCTGGCTGAGGTGGAGGGGAGCTAATGCACCTTTATTATTTCCCGGGGTGTGCCGCCTATCATCTGGCCCACTCCATGGATCAGGCCGTGGAGGCCCTCTTCGAGCTCTGGAGTCTCCCGGTGAAACGGCTTGCGGACTGGAATTGCTGTGGGGCCCGGGAGGTCTCGGCTAAGGCCCCGCGGGTGAGGTGGTTTCTCGCGGCCCGCAATCTGGCCCTGGCCGGAGAGGGGATAGTCCTTACAGGCTGTAGCCTCTGCTATCACAATCTTCGCCGCACGGAAGAAGAACTTTTACAAAATGAATGGGAGCTAAACCAGCTCAACCGAGTTCTGGCCCGGGAGGGGCTGCGGTATGATCCTTCCCGGGTTCGCGTCCGGCACCTTCTCGATTTTTTAGTCCAAAAAGAAGTCCTATCCGGCGTCCCCCGAGCGACTTCTTCTCCAAAATGGCCGGTGGTGGCCTATTACGGCTGTTTTTTGGCCCGTCCCTGGCCGGTATCTGAGGGTAGTTTGGAAAAGGTCTTGAAGCTTGCGGGTTATCGGGTCAAGGAATTTTCCCTGCGGGAGAGTTGCTGCGGCGGACACCTTCCCCGAAGTGACTCTCCGGTAATCGAGTCCCTCTGTAGGCGTCTTCTACAGGGGGCACAGGCCATAGGTGCGGAGATTGTGGCTGTAAGTTGTCCGGCCTGCCGAAGCAATCTCGAAATCTACGGGAGGGTCCCGGGGGTTCGGATTCTCTATTTTTCAGAGCTTTTGGCCCTGGCCTTCGGGGTGCCCCCCTCCTATCTGGGTCTGGAGGGATGATGAAGATCGGGCTTTTTCTGTGCGAATGCGGGGGCAACATCAGCGAAAAGATCCACTTTGAGACCCTCGTGAAACGTCTTTCAGGCCTAGAAGACCTAAAGATTTTTCGGCATCCCTTTCTCTGTTCCCCGGAAGGCCAAAGTTTTTTTCGGGAAAAGGCGCGGGGGCTTTCCGGAGTGCTGGTGGCAGCCTGTTCCCCCCATCTCCATCAGGAGACCTTCTGGCATTTGATCCGGAAAGAGGCCCCTCAGCCCCTTAAGTGGCTGGCCTTACGGGAAGAGGTGGCCTGGACTTCCGGTCCGGAGGCCACGGAAAAGGCCGAGAGGCTTCTCAAGTTCTTTCTTCGGGCCCTGCGCCGGAGCCGTCCTCCGGCCTTACGGACCCTGAAACCCATGCCCCATGTCCTGATCCTGGGGGCCGGGGCTGCGGGAATTAAGGCCGCCCTCCGGCTGAACGCCTGCGGGCTGGAAGTCTCTCTGGTGGAAAGGGAGCCTTTTGTAGGGGGCAAAGCCCTCTATCTCGATCGGCTTTATCCCCGCCTGGAGTGCGCCTCCTGTGTGGTCTCCCCCCTTATTTCGGCCCTTGCGGCCCGACCGGAAATCCGGGTCTTCACCCAGGCCCGTCTGGTCAAGGTTGAGGGGGAAGCCGGAGACTTTGTGGTGGAAGTAGAAACCCTTCCCCGTTTTGTAGATCTTGAAAGATGTAACGGTTGCGGAAAGTGCCTGGAGATCTGCCCGCGCCCCGGAGCCCTTGAGAGAGACCCTCCCCATCCCTTTCCTCAAGCCCCGGTCCTTCGTCCCCAGGCCTGTCTCCACTTTCAAGGGAAAAAGTGCCAGCTCTGCCAGAAGGCCTGCCCTAAAAAGGCCTTCCTTTTCCGAGAGGGCCCGCGCCGGCACACGCTGCGGGTGGGAGGCCTCATCGTGGCCACGGGCTTTCAGCCCTATCCGGGAGCACGGCTAGAGTCCCTGGGCTACGGCCGCCTGCCGGAGGTGACCACCCTCTACGAGGTGGAAAAGGCCCTATCTCAAGGGAAGGCCCCGGGAGGCCAAAAAAGACCTCAGAGGATAGCCATAGTCCACTGCGCCGGAAGCCGGGAGCAGGGGCATCTCCCCTATTGTTCCGAAGTTTGCTGCGGCTTTGCCCTCAAGGCCTCCCTGCGACTGAAAGAACTGTATCCCGAGGCGGAGATCACCCACTTTTATCAAGATCTCCGGCTGCGGGGTCTTGCGGGAGAGGAGCTTTATCGGCGGGCCCGCCGGGCCGGCCTGCGTTTCGTGCGCGGCCGGGTGGCCGAAATCTCCCCCATACCTTACCCGGAAACCTCTTCCCGGGGGGTCACGGTGGTGGCCGAAGACACCCTGGCCCGCCGCCGCCTCAAATGGGGGGCCGATCTGGTGATCCTGGTCCCGGGTTTTGTGCCGGAGAGGGGGGCCGGAGAAGTGGCCGGGCTTTTGGGCCTTTGTCCGGACGAGTACGGATTTTTCGAGCCCCGGGAGGAAAAGACCGCCCCGGTGGAGAGCTTTCGGGAAGGGATCTGGCTGGCCGGGGCCTGCACCGGGCCCAAGAATCTTGCGGACTCGGTAGCCACCGCCGAGGCCGCGGCCCTGGCGGCCTTCCTTTTCCTGCGGCAGGAAAGTCTGGTAAAAGAAGCCCCCTCGATCTATTGGCATGAAAACCGTTGCGGTTTCTGTCAGCTCTGCGTGGAGCTCTGCCCCTTTGCCGCCATCCGGCCTCTGGAAGGCCAGATCAAGATCGACCCCGGGGCCTGTCGCCATTGCGGACTCTGTGTAAGCGCCTGTCCCTCCGGAGCCCTGGAAGGGTCGGAAGGGTCCTTTACGGAGGACTGGAGGGAACTCTGGCGATGAAAAAGCGCCTCTTGGGCTTTCTCTGTCAATGGTGTGGGGCCCGGGCCCTGGAACATCTTTCCTATCAGAGACGGCCCCTTCCCGCAGGTTTCTATCCGATAAGGGTGCCCTGTAGCGGCTCGGTGGCCCCGGAAGTTATTACCCAGGCCCTGGCCTCCGGGGCCTCGGGGGTCCTGGTGGTAGGCTGCCCCCCCGGACAGTGTCACTTCCGTGAGGGAAATCAGCGGTGCGCCATCCGCATGCGCTTTTTGAAAGGCTGGCTCAAGGCCCTGGGGGTTTCTGGGGAACGGATACGCCTGGCCCTAGTAGGAGCAGGAGAAGGCGAAAAACTCTACCAGATCGTCTGGGACTTCTGGGAGGACTTAGGTGAAGATCGCCCTTTATAACGGCGTTTCCTGCGGGGGATGCGATCTGGTCTTCTTTTTGGAGGCCCTGGAGCCCTGGCTGGAAGATCTGGAGGTGGTCTTCTGGCCAGAGATGGGGGCTAGCGACCCTCTGGCCCTCCAAAAAAGCCCGGACCGAGGGCTGGACCTGGCCGTGGTTTGCGGGGCGGTACGCACGGAATCCCAGAAGGCCTTCTTAAAACTTCTGCGGACCAAAGCCCGGAGAATGATGGCCGTAGGGGCCTGCGCCCTCTGGGGAGGGCTTCCGGGGCTCTCCTGGCTTGCGGGAGAGGGCCCCTGGCCGGCCACGGAGGTGGTGAAGTTTGAGACCCAGGTGCCCGGCTGTCCTCCGGAGCCTCACACCCTGGTAGCAGCCCTGGAGGGCCGCCTGGCGGAGGTCTCCTTTCCCTTGTGTCAAGAGTGTCCGCGAGAAAGGCGCCCCTTCCGGTGGCGCACCGTGCGGTTTTTGGCGGGGGGCCCCTCTCGGGAGTGCTTTCTGGCCCAAGGGATCCTCTGTGCCGGCCCGGTAACCCGAGGGGGATGCGGAGCGGCCTGCGTAAAGGCCGGACGTCCCTGTCTTGGTTGTTACGGCTTTTTACCCGGTCGGGGACCGGAGAGCCTTCTGGATCTGGTGGCCTCGGCCCTTACCCCGGCCAAGGCGGAAGAGGTCCTCGAGGCCCTCCAAGATCCCGTGGGACTCCTCTCCCCCTTTACCCTGGCCATCCACCCTCTGGTAAGGAGGAGATATGCCCCGGATAAAGATTGAACACCTGGCTCGCATCGAGGGTTCCGCCGGGCTCGAAGTGGTGTTGGATCCCTCGGGCCGCGTCCAAGAAGTGATCCTCAAAAGCGAGATCTTCCGGGGTTTTGAGAGATTCGTTCGGGGCCGGCCCGCTTTAGAGATGCCTTTTATCGCGGGGCGCATCTGCGGCATCTGCGCCGAGGCCCACACCCTGGCCTCTCTTCAGGCCCTGGACGAGATCTTCAGCACAAGGCCCTCGGCCAACGTGGTCCGCATCCGAAAGATCTACTTTCTTTCGGGATTTCTGCGGGACCACCTCACCGTGGTCTCCCTTTTCGGAGCCCCGGACTTCGGAGGAGAAAGGAAATCCTCTACGGCCCTCTCTTTTTTAAAAGAATCCGGCCGTCTGAGGCCCTTTCTAAGGCTCCGGGAAAAATTAAACCGGACCCTCGAGCTCATCTCCGGAAGGAGTTTTCAGGGAGTAGGGGGACTTCCCGGGGACTGGGCCAGGGCCCTTTCCAAAGAAGAGGTCCAGGAGATCCGCCGCCTGGCCGAAAGAATCCGAAAAGAGACCCGGGATTACGCCCTTTCCCTCGTCCGGGAGTTCTCGCTGGGGGAAACCCTTCCGCCCCGGCCTCTTTTGGCCTTGGAAGGAGGTTTTACCGAAGGCCCTCTGGCCCTCTTTTTCCCGGGAGGGAGAAAGAGGAAATTCAAGGACTATCGGAAGGTCCTCCGGGAAGAGGAACCCCAAACCGACGGCCTCAGACCTACGCATCTTTTTTCCGGAGAGGCCTATCTGGTGGGACCTCTAGCCCGCTTTTTCCTCTGGCCCCCTCCAGAAGGAGGTCCCGAGGACCTCCAGGCCCGGCTTAGAGAATGTTTAGAACAGCAAGAAGGCCGGCCGGTGGAGCTTCCTCATCTCCTGCGGATTTACGAGTGTCTTCTCGCCGCCCGGGAATTGGAAAAGACGGCTCAGGCCCTCAAGCCCCACAGGCCTTCGGCGGAAGAGAAACGGCCTCAAAAGGCCGAAGGTCTGGGTCTGGTAGAGGCCCCTCGCGGCCTTCTGGTGCATCACTACCGGGTGGACGAAAAGGGTTATTTACAGCAAGTAAATATCCTTACCCCTACGGCCCAAAACGTAAAAGCCTTGAAAAAGGATCTAGAAAAGTCCCTGGAGGGCTTTAAGCCTAAAAATTTCCAGAAACTGGCTGAGCAAGCCGAAAAGGTGGTCCGTTCTTATGATCCCTGCATTCCCTGCATGCTTCACATAATGATTCCCCACAATAGAATAAGATTATTTAGTTTAACCCTTCTCAATCGTACTTTCTAATCTATAATCGCCAAAAATTTTCCACAATAGAGTTTGACTTTTAGTGAGGGTAAAGGCAGAATAGAGGTGTTAAAAACAGGAAGGAGGGGGCTATGTCCAGGATACCGGCTTTGAAGTTAGGGGGGCTTTCCCGGCGGGACTTTCTCAAGGTCATCACCATAGCCACGGCCACCATGGGACTTCCGGTGGAGATGGTGGATAAGGTAGCGGCAGCGGTAAAGTCCTCGGAAAGGCCCCCGGTGGTCTGGCTTCACTTTATGGAATGCACGGGCTGTACCGAAAGCCTTTTGCGTTCCTCCCATCCACCCCTGGCCCGCCTCATTCTGGAGCTCATTTCTCTTGAATATCACGAGACCCTGATGGCCGGAGCCGGGGAGCAGGCGGAGGCCTCTCTCAAAGAAGCCCTCAAGAAGTACAAGGGGAAATTCATCTGTGTGGTGGAGGGAGGGGTCTCCACCAAGGACGGAGGAATCTACTGTCAGATCGGAGGCCGCCCGGCCATACAGATCCTCAAGGAGGTGGCCCAGGAGGCGGCGGCGGTGATCGCCATCGGGACCTGTGCCGCCTTCGGAGGGATCCAGGCCGCGGCTCCCAATCCCACGGGAGCGGTAGGGGTGGGCCAAGTCCTCGCTAAGCCGGTGATCAATATCCCGGGCTGTCCGCCCAACCCCTATAATTTCCTCTCCACGGTCCTTTATCTCCTTACCTTCGGTCATCCTCCAGAGTTGGACGAACTTTCGCGGCCCAAGTTCGCCTATGGTCGGCGCATCCACGACCACTGCGAGAGGCGCCCCCACTTTGACGAGGGGCGTTTTGTGGAATCCTTTGGGGACCCGGCCCACCAGAAGGGCTACTGCCTTTACAAAGTAGGTTGTAAGGGGCCGGTGACCTATTCCAATTGCTCGGTGGTGCGCTTCTGTGACGTAGGGGCCTGGCCGGTGGGTTCTGGCCACCCCTGCATGGGTTGCACGGAACCCAACTTCTGGGACCGTATGAGCCCCTTCTACGAGCACCTTCCCAAGATTTACATCCCGGCCGGAGGCGGTATCCGGGCCGAGGCCGAAAAGGTGGGCCGAGTAGCCGTGGGGGCGGCCGCCGGAGTGGTGGCGGCCCACGCGGCGGCCGGAGTGATCAAAAAGGCCGTAAAGAGCCTCAAAGGTTCGGAAAAAGAGGAGGACTAAGCCATGGCTAGGAAAAAGATCACCATTGATCCCATTACCCGGATCGAAGGGCATCTCCGCATAGATGTAGAGGTAGAAGGGGGCCGGGTGCGAGAGGCCTGGGCCTCGGCCCAGATGTGGCGAGGGATCGAAGTGATCCTTAAAGGACGCGACCCCAGGGATGCCTGGGCCTTTACCCAGCGCTTCTGCGGAGTCTGTACCACGGTGCACGCCATTGCCTCGGTGCGGGCGGTAGAAAACGCCCTCCAGATGGAAATCCCCCTGAATGCCCAGTATGTGCGTAACCTTATCCTCTGTGCCCACGGAATGCACGACCATATCGTCCATTTCTATCATCTTTCCGCCCTGGACTGGGTGGATGTGGTCTCGGCCCTCAAGGCCGATCCGGTCAAGACCGCCCGTCTGGCTCAGAGCCTTTCGGACTGGCCGGGAAACAGCGTTTCCTTCTTTAAAGAGGTGAAGAAAAAGCTGGAAAAGTTTGTGGCCAGCGGACAGCTCGGCCCCTTTGCCAGCGGCTACTGGGGACATCCGGCCATGAAACTTCCCCCGGAGGTCAATCTCTTGGCCGTAGGCCACTATCTGGAGGCCCTGGATTATCAGTACAAGGCCAACCAGGTGGTGGCCATCTTCGGGGCCAAGACCCCGCACATCCAGACGGTGATCGTGGGCGGGGTGGCCCTGGCCATCAACCCCGAAAACGAGGCCACCCTCAACATGGAACGCCTGGCCTGGGTGCGGGAACTCCTGCTTCAGGTGCGGGATTTCGTCCAAAAGGTCTATTTTGTGGACGCCTGTGCCCTGGCGGCCCTTTACCCCGAATGGTTCAAGATCGGGGCCGGGGTGACCAACTATCTGGCGGTGCCGGATCTGCCGTTAGATACCGCAGGGACCAAATTCGATCTTCCTGGAGGGACCATCTTCAAGGGTGATCTTTCCTCGGTCAAACCCATCAAGAGTTTTAACGACGCCTACTTCCGGGACAACGTCGCCGAATGCGTGATGCACTCCTGGTACGAAGGCGACTGGACCCGGCACCCCTGGCAGGAAGATACCGTCCCCAACTACACCGGATTCCAGGAAAAAGGAAAGTATTCCTGGGCCAAGGCCCCCAGGTTTACCGGAGAGCCCATGCAGGTGGGGCCGCTGGCCCAGGTCCTGGTAGGCTACGCCCAGGGGCACGAACTTATTCGCCGGTGGACCGATGAGGCCCTCCGGCGCATCTCCGCCATCTCTGGCCGCCGGATCACCATCAACGACTTCCATTCCACCATGGGGCGCCAGGTGGCCCGGGCCATCCGCACCGCGGTGCTGGCCGATCTGGCCCTGAAACATCTGGATCTCCTGGTGGAAAATATCGGACGCGGAGACCTGGAGGTCTATCCCTATCGCAAACCGCCCACCTTCCCCAAGGGGGAGATCATGGGCTTTGGCTTTCATGAGGCCCCCCGGGGGACCCTTTCGCACTGGGTGGTGATCGACAACGGCAAGATTAAGAACTATCAGGCCGTGGTGCCTTCCACCTGGAATGTAAGCCCCCGGTGCCAGCTGGGAAAACGTGGTCCTTATGAGGAGAGCCTCATCGGGAACCCGGTGGCCCAGCCCGAAAGACCGCTAGAGGTCCTGCGGACCATTCATTCCTTTGATCCCTGCATCGCCTGCGCGGTACATGTGCTGGACCCGGAGCGGCGGGAGATCATAAAAGTAAAGGCCTTATAGGAGGTGGCCATGAGGGTAGAAAAGAGGCTCTATCGGCGGGTCTTCGTCTGGAGTTGGGCCTTAAGGCTCTTTCACTGGTCCTTCGCCCTCTCCTGTGCCGTACTTCTTCTTACGGGTATCTATATCCACTTTCCTCCTATCACTACCAAGTGGGCGGAGTTCAAACCCCAGTATCTCATGGCCACCTTACGTTATTATCACTTTGCTGCGGCCTATGTCTTTATGGCCGCGCTCGGGGTGCGGCTCTACCTCCTCTTTTTCGGCAACCGCTACGAGCGTTTCACCGATTTTCTGCCCATCAACCGCCGCAACCTACGTTCTTTCTGGCAGTCCCTCAAGTTCTACCTCTACCTCACCGACGAACACGAGTGGCGCATGGGGCACACGGTGCTGGCCGGGACCATTTACTTCCTGCTCTTTCTGGCGGCCATAGTGATGTCCCTCACCGGGCTTTATATGCTCTATCCCGATGTCTCCTGGATCTCCCGGATGGGGGTGACCCTTTTCGGCTCGGTCCAGATGGCCCGTTTCATCCACTATATTCTCCACTGGTGCTTCATCTTTTTTGTGATCGTGCACCTTTACATCGCCATCTGGAACGACTTCAAGGCCCCGGAGGCCATCATTTCCGGAGCCTTTTCCGGCTCCAAATTTATGCCGGCGGAGGTAGAAGAGGATTAGGGCGCCCAATCTGATCCTGGGGGTGGGAAACCTCCTCCTTTCGGACGAAGGGTTCGGGGTTCATGTGGTAAGGGAGCTGGAGAGGCGCTACCGGATCCCTCCGGAGGTGGAAGTGGTGGATGGAGGTTGTCTTGGTTTCTCCCTCCCGGACTATCTCCGGGGGCGCGAGCGGGTGTGGGTCATAGATGTAGTGGCCGCCGAAGCCCTGCCGGGGACCATTTTTACCTTCCGGGGAAAAGAGGTTCTCTCCTCCTTCGGGGCCCTTAAGCCCCGCACGGCCCACGAGGCCACCCTAGTGGAGGCCCTGCATTTTGCGGAATTCGCCGGGGTCCTGCCGGAAGACCTCACGGTATTTGCTGCGGTCCCGGAAAGACTTTCTCCGGGACTGGAACTCTCGGCCCCTTTGCAGAGGGCGCTGGAGGAGGTTTTAATCCTATTGAGAAGTGAGCTTGCGGCCTGCGGACTCGGCCTGGAGGAAAAATTATGTGCGTAGGGGTACCCATGCGGCTCAAAGAGATAGACTATCCCCTGGGAGTGGCCGAGGCCGAAGGGGTGGAAATGCCGGTCTATCTCCACCTCATTCCCGAAGAAGAACTTTCCCCCGGAGACTGGGTAATCGTACACGTGGGCTTTGCCCTGCAAAAAATCCGCCCGGAAGAGGCCCGCGAGACCTGGGAAATCCTGCGCGAAATAGAAGCCCTCTCCGGCCATGCATGAGGCCTCTCTGGCTTTGGCCCTAGCCGAAGAACTCCTGGGGCTCCTCGAACGGGAAGGGGGACGAAAGGTGCTTTCTTTTACCGTAGAAGTGGGAGAACTTTCCGGGGTGGATCTGGAGGCCCTGCGGACGGCCTGCGAGGCCCTGATACGCACCCATCCCGCCCTTTCCCGGACCCGGATGGAGTTAAGAACCGTTCCGGCCTGCTGGCGGTGCCGGAACTGCGGAAGGACCTTCAAAGGTGACTGGTGGACCCTTTGTCCGGACTGCGGGGCCGAGGAAAGGGATCTCCTTTCCGGGGAGGAACTCCTCCTGCGGGAGGTGGAGCTGGAGGTCTAAAGGAGGAGGCCCATGTGTGAGAGTTGCGGTTGCGGGGAAAGATCCCTGCGGGTGGAGGTGGCCCGGGAAATCCTCTCGCGCAATAAAGAGGTGGCGGAGCGCAACCGGGCCTGGTTTCAGCGGCTGGGAGTCAAGGCCGTAAATCTGGTGGGTTCCCCCGGAGCCGGAAAGACCACCCTTATCGAGGCCACGGCCCGCGCCCTTTCCGGAAGGCGCCTGGCGGTCATTGAGGGGGACCCCGAAACCCGGCGGGACGCCGAGCGCCTGGAGTCCCTGGGGATCCCGGTGGCGGCCGTGACCACCGGGGGCGTGTGTCATCTGGATGCGGCCATGGTCCACCGGGCCTTTCACGAACTGGCCGGTCCTCCCCCGGAGATCCTTTTTATCGAAAACGTGGGCAACCTCCTGTGCCCCGCGGATTTTGACCTGGGAGAGGAGCTTTCCGTCGTGGTCCTTTCGGTGACCGAGGGAGAAGACAAACCCGAAAAGTATCCCCAGGCCTTCCGGCGGGCCCGGGCTCTGGTCCTTACCAAGCTGGATCTTCTGCCCTATGTGGACTTTGACCCGGAAAAGGTGGCCGAACGGGCCCGGAGGATCAATCCCGAAATAGAGATCTTTCGGGTCTCCGCCCGCACCGGAGAAGGCCTTGAGGAGTGGGTAAAGTTTCTTCTAGAATAAAAGGGCGCCGATTTGTCCTGCAGGGGCGGGTCCAGGGGGTGGGCTTCCGGCCCTTTGTGGCCCGCCTGGCGGCCCGGCTGGACCTCAAGGGTTGGGTAAGGAACGGCCCCGAGGGGGTAGAGCTTGCGGTCTGGGGCACCCCCAGGGCCCTTTCCGCCTTTTCCGCCTCCCTGATTTCCGAGCTCCCTCCCCTGGCCCGCCTCCAGAGGCTTCGCGTACGCGGACTGTCCGAGCCCCCTCCGGAAGGTTTTGCCATCGTGGAGACCCGGCAGGGGCCTTCCCACACCCTGGCCCCCCCGGATGTGGCCACCTGCCAAGCCTGTCTTTCGGAAATCCTGGACCCGGGTGACCGCCGCTTTGGCTATCCCTTTACCAATTGCACCGATTGCGGCCCCCGCTACACGGTGATCGAGGCCCTGCCCTACGACCGGCCTAAGACCTCCATGCGCTCCTTTGAAATGTGTCCGGAGTGCCTGGCCGAATATCGGGATCCCCGGAGCCGGCGTTTTCATGCCGAGCCCAATGCCTGCCCGGTCTGCGGGCCACAGATCTGGCTCTGCGACGCCCGAGGAGAGAGGATCCCCGTCGCCGATCCCCTGGCCTTTGTGGTCCGGACTCTCAGGGAAGGGGCCCTCTGGGCCCTCAAGGGCCTGGGAGGGTTCCACCTGGTCTGTGATGCCCAAAACGAGGCCGCGGTAAGACTCCTGCGGGAGCGTAAGCGCCGCCCGAAAAAACCCCTGGCGGTCATGGTGCGGGATCTGGCAGCAGCCCGAAAGATCGCCGAACTTACCCCGGCCGAAGAGCACTGGCTCTCCTCCCCGGAGGCCCCCATCGTGCTCGCCCGCAAACGCCGCCCCTTTCCCCTGGCCGAGTCCGTGGCCCCGGGCCTCCATCTAGTGGGCCTCCTGCTTCCTTACACTCCGCTCCATCATCTTCTCCTCCGGGCCTGGCCCGGACTGGCCCTGGTGATGACCAGCGGAAACCTCTCGGAGGAGCCCCTCTGCTACCGGAACGAAGAAGCCCTTAGCCGCCTTTCCGGGGTAGCCGACTACTTTCTGCTCCACGACCGGCCCATCGTGGCCCCGGTGGACGACTCTGTGCTCCGCCTGTGCGGAGACCGCCCGGTTCTCCTCCGCCGGGCCCGGGGCTTTGTGCCGGAACCCCTTTCCCTTCCCCGCCGGGCCCCCGGGACCCTGGCCGTGGGCCCGCTACTCAAAAACACCTTCACCGTGACCCGCGAGGATCAGGCCCTGATGAGCCCCCATCTGGGAGATCTCGAGAGTCTTCCCATCCTGAGACGCTTTGAAGAGACCCTGACCCATTACCGGAGGCTCTTCGATCTGCCCCTGGAGCAGGTGGTCTGTGATCTACACCCGGACTACCTTTCCACCCGTCTGGCCGAAGAGAGGGCCCAAAAGGAGGGACTGCGTCTTTTAAAAGTCCAACACCACCTGGCCCACGCCTTAAGCGCCCTGGGAGAGTCCGCCGAAGAGCCGGCCCTGGCCCTGGTGCTCGACGGAGCCGGTCTGGGGGAAGATGGCCTCATCCGAGGGGGAGAGATCTATCTGGTGGAGGGTCCGGTCTTTCGGCGGCTGGGGAGCCTTTCCCCGGTGCCCCTGCCCGGAGGCCAGGCCGCGGAAAGGGAACCCTGGCGCATGCTCCTGGCCTATCTCTCCTTCTTTACCGAGGAGGTCCCCGAACCCCTGAGGAAGATTCCGGCGGAGAAGCTGGAGGTTGCCCGGAGGGTCCTTTCCCGGGGGCCGCTTACCACCGGAGCCGGAAGGCTCTTTGAGGCCCTGGGGTGCCTCCTTTCCGGGGAGACGGTCAACCACTATGAAGGGGAACTGGCCGCCCGCCTGGAGGCCTTGGCCGCAGAGGGGGTGGGGGAAAGACCTTACCAGGTGGCCCCCCGCAGGGAAAGGAAAGGGGTTCAGCTTCCGGCCTGGGAATTCGTACGAGAGGCCTTAAGGGATCTCCGGGCCGGGGTGCCTCCAGAGGAGGTGGCCGCCCGGTTTCACCGGGGGCTGGCCCAGAGCCTGGCCCGGGTCCTGAGCGAGCTTTCCGAAAAGACCGGCCTTCGACGGGTGGTCCTTTCCGGAGGGTGCTTCCAAAACGCTCTTTTTCTTGAGGAGACACTTTCGGCTTTGGAAAAGTACGGCCTTTTTCCGGTCTTTAACTCCCGCATCCCCCCTAATGATGGGGGGCTTTCTTACGGCCAGGCGGTCTACGCCAGCCTCTCCAGGGCCTCGGCCCAGAGGTCGTAAGTAAAGCTCCGCACAAACCGCACTCGGACGAGATCCCCGGGCTCCACCGGGATTCCCCTTACGATCACCGTATGGCCATCCACCTCCGGGGCCTGAAAGCCGGCGTGTCCCACCGGACGGCCCCTGGAGTCATAACCGGTGACCAGGACCAGGTCTTCGGTCCCCACCCGGGCCCGGAGGTTTTCCCGAGAGATCTCCCGCTGAAGGGCCAGGACCCGGTGGCGCCGTCGGCGGGCTATGCGCTGGGAGGGCCGGGGACGGAGACGGGCCGCCGGAGTGCCCTCTTCTGGCCAATAGACAAAGGCCCCGAGGTGGTCGAACCGGGCCTGAGAAAGGAAGGAAAGGAGGGCCGCAAACTCCTCTTCTCCCTCCCCGGGAAAGCCCACGATGACCGAAGTGCGCAGGCCGATCCCTGGCCGCCTCCGGCGCAGCTCCTCAAGAAGGCGCAAAAGATCTTCGGCCCGATATGGCCGGCGCATGCGCCTCAGGATCTCCGGGTGGGCGTGCTGCACCGGAAGGTCCAGATAGGGGGCCAGGGCCTCTTCGGTGGCCAGAAGCTCCATCAATTCCGGGCTCACCCCTTCGGGATGAAGATAAAGAAGGCGCAGGCGAGCCCCGGGAGAAAGGATCCGGAGGAGGGCCTGCAAAAGCTCCGGAAGCGCCGCCCGGCCTTGGTCAAGCCCGTAGGCGGAGACGTCCTGGCCCACGAGGATGATCTCCCGCACCCCCTGGGCCAGAAGGCCCTCGGCCTCCCGGAGGATCTCTTTTAAGGGCCGGCTTCTCAGGGGGCCCCGGATGCGGGGAATGGTACAGAAGGAACAGCCGTGCCGGCAGCCCTCGGTGACCTTGAGATAGGCGTAAAAGGGGTTTTCGGTAAGGATCCTCCGGGCGGTCTCCGGCCCCTCCGGGCGAAGGAGCAGCCCTCTTTCCCGGAAGAGGAGGTCCCCGGCGGCCCGATAGGCCTCGATCCCCATAAAAAGATCCACCTCCGGAAGATGGGCCAGGGCCTCCTCCCGGAAGCGGGCCGGAAGGCAGCCCACCACGGCCAGCCTCTGCCCGGGGCGCTTGGCCTCGGCGAGTTCCAGAATGGTGTCGATGGACTCCCGGACCGCCGGGCGGATGAAGGCGCAGGTGTTGACCACCAGGAGGTCGGCCTCCTCCGGGACCAGCACCGGCTCCACTCCGGCCTCGAGAAGACGGGCCAGAAGTTTTTCCGTATCGGTGCGGTTCTTGGGGCAGCCCAGACTTACAGCGTAGACCTTCAAGAGGCTCTGGCCTCCCGGATCTCCCGCACGCGGTTCTTCTCGTCCACATAAACCAGGCGGGCGGAAAAGCGGGAAAGCTCCTCCTCGCTCACCCAGGCGTAGGCGGCAATGATGATCTCGTCTCCCACCTCGCCCAGGCGGGCCGCCGCTCCATTCAAGACCACTTCCCCCGAGCCCCGCCGGCCTTCGATGAGGTAAGTCTCAAAGCGGGCCCCGTTGGCCAGGTTATAGACCCAGACCGCCTCCAGCGGCCGAAGCCCCGCCGCCTCCATAAGCTCCGGATCCAGGGTGAGGCTCCCCTCGTAGCAAAGCTCCTTGCCCGTGATCCGGGCCCGGTGAATCTTGGCGCAGAGAAAGCGGCGATACACGGCTTAAGGCCTCAGGATGGTATTGTCAATCAACCGGGCCTTACCTACGAAGACCGCAAGGGCCAAAAGCGTAGGACCGTCCACCCTGGTCTTTTCCTCCAGGGTCTCCGGATCCCGGAACTCCACATAGTCGATACGGGTTCCGGGATGAGCTTGAATAAACTCCACAATTTCTTTTTTAAGCACTTCCGCGCGGCGTTCCCCTTCGGCCACACGGCGCCGGGCCAGCTCCAAAGAACGGTAAAGGCTCAGGGCCGACTCTCGCTCCTCGGGGCGAAGATAGGTGTTCCGGGAACTCATGGCCAGCCCATCAGGCTCCCGCACCGTGGGATGGGGCACGATTTCTATGTCGAGATTAAGATCCCGCACCATACGCTGGATGACCTTGAGCTGCTGATAGTCCTTCTCCCCGAAGACCGCTACCTGCGGTTTGACAATATGGAAAAGCTTTAAAACCACGGTGCAGACTCCGCGGAAGTGCCCCGGCCGGCGGGCCCCACAGAGGGGCTTTGAAAGTTCCGTAACCTCTACATAGGTCTGAAAACCCTCAGGATACATCTCTTCCACCGAGGGAACAAAGAGGATGTCCACCCCCACAGATTCGGCCAGGCGCCGGTCCCTTTCCAGATCCCGGGGATAACGGGAAAGGTCCTCCTGGGGACCAAACTGGATGGGGTTCACGAAGACCGAGACCACCACCGTGTCGGAAAGCTCGCGGGCCCGGCGCATGAGGGCCAGGTGTCCTTCATGGAAATAACCCATGGTGGGCACAAAGCCAATGCGGCGGCCTTCCCGCCGCAGGGCCTCCGCCCGGGCCTGCATTTCGGATACCCGAGAAAGGACCTCCATCCTCTTCCATCACCCCGAAGGTCTGACCTTCCCGCACTAAGTGTAATACCTCCCGGGGGAGGGTATCAAGGATGAGCCCCCTTAAAGAAGGGTATCCCCCGGGAAATCTCCCCCAAAGGCGATCCAGGGGCTCAAGATGTCCGTTTCCGTTGGTGTCTTTCAGAAAAAAGACCACTTTTCCTTCGGAAAAGCCCACCACTTCCAGGCGGAGCAGGCCGTCCCTCCGGGACGAGGCCAGAAGATCCGCCTCAAGCCCCGGGGCCAGGGCCAGCCGCAATCTTACCTCTCGCAGAGGCCCCCGGATCTTTCCGGGGGCAAGCTCAAGCAGGGTCTGGGCCAGGGGTTTTCGGCGATCATAAATGAGGACCGGGGTACCGGGGGAGACAAAGCGATAGAGCCTTTCCATGTCGGAATTCTTCAGGGCCACACACCCGTGGGTCCAGTCCCGGATCCGTTGTCCTTCCTTTTGCCGGAAAAGACCCCCTCCGTGGAGGCCCAGCCCGTCTCCCAGGGGTCCGGAAAGGGGCCGGCCGGCCTCCCAGGCCGAAAGATACTCCCGGAATTCCCTTTCCGAGATCCGTCCCTCCCAACGGGCCAAAAGAATATCCTTGAGGTTGGGATAATCCAGTCCCACAAAGAGAAAGTAGCGCCGGGAGGGGTGCTTTTCCCGCACCCGGTAAAGGCCCTCCGGGGTGGCGAAATCTCCCCGGGCCCTTTTGGGAGAAAGGGGATCAAGCCCCAGGGAACAAGGGAAGGCCGCTATCCGCCGCCCGTCTTCGTAAAGGAAGACCCTTCTTGAGGCCTTCTCCACCACCACCCAGCGAGACCGGGAAGGGATCTCCTGCCCCAGACCACTCCAAAAGGGCGAAAAAATGGAGACAGTGACGAAAAGCAAGCCTAAAAAGAGATAAAATTCCTTCCCTTTCAAAATTTGTGGAACTCGGCCTTTTGATTTTCGGGGTGTTTGGCCTTATTATATTCATTAGTTTGAAAAAAAGAAGGAGGTGCGGATATGAGGAAGAAGATTATGGCTCTGGCGATGGCGATGGTCTTTGCCGCTCCCATGGGGGCCCTGGCCAAGTCCTGCAAGGGGACCATCAAGGAATTCGACGGAAAGACCATGGTGGTAGAGGTGAAGGGGAAATGTAAGGCCGAGGCCGGACAGGAAGTGAAGATCAAGGTCCAGAAAAAGGCCGCGGTGGAGGGTTGCTAAAGCCTTTTAAGGGCGGGCCCCGTTCTGGGGCCTGCCCTTTTATTTGAGCATCTCCTCAAAAAGCCGGTAAGCCTTTCGGAGAAGGCGGTCTTCTTCAGGAAGTTCCCAAAGGGGTTTCTGTTCCACTTCCAGTTCAAAGATCTCTGGGCTTTCGGGTAAATAGCCCAGGAAGGTCAGGCCTTCTTTGGCGCAGGTTTCCCGTACGTAACGGTCCAGGGCCTCCGGGACGGGATCCGGGGCCCGGTTTACCAGAAGCCACTTGTGCCCCACCTGGAGTTGCAGGGGTTTTACCAGGGCAGCGATGCGGGCCGCGGTGAGCACCCCGCGGCTTGAGGCGTCGGAGACCACCAGAAGGTGGTCGATTTCCACCATGTTGAGCCGGGAAAGATGCTCCATCCCGGCTTCATTGTCCACCACCAGATAGCGATAGCTCTTTTCCAGGCGCTGCAGGGCCTGCGAGAGAAAGGAATGGGCCGCACAGTAGCAGCCCGGGCCCTCGGGTTGCCCCATAACCAGAAGGTCGTAGCCTTCGGCCTCTACCAGGGCCTCGTGGACCCGCATCTCCATGAAATCCCCCCGGGCCATGCTCTCCGGAACGCTGGTGCGCAGCTCGTTTTTGACCTCCCCCAGGGTGGTCTCCACGGTAAGCCCCAGAAGTTCGTTGAGATTGGCGTTGGGGTCGGCGTCTACCGCGAGCACCGGCCCCTTTCCGGTCTCCACCAGATAGCGAATAAGAAGGGCGGCGGTGGTGGTCTTCCCCGTGCCCCCCTTTCCGGCAAGAGCAATCCTTACGGCCATCTAACTTCCCCCCTTGGCCTTGCGGTCCAGATAGAGTTTGTAGGTATAGCTTTCGATCAGGGCCTGGCAGCTGGCCTCCAGGATGTCCTCCGAGACTCCTACGGTGCCCCATTGACGATGGTGGTCCCGGGAGGTGATGAGGACCCGCACCCGGGCCCCGGTCCCCGGAATCCCCGGAAGCACCCGCACCTTATAGTCCTCGAGTTTCATCTCCTTGAGCTGGGGGTAAAAACGCTCCAGGGCCTTGCGCAGGGCGTGATCCAGGGCGTTGACCGGACCGTTGCCCACCGCCGCGGTATGCTCCACCTCCCCCACTCCGGGAGGGACCCGGACCACCACCGTGGCCTCCACCAGGGGAGGGCCGTCCTCCGAGGGGCGGAGATCCAGCACCCGATAGCCCAGGAGCTCGAAATACCGCTTGGGCTCTCCCAGGAGTTGGTACATCAGGAGTTCCAGGGAGGCCTCGGCGGCTTCATACTCGTAGCCCTCGGCCTCCCGTTTTTTGACCTCCTCCACGATACGTCCCACCACCGGATCTTCGGCCGAAAGCTCCAGCCCGAACTGCCGGGCCTTATAAACGATGTTGGAGCGCCCCGAAAGGTCCGAGACCAGGACCCGTCGGGTGTTTCCTACCCGTTCGGGATCGATATGTTCGTAGGTGCGGGGGTGCCGCAGGATGGCCGAAACATGCACCCCTCCTTTGTGGGCAAAGGCACTGCGGCCCACATAAGGAAGGTGCCGGGGGTGGGGCAGATTGGCCACCTCGAAGACGAACCGCGAGACCTCGGTAAGCCGGTGGAGGTTCTTTCCGGCCTCGCATTCGTAACCCATCTTGAGGACCAGATTGGGAATGATGGAGCAGAGGTTGGCGTTTCCGCAACGCTCTCCCACCCCGTTCATGGTCCCCTGGACCTGCACCGCGCCCTCCAGCACCGCGGCCAGGCTGTTGGCCACCGCACAGTCGGAATCGTTGTGGGCGTGAATGCCAAAGACCGTTTTTTTGCCCAGGTGCTTTTTGACCTCCCGGATGATCTCCACAATCTCGTGGGGAAGGGTGCCTCCGTTGGTGTCACAGAGGACCAGCACGTCGGCTCCGGCCTCTCGGGCCCGCTTGAGGGTCTCTAGGGCATAGTCCGGGTCTTCCTTAAAGCCGTCAAAGAAATGCTCGGCGTCGTAAAAGAGTTTTTCCACATGCGGACGCAGAAAGCGTACCGAGGCCTCGATGATCTCCAGATTTCTTTCCAGGGTGGTCTTTAAGGCCTCTTTCACGTGGATGGTCCAGGTCTTTCCAAAGATGGTTACCACCGGAGTCTTGGCCTCTAAGAGGGCCTTGAGGTTTTCGTCAAGATGGGCCTCTTTGCGGGGGTGATGGGTGCTTCCGAAGGCCGCAATGCGGGCATGCCGCAGGCGATAGTCCCGAATCTCTCGGAAAAACCGGGCGTCCTTGGGATTGGAGCCCGGCCACCCCCCCTCGATATAGTCAATTCCCAGCTCATCCAGTTTGAGGGCCACCCGGACCTTGTCTTCTACGGAGAGATTGAATTCCTCGGCCTGGGTCCCGTCGCGCAGGGTGGTATCGTAGATCTCCACCTTGCGACTCATCTTTCCTCCTCCGGAGGACGATCAAGGCCGAAGGCTTCGTGCAGGGCCCGCACCGCCAATTCGGTAAATTTCTCGTCGATCACACAGGAGACCTTAATCTCCGAGGTAGAAATCATCTGGATATTTATTCCGTGGCGGGCCAGGGTCTCAAACATCTTGGCCGCCACCCCCGCGTGGGTGCGCATCCCCGCGCCCACGATGGAGACCTTGGCGATATCCTCGGCGCTTTCTACCCGCTCGGCCCCGATCTGCCGGGCGACCTCCTCCACCAGGCGCACGGCCTCGCGCAGGGTGGTCCGGGGGACGGTGAAGGTGAGGTCTGCCCGGCCGTCGGGCCGGCCGGTCTGGATGATCATGTCCACCAGGATGCCCCGCTCGGCAATGGGCCCGAAGATACGGGCGGCCACTCCCGGCTGATCCGGCACTCCGTAAAGACTGATGCGGGCCTCGTTACGGTTGTAGGTAACCCCTGAGACCAGGACCTTTTCCATCTCTTCGTCCTCCTCGGTAATGATGGTGCCTGGGGCCTCCGAAAAAGTAGAACGTACGTGGACCGGCACCTTATAAACCATGGCCAGCTCCACCGCCCGGATATCCAGCACCTTGGCCCCGGCACTGGCCAGCTCCAGCATCTCCTCGTAGGAAATCTTCTCGAGTTTACGGGCCCGGGAAACGATCCGGGGATCGGCGGTGTAAACCCCCTCCACATCGGTAAAGATCTCGCAGAGGTCGGCCTTGAGGGCTGCGGCCAGGGCCACGGCCGTGGTGTCCGAACCCCCGCGACCCAGGGTGGTGATGTCTCCCTCTTCAGTCATTCCCTGAAATCCGGCCACCACGGCCACCTCCCCCCGGGAGAGGGCCTCCCGCAGACGCTCGGGTTGAATGTCCTGGATGCGGGCCCGGGTATGAAGGGCGTCGGTAAGAATGGGAATCTGATGGGCCAGAAAGGCCCGCGCCGGATAACCCAGGGCCTTCAGGGTGATGGCCAGAAGGGAGGCCGTGACCTGTTCCCCGGTGGCCACCAGCATATCGAGCTCCCGAGGGGAAGGGTCCGGAGTGATCTCATGGGCCAGAGAAAGGAGGCGGTCGGTCTCCCCGGCCATGGCCGAAACTACCACCACCAGATCGTGGCCCTGGTCCCGATAGCGGGCCACCCTCCGGGCCACGTTCCGGATGCGTTCCAGATCTCCCACCGAGGTGCCTCCGAACTTCTGGACGATGAGCATCTATTCTTCCTCCCTCTTTCCCGCCCAAACCGGGTCTTCTCCAAAGTGCAGAAACCACCACTCCTCCGCCGAGGCCCCCCGATCGTTAGGGGAAAGCTCGATGCGATAATGATCACAGTAGTCCATAAGGAGACGGTAGGCCTCGTTCAAGGCCTTCATGCGTTCAGGATCTCCCTGCCGGTCGGGATGAAAACGGGCGGCCAGACGCCGGTAAGCCTCCCGGATCTCCGCCCGAGTGGTCTCCCGGGGAAGCCCCAGAAGCCGGCGCGCCTCCTCTATCTTGCGCCACTTGTGACCCCGCATAACGCTCCTTAAGATAATCTTAAACGAATTTTCTTCAATCTTTCCGAACCAAGGAGGACATGCCCGAGACCTTTGCCGTAATTACCCTGGGGTGCAAAGTAAATCAGGTGGAGGGGGCCTTTCTGGAGGAGGCCCTTTCGGCCCGGGGGCTGGTACGGGTAGAGCTTGGAGAGCGGCCGGAGATCGTGGTGGTAAATACCTGTGCGGTGACCGGAAAGGCCGCGGCCGAAGGCCGCAAACTCATCCGTAGGGCCCGGGCTGCTCGCCCCCGGTTGGTAGTGGTCACCGGCTGCTACGCCCAGGTCCAGCCGGAGGAAGTTCAGAAGGCCGCCGGGGGAGAGGCCCTGGTGCTGGGCCATCAGGAAAAGTTCGCCATCCCGGAGATCCTTTCTCATACTGGAGAGAGTCTGCGGGGAGAGATCCGGGTGAGCCCTTCTGAGGGCTTCCGGAAGGCCCTCCCCGCGCCTCTTCGGCGCTTTCCGGGACACACCCGGGCCTTCCTCCGGGTCCAGGACGGCTGCAGTCAGCGGTGTGCCTATTGTGTGGTGCCGCTGGCCCGGGGCCCCTCCCGAAGCCTTCCTCTCCCGGAGGTCCTTCAGCAGGCCCGGATCTTTGAAGAGGAGGGATTTCAAGAGGTGGTGGTCACGGGAATCCACCTAGGGGCCTGGGGGAGGGATCTTTCTCCTCCGGCCACCCTGGTGGATCTCCTGCGGGCCTTGGAAAAAGTGGGCTCCTTCCGGATCCGTCTTTCTTCTCTAGAGGTCACCGAGGTTACGGAGGACCTCCTCTCCTGGGCCGCAACCTCGGAAAGGTTCTGTCCCCACTTCCATATCCCGCTCCAGAGCGGTGACGACCGGGTGCTTGCGGCCATGGGACGCCCTTACACTGGGGACTTCTATCTTTCGGTCCTGCGGGAGATCCGGGCCCGCTTTCCGAAAGCCGCCCTGGGAGCGGATGTCCTGGTGGGGTTCCCCGGAGAGGACGAGGAGGCCTTCTCTCGCACCTACCGGTTGATCGAAGAAAGCCCCCTTACCTATCTTCACCTTTTCCCTTATTCTCCGAGGCCTGGGACCCCGGCTGCGACCAGGCCCCGCCCCTCCCCAGAGGTGGTGGCCGAAAGGGCCCGGGCCCTGCGGGAACTCGCGGCTCAAAAAAAGAGGGCCTTTGCCCGGAGCCAGGAGGGCCAACTCCTAGAGGTGCTGGTAGAAAGGAAAGAGGGGCCCTGCTGGAAGGGGACCAGCGAAAACTACCTTACGGTCCTTTTCTCCTCTCCGGAGGACCTGCGGGGGAGGATCGTTCCGGTCCGGGTGGTGAGGGCCGAGGGGACGCATCTTTGGGGGGAAAGAGTTTAAAGCCCAGGTAAAGATAGTGCAGTCCGGAGGCCACGGTAAGCCCCCCGGTGAGATAGAAAAGGGGATGGAGCAGGCCTTCCGGGGCCTGAGCCAGAACGCAAGCGGCGGTAAGGATCTGAAAGAGGGTATTGGCTTTGGAAAGAAGACTGGGGCGGACCTCCGGAGGACTGGAAAAGAGATAAAGGACCAGGAAACCGCCCACGATCAAGACGTCCCGGCTCACTACCAGCACGGCCAGGGCCGGAGGCAGAAACCCCTTCCAGGCACAGAGGATATAGATGGTGTCCAGCAGGAACTTGTCGGCCAGAGGGTCCAACACGGCCCCCAGGACCGTGCGCTGCTTGAGGTGCCGGGCCAGGAAACCGTCCAGGGCGTCGGAAAGGCCGGCAAGGAGGAAGAGGATAAGGGCCGGGGTGCGGCTTTCGTTCAATAGAAGGATAACGATGAGCGGGACCAGGAGGAGCCGGGAAAGTGTGAGGAGATTCGCCCAGGTGAACACGGCTTGCATTATAGAAGGTGATTCTTTACAAGCGAAGCCCCGGGATTAAAATGGAGTTGGGTTGCCGGCGTAGCTCAGCTGGTAGAGCAGTGGATTCGTAATCCACAGGTCAGGGGTTCGAGTCCCCTCGCCGGCTCTTCCTTTCAAGGTCTGCCGATTTGGCGGGGATTTCAAAGAGATTTAAATTAATAACATGAACTACCCCCGCGTCATCCGCATCAGCGACATTCTGGACCAGATTCAGAGTTATCTTCCGGGGGCCAATACCCACCTGGTAGAAAAGGCCTACGTCTTCGCGGCCAAGGCTCATGCCGGCCAGGTCCGCAAATCCGGAGAGCCCTATCTTTCGCACCCTCTGGCGGTGGCCTACATCCTGGCCCGGATGAGGCTGGATCTTCCCACCATCGCTGCGGGCCTCCTCCACGATACCGTAGAGGACTCCGCGGTAACCCTGGAAGAAATCCGGCGGCACTTCGGGCCAGAGGTAGCCCTCATCGTGGATGGAGTAACCAAACTCTCGGCCCTTCCGAAGGCCAGCCGTCTGGAAAGACAGGCGGAAAACTATCGCAAGATGCTCCTGTCCATGGCCCAGGACCTCCGGGTCATCCTCGTAAAACTGGCCGACCGTCTGCACAACATGCGCACCCTGGAGTTTCAGCCCGAGGAAAAACGCCGCCGGATTGCCCAGGAGACCCTGGACATCTACGCTCCCCTGGCCAGCCGCCTGGGGATCGACTGGCTTAAACAGGAGCTGGAGGATCTCTCCTTCCAGTACCTTTATCCTGAAGAGTTCCGCCGGCTTAAGGCCGAAGTGGAAAAGCGGGTGGAGGCCGCCCAGGACTATGTGGAGGAGGTCAAGAGAATTATCCGCGAGGAGCTGGCCAAGCATGGGATCGAAGCCCGGGTCCTGGGACGCACCAAACATCTCTGGAGTGTCTATCGCAAGCTGGAGCGCTACGGACTGACCATCGACCAGCTCGACCAGATCTACGACCTCATCGGCTTTCGGGTAATCGTCAAGACCGTGTCCCAGTGCTATCAGGTCCTGGGGATCCTCCATGCCCTCTGGCCCCCTATCCCCGGCCGTTTCAAGGATTACATCAGTGTTCCCAAGCCCAATCTCTATCAGAGTCTTCACACCACGGTTATGGGGCCCGGGGGCAAGCGCATCGAGATTCAGATCCGCACCGAGGAGATGGACCGTATTGCCAACGAGGGAATCGCCGCCCACTGGCTTTACAAGGAAGGGACCGTACTTGCCCCCGGACAGGGCCGGAAGTTCGAATGGCTGGAACGCCTGGTAGAACTCCAGAAAGAACTCCAGAATCCCCGGGAATTTCTGGAATCCCTGCGGCTGGACCTCTTCCCCGAAGAGGTCTATGTCTTCACCCCTAGGGGAGACATCAAGGTCCTTCCCCGGGGGGCCACCCCGGTGGACTTCGCCTACGCCATCCATACCGAGGTGGGGAATCACTGTGTGCGGGCCTGGGTGAACGATCGACTGGTGCCCCTGGACTACGAATTACAGACCGGGGATGTGGTCCGGATCGAGACCTCCCCCACGCAAAAGCCCAGCCGGGACTGGCTCAAGTTTGTAAAGACCAGCCGGGCCCGAAGCCGCATTCGCCAGTGGTTGCGGCAGGAGGAACGGGAGCAGGCCCTGGCCCTGGGACGGGAGGTCCTTTCCCGGGAATTTCGGAAGCACCGCCGGAATTTTGCGGACTTTATAGACTCCCCCGCGGCGGAGGAGGTGGCCCGAAGCTTCAATTTCAAGAATGTAGAAGAAATGATCGCCGCCGTAGGCTATGGGAAACTTACTCCCCAGCAGGTCCTGCGCCGGGCCTTTCCCGACCAAAGGCCTGCCCCTCCGGCTCGGCCGGCCGGAGAGCGGGGGGCCGAGGCCGTAGAATATCGGATGCGGAGCGAAGTCCTTTCCGTGGATGGCATGCGAGACGTGCTCTTTCACCTCAGCCGCTGTTGCCATCCCGTGCCCGGAGATGAGGTGGTAGGCTACATTACCCGAGGCCGGGGCATTTCGGTGCACCGGGTCGATTGCCCCAACGTGGCCCTGCTGGATGAGGAACGGAAGATCGAGGTCCGCTGGGAAAAGACCGACGGCGCAGTGCACCCGGTCAGGCTTTCCGTCCTCACTCAAGACCGCAAAGGCATGCTGGCCGAAGTCTCCGGAGCTATCACGGCAGCCGAGGCCAACATCCTCAAGGCCGAGGTGGACACCACCCCGGATCGGCGGGCCGTCTTCGATATTGTGGTGGAAGTTACGGACCGGAACCACCTAGAAAGGATTATGGCCAACCTCCGGTCCGTAAAGGGTGTTTTGCGGGTGAGGCGGCGTTTTTCCTAACGGACAGCCTTCTGGACCTTGCCGGCCTTGATACAACGGGTACAGACCCGAAGGCGCCGCACCTGACCGTTGGGAAGCTTGGCCCGTACCCTCTGGAGATTGGGATACCACCAGCGCCCGGACCGCTTGGCCGAGTGACTGATCTTGTGTCCGGTGTGGGGACGCTTCCCGCAGATTTCACAAACCCTGGACATCTTCCTCCCTCCTTGGGCCGTCTTTTCACCTGCCGGGTACCTTTTTCTAGAAGGTGCCTCCCAGCTGGAAGTTCCAGTTGCTGCTGTCCTCGCCCGGCTTCCTATCTATATTCCATCCGAACTCGATGCGCAAGGGGCCCATAGGAGAAAGCCAGCGAATACCGAAGCCCACACTCTTGCGCAGTTCCGAAGAATCAAAGCCGTGGGCCTTGTCCCAGACGGTGCCGGTGTCGAAAAAGAGTACGCCCTTGAGGTTGATGCTCCGGATGAGGGTAAAGATGGTCTCGGCCTGAAGGAAGGCCATGCGGGTGCCCCCGATGCGCTCGCCGGTCTCCGGATCAATGGGGCTTACGTCCCCGTAGCGATATCCCCGAATGGAGTTGAGCCCCCCGAGGAAGAATCTCTCATAGACCGGGACCTTCTTGCCCGAGCCCTCGGTAATGTATCCGGCTCCCACATGGAGATGGGCTACAAGGTCGCGGGGGAGGGGCAGGGGGAAATAGAGGTGCCCCTGGTAGACCGTCTTCAGATATTCGCTATCTCCCCCTAGGAATTGGCCGGCCAGTTCGAAATCCAGCTGCTGGAGGGTGCCCTTGGTGGGGACAAACCAGCGATTGCGGGTATCGTAACTCAGCCCGAACTCTAGAGCACTGGTGATTTTGATGTCCAGGGATTGCTTGATGATGTCCGAAACGAAGGGATTGAGGTCCGAAAGTTCGGTGTCGTCATAGCGATAACCTCCGTAAACGCGAAGATCCGGGGTGAGGGGATAACCTATCCGGAAGCTTCCTCCGGAGGAGTCCCGGGTGAAGTCCTCGTATTCCCGGCTCCAGTTGTAAAGGGAAAGGCCCAGGGAGAACTTACTGTCCCGGAGGTAAGGCTCGAAGAAAGAGAGGGCATAGCGGCTAGAGCGGGTCCCCAGAAGGCCCTGAAAGGAAAGGGTCTGGCCCTTGCCCAGGAAGTTGCGCTGGGAGATCTGGCCCATGAAGATTAGCTTGTCCACAGAGCTGTAGCCGGCCCCGATGCTAAAGGTCCCGGTGGGCTGCTCCTTGACCTTGACCGTAAGATCCATGAGGTTTTCTTTGACCCCCTTTTCCTTCTCGATGGAAACGTCCTCAAAATAGCCCAGACGCCGCAGGCGGGCCTCGCTCTTTCTAAGACGGCTTGCGCTAAAGGGCCGCTGCTCCACCACCAGGAGCTCCCGGCGGATAACCTTGTCCCGGGTCTTGGTGTTGCCCACGATCTCAATGCGGTTCACATAAACCAGCGGGCCCCGATCCACCCGAAAGACCACCTTTACGGTGTGGGTCTTGCGGTCGGGCTCAAGTTCGGGTTTGACCTCCGCGTAGGCGTAGCCCTTGTCGGCAAAGAGATCGGCGATGCGGAGCTGGTCCCGCTTGAGGGCCTCCCGGCTGAAGTATTTTTCCTTAGGAAGGGTAAGCTCTTTGAAGATCCTTTCCCGGGGGTAAAGGTCCTGAAGGACCTCGATGCGGCCTACCCGATAGCGGGGACCCTCCTCGATGGGAATGGTTATGTAAACCCAGCCGCCTTTTTCTTTCACCTGGGGTTCTCCTACCCGGGCCTCAAGAAAACCGTGATTTTGATAGAAGTCCTCGATACGCTCCAGGTCCCGGTAGAGGAAGGGTCGGCTGTAGACCCCGGGCTCCGCGGCCGGCTCCGGGGAAACCAGACTCTTTACCGTGCGGACTGCCTTGCGGACCCAGGTTAAGGTCCCCTTCTCGCTCAGAGAAAGGAGCTTTTTGAGTTCCTTGTCCGAAAAGGCCCGGTTGCCGGTAAAGTCGATCTTTTTGATATAGAGCTTGTGGCCTTCCTTGATGTGAAAGACCACCTTTACCCGGCGGCCGGAAAGGGGCTTGATCTCCGGGGTCACCTCCGTGTGGTAATAGCCCTTCTGCTGATAGAGGGCCTTGATGATCTCGAGGGCCTTATTTACTTCCTTCAGGTTCAGGATGGAAAGGGGCTTGATTTCTATGACCTTTTTGAGATCGGCCTCACTTACGGCCTTATTCCCCTCAAAGACGATCTCCTGGATGACCGGTTTTTCAAGGACCCGATAGGTAAGGATCAGGCCCTCCTTTCCGGGGCGGGCCTCCACGGCCACGTCCTCGAAGTAGCCCAGTTTATAGATCTCTTTGATGTCCTTGCGGATCTTTTCCGGGTCCAGGAATTCTCCCGAACGGGTGGAGATCTTCTCCAGGATGACCTCTTGGTCCACCCGGAGGTTTCCGGCCACCTCAATGGCCTCCACTTTAGGTCGGGTAAAGAGGGCGGCCACCAGGGCCTCGGCGGCCTTTTTCTCCAGAAGGGGCCAGTCGGAAAGGGCCCCGGAGACATAAGTACTATAAATCTCCGGGTGCCCCCGGCGCTTTACGAAAAGATCCACGCTCACCTGTCCGCCCAGTTCTACCACCTGGCCCCAGGCCGCGGCCACAAAGTTTTCCTCCTCCAGGACCCGGCCCAGGTCCGCGGGGCGCTCCTTGCGGACCTCCACCCGAAATCCTTCGGCCCGCAGACGATCCACCAGGGCTTCTTCCAGACGCTTGAGAAGAAGGGTCCGCTCCCCCGGACCCCGGTAGGTCAAGTGATAGAGGATCACCGGCAGGCGGAGTTTTACCTGGGCCCGGGCCGGAAGAGAAAGGAGGATCAAGAGAAGGGCCAGAAGCTTAACCGTCCACCGCCAGAAGCTTTTCACGCGGAACCTCCCAAAGTCTTCCGGCCTCCAGCCGCAGGACCCGGTCCATACGGGCGGCCAGTCTCAAGTTATGGGTCACCACCACCAGGGTAGTAGCATATTTTTGGTTTAATTGCAAAAGGATTTCGGTCACCTCCCGAGCACTCTGGGGATCGAGATTTCCCGTGGGTTCGTCGGCGAGCACCGTGCGGGGCCCGAGCAGAAGGGCCCGAGCGATGGCCACCCGCTGCTTCTCCCCTCCGGAAAGGTCCTCAATGCGGTGCCTCAGGCGGTGGGAGAGCCCCAGGCGGGCGAGCAGTTCCGCGGCCCGGGCCCGGACCTCCTCCCGGGGGATCCCGCCCAGAAGGCCCGGGAGCATGACGTTTTCCAGGGTATCGAACTCGGGCATAAGGTAGTGGAACTGAAAGACGAAACCCAGATGACGGTTGCGGAAGGCCGAAAGGGTTTCGTCGGAAAGGGAGAGGATATCCTCTCCAAAATGGCGGATCTCGCCGGCGGTGGGCCTTTCGAGCCCCCCGAGGAGGTGAAGCAGGGTGGTCTTGCCCACCCCGGAAGGACCGATGATGGCCAGCTTTTCCCCCGGAGCCACCGAGAGATCCACCCCGGAGAGGATCTCGAGCTCTCCCTCGGGATGGACAAAGACCTTGCGCAGGCCCCGAACCTCGATAGCCGGAGGGTTAGCCATGGCGCAGGACCTCTGCCGGAGGGGTCTTGGCCGCCTGTCGGGCCGGAAATAGGGCCGCAAGCAGCGTAAGGACCAGGGCGGAAACTACAATGACCGTCACGTCCAGGGCCTCCACCCGCACCGGAAGATAATCCACGGGATAGACATCGCTGGGGAGATGAATCACCGGATACCGAGAAAGAAGGGCGGCCAGGGAAAGCCCCAGGGCCAGGCCGGCCCCGATCCCCAGGGCTCCCAAGAGAAGGCCGGAAAGAAGGAAGATCCGCAGGATCCGCCTTTCCGTGGCCCCCAGGGCCTTAAGCAGAGCGATATCCGGACGTTTCTCCGAGACCAGCATCACCAGAGCGGCCACGATGTTGAAGGCCGCCACCACCACGATCAGGGTGAGCACCACGAACATGCCCGTCTTCTCCAGCTTTAAGGCCGAAAACAGACTGCGATTCAGGGTCTGCCAGTCCAGAACATAATAAGGATAGCCCAGGCTCTGGGCCAGCCGACGCCCCAGACTATGGGCCTTGAAGGGATCTCGAAGCTTTATTTCCAGTCCCGTGACCCCGGAAAGGGCCAGGGCCTTCTGGACGGCGGAAAGGGAGGTATAGGCCACCGAAGAGTCGTAGTCGTAAAGACCGGTCTCAAAGATCCCGGCCACGGTAAAGGTCTTGAAGCGGGGCATGAGCCCCAGGGGAGTGACCCGGCCCCGGGGGACCAGAAAGCGCACCCGGTCTCCTACCGTAACCCCCAGCCTCTGGGCCAATCTCCGGCCGATCAGGAGGGAAGGGAGCCTTCCGGAGGCGGTATAATTTCCCGAAAGGAGTTTCAGGGCCCGCAGACGGGAGAGGACCTCCAGGGGCAAACCCTTCAAGAGGGCCCCGGACTCCCCGGCCCCAGAAAGAAGAAGGCCCTGTTCAGAGACAAAGGGATAGACCTCCTCCAAGGCCACGCCCTCTTTTTCGGCCAGAAGGCGCACCTTTTCGGCCACCCGTCGATACTCCACGAAGGGCCCGGAAAGTCGCTCAATAACCAGATGGGGGTTTACGGAGAGGATCTTTTCCTTGAGGATATCCTGAAAGCCGGTCATAACCCCGATGACCACAATGAGGGCGGCCACCCCGATGGCGATCCCGGCCACGGAGATATTGGCGATGAGGGCCGTGAGCCGGTTGCGTTTGCGGGAGAGTACGTAGCGCCGGGCCACAAACCAGTCAAAGCCCATCAGGCCTCCGGACGCAGGTGCGGAAAGAGGATGACCTCCCGGATGGAGGGCGCATCGGTAAAGAGCATGACCAGACGGTCGATACCGATACCCTCTCCGGCCGCAGGGGGCATGCCGTACTCCAGGGCCCGCAAAAAGTCCTCGTCAATTTCCGGGTGGATCTCGGGATCATCGGCCAGGCGCTTGCGGATCTGTTCCTCGAAGCGGGCCCGCTGGTCTCGCGGGTCGTTAAGCTCAGAAAAGGCGTTGGCGATCTCCCGCCCGGCGATAATCAGCTCAAAGCGATCAGTAATGGAGGGATCCCGGTCATTTCTTCGGGCCAGCGGCGAGATCTCCACCGGAAACTCGGTGACAAAGGTGGGCTGAAGGAGCTTGGGCTCCACCAGAACATCAAAGAGCTTGGCCCAGAGTTTCTGCAGCACCGGCTCCCGAGGGTCCACTTTAATGCCCCGTTCGGCGGCAAACTCGAGGACCCTCTCCCGAGATTCCAGGACCTCCTCCGGGACCCCACCGATCTCCACCAAGGCCTTCCGGTAAGGGATCCGGGGCCAGGGCGGGGTAAGATCGATGGTCTGCCCCTGGTAGACGATGCAGGTGGTCCCGTAGAGTTCCCGGGCCAGGCCGGAGAGTAACTCCTCGGTGCGCACCATGAGGTCCTCGTAGGTGGCGTAGGCCTCGTAGAATTCGAGCATGGTGAATTCCGGATTGTGCTGGGTGGAGACCCCCTCGTTGCGGAAGTTCCGGTTGAGCTCAAAGACCCGTTCGAACCCGCCCACCAAAAGCCTTTTGAGGTAAAGCTCCGGGGCGATGCGCAGGTAGAGTTCCCGCTCAAGCGCATGGTGATAGGTCTTGAAGGGGCGGGCCGTAGCCCCGCCGGGGATGGGTTGCATCATGGGGGTTTCCACCTCGAGGAAGCCGTGGGAGGTAAAGTAGTCCCGAATATACTGGATAATGCGGGTGCGGGTGAGAAAGATCTCCCGTACCCGGGGATTCATGATGAGGTCTACGTAGCGCATGCGGTAGCGCAGCTCGGTGTCCCGCAGGCCGTGAAATTTCTCCGGCAGGGGGCGGAAGGCCTTGGTGAGAAGCCGGACCTTACGAGCCAGTAGGGTGAGTTCCCCGGTCTTGGTGCGGAAGAGCGGGCCCTCCACCCCGATGATGTCCCCGATGTCGATATATTTTTTGAAGAGTTTGAAGGCCTCCTCGCCCAGTTCGTCGCGCTTGAAAAAGACCTGAAGGCGGCCGGAGGAGTCCTGAATATGGCCGAAGACCGCCTTTCCGAAGTCCCGCCAACTCATGAGGCGGCCGGCCAGGCGGAATTCGTCTCCCAGACGGGAGAGGGCCTCGTTGTCGTAGTCCCGGTAAAGTTCCTGAAGGGCTCCGGCCCGATCCGTGGGCTTAAAATCGTTAGGAAAGAGGGGATACCCTAAGGCCTCGAACTCTTCGGCTTTTTTGCGCCGAGCTTCCAGGACCGCGCTTTCCTCCTTCACCGCCGTCCTCCTTTCCAGGGATCTCGTGCCTCAAACCTTAGGCCTTTATGCGGAGTTTTTCAACCGGCGCAGGTGCCACCATTCGTAAAGCACGGGAAGGAGGACGAGGGTGACCAGGGTGGAGGTGACCAGCCCTCCAATCATGGGGGCGGCGATGCGGCGCATCACGTCGGCCCCGGTGCCTGAGGACCAAAGAAGGGGGAGAAGCCCTACCATGGTGGTAGCCACGGTCATGACCTTGGGACGCAGGCGCATGACCGCCCCTTCCAGCACCGCCTCCCGCAGGCTCTCCCGGGAAAGCCTCTTTCCCCTTCGAGAAAGGGCCCCGTCCAGATAGACCAGCATGACCACCCCGGTCTCCGCAGCTACTCCGGCCAGGGCGATCATCCCCACCCCCACGGCCACCGAAAGATGGTATTTGAGAAGCCAGAGGAGCCAGACCGAGCCCACCAGAGCAAAAGGCACGGAGAGCATCACCAAGAGGACCCGGAAAAGATCCCCAAAATGGAGGTAAAGCAAAAAGAAGATGAGAAAAAGGGTCAGAGGCACCATGAGAAGGAGCCGGTGCTTGACCCGCTGCAGGTAAAGGTACTGCCCACTCCACTCCAGGAAATATCCCGGGGGCAGGCGAAGCCTTTCTCGCACCAGGCGTCGGGCCTCGGCCACATAGCTTCCCACATCCCTTCCGGCCACATCCACATACACATAGCCCACCCGGAAGCCGTTTTCGTCTTTGATCATCGGAGGTCCTTCCCGGCGCTCGATGCGGGCCACCGCCGAAAGGGGGATCAGGGCCCCGGAGGGGGTCTTCACCAGTACCTGACCCAGGTCCTCCGGATCCTCCCGGAACTCCCGGGCATAGCGCACTAAGATCCCATAGCGCTCCCGCCCTTCCACGGTGTGATCCACCACCACCCCACCCACTGCGGCCCGGAAGGTCTCCAGCACCTCCCCTATCTGGAGTCCGTAGCGGGCGCAGGCCCTGCGGTCCGGAATCAGGTCCAGGTAGTAGCCCCCGGAGGTCCGCTCGGCGTAAACGCTGCGAGTGCCAGGGACCCTGCGCAAAAGGGCCTCCAATTCCTCCCCGATCCGCTGAATGGTAGAAAGATCCTCTCCGTAGATCTTGATCCCCACCGGAGTGCGCAGACCGGTGGTAAGCATATCGATACGGGCCTTGATGGGCATGGTCCAGGCGTTGGTCCAGCCGGGAAGATGCACGGTGCGGTCCAATTCCGCGATGAGTTTTTCCCAGGTGAGCCCGGGACGCCACTGATTGCGGGGTTTGAGGAGGATGGTGGTCTCCACCATGGAAAGGGGGGCGGGATCCGTGGCGGTCTCCGCCCGGCCCACTTTGCCGAAAACGGTTTCCACCTCTGGGATCTCCCGGATCAGCCGGTCCTGGAGCTGGAGAACGCGCACGGCCTCGGTAATGGAGATCCCCGGAAGGGTGGTGGGCATGTAAAGGATGGAGCCCTCGTTCAAGGGGGGCATGAACTCCGAGCCCAGGCTCCGCCACAGGGGGACGGTGGTGGCCAGAGCCAGGAGGGAGGCCCCCACCACGGCCCACTTGAAGCGCAGGGCCAGGCGCAGGACCGGCCGGTAAAGGGCGATGAGGAGGCGGGAGAGGGGGTTGCGGCCCTCGGGAAAGGCCCGGCGCACGAACCAGACCATGAGGGCCGGGGCCAGGGTGATAGAAAGGAGGGCCGCCAGGGCCATGGAAAAGGTCTTGGTATAGGCCAAAGGCTTAAAAAGCCGGCCCTCCTGGGCCTCCAGGGCAAAGACCGGAAGGAAAGAGACGGTGATCACCAGGAGAGAGAAGAAGATGGGTGGTCCCACCTCCCGGGCGGCCTTAAGGACGATCTCTCGCCGGGCCCCGGTCTCCCGTTCCAGGTGCTTGTGGGCATTTTCCACCAGGACAATCACCGCGTCCACCATGGCCCCGATAGCGATGGCGATGCCCCCCAGGGACATGATGTTGGCGGTGATGCGCAGGAAATACATGGGAATAAAGGAGAGGGCTACGGCCATGGGCAGCACGATCACCACCACCAGGGCCGAGGGCGGGTGGAGGAGGAAGAGGAAGACCACCAGAGAGACCACCACCATCTCCTCCACCAGGGTCTTTTTCAGGGTGTGGATGGCCCGGAGAATGAGGTCCGAGCGATCGTAGGTGATTACCAGTTTGACCCCGGGAGGGAGTTGGGGTTCGATCTCTCGCAGGCGCTCCTTGACCTTTCGGATGACATTCAGGGCGTTCTCCCCGTAGCGCATGACCACAATCCCGCCCACCACCTCGCCCCGGCCGTTGAGTTCCGCGGCCCCCCGACGCAGGGCCGGCCCCAGCTGGATCTCCGCCACCTGGCCCAGGGTGAGAGGGGTGCCGGTCTGAGGATCCTCCCGCAGGACCACCCGCCGCAGGTCCTCCACCCCCTTCACGTATCCTCTCCCACGGACAAAGACCTCTTTGCCGGAGATCTCCAGCGTCCGCCCGCCCACTTCGAGATTGGACCGCCGCAGGGCCTGGAGCACCTCCGGCACCGAGAGTCCGTGAACATAGAGTTTGACCGGATCAAGCAGGACCTGATATTCCTTGACAAAGCCCCCCACGCTGGCCACCTCGGCCACTCCGGGCAGGGCCTCCAGCCAGGGCTTGAGATAAAAATCCTGAAAGGTGCGCAGGCGGGCCAGGTCGTTCTTTCCGCTTTCGTCCACCAGGGCGTATTCGAAGACCCAGCCCACACCGGTGGCGTCCGGGCCCAGGGTAAGCCGAGCCCCGGAGGGCAGCCGGTCCCGGATCTGGGCCAGATATTCCAGTACCCGACTGCGGGCCCAGTAGAGGTCGGTGCCGTCCTTGAAGAGCACATAGATGAAGGCCTGGCCGAAATAGGAATAACCCCGCACGGTCTTCACCCGGGGCACCGCCAGGAGCGAGGAGATCACCGGATAGGTGATCTGGTCCTCCATGAGGTCCGGGCTCTGGCCGGGCCATTCGGCCACTACGATGACCTGGACATCGGAGAGATCCGGAATGGCGTCCAGAGGTACCCGGTGGAGGGCCCACCAGGCCCCGAAAAGAAGGAAGACCGTGGTGGCCAGGACCAGGGCCGGTCGGCGGCCGCAGGCCTCAATGATGGTGGTGACCACCGCCCCCTCCGGAAAAGCTCTCCAGGGCCGCCTTGAGGCGGCTTTCGGCGTCGATGAGGAAGTTGGCCGAGACCACCACCTCTTCCCCGTGCCGAACCCCGGAAAGCACCACCCGCTTTTCTCCCACCCGGGGGCCCACCTTCACCTCCCGGGGCTCAAAGTGTCCCAGGCCGGCACGCACGAAGACATAATAGTGCTCTCCCCCGTAGATCAGGGCCTCTTCGGGAAGCAGCATGCGCATCCCCAGCGGGATGCGGAAGGTCGCCTCGGCCCAGAGGCCCGGGCGAAGAAGGCCTTCGGGATTTCTCAAGGCCAGGCGCACCCGTCCCACCCGCAGGCGTTCCTCTACCCAAGGCAGGATCTCCTTCACCCGGGCGGAAAAGGCCTTTCGAAGCCCGGGAAAGCGCACCTCCACCGGGAGTCCCGGACGGATTTCCCGCAAAAGGTCTTGGTAGAGGTCGGCTTCCACCCACACCTCCGAAAGATCCGCAAGTACATAGGCCGTCTCCCCGGAGCGGAGGCGCTTTCCGGGAAAGACCCGGTTTTCTACCACATAGCCCCCGGCCGGGGCCCTTACCGGAAGGGCCCGCAGAGGACGCCCCCGCGCCCTGACCCGGGCCAGATCCCGGGAGTCAAACCCCCAGAGAAGGAGCCGCCTTTCGGCGGACCGAAGGGCCTGGCGGGCCTCCTCCAGGACTTCTGGAGAGGCCTTTTCCTTCTCCAGCCTTTTCACCCATTGGGCCGCCCGCAGCCACTCCTCCTCCGTAGCCAGCACTTCCGGAGCATAAAGGGTAAAGAGTACTTCCCCCCGGTGCACTCGGGCCCCGGTGTAAAGCCCCCGCACCTCCTCCACCCAGCCCGCCACCCGCAGGTGCACCCTGCGGAGCCTTTCCTCGTCGTAGGTTACTCGAGCCGGGGCCCGGTAAGTAAGGACCACCCTTTCATGCGTCACCCGAGCGGTGCGCACCCCGATAAGCTGGACTCGCTCCGGAGAGATCTCCACCGGCGCTAGAGGGAGCCCTTTTTGGCGGACGGGCCTTTCCTGGGAGGGGGCCTTGGAGACCGGAGGAGCCTCTTTTTGGAGGGGCACCAGATCCATCCCGCAAATGGGACACTTTCCCGGACGATCGCTGCGGTAGCTGGGGTGCATGGGACAGATGTAAAGGGTCTTTTTTTCGGCCCTTAAGACTCCAGGGCCTCCCAGGGCGAGGATCGCCGCAAGGACCAAGGCCGGCCATCTCATGGGATACCTCCTTCGGGCCCGGGAAGATCCGGAAAGAGGGGACGGGCCAGCAAGGACTCCAGTCCCGCCAGGGCCTTGAGATAGGAGGTCCGGTGCCGGAAGAGGCTCAGACGGGCCTCTAGCACCCGCCGGAAGGCCGAAAGCACGCTCTCCAGAGTCCCTCTTCCGGAGGCATAATGATCCCGGGCCGAGGCCAGTTCCAGTTCCGCCCGGGGCAGGATCTCCCGGGCGTAAAGGGCCCAAAGATCCCTTTCGGTTCGGGCCGCAAGCAGGAGATCTCGCAGGCGAAAGGCCAGCTCCCCCCGCACGTCCTCCAGGCTCTGGCCGGCGGCCAGAACCTCCTCTCGGGCCGCCTCCGCCAGGGGTCCCTGTTTGCGGCCCAAGAAAAGGGGCACCCCGAAGCCCAGTCCAAATTCATAGATCTCCGGAAGGGTTCCCCGGGAATGCCACCCGAAAAAGACCCGGAAGTCCGGACGTTTTTCCAGCTCCGCAAGCCGGGCCCCAAGCTCCTTTTCCCGGAGTTGAAGGCGAAAATCTTCCACCTCCGGCGTTCTCTCCAGGGCGGAAAGGAGGGTCTTTTCCGGCGGCAGCCCCGGGAGCTCCCTCGGAAGCTCCACGAGCGGCTCCGGGATCTTCCGGAAGAGAAAGCGCTTTTCCAGGGCGGCCACCTTGAGGGCCTGTTTTTCGGCGTTAAGCCGTAGGCGTTCCTCAAGGAAACTCCTCTGATTGGCTGCCCGGAAGATCTCGGCCTGCGCCCCGTGGCCGGTCTCGTAGCGAAGTCTCACGCTCTCTTCGATCTCCCGAAGAAGGACTTTCATCTCCTGAAGGGTGCGGGCCTCTTCCTCGAGATAGGCCAAATCCAGAAGCCCCTCGGCCAGGCCCCGCCAGTTCTGCCAGAGGGCCCGGCGATAGCGTGCCGCAAGACGCCGGGCCTCGAGCTCGGCCATCCGGGCCCGGAGGTGACGTTTCCCCGGCCAAGGGAGAGGCTGTTCCACCCGCACCCCGGCGGTGCTCATGGGTTCCTCCCCCAGGGTGTTAGCCGGGATGGGATCTCCGGCGTTGCGTACGGAAAGGACCACCCGGGGATCCGGGAGGGCCCCCGCAGGGGCTACCCGCTTTTTCTGGGCCCGTACCCGGCTGGCCAGGGCCGCAAGTCCCGGATGGGAGGCGACCATGAGGCGGCTGTAACGGGAAAGAAGGTCGGCCAGGGGTTCGGCCCGGGCGGCACTCACCGCCAAAAGGAAAAGAAAGAGGAGGGCGAAGAGACCCACCTGGCGCGGACGGCGGCGAGGAGGGGCTTTTTCCTCCCGGGAAAGTCCAGAGAGCCAGGGGGTGGGTCTTCCGGAAAGTCGCCTCCCGTAAAGGAACCGGCGACGAGAAAAGGTGGCCAGAAAGGAGCCTTTGGCCCGGGTAAGCGCCACATAAAGGAGGCGTCTTTCCTCCTCGGGGTCGCTTTCGGGAAGCACGGTGAGGGGCAAGATCCCTTCTTCGGCCCCGGCGAGCACCACGGCTTCGGCCTCCAGCCCCTTAGCCCCGTGAATGGTGAGCAGATTGACCCCTTGCCGGGAGGGCGAAAGGAGATCGCGGGTGGAGAGGAGAAGGAGCCGGGCGGAAAGCTCCTCGGCCGAAAGACCGGAAAGCCAGGCCCGGGCCCCGGGAAGGAGCCTTTCCACTTCGAAAAGGGCCTCTTCGGGCCTTTGGGTGCGGGAAAGAAGTCTTTGGGCCGTCTCCGAAAGCCGCTTGCGGGCCTCCTCGGCCTCCTTTTCGGGTTCGGCCACCGGAAGGCCTTCACGGGCGAGGGTTTCCTTCAGGGGCTCAAGGAGGGCCCGCAGGCGGGCGAGCACCAGGACCTCCCCCGGAGGAAGCCCCCTCCCCCGGGAACTTTCCATGAAGGCCCCGCCCAGAAGTTGGGCCACCTCCTTGGCCACCCCGATAGCCTCCGCCCTCTCGGAGGGAAAGGAAAGAAGCCGCACCTTTCCTCCGGATCTCTCGGCAGAAAGTCTTATTCCCTCCCCGAAAGGATCCTCCCGCAGGCCCTCGGCCAGCCGGAGGATCTCCTCCGGGACCCGGTAGCTCCTCCGGAGGTAGTGGACCCGGAGGTCGGGGAGAAATTCCCGCAGGAAGGCGTGCACGGTCTCCGGACGGGCCCCGCGGAAACCATAGATGGCCTGGGCCGGATCCCCCACCAGGAAAAACTCCGCCCGGGAAAAGGTGGTAAGAAATCGAAGGAGCTCCGGGGAAAGGTCCTGGTACTCGTCGATGAGAAGGGCGTAGCCCTGAAAGCTACGGCCGGAAAGCCTCTTAGGGACCTCCAGAAGAATCCGGAGGTAGTCGTAGAGGTCGTTCCGGGAAAGATAGCCCAGATATTCCTCCCTCAGGGGTTCGAATTCCGGGCGGCCGGCCCTCAGGCCCTCGAGGACCTTGCGGGGAGAGAGCCGAAGGCCGTGGCTCCGGGCCAGACGCCCGGCAATCTCCAGGGACTCCTCCTCGGAAAGAAGGCGGGGAGGGTGCCCCAGGGCCTCGGAAAGGAGATCATAGGCCAGGGCGTGAAAGGTCTCGGCCCGAACCGGAGCCGAAAGCCCGGAAAGCCTTTCGGTAAGCTCGGCCCGGGTGCGCACGGTAAAGGTAAGAAGGAGGATCCTTTCCGGAGGCAAGCTCGCTTCCAGGAGGTGGAGGGCTCGGGCCAGAAGGACCCGGGTCTTTCCCGCCCCGGGCCCGGCCACCACTAAGGCCGACCCCGGGGTCTCCACCGCCCTCTTTTGATCCTCATCTAGCCACATTAAAGACATTTTATACTTTGTCCCCCTCGCTCTACAATAAGACCTTGGAATTTCCAAAATTTTCGAAACCGGGAGAGTCCCGGAAAGGACTTTTTCGAGCCCGGAAGGGCAAAAGGGGTTATAATGGGAGGGCCATGGAGGTCCTGGAGATCGCCCGCAGGGTCTTAAGGATTGAAAGGGAGGGGCTTTTGGCCGTAGAGGCCAAGCTGGGGGAGGGGTTTTCCCGGGCAGTGGAGCTGGTCCTGGCCTCCCGGGGGCGGGTAGTGGTCACCGGGCTGGGAAAGAGCGGACTGGTGGGCCGGAAAATCGCGGCCACCCTCTCTTCCACGGGCACGCCCTCCTTCTTCCTGCACCCGGCCGAGGCCCTGCACGGGGATCTGGGGATGGTTACCGGAGAGGACGTACTTTTGGCCATCTCCAATTCCGGTCGTACGGAGGAGGTAAACCTCATCGCCCAGATTCTCAAGCGCCGGGGGGTACCGGTAATCGCCTTCACCGGGCGGCCGGATTCTCCACTGGCGGCCCTGGCCGACGCGGTGGTAGATATCGGGGTTCCCCGGGAGGCCTGCCCTTACGACCTGGCCCCCACGGCCAGTACTACGGCCACCCTGGCCCTGGGCGACGCCCTGGCGGTGGCCCTGGCCGAGGCGCGGGGTTTCTCTCCGGAGGACTTTCGACGCAACCATCCCGCGGGCTCTCTGGGGGAAAGGCTCAAGGTGCGGGTGGCGGAAATTATGCTCACCGGGGAGAGGATCCCCCTTACCCGCCTGGGGACCCTCATGACCGAGGCCCTTCCGGAGATGGACCGCAAGCGTCTGGGCTGTATCCTGGTGCTCGATGAGCGGGACCGCCTGCGGGGCATCATTACCGACGGGGACCTGAGACGGGCCCTGGTGCGTCACGGAGGGCTAACGGGCCTTCGGGTGGAGGAAATCATGACCCCGGAGCCCAAGCGCATCGAGGCCCACCGCTTGGCCTCCGAGGCCCTGGATCTCATGGAAAGGCACCTCATTACCGTGCTTCCGGTGGTAGATGCCGACGAGCGCCTGGTGGGCATCCTCCACCTCCACGACATCTTGGGCAAAGGGCAATTCAAGTTTACGGTCTGAGCTACTCCTGGGTCTTGGCCTTGCGGAGCTCGATCTCCCGCCGAATAAGGTAGCGCATAAGTTCCTGCCGTTTCCTCTCCGGAATGTGGAATTTGATGCCCAGGAGAAGGCCTTCCGGAGTCTCCTGGTGGCGCACCACCTCCGCCCGGGGAATTTCGATGACTCCGAAGGGTCGGGTGGCCGAAAGCATGAGCTCCAGGCGACCCTCGGTGAGAATCTCCCTTTCAGGGACCTTCAGGCTGGGACGAATAAGGGCCAGGCCCCCGGCACTAATATTCACGATGTCTCCGCTTATTTCTTTTTCTTTCCATTTAAAGACGGCCCGGGATCCCGGAGGGGTGGGCACCCGGTAGTACATGCGCCTTTCCAGCCGAAAGATCTCCGTGGGGCGGGTGGTGAAGATATACTTCTCGTTTCGGTCCTCCCCGAGGATCCGCACCCGAAAGAAATATTCGATGTTGCTGGCGTCCCGATAGATGACCCGTGCGGTGGCGAGTCCCGAGACCCAGGGCCGGGGATAGTCGAAGACCAGGCGCTCCTCATCCATATGGAGAAGCAGGGTGGGTCCGGAGCGAAAACCGCCGCTCACAAAGACCACCCAGTATCCGGCCTCCTGAATCTCTCGAAGGAGGATCTGGATGTGGGCCGGGTCCCGGTTGACCTCATATCCTCCTTCCCAAGGCTGCCACATCAGGCTTTGGCCTCCGCCCAGTTTCGCCCCCAGGCCAGGTTGACCTTGAGGGGCACGGAAAGGGGGTAGACCCCCTCCATCTCTTCTCGGACGATCTCCTGGGTCTGTTTAAGTTCTTCCTCCGGGACCTCGAGGAGGAGTTCGTCGTGGACCTGAAGGATGAGCCGGGCCTTGAGGCCTTCGGCCCGCAGGCGCCGGTCCACCTTCAACATGGCCAGCTTGATGAGGTCCGCTCCGGAGCCCTGAATAGGGGTGTTGATGGCCGTGCGTTCCGCAAACTCACGCACCGGTCTTTCCGGGGCCGCAAGTCCGGGAATGGGCCTCCGGCGCTTGAGAAGGGTAGTTACGTAACCCCTCTTCCGGGCCTCCTCCACCACCTCCTCCCGCCAGCGCCTTACTCCGGGATAGCGCTCGAAATACCTTTCCATGAAGGCCTGGGCTTGTTTATAGTCTATTCCCAGTTCTTTGGAAAGTCCGTAGGCACTCATGCCGTAAGCCAGACCGAAATTGATCACCTTGGCCAGGCGGCGCATCTCCGGAGTGACCTCCTTGGGCGAGACCCCGAAGATCTCCGCCGCGGTGGCCGCATGGATGTCCCGCCCTTCGGCAAAGGCCCGGCGAAGATTCTCGTCTCCGGAAAAATGGGCCAGAAGTCGGAGTTCAATCTGCGAATAGTCTGCGGAAAGGAGGACCCAACCCTCCTCGGCCACAAAGGCCCGCCGGATGAGCTCCCCTTCCTCCCCCTTGATGGGAATATTCTGAAGGTTGGGCTCCTCGGAGGAGAGCCTTCCGGTGGCCGTTCCGGTCTGGTTGAAGGTAGTGTGGACCCGGCCGGCAGCATCGGCCAGGCGCAAAAGGGGTTCCACATAGGTGGAAAGGAGCTTGTGCCGGGCCCGATAGCGCAGGAGCCGCTCCGGGAGGGGATGTCTTTCGGCCAGGGCCGAAAGGACCTCCACATCCGTGGAAAAGTCTGTACCTTTAGGGGTACGCTTTCCCCGGGGAAGGCCCAGCTTTTGAAAGAGGATGCGGGAGAGCTGTCGGCCGGAACGCAGGTTAAAGGGTTCTCCGGCCAGGCGATAGATCTCGGCCTCCAGCTCGGCGAGCTCCTGGCGGAGGTCTTCGGCCAGCCGCGAAAGATAGGCCCGGTCCACCCGTACCCCCACCCTTTCCATCCGGAAAAGGACGGCCGAAAGGGGGAGCTCCACCTCGAAAAGGAGCGGGCCAAGACCCGCGGCCTCCACCGCCTCGCGCAAAAGGGGCCCCAGTTCGGCCAGGGCCAGGGCCCGTTCCCCCATCCCCTTTCCGTCAAGAGAGGCCAGCCTGGCCCCCAGGTGTTCTTCGGCCAGGCCTTCCAGACTGTAGTCCCGGCGGGTGGGATCCAGCAGCCAGGCCGCCAGCTTCACATCCAGAAGTCCTTCGGCCTCCGGGGCCTCGCCGGCCAAATGATAGAGGGCCTTGAGATCGTGGACCACCCTTTCCAGCCCCGAAAAGCCGAGAAGTCGCCGGAGGGTCTCCGGCGAGGCCCTTTGGACCACCCAGGCCCGGCCCTCGGTAGCCACGGAGAGAGACAGAAGCTCTTTGGCGAAAAGACCCTCCCCGGGACGGGCCCAGAGCCCCAGCCTTTCCGAAGAAAGGACCTCTCGGGGTAGATCCTCTACGGTGACCACTTCCCCCAAGCTGAGTCTTTCCGCGGGAAGCTCCGCCAGAAGTCTCCGGAACTCCAGCTTGCGAAAGAGGGCCCGCAGCCGGGTCCAGTCGGGCTCCCGCAAACGATAATGTTCTAGCTCAAGAGGCACCGGAGCAGAGGTGGAAAGCTCAAGCAGCCTGCGGGAGAGAAAAGCCGCCTCCCGGCCCTCAGAAAGGAGCTTCCGCACCCGGGGCGGAGTCACCTCGTCCAGACGCCGGTAGATCTCCTCTAGAGACCCGAAGGCCCGGATGAGGGCCGCGGCGGTCTTCTCCCCGATACCCTTTACCCCGGGAAGATTGTCCGAGGGGTCTCCGGTAAGGGCCCGGAAGTCGGGGAATCTTTCCGGGGGGACTCCGTAACGCCGCTCCACCTCCTCCGGGGTATAGGTCTTTTCCCGCAAAGGGTCCCATAGATGGACCCGTTCACTCACCAGGCAGAGGAGGTCGCGATCTCCGGCCACAATGACCACCGGGTTCGGAAGGCGGACCGCCAGGGTGGCGATAAGGTCGTCGGCCTCATAGCCCGCAAGACTCAGGATGGGGACCCCCAGGGCCTCGGCTACCTCCCGGATATAGGGAAGTTGGACCACCAGCTCCTCCGGCATGGGCGGGCGGTGGGCCTTATAGTCTTCGTAGGCCTCGTGCCGGAAGGTGGGCTCCTTTTCGTCCAGACACAAGACCAGATACTCCGGCCGCACCTCCTTGAGGAGGCGCAAGAGCATCCGGGTGAAGACAAAAACCGCCTTGGTGGGAAGCCCCCAAGAGGTGGAAAGGGGCTCGCGGATAGCGTAGTGGGCCCGGTAGACAAAGGAGGTCCCGTCTATGAGATAGACGACCGGGCCCTCTCCGGCCTTAGGTAAAACGATTGAGGATCCAGGTGACGATCTCACTTTTGAGATTCATTTCCTCTTCCGGGGTCATGGTGGTCAGCCAGCGGAGGATCCACTTCTGGAGCCGGTTGAGATGGGTCTTGTTGAGCTTTTCCCCATAAACCATCTCCAGGGCCTGGAGGTACCAGACGAAGATGGCGTGGATGGGCATGTAGCGATATTCCATGGTAATGGGGTAGAGCACCTCGTAAAAGGCCCGGTTCTGAAACTTCTTGTCCGGCTCCCCGGTGAACTTGCGGATGGTGAGCCGGGAGACCGGCCCCTCCTCTCCGCTGGGCGGCTCCTCCCCCTGGAGATAGGCCAGGTTCTGCTGCAGGAGTTCGTACCGCTCCTGATGCTGGCGGATAATATTTTCCTGAAGGGCCATGAGGGCCAGGGGGTTTTCCCGCTCCCGGTAATATTTGGCCAGTTTCTGGCGTAAAACCGATTTCCGACTTCGACCACCCATTTTTGGATACCTCCCCACACAAGGTCTCCTTCAAAAAGACCACAAGGAGGCCTTTCTTTCAAGGTCTGCGGAGCTATTCAGGGGGAAAGGCCAAAAAGAAGGAGCTTTCTCAGGCCCCGACCCTGCGGAAGCGCAAAGGGAATCTCTCCCAGGATCTCCAGGCCCTCCGGTCGGCCGTAGGGTTCCACCTCCTGGCGCCAGAGATAGAAGGCCTGACCCGGGGGGGCAAGAAGGGCCCGGGCGTGGCGCACAAATTTCTCCACCGAACCGTAGCCCCGAGCCACCACCACCGGAAAGCGCTCCTCCGGGAAGGTGCGGCCTAGGTGGCAATTTACGGCCCGGATCCCGGAAAGACCCAGTTCGGCGATCATCTCCTCCAGAAAGGCTACCCGACCCGGATGGGCCTCATAGAGGACGATCTCCAGCTCCGGCCGGGCAAGCTTGAGGACCAGCCCGGGGATTCCGCCCCCGGGGCCCAGATCGGCCAGGGGATAGCCTCCCTCCGGAAGGAAGGCGGCCAGTACTAAGGCCTCAGAGACGGCGTAAAGGAGCCTTTCTTCGGGGCTCTTAAAGGCCGTAAGGTTTAACTCTTCGGCCCGGGCGGCCAGGGCCGAAAGATAGCGAAAAAGGGGATAGACCAAGGGCCGGGCCTCGAAGGGCAGTCCATATTCCTGCCCCATCTCCCCCAGGAGAAAAAAGGCCCTTTCCGGAGACCAGCTACCTTCCATGCCGGTGATCTAAGGCCGCCCGGATAAAGGAGGCAAAGAGGGGATGCGGCTCCATGGGCCGGGAACGGAACTCCGGATGAAACTGACAGCCCACAAACCAGGGATGTCCCTCAATCTCGATGATTTCTACCAGTTCTCCGTCCGGAGACAGACCGGCAATGCGCAGGCCTTTTTCGGTGAGGATCTCCCGGTACTGGTTGTTGAATTCATAGCGGTGCCGGTGCCGCTCAAAGACCTCCTCGCAGCCGTAAGCCCGGTGCGCAATAGTCCCCGGGACCAGACGACAGGGATAGGCCCCGAGGCGCATGGTCCCGCCCTTGTCGCACTTTTCGTCGCGGACTTCCACCCGCTGCGTACGGTAATTGAACCATTCCCGCATAAGATAGATCACCGGATGCGGAGTATCGGGGTCGAACTCCGTGGAATTGGCTCCGGAGAGCCCGGCCACATTGCGGGCAAACTCGATGACCGCAAGCTGCATCCCCAGACAGATCCCGAAAAAGGGGAGCCCCTTCTCCCGGGCGTAGCGGATGGCCTCCATCTTGCCTTCCGCCCCCCGGTAGCCGAATCCTCCCGGGACCAGGACCCCGTCCACCCCGGAAAGGAGCTCCGCCACGTTTTCGGGGGTAATCTCGTCGGCCGAAAGATAGCGAATGTTTACCCGGGCCTCGTTGGCCAGGCCCCCGTGCACCAGGGCCTCGTGTAAACTCTTATAGGAATCCTTGAGGTCCACATATTTGCCCACCACGGCAATGGTGACCTCTTCCCGGGGGTTTCGGTAACGCTGGACTAGCTCTTCCCAGGAGGAAAGGTCCGGCTCCCGGGTCCAGATGTTGAGAAGTTCTACGATCTTTTCGTCCAGCCCCTCCTGGTGAAAGACCAGGGGAATCTCGTAGATGCAGTCCACGTCCTTAGCGGTAATGACCGCGTCTTCTTCCACATTACAGAAAAGGGCGATCTTCTTTTTGACCTCCGGAGGTAAAAAGCGCTCCGTGCGGCAAAGCAGGATGTCGGGCTGGATTCCGATGGCCCGCAATTCCTTTACGCTGTGCTGGGTGGGTTTGGTCTTGAGTTCCCCAGCGGTCTTGATGTAGGGCACATAGGTAAGATGGATATAAAGGGTATTCTCCCGGCCCAGATCGTAGCGGAGCTGTCGAATGGCCTCCAGAAAGGGCAGACTTTCGATATCCCCCACCGTGCCTCCGATCTCAATGATGGCCACATCCACCTCGCTTCCGGCTAGCTGCACGATGGCGGCCTTGATCTCGTCGGTCACATGAGGAATGATCTGAACCGTACCCCCCAGGTAGTCTCCGCGGCGCTCTTTGGTGATCACCGAAAAATAGATCTTCCCCGAGGTGTAATTGTTCTTATGGCCCATGCGGGCGGAGGTGAAGCGTTCGTAATGGCCCAGGTCGAGATCGGTCTCCGCCCCGTCATCGGTGACGTAGACCTCCCCGTGCTGGAAAGGATTCATGGTCCCGGGGTCCACATTGATATAGGGGTCGAGCTTTTGGAAGGTCACGCGCAGGCCCCGGGCCTCCAGGAGGGCCCCGATGGCGGCCGAGGCCAGGCCCTTGCCCAGCGAAGAAAGGACCCCTCCGGTCACAAAGATGAACTTGGTGTGGAATCCACGCTTTTTCCTGCCCATCCAATTTTCTCCCTAAGGTTTCTCCGGTGTCTTTTCCGGGAGGCCTTCCCTGGATTTTCGACGAAACTCGGCATAAATCCGCTCCGAGCGCACTCCCCGAAGCTTAAGGGCCACCACCTTCTCCGGCAAAAAGGCCGGCCCCAGGGAGTGCACAAAGACCACCCCTTCCATCCGCCCCAGGCTCCGGCCCACTCCCTCGGCATAATATAGCACCACCAAGAGGGGCTCCGGAGGCCTTCGGGAAAGCTCGATCTTGAGGATCCGGTCCCGCGAATCCTCCGTCCAGAAGCTCAACTCCCCCACCGCTTTGCCGGCCGGGGAAAAAAGGGGATACCGGGAAAGGAGGCTCCGCCGGTGTTCCGTCCGGTAGTAACGGGCCAAAAGAAGGGCCAAGATCAAGATGACCAAAAAGACCAGATTCCATAGCGGATTCTTACGCATGGGTCTTTGCCTGGGAAGCTTTCTGAGGTATTTTAGCCCAAAAATCTGTGGGGGACAAAAAGTGGAAGAGCCGGTCTTCGATCCCCGGGAGCTTACCCTGGAGGACGAATTCGTCTTTGCCTGTCATCCCGGGGTGCCCTGTTTCAATAAGTGTTGTTACGACGTGCATCTGGTGCTTTCTCCTTACGATTTCCTGCGGCTGCGCCAGGCCCTGGGACTCTCTCCCGAGGAATTCCTCGAGCGCTACGGCGAGGCCTATATCGGGGAGGTCACCCAGCTTCCGGTGGTCTCGGTTTACATGCAAAGCCACGACTTTGCCTGCCCCTTCCTCACTCCGGAGGGCTGCCGGGTCTATGCCCATCGCCCTTCGGCCTGCCGCACCTATCCTCTGGCCCGCTTCCTCCGGGAGGATCGCGAAAGCGGCCGGCCCCGGGAGGTCTATCGCATCATCCGGGAGACCCACTGCAAGGGGCATTACGAAAGGCGCCCCATCACCGTGCGGGACTATATTGAGGAACAGGGGCTGGGACCCTATCTCCGCTTCAACGACCTTTTCGGAGAGGTGGTGGCCCGGCGCCAGGCCCACGCCGAAACCCCCCTTACCGGAGACCAGCTGGACTTGATCTTTCTGGCCCTTTACGATCTGCCGAACTTTCGGGAGGAGATCCGCCGGGGGCATCTGGCGGTGGATCTTCCCGGAGCGGTGGAGGAACTTCCGGAGGAGGCCTTGCTTGAGGCCGGAATCCGTTTCGTCCTCAAGGAAGTCCTGACCTTCGACTAACCGGGAGGCCCCTTGAAAGACCTTCGTCTTCGACTTTTCCTCTTAGGGATCCTTCTCCTCTGGGTCGGCTGGGCCCGGGCCCTTGAGGTCACCGTAGTGCGGGCCTTGGACGGGGACACTGTGGTCCTTTCCGATGGAAAGCGATTGCGCTACGCCGGCATTGACGCCCCGGAACTCCACCGGAAAGAGGGTCCGCCGGAGCCCTTGGCCCGCGAGGCCTGGCTCCTCAATCGCCAGCTGGTAGAAGGGCGTCGGCTGCGTTTTGAGCCCGCAGCCCGCCGGCGGGATCGCTACGGGCGTCTTCTGGGCTACCTCTTTCTGCCCGACGGGCGCCTGGTCTCCGAAGTCCTGGTCTCCCGGGGCCTGGCCTTTGCCTGCTTCTGGCCCGGGGCGGCCCGCTATCGGGAACACCTGCTGGCCGTCCAGAGGGAGGCCCTGGCTAAGGGGCGGGGAATCTTCGGGGTCCTGCGGGACACCGACCCCTATTACGTGGGCAACCGGGCCTCGCGGCGTTTCCATCGTCCCCACTGTCCCCATGCCCAACATATCCGCCGAAAGATTCTCTTTCACTCCCTCTATGAGGCCCTCTACGCCGGATATTGCCCGGCCCGGGGTTGTCGTCCCGGATTTCCGTGAATAAAGTAAATTCGGCCATGAAGGAGCTGGAAAAACTTCGCCAGGAAATAGACCAGCTGGATCGCCGGCTGCTCGAGCTCCTTCACCGGCGTTTCGAGTTGGCTAAGGCCATCGGCGAGATCAAGCGCCGGGAAGGACAGGGGCCCCTCGATCTCTCCCGGGAAAGGGAGGTGGTGCGCAAGCTCCTGGACCTCAACCGCGGGGCCTTTCCCGAGGACTCCCTGCGGGCGGTGGTGCTGGAGATCATCAACGCCTGCCGCCAGGCCCAGGAGCCTACCCGGGTGGCCTATCTGGGGCCTGAGGCCACCTTCAGCCACATGGCTGCCCTAGAGTTTTTCGGACACAGTACGGAATATGTCCCCCTAGAGTCGGTTCTCGACGTCTTCGAGGAGGTGGAAAGCGAACGGGCCCGTTTTGGAGTGGTCCCGGTGGAAAACTCCATCGAGGGCACGGTCTCCATCACCCTGGATGCCGTCTCTCAGTACCGGGTCAAGGTCTGCGGGGAGGTCTATGTGCCCATCAGCCACCACCTCCTCAATCAGACCGGCCGCAAGGAGGATATCCGCAAGGTCCTTTCCCATCCTCACGCCCTGGCCCAGTGTCGGCGGTGGCTGCGCAAGAATCTGCCCTCGGTGGCCGTGGAGGAGGTGGCCTCCACGGCGCTGGCCGCCCGCTGGGCGGCGGTGGACCCTTCGGTGGCGGCGGTGGCCAGCCCGCTGGCGGCCCGCACCTATCACCTCCAGGTGGTGGCCAAACACATCGAAGACTACCGGGGCAACGTGACCCGCTTCTGGGTCATCGGTAAGGAGACCCCTTCGCCCAGCGGCAGGGACAAGACCTCGCTTTTTTTCAGCGTCTCGGACCGCCCCGGAGCCCTCTATGCCGTCCTGCGGGCCTTTGCCGAACGCCGCATCAACCTCACCAAGATCGAAAGCCGTCCGGCCAAAAGTGAACCCTGGCGCTATCTCTTTTTTCTGGACTGTGAAGGGCATGTGGAGGATCCCGGCCTTTCCGAATGCCTGGAGGAGGTGCGGCGGCATTGTCTGCATCTGGAATGGCTTGGGTCCTATCCGCGGGGAGACCTCTAGGCCGCCGGGGGCGTCTGCTCCCCTGCCCCCACATCCTGGCCGAGACCTCGGCCTTGGCCGAAGAGTTAGTCTTCGAACACTACAGGCTTTCTCCCCGCCTTTTGCGGCAGATCCAATACGAAGCCCGGTTCCTGAAAGAAGGCTGGCCTTTTCCTGAAGAGGCCCTGGCGGTCCTGGTGCGGGGACGCCGACCCCGGGGGCCGGAATCCTACTGCATCTACTTCCCGTATGGAAGACCCCTTCCCTGCAGCCGGGCTTTTCTCCCGGCCCTTATGCTTTATATTTTTACCCACGAATTAGTACACATGGTGCGTTTTGCCCGTTACGAGGCCTCCTATTACCTGGGGGCCGAAAGGCGAGGCGAGGAAGAGGCCAGGGTCCACACCAAGACCCGGGAGATCCTGCGCCCTCTGGGACATTTCCCGGGTCTGGCCGAGACCCTGGAGCGTTTTGACCAAATCTATGCCAGGAGGTGAGGCCCATGCCCATCTACGAATACGAATGTGAAGGCTGCGGAAAGAGGCTTGAAGTCTGGCAGAAGATTACCGACGAGCCCCTTGCCACCTGCGAGTCTTGTGGAGGAAAACTCCACAAGCTCATCAGCCAGAGCTCCTTTATCCTCAAGGGCACGGGCTGGTACGTTACCGATTACGCTCGCAAGGAACGCAAGGAGACCCAGAAGGAAGATTCCGGAAGTTCCGGCACCCAAGACTCCGGAAAAGAGTCCTCTTAAGTGTTTTATGACGAGGTCATCTATCTCTTTCTGGCCCTGATCCTCTGGGGGGCCTGGCCGGACGGGCCGGCCCCCTCCTGGCCCCTCCCCCTGGTCTTTGTCCTGAAAGACCTCCTGTGGGTGGTCCTGGTCTGGGGCCTCCTTTCCGGGGCCCGCGAGGCCCTTTCCTTCTTCCAGCGCCAGCGCCTGATCCCCAAGCTGGCCCTGGTATTTTTCCTGGCGGATGTGGCCCTCCTGCGCCTGCCCCGGGTCCTCCACGGAGACCTCTGGGCCCTCCTCTTCTACGGACAATATTTGGCCTTGAGCTGGCTGGTGGCGGCCCCTCTCGAAAAACGGGCCCATCTGGCCGGCCTTCCCCCGGTCCGCTATCTCCTTTCTCAGCTGCGCTTTTTCCTTCCGGCCCTTATTCCCTGGCTGGCCGCTCTGGCCCTCTGGGACCTTCTGGAAAAGGCCTTCCCCCAGGCCCCGGAGGCCCTCCTCTGGTCCGGGATCCTGGTCCTGGTGGCCCTCTTCTTCCCAGCCCTGGCCGTAAGGCTCTGGCCCACCCGGAGACTGCCTCCCGGAGAGGTTCGCCAGCGCATCGAGACCTTCCTGGCCCGGGAAGGAGTGCGGGTAGGAGAGATCTATCTCTGGCTCCCCTTTGAGGGGCGTCTCCTTACCGCCGGGGTGGTGGGCCTTCTTTATCCCTGGCGCTACCTCCTGATCTCTCCAGCGCTTATGGCCTTCCTTACCGAGGAAGAATTGCTGGCCGTGGTGGCCCACGAGGTAGGGCACCTCAAACGCCGACACCTCCTCTGGCTCCTCGTTTTTCTTTTCGGATTTTTCGTCCTGGCCTATCGGGGGCTTGAGCCCCTCTGGCTGGCCTTTCTGGCCTTCTTTCCCCGTCCGGAGATCTTTCTCTCCCGCAACCTTTCCCTTACCCCCTGGCCAGAGATCCTGCTTGTAGGCTTTCTCCTCCTTCTGGTGGTCCTCTATTTCCGCTATTTTCTGGGCTACTTTCTGCGCCAGTTCGAGCGTCAGGCGGATCTACACGCCTTCGAGTCCCTGGGCTCGGCCCGGGGCCTGCGGCAGGCCCTGGAGAAGGTGGCCGCCCTTTCCAGACTGCGCCAGGCCCCGAGCTGGCACCACTACAGCCTGGCCGAAAGGCTCCAATTTCTGGAGGAGGTGGAACGACAGCCGGAGCTGGCCCGAAGGCACCACCTCCGCCTGCGCCGCTATCTCTTTCTCTTCCTGGGGGCCCTGATCCTCCTGAGCCTGGCCCCGGAGGTGGCCCGCCACGCCGGCCTCCAGGAAAGGGCCCTTTCAAACCTCAAGGAGGGCCTCCTTCGTCGAGCCGGGGCCGACCCGGAGCTTCTGCGAGCCTTTGCCGACTATCTTCTCTCTCAGGGCCAAGCCGCCGAGGCCTTAACCCTTTATGAAAAGGCCCTGGAAGCCGCCCCGGAGGATCCCTGGATCCTCAACAACCTGGCCTGGACCCTCCTTACCGCCCAAGAGCCCTCCCTGAGGGATCCCCAGCGGGCCTTGCGTCTGGCCCAAAAGGCCGCCTCCCTCCGGAGCACCCCGGAGATCCTGGACACCCTAGCCGAGGCCTATTTTCAAAATGGTCTGGCCGAGAAGGCCTGTCAGGCCGCCGAAGAGGCCCTTAAACTTTCCCAGAAGCTCCCGGTGCGCCACCCCGACTACTACCGGCGCCGAAAAGAGAAATTCTGCCATGCTGCGGCCACCCCATAAGCGCTACCACCTTCTCCATCTTTACGCCTTCTCCGGCACGCATCCCGCCCTGCGGGATTTCCCGGATCCGGACTTTATCGGCTGCTGGGAGGAAGAGGACCTTACGGTACTCTTTTTCCACCGGGAAAAGCCGGGGCTGGCCGAAAGGATCTGCCGGGACTACGGCCTGACCTTCGAGCTTTCGGCCACCGTCCCTTACGCGGACTGGGGCGAGGGCCGAAGGCTTCGGCCCTTCCGCGTGGGCCCCCTAGTGCTGGCCCCGGTCTGGGAGGAAGGCCCGGCCGACCTTTACTACGATCCCGGGGTAGTCTTCGGAAGCGGAGCCCATCCGACCACCCAATTGATGCTTTCGGCCCTCTGGGATTTCGCCCAAAGCCGGGGACTTTCCGGCCGGCGGGTGGTGGATCTGGGCTGCGGAAGCGGGCTTCTTACTTTGGTGGCCGCCCGCCTGGGGGCTCAGGTCTTGGCCGTGGACCGCAATCCCCTCTGTGTGGCTCTTGCCCGGAAAAATCTCTCCCTAAACGGGCTTTCGGCCGAGGTCCGGGAGGCCGATCTCCGAAGCCTGCTTCCCTTTTCCGCGGACCTGGTCCTGGCCAACCTCTACAAGGGTCTCCTTCTTGACCTCCTGGGGCTTCCTTCCTTTCGCACCGCGAGCTACTATCTCCTTTCCGGGTTCACCTCCTCTATGGAGGCCGAGATCCAGGAGGTGGCCAAGGCCGCCGGTCTGGCGTTAGACTATCGTTCGGAGAAGGAGGGCTGGGTGTGTCTGGGACTCCAAAATCCGAAGACTTGATCCTCTGCGTGGATGTAGGCAACACCACCACGGCCTGCGGGGTCTTCCGGCGGGACGGGCTTCCGGTGCGTAGCTTCCGCTTCCGCACCCGGACGGACCTTTCGGCCGAAGAACTCCTGCTCCTCCTGCGGGGCTTCTTCGATCTCCTGGAGATTCCGGTGAGGGCCTTGAAGGGGGTGGCCTTCGCCTCGGTGGTCCCTCCCCTTGACGGCCTCTGGGAGACCGTGGTCCGGCGCTGGCTGGTCAAGGAATGGGTGGCGGTCTCCCCGGAGAGGGTGCCCCTTGCGGTAAAGCTACGCCGGCCGGAGGAGGTGGGTGCGGATCGGCTAGTGAACGCCTATGCGGCCTGGCGCCGCTGGAAGAGGGCGGCTATCGTGGTGGACTTCGGAACGGCCACCACCTTCGATTGTGTCTCCGGAAGGGGGGAATACCTGGGAGGGGCCATCGCCCCGGGGCTTGAGGCCGCAGCCGAACTCCTTTTTCAGAAGACGGCCAAACTTCCCCGCATCGAACTTACCCCTCCTTCGGAGGCCCTGGGGCGGGACACCGTCTCGGCCATGCGTAGCGGGCTTATTTACGGCTTTGCCGGACTCACCGAGGGGCTGGTGGCCCGGCTGGCGGCCGAAATGGGAGAGGACCCTTTAGTGGTGGCCACCGGGGGCCTGGCCTCCCTTGTGGCCCCCCATGCACCTTCCATCCGGGAAGTGGTCCCGGAGCTCATCCTAGAGGGGCTCTTTTGGCTCTATGGGGAAAGTCTTGGGGAGGCTTAGACCCGGGGCCCGGGTGCGAGTGGTGGCCCCGGCCGGGGCCGTAGAAAAGGAGGCCTTGGCCCCGGGGCTTAAAATTCTCAAAGACTGGGGCCTTCGGGTAGAGGTGGACCCGGGAGTCTTTGAAAAAAAGGGGTATCTGGCCGGGGAGGACCGGAGCCGGGCCGAGGCCCTCCTGCGGGCCGCCGAAGAGGCCGAGGTCCTCTGGGCCGCCCGGGGAGGCTACGGCTCCGCCCGCCTCCTCCCCCTCCTGGCTCCCCGCCTCCCGGAGAAATTTCCCCCGCTTTTAGGATTCAGCGACCTTTCGGCCCTTCTCAACCTCCTGGCCCAAAGGGGGCTTCCCGTCTGGCACGCCCCCACGGTGTGCTTCCTTCCCCGCCTAAGCCCCGAGGCCCTCTCCGAAACCCGGGCCCTGCTTTTTGGGGAAAAGGCCCTGGTCTTTGAAGGTCTGGGGCTTTCTCCCGGAAAGACTCAGGGCCCGGTCTTCGGGGGAAATCTGGCCACCCTTTCGGCCCTCTTGGGGACCCCTTACTTTCCCTCCCTCCGCGGGGCCCTCCTCTTTCTGGAAGACCTCCGGGAGCCCCTTTACCGCCTGGATCGCTACCTCACCCATCTCCGGCTCTCCGGGGTCTTGGACGAAGTAGCGGGAATCCTCCTCGGAGACCTGGGCCTGCCGGAAGGAGAAATCCTCCCTCTGGTCAAGGAGGTGCTGCCCCGGGAAAAACCCTGCGGCCTTTTCCCCTATTTAGGGCACAAGCCGGCTCTTACGGCCTTTCCCTTAGGGGTGTGGGCCCGGCTGGAGGTGGCCGGAGACCGGGCCCGCTGGTCATTCGAGATAGATGATTAAAGGGATCCGGTGGAGATTTTCGTCAATCTCCTCTGTGGGCCCCAGGCCCCAGGAACGCACCCGGAAACCGTTAAGCTTTTCCTCCAGGGCCTGCACCACCCCGGCCAGATTCAGCACCGGATGGCGTTTGAAGACCTCAGGAAGCCCCCAGGTAAGATTACAGGCCAAACATCGCCCCGGCCGGGCCTTAAGCCGCAATTCCAAACGGAGGATCTTTTTTTCCGGGTCGAAGGACCCTAGCCCCAGCTCCAAGTCGTAGGCCGGCTCCTCCCCAAAGTAGAAGGCCTCGAAAAAGGCCTCCACCCGCTCCCGGGGGAAGAGTCCCTTAAGATCCTCCTCCCGAAGCACGCCCGCACCTCCCGAAATTTTTTTAATAGGCGCTCACCCGCAGATCGGTGATCAGGACGTATTTTCCGGTCTCGATATCCGCATGCCCCGAACCCACCAGGAAATAGAGGTTGGGGCGCAGGCGGCCCATGGCCAGGGGATCCACGGTCCCGGAAAAGACCCGGCGTCCGTCAAAATAGACCCGAACCAGATTGCCCTTTTTCTGGAAGGCCACCCGGTGGACCCGCCCCACAATATCTCCCTCAAGGGGGATGGGCCGGTCGATCCACTTAAAATAGGTATCTTTCGCCACCGCGCCCTTGCCTAAAGCCAGCTTGAAGGGAGAGTCGGCCCTTCCCAGGAGGAGGGAGGCCTCGGCCCAGGGCACATAGGTAGGCATATAGAAGGTGTACTCCACGGCAAAGTCTCGGCCGAGGTTGAGCCCGGAGACCGGAAGCTGAAAGAGGACCTGTCCCTTGACGGTGGCTAGCCAATTTTTTCCCTGAAAGCTTACGCACTCGGCGCTGCCCCGAAGGATCCGCACGCTGGTGGGAACCTCGGTACAAGAGGCAAAGTCTTCCTCTCGAAGGACCTGGGAGCCGGGCTGAAAGGCCGCCGAGGGGCGCACCAGGCCCGTAGGAGAGGCCGGGGTCGGGGGAGAAGTAGCCGCCGGCTGGGGGGCCACCGGAGGGGTATTGTAGCCCTGGGTCCCCTGTCCCCAGCGATAGTAGCTTTCCGGGACCATTTTGGCGATGGCATCCACGGCGTTATAGAGCATGACCCGGATGGCCTTCTCCATGGGGGTGTTTTTATAGGCCCCCAGGGCTCCCCCCAGGGCCACGGTACCCAAGATGGTCCCCATTCCCCCGCCTACCTTCCAGGAAGAGGCCCTTCCTTCCACGGTGGTGGCGTTGATTATCCGTCCGGTGCGCACATCCACCAGCCGAATGTCCGCAGCAATGTAGGCCTCCTTCTTGGCGATCTTGGCCCCACCAATGAGGGGTACATTGAAGGGCACCACCACTCCGCCACCGCCCCAGCCCGAGGCCTCGGGCTCAAAGGCGGTAATAGCCCCGATCACCAGGATATCCGCCCCCTCCATAAGCCCCACCTGGGGGGCCGCTCCCGGACGGACATAGCCGGATTGGCCCAGATTGAGTTCTTCCTGAATGGCCCGAAGGCCTTCTCCGCGCTCCAGGACGATAAAACGCCCGGTGCGGAAAAGGGCCGTAGAGAGCATATCCGCCAGGCCGTCTCCGATGGCCCCGCTGCACTTGGCCGCCTTACACTTAAAGCTGGCCACCGCGATCCGGGCCTTGGGCCCCTGATAGGTCACCACCTCCTGCACCGTGGGGCCGGTGCTCTCCACCGTGGTCTGGACCCCGGAAGACACACAGCCCCCTAGAAGCACCAAGAAGAACAAAAGGAAAAATCCCACTCCTCTTTCCCAAAGGACCTTCATACACGCCCCCTTCTCTTTTGGGGTATTTATACCACAAAAGGTCTTGTCAAGCAAGAAACAAGGATATATAAACTAGGAAAAATCGGGGCAATCTGGAAAGTTGGACGCAAAATTTTTTGAAAAACTCCTTCAACAGGAAAGGAAGGCCCTAGCGGTAGCTTGGGAAACTTTTATTTCCCTTCATAAAGAGGGTAAAGTACCTTATCCGACACTCTATTCGGAACTCTTTTCCCGAAATCAAGGAAAGGCGGAATTAAAAGAACCGGAACTTCTGGAGGTGTTACAGGAAGCTTCGGCTTTTCTAGAAAAGGCTATTTCCCATCTCCGAAAGACCTCTACGGGAAACCTTGTAATCACCGTTAGACCAGAAGAGGCCCTTTTGCTCACTCAGATACAGAAGAAAATCAAACAACTGGAACAAGAAATTGCCTTTCTTCGCGAGGAAGTTTTGAGGGATCCCCTTACCAAATTCTGGAATCTACGGGGTCTTCAGCAAATCTTTGACAAAGCCGTTCGCCCCCATATCTATAGCAAAGACTATCAGTTTCTGGCCTTCGTTCCGGAGATCCCCAAAGAGGAGCCCTGGATAAAGGAAAAGATCCTCCTGGCCTGTGCCCATTTCCTGAAAGGCCTTTTTTTCCCTCGAGACTTTTTGACCCGGCCCTCCGAGCGCCTCTTCGTGGTGATCACCGTAGGCCGAAACGTCGAAGACACCCGGGCCTTGATTGCCCGCCTCCGCGGGCGACGCTTCCCCTGTGTCTTAGAGGGAAAAAGGCTCTCCGTAGGCTACAAGGTCGGAGGGACCAACATCCTGGGGGCGGATCACCTCAATATGGTCCTCGAGCGGGCCCTCTCCGCCGCCCGGGAGAGCACCTTTTACCGGGTCTGAGGCTCCTTTTCCCTTTCGGCCAGAAAGCGCTCCACCTCTTCCAGGAAAGCGGAAAGCAACTCTTCTTCGCGGACCTTGCGGACGATGCGCCCCCGCCGGAAGATTAGCCCCACCCCCTTGCCTCCGGCCAGCCCCACATCGGCCTCCCGGGCCTCTCCGGGTCCGTTTACCACGCAACCCATGACCGCTACCTTAATGGGGGCTTTAAGCCCCCGCAGGCGACGCTCCACCTCTTGATAAAGACCTATAAGATCGATCTCGCAGCGCCCGCAGGTGGGGCAGGCCACGATCTCCACCCCTCTTCGGCGCACCCCGGTGGCCTTTAGGATCTCCCAGGCCACCCGCACCTCCTCCACCGGTGGGGCGGTGAGGGAGACCCGAAGGGTGTCTCCAATACCCTCGGAAAGGAGAATTCCCAGGGCTAGGGCGCTCTTGACCGTCCCGGGAAGGAGCCCTCCGGCCTCGGTCACCCCCAGATGCACCGGAAAGTCCGACCTTCGGGAAAATTCCCGGTAGGCGGCCACGGTATGCCATACATCGGAAGACTTAAGAGAGACCTTCACGTTCTCGTAGCCCAGGTCCCCTACAATGAAATCTAGCCAGCGCAGGGCACTTTCCACCAAGGCCTCCGGTCGGGGCCATCCATACTTTTTCAATAGGTCCTTTTCCAGGGACCCGGCGTTCACCCCGATGCGCACACAGGCCCCGGCTCTCCGGGCGGCTTCAATCACCCGGCGTACATTTTCCCGGCCCTTGATATTTCCGGGGTTGATGCGCAGACCGTGGGCCCCGCTCTTCAACGCCGCCACCGCCAGGCGCCAATCGAAGTGAATGTCCGCAATAAGGGGAATCCCGATCTGGGGAATGATCTCCCGCAGGGCTTGCGCGGCGGCCTCATCCGGGACCGCCACCCGAATGACCTCGCAGCCCTCTTCCTCCAGCTCCCGGATCTGGGCCACGGTGGAGGATACATCCCGGGTGTCGGTGCTGGTCATACTCTGGACCACCACCGGATGCCCTCCCCCGATCTTTACCCAGCCCACCTCTACCACCCGGGTGGGACGCCGCGGCTTGCGCTCCATGTCTCATAGTTTAGCCCCCAAATTTCCCAAAGCGAAGTCTTTCTCTCCCTTCCACCTCTTAGACTCTTGGCTATAGACAATACCTAAAAAATTTATTAAAAATTAAAATGCAGCCGAATACTCAAAAAGGAGGGGGGCAAATATGGTAGATCCCCGCAAGCTGGAGGCCTTGGTGGCCGTGGTGGAAAACGGCAGTTTTTCCAAGGCCGCCCGCCGGGTTCGACTCTCTCAGCCCACGGTCTCCGGGCACATCCGGGACTTAGAAGAACATTTCGAGCTCAAACTTTTTGACCGACACACGCGTCGGGTGGAGCCCACCCGGGCCGGAAGAATCCTTTACGAATATGCCCGGCGAATTCTTTTGCTATACCGGAAGTTGGAGCGGGAAATGGCCCTTTTTAAAGGTCTTAGGGCCGGACCTCTGGAGGTGGGAGGAAGCACCATTCCCGGTCAGTATATCCTCCCTTACCTTATCCGGGATTTTCGGCGGGACTACCCCGACATTGAAGTCTTCCTGCGGGTAGGAGACACCCACGAGATCATCGAGGCGGTGGAAAGAGGGGAACTGGAGGTGGGGATGGTGGGGGCCCAAGAGGAGGCCCCTTCTCTGGTCTTCGTCCCGGCCCTAGAGGACGAAATTGTCCTGGTGAGCGGAAACGAACGCTTTCCCGAAAGGCTCTCTCCGCGGGACCTTTCCCACTGGCCTCTTATTGCCCGGGAGGAAGGTTCTGGGACCTGGCAGACGGTCCAGTCCTTCCTCAGAGAGCAAGGTCTTTCCTTAGAAGAAGTCCGCATCGTAGCCCGCATGGGCTCCACGGAAGCGGTCAAACAGGCGGTCAAGGCCGGCCTCGGCTTGGGATTTGTCTCCCGGAGGGCCGTGGAAGACGAGTTGCGGGCCGGGACCCTAAGGATCGTAAAACTCTCCGCCCCCCCCATTCGGCGCGACTTTTACCTAGTCTACGCCCGGGAACGCACCCTCTCACCTCCGGCCCAGGCCTTCCTGAACTTCATACGCAACTTGCCGGAAAAGAGCCCTTCGTTAAAATGAAATCATGGCCAGGCTTTTAACCCTCAAGGATTGGTTGCTGACCTTCTCCGCGGTCCAGGAAAGCGATCTACGCTTTGTGGGGAATCTCTGTCAAAAAAGGGAGCTTTCTCCGGATCTTTCGCGAGAATTACGCCGGCGCCTCCTTTTTCGGCGAAAACTTTCCTCTTTTTTCCGTTCGGCAAGCTGGCACACCCTCTCGGAGGAAGAGCTGCGCTGGTGCGAAAAGAAGATGGAAGAGATCCTGGAGAAGGAAAAGCGCCTTCAGGAATTGCTGGACCGGCTGCTGGCCCTCCTAGAGGATCCCTCTAATCCTCTATAAGGACCCTTCCGGTCATCTCCTCCGGGATGGGCAGCCCCATAAGATAGAGCCCGGTAGGGGCTACATCCGCCAGGATTCCCTCCCGAAGTCTACGTCCCCGGAAGCGGTCATCCACCAGATAAAGGGGCACGGGGTTGGCGGTGTGGGCGGTATGGGGATGGCCGGTCTCGTCGGCCATGAGTTCGCAGTTTCCGTGATCTGCGGTCACAATCACCGACCCTCCGTGGGTTTCCCGAAAGGCCCGCACCACACGGCCCACACATTCGTCCACCACTCGGACCGCTTTTATGGCCGCCTCCAGTACCCCAGTATGCCCCACCATATCCCCATTGGCGAAGTTCAAGACTACCAGCCCGTAGCGTTTGGTCCGCAATCGCCGGATAAGTTCCTCGGTGACCTCATAGGCGCTCATCTCCGGCTTGAGGTCGTAGGTGGGGACCTCCCGGGGAGAGGGTATCAGTTTGCGTTCCTCTCCGGGGAAGGTCTTCTCGTCCCCTCCGTTAAAGAAGTAGGTCACATGAGCATACTTTTCCGTCTCCGCAATGCGCAGTTGCGGTAACCCGGCCCGGCTGACTTCCTCTCCGAAGATCCGGTGGAGTTTTTCCGGGGGGAAGGCCACCGGAAGAGGGAAGGTCTCGTCATAGAGGGTAAAGCAGACGAAGTAGGCCAGCTTAGGAAACTTCTCCCGGGCAAACTCGGAAAATTCGGGGTCCGTAAGGGCCCGGGTGAGTTGCCGGGCCCGGTCGGCCCGGAAGTTAAAAAAGACTACCGCATCCCCGTCTTCAATAGTGGCCACCGGGCGGCCCCCCTCCACGATGACCGTAGGCTTGATGAATTCGTCGGTTTCTCCCCGGGCAAAGGCCTGGCGCACCGCGGTAAGGGGATCCGGGGCCGTAAGCCCTCGCCCGAGCACCAGGGCCTCGTAGGCCAGTCGGGTGCGCTCCCAGCGCCGGTCCCGGTCCATGGCGTAGTAGCGGCCGGAGACCGTGGCCACCTTGCCACAGGAAAGTTCAGCCATTTTGGAAAGGAGGGCGGAGAGGAAACGGTCGGCCACGTCTGGAGCGGTGTCTCGCCCATCGGTAAAGGCGTGCACGAAGACCCGCTCGGAAAGGCCCTCCCGGGCATAGAGTTCCAATAAGGCGTAGAGGTGTTCAATATGGGAGTGCACTCCGCCGTCGGAGACCAGACCCAGAAGGTGGATGCGCCCTCCGGTCTCCCGCACCCTTTCGGCCACCCGTCGGAGTTCAGGATTTTGAAAGAAGGTCCCCTCCCGGATGGCCCGGTTGATACGGGTGAGGTCCTGATAGACGATGCGCCCGGCCCCCAGGTTGAGATGCCCCACCTCGGAATTGCCCATTTGTCCCTCGGGAAGCCCCACGGCCTCCCCCGAGGCGGAAAGGAGGGTAAAGGGGTATTCGGCCTGCAGGGCATCCAGGTTAGGGGTCCCGGCCAGGCGTATGGCGTTGGCCCGAACCTCCTCCCGCCAGCCCCAGCCATCCATGATCACCAGAAGAAGGGGTCTAACCTCCGCCATCTTCTTCCTCTGGAAGCTCTATCCGCGGGGCATCCGCCCATAGACCCTCTAGATCGTACACCCTCCTTACCGGCTCGTAAAAGATATGGACCACCGCATCCTCGTAGTCCAGGACCACCCAGTGACCCTGAGGGAGGCCCTCCACCCCCAGGGGATGAAGGCCCTCCCGGGCGGCCTCCGCTTCTAAAAACTCCGCCAGTCCCTGGACATGACGGGCCGAGCGGGCGCTGGCAATGAGAATGAAATCCGTATAACTGGCCCGTCCTCGCACATCCAGAATCACCAGATCTTCGGCCTTCTTGGCGGAAAGAAAACGGGCCAGACGGCGGGCCAGCTCCAGAGAGTCTAAAGGCATCTAAATCCGGCCCTCCGAGACCAGGCGGGCAAAGTGTTCAAAACTGCGATCGTAGGTCCGCTCGGCCTCCGGAGGGAAACAGCAGCCCGGAAGCTGCCGCAGGGAAAGATGATACTTCAAACACTCGCAACAGAGGCCCTTCTTGGGACAGGGCTCATAGGTACAATTACAACGCTTGAGATTTTCCTCCCGCCGACACTCCATGGGCCCCTCCTTTTGCGTTAGTCCTCTCAAAAATTAAGCCCTTCTCGGGCAAAATCCAGGGCTTTTTTCATCTCTTCCGGGGAATCCTTGCGATGGTAATGACAGGCATTGCAGGAATTGGGCTGCTTTTCAAAGCTTCCGATACGCAGGGTCCAATCCGGCAAGATCACCCGAAAGTGGTGGCTGTGTACGTCCCGGCGGAGCCCCCGACGCCCCACCAGAGGCATATGGCAGCCCACACAGTTATTCACGCTGTGAATCCCGTGGACCCCCTTGTTCTTGACCACGTGGCAGTTTCGACACAAGAGATTGGCCGGAAGTTTGGTCTGGAAGCGATTGGCCCTTCCCCGGGCATGGACCTCATGACAGTCCCAGCACATAACCCCCCCTCGGGCATGACCGCTCCTCAACCAATCATAGTATTGCTGATAGTGGACCTTGGAACTTCCGTCAGGATAGAGGACAGGTTTAAACTGATAATAAAACTCGAAACTCGTTCCCGGACGAAAACCGTAGGGAAAACGGAAGCGTCCATCCACGGTTTCTCCTCGGCTGTGACAGGCCCCACAGACCATGGAGGCCAGACGGGCATTGGGGATCCGGGCCGGATTAATGATGGTCTCGGTCTTTTTCTCCGGTGGGGCCGCGATATGGGCCTCCCCCGGACCGTGGCAGGCCTCACAACCCACCCCTAATTCTTCATAAGAGGTCACCAGTTGTTGGCCCTCCTTTTTCACCCGAAAACCGGTTACGTGGCAGCCCATACACTTGTACTGGTAAATCGTCTTCGGCCAGTAATTATTTCTTTCCCATTGGCCATCCTCCACCAACCAGCTCAAGGGCAGAATATGGATCTCTCCGTTGGGAAAGGTGGTAAGATAGAGCTCCTTCCAGATACCCCCCATCACATAATCCACGGAAAAACGCCTGGTTCCTTTATTATCGGTATTATCGGAAATCTCCAGCCAGAGTCTCTGGCCTTTTTGGATCAAGGTGAAGGCCTTTTTTCCGAACCGAAGGGTCCCCTTCCAGAAGGAGTGGATCTTTTGTGGAGAGGCCTTACGTAGCATGTAGGGATGGAGAGTGGAACGCCAGCCGTCATACACCCGGGGATGACACCTCTGGCAGGCCCGGGAGCCCACATAACCCCAGAGCGTAAAGGGTAGGAAGAGGCTCAGAAAAAAAATTCCCAGAAACTTAGACATCAAGCTCCCGGTATTCCAGGGCGTGGGTCTGGATGAATTCCCGTCGGGGCTCCACCTTATCCCCCATGAGGGTGGTAAAGAGTTCGTCGGCCTCGGCCGCGTCCTGGACCTCCACCCGCAGGAGGATTCTCCTTTCGGGATCCATGGTGGTCTCCCAGAGTTGTTGGGGATTCATCTCCCCCAGGCCCTTGTAGCGCTGAATGAAAAGCCCCTTGCGTCCGGCCTCCCTCACCCGGGAAAGGATCTCCGAAAGCCCGGAAAGGAGGTCGACAAAATGGAGTTTTTCCTCTCCTATTAGAAGTTCCACTTCCTTTCCGAGGAAAGGCTCAATTCTTTCGTAATGGCGTCGCACCTCCCGGAACTCCCTTCTTATAGGGATGGCCGGACCCACAGTGTAGGAGAGATAACCCTCCTTTTTAGAGGTCACTTCGAACTCAAAGGCCTGGGGACGCTCCTCGCTGGGCTTAATTCGACCCACGGCATAGCCCCGCTTTCGAAATCTTTCCGCAAGCTCCGTCACCCGTCCTTCGTCATCGAAATGATCCGCTCGGGTAAAACCTTCGGCCAGGAGAATGAGGACCGCCTCCGGAGGAAAACCCCGGCGCCGGAGCTCCGAGAGGGCCCGCTCTAAAGCAGCCAGGATCTCCAGGACCTCCCGGGTGCGCTCGCCAGAAAACTCCTCTCCCGCCAGTCTCATTCTCACTCCTTTGAGGGCCCTTTCAAAGAGGTAGGCGTCGAGAGCCGCCTCGTCCTTGAGATAGACATCCTTCCCCTTTTCGTTCACCCGAAAAAGTGGGGGTTGAGCGATGTAGAGCCAGCCCCGCTCAATGAGCTCGGTCATCTGCCGATAAAAGAAGGTCAGGAGCAGGGTGCGAATGTGGGCCCCGTCTACATCGGCATCAGTCATGATGATGATCCGGTGAAATCGGGCCTTTTCTGGATCAAAATCCGGGCCAATCCCTGCTCCCAGCGAGGCCACGATCTGTTTAATTTCCTCCGAGGAAAGGACCTTGTCCACCCGGGCCTTTTCCACATTAAGGATCTTTCCCCGCAGGGGAAGGATGGCCTGGAACCGTCGATCCCGGGCCTGCTTGGCCGAGCCCCCGGCGGAGTCCCCCTCCACGATAAAGAGTTCCCGCTTTTCCGGATCCTTTTCCTGACATTCAGCCAACTTGCCCGCGGTGAGAAGCTCCAGGGCTTCTCCCTTCTTGCGGGCGATCTCCCGGGCCTTGCGGGCCGCCTCCCGAGCCCGGGCCGCCTGCACCACCCGGGCGGCAATCTTGCGGGCCTCGGCCGGATTCTCCTCAAAAAAGCGCATCAGTCCCTCAAAGACCAGGCTCTCCACCAGGGGTTTAATGTCGCTGTTTCCCAGTTTCATCTTAGTCTGGCCCTCGAATTGCGGTTCCGGCATGCGCAGGGAAAGGACTGCACAAAGACCCTCCCGCACGTCCTCTCCCTCCACCTTTACCCGCAGGGCCTTGGGAAGGCCTTCGGCCGAGGAGAGATAGCGATTAAGGGCCCGCGTGAGGGCGGTCCGGAAGCCCACTACATGAGTGCCTCCCTCCCGGGTATGGATATTGTTCACGTAAGCGTAAAGGGTCTCGGTATAGCCGGTATGATATTGAAGGGCCACCTCCACCTGCACCAGGTCTTTTTCCCCGGAGATATAGATGACCTTGCGATGGACCGGTTCGCGTTTCCGGTTGAGATACTTCACAAATTCGACGATCCCCCCCTTAAAATGAAACTTCTCTTCGGCCCCGGTGCGCTCGTCCCGTAAATAGAACTTTACCTGAGGATTAAGGAAGGCCAGCTCCCGTAACCGATGCCGGACCACCTCGTAGTCAAATTCCTGTTCCCCGAAGATCTGCGGATCGGGTTTAAAGGTTACCCGAGTGCCGGTGCGGTTAGCCGGAGCCACCCTCTCCACCGGACCCTCAGGAATCCCGCGACGGTAACGCTGCCGATAAAGCCATCCCTCCCGCATAACCTCGGCTACCAGCCACTCCGAAAGGGCGTTCACCACCGAGACCCCTACTCCGTGAAGCCCTCCGGAGACCTTATAGGCCGCCTTTTCGAATTTTCCCCCGGCATGCAACCGGGTCATGACCACCTCTAAGGCTGAAACCCCCTCCTGCGGATGGATATCCACCGGAATGCCCCGGCCGTTGTCCTCTACCGTGGCCGAACCGTCGGCATTAAGGGTGACCCGAATTTCCGTACAATAACCGGCCAGAGCCTCATCCACCGCATTGTCCAGAACCTCCCAGAGGAGATGATGAAACCCCTCAGGGCCGGTAGACCCGATATACATGGCCGGCCGCACCCGGACTCCTTCGAGTCCGGAAAGGACGCGAATGGCCTCCGCTCCGTATTCCTGCGCCACTGCCGCCTGGGACATGGCTGGGTCTCCTAAAGGGCCATAGGCATAATCAGAGCCAGATAGCCCTCATCCTCCGGTCCGGTCACCCGACAGGGGGTGCGCTCTGAACCGATATCGAATTCTACCTCCGCGGAATCCATGACCTGAAGGGCATCAAGGATATAACGGGCATTGAAGTTGATCCCGAAGGGCTCGCCCTCGTAAGCCACAGGTACCCGCTCCCGGGCCTCCCCCAATTCTCCTCCGCTTCCGATGAGAAGTACTTCCCCCGGGGAAAACTCAAAGCGCACCACCCGGTAGCGCTCCGAAGAAAGGAGACTCACCCTCTTCAGGGCCTCCACCAGGCGTTGCCGATCGAAAAGGATCCGGCGACCACCTTCTACGGGAATGACCGCCCGATAGTCGGGAAACTGACCTTCGATAAGTCGGGCCAGAAGCACTCCCTGGGAGGAGGAGGCTACCAGGTGATTTTCTCGCACTCCCAGACGAATAAGGACCTCCTCGGCGGCCATGCGCTTGAGTTCCTGGGCGGCCTTCCGAGGCACAATCACCCCTTCACCCAAGGAAAGGGCCTCCACCCCCGGAACTTCCCGATCCACCAGGGCCAGCCGGTGACCGTCCGTGGCCACCAGTCGGAATTTGTCCTCCTCCCAGGTGAAAAAGACCCCGGAGAGGGCGTAGCGGGCCTCCTCGGTGGCCGCAGCATAAAGGGTTCGCTCCAGCATGTCCTCCAGGATCTCCCCCGAGATCTCCACCACCGTTTCCTCGACAATCTCCGGAAGACTGGGAAAGTCCTCGGCGGGAAAGAGACTCAAATTGTAAGTAATCTCTCCTTCCAGATCCCGGATCAGTACGGTCTCTCCGTCTTCCTTTTCCAGGATGACCGTCTCCCCGGGCAAATTCTTTACGATCTCGTAAAGCTTACGGGCCGGAAGACAGAAGGCCTCCTCGCCCTCCACTTCGGCCTCCACCCTACCCCGAAAGCCGATCTCCAGATCCGTAGCCGAAAGGCGCAAGCCCCCTCCTTCGGCTTCCACCAGTACCGTAGAAAGTACGGCCATGGAACTTTTTTTGTCCGCTACCGCCTGAACCCGATTGAGGACCTTAAGGAATCTTTCTTTTTCTACCAGGGCCTTAAACATCTTTAGGCTCCTAAGAAAAGATTTTTAGAAACAACCGAGGTCTTAAAGTTTGAATTCCTTTTAACTAGTCCTTTAAGCGCAAAATTTTTTACTTTACCCCTTCTAAAAAATCTGTTGAATGTTGGGTGGAAAGGGGTCTTTTTCTTTTTCAACACCCCTTTCCACGGATTTTTTTCTGGGGAATTCCAAAGGACCACGCCTGGGATTATACTACAGGCAAATGCGCATGGGAAGGCGAAGGAGCTACCTAGAGGAGCTTAATCCGGCCCAACTGGAGGCGGTGCGCACCCTTTTTGGGCCGGTTCTGGTAATTGCCGGGGCGGGCTCGGGCAAGACCCGGACCCTGGTCTATCGGGTGGCCCGGCTGGTGGAGGAGGGAGTGCCTCCGGAGCGGATCCTTCTTCTCACCTTCACCCGCAAGGCCGCCCGGGAGATGCTCCGTCGGGCCTCTCTTCTTCTGGGAAGATCCTGTGAAAGGGTGTCCGGGGGCACCTTTCATTCCCTTTCCCATCAAATGCTTCGGGAATACGGAAGGCTTATCGGCTTTTCTCCCAACTTTACCGTGCTGGATCGGGGAGATGCCGAAGACGCCATCAATCTCCTGCGCTCCTCCCTGGGACTTTCCGAAAAGGGAAGGCGCTTTCCCAAAAAGGACACCCTGGCCGCCCTTTTCAGTAAGGCCGTAAATCAGGGCAGAACCCTGGCCAAGATTCTGGAAAGGGAATACCCCCACTTTTTTGAATATCTTCCGGAGATCGAGCGCCTCTTTCTGGAATACCAGCGTTACAAACGGGAACATCAGCTCATGGACTACGACGATCTCCTGCTCCACTGGCATCGGGTGCTCTTGGAACATTCGGAGGTGCGGGCCGAGATCTCTCGGCGTTTCGAATTTATCATGGTGGACGAATACCAGGACACCAACTGGCTCCAGGCCGAGATCGTGCGGCTTATGGCCGAGGGGCATGGGAATGTGATGGTGGTGGGAGACGATTCCCAGAGTATCTATGCCTTTCGAGGGGCCAATTTCCGAAACATCCTGGAGTTTCCCCGCCTCTTTCCCGGGACCCGGATCATCAAGCTCGAGGAAAACTACCGGAGCACCCAGCCCATACTGGATCTGGCCAACGCGGTTATTGAAAGGGCTCGGGAAAAGTACACCAAGTGTCTTTTTACCCGGCGTCCCGGGGGCCAAAAGCCTATCCGATACCGGGCCCGGGACGAATCAGACCAGAGCCGCTTCGTGGCGGAAAGGATCCTGGAACTGCGGGAGGAAGGGGTTCCCCTTTCGGAAATAGCGGTTCTCTTTCGGGCGGCCTTTCATTCCTTTGATCTGGAGTTAGAGTTGGCCCGCCAGGACCTCCCCTTTGTGAAATACGGAGGCCTCAAGCTCATCGAGGCCGCCCACATCAAGGACGTGGTGGCCCATCTGAAGATCCTTCTCAATCCCTTTGATTTTCTCTCCTGGCACCGGGTGCTTTTACTTCTTGAGGGCGTGGGGCCGCGCACGGCCGAAAAGATTATCACCCATCTGCGGGCTTCTTCGGATCCCCTGCGGGCCTTGAGCAGCGTTCCTGCCAGGCCTTCCTATGAGAAGGGCCTTCGGCGCCTAACTCAGACCCTGGAAGCCCTGCGTCGGATCTCCTCCGTGGAGGAACGTCTAGAGGAGCTTATAGAGTACTACCGGCCCCTCCTGGAGCGGATCTACCACGACGATTATCCCAAAAGGGAGCGGGATCTCGAAAGCCTCCTTTCCTTGGCCCATCGCTATCAGGATCTTTCGGAATTTCTGGCGGATCTGGCCCTGGAGCCTCCGGAGTCGGCGGTGGCCGATCTCGAGCCGGAGACCGAAAAGGAAGACCATATAGTTCTTTCCACCATCCATTCGGCAAAAGGACTGGAGTGGCACACGGTCTTTGTGATCTCCCTTTGCGAGGGGCGATTTCCCTCGGCCTACGCGGTAGCCAGTGAGGAAGAGCTGGAAGAAGAGCGGCGGCTCTTTTATGTGGCGGTGACCCGGGCCCGGGAAGGGCTTTATCTCTGTCATCCGGTTACGGGATATCTTCCGGGAGAGGGGCGGGTCATCCTGAAACCCTCCCGATTTCTCGAGGAATTACCCTCGGAACTCTGGGAGGAGTGGCGGGAGATCCCGGCCGAGGAGGCCCGGGAGGAAGCTGCTTCCGCCGGCTTTCGCCCGGGGGACCTGGTCTGGCATCCCCAGTTCGGGGAGGGAGAGGTGCGGGAGGTGCTTCCGGCGGAAAAGATCCGGATCTATTTTCTGGGCCACGGGGAAAAGACCCTGCACCTCAAATTCGCCCGTCTAGAGCGCCTTTGAAGATGAAGGAGATCCTCCGGGCCCAAAATCTACGTTATCGTTATCCCGACGGCCGGGAGGCCCTGCGGGGGGTGGATCTTTCGGTGGCGGAGGGAGAAAGGCTGGTTCTTATCGGGCCTAACGGGGCGGGAAAATCTACTCTTCTTCTGGCCCTGGCCGGGCTTTTGGAGGTAGAAGGAGAGGTCCTTTACCGGGGAGAGCCCCTGCGGGGGCTGCGAGATCCCAGGAGGCTGGAGCTCGGGATCCTCTTCCAGGATCCGGACGATCAGCTCTTCTGTCTTACCGTCTATGAGGACGTGGCCTTCGGGCCGCGGCAGATGGGTCTTCCGGAGGAAGAGGTGCGCCGGCGGGTGACCGAGGCCCTAGCCCGGGTAGGTCTTTCCGGTTTTGAGGAGCGCAGTCCCCATCACTTAAGTTTTGGAGAGAGGCGCCGGGCGGCCTTGGCCACGGTGCTTTCCATGGGGCCCCGGGTGCTCCTTCTGGACGAGCCCACCAGTAACCTGGACCCCCGGGCCCGCAAGGAACTGATGACCCTCCTTGGTCAGATACCCACCACCCAAGTCATTGCCACCCATGACCTGGAATTGGCCTACTGGGTAGCCCACCGGGTGGGGCTGGTCTTTAGAGGTCGAGTAGTGCATCTCGGCTCTCCGGAAGAGGTCCTTTTTGATGAGGAACTCCTGGTCAGAAACGGCCTGGAGTTGCCGCTTTTTGTTAGCTCCCTAAGAGGGAAAGACCATGGCGGAAAAAATAAAGATTCCCGCCTATCTGCGCGAGACTTTTTATAAAAAGAATCTCCAGATTGATTCTCTGAAAAGACTTCCTTCGGAGGTTCGGGAAAATGTGATCTCAGGTAAAAGACCTCTTTTGGTCTTTCACGGAGGCCAGGCCTATCCCGCTCGGATAACCAAGGAAGAAGGAAATCAGGTGCTCCTGGAATTTCTTGAAAAGATGCCAGAGATAAAGGTGCACGAAAATCTGGTAGGGGTAATTGCTACTCCTAAGGAGCGCTACGTCTTTCAAGGTCCGGTCCAAGTGGTAAAAGACCGGCTGGTGGGCTTGTGCCTTATACCTCCCCGGATAGAAGAGCGGTTTGAGGTCCGTAGCGAAAAGATGGTTTTTCTTACGCCCGTTCCTCTAGGTACTTTTGAATCGTTACTGGCGGGAAAGTTTTTCCTGCTTCGGGATACCAATCTTTCCCGAGAGATCCAGGAGAGAGAAGAAATAGTAAGGGGCTATGTGTACGATTTGATCTTAGATGAGACCGAAAATGTGGAAGAGACCTTTGAGAAGACCCTTAAGGCCCCGGGGATGGGTTTTATCCTCAAGGATATTTCTGCCGGAGGGGCGGGGACTTATGCCCGAAAGATCCTTTCCCTGGAAGAACCACTGCCTATTTATCTGCGAGGGGGATTTGAAGGAAACGCAAAGGCCTTCAGCTTTGGTCTCTTGGGAATAGCTCGCAACATAGCGGTGCGGGAGGGGAAGACCTGGGTGCATCTCATGTGGGTAAAAAGACTCTCTCCAGAGATTATGAACTTTATCCGGGAGACACTCGGCGCTTGACCTCTTCCCAGCCCAAGCGCTCGATGATGGCCCCCAGGCGTTCTCCCCGTTGATTCTCCTCTCGGTAAAGCTCAAGGGTCTTTTCTAAGAGACGGAGGACGCCCTTTTCATCGGTAAAGGGAGCGATTTCGGTGGCCAGACGCGGTCGGCGCCCCAGCTTTCCTCCGAGAAGAACCCTCCAGCCTCGACCGGCCTCGGAGAGGGCCCCGGTGGGACAGATCCGAGTACAGGCCCCGCAGGCCACACAGCGGGTCTCGTCCACCACCGGTCCGGCTTCGGTAAGCTGCAGGGCCTCCTCCTCACAGACCTCCAGACAGGATTCACAACGATTGCAGAGTCCGGGCTCCACCGCCAGGAGGATCCTTCCGTGGACGGCAAAATCCGCAATATGGATGCGGGAACAGGCGTTGGGACATTCGGAAAGGGCTACCCGGAACTGATGATGGTGTTTGAGGGGACCTCCCACCTTTTTCTTGAGGAAGGCCGTAAGGTCGGCTCGGCGGAGGAGGTCCTCCAGGGCCTCGAGAAGCCTGCGGGAGTCGGTGAGGGCATTTTCGCAGCCGGAGCCTCCGAAACAGGCTTCAAGCGACCAACCCTCTCGGGCCTCGGAGGTTCGTCCCCGCAAGGCCTCCTTGGCCGCCAGGAAGTCGGCCTCGGTGACCACGGTCTTCCCCTTTTCCGCCAGCCAGCGTTCTACCTCCTTTTTGACCCGACCCCTTACGAAAAAGGGCACCCGCTTGAGCCAGGCCTCGGCCTCGGGCGTCCATTGCATTTTCCTCCCCCTTGTCTAAAATACTTTTATGTTTACGCGGTCTCAGCGTGAAAAACTTCCCCAACTATTTTTGGATTTAGCCAAGCTCACCTTTGCCGGTCTAGTGAGCGGGGGTTTCTTACAAAAGACCGCCCCGCAAGCGATGTTTGCGGGCTTTCTTGGCGCGACCCTATTCGTCATCACCGGGATTCACTTTGCCAAGGAGGAAAATTGATGGATCCCCTCCTTCTTCTCTTTCTCCTTTCTTCGGCCGGGGCCCTTCTCCTTTTGCTCCTGGATTATTTTTCCTCCCGGCGGGCCTCCTCCCGAACGGCCTAAAGTCGCTCTTCGCGTACTATTTCACCTCGGGGACTTATGACCTTTACCTCGAGGGGAATATCGCTTCCGGCCCTCCGCCGGGCCTCCTCCAGGATCACCGCCAGGCCCCGACAACAGGGGACCTCCATGATGGCCAGGGTCACACTCCGGGGCTGGGCCACCCGTAGGACCTCGGCCAGCCGGGCCACATACTCCTCTGCCGGGTCAAATTTGGGACAGCCGATCAGGATCTTCTTTCCCGGGAGGAGCCGGAGGTGAAGCTCCGGATAGGCCACCGGTACACAGTCTGCGGCGACCAGAAGATCGGCCTCGCGCAGAAAGGGCGCCGTGGGGGGCACCAGCCGGATCTGTACCGGCCACTGGGAAAGGGCCGAGGGGATCTCTCCTTTGGCCGGCGCAGGCCCTTCGGGGGTAAATTCCCGCACTTGGCTTCCCGGGCAACCGCAGGCCAGGGGACTTTCGGCCTCAGCCCGCAGACGGGCCAGGTGCTCTTCCACCGCGTGATGATCAAAGGCCTCGGCCTCGCGTTCCACAATCCGGAGGGCCCCTCGGGGGCACTCCCCGATGCAAGCCCCGAGTCCGTCACAGAGCTTTTCCGAGACCAAGCGGGCCTTACCGTTCACGATCTGGATGGCTCCCTCTTCACAGGCGGTCACGCACTGACCGCAGCCGTCACAGAGTTCTTCGTCGATTTCAATAATTTTACGCATTATCTTGGCCATGGGTCTCCTCCTTTAAAAAATCTTCGGGTCGGGGGTTTTCTGGAATCCCGGCCAGAAACCTTCGGAGCTCCTCCTTAAGGACCTCCGGGACATTGGCCTTCTCCAGGGCGGTGGCCCGTTCCTCTTCGGAAAGGTGAAAGAGATAGGCGGCCATAAGGGCCAGCCCCGGGGACTCCTTTTCCACCCGCAACAGGGCCTCCACCTGCTGGACCAGGGAAAGGATCTTTTCCAGCCGTTCAAAGTCTGGACCGAGAATCCCTTTCAGGGCCAACCCCAGCCGCTCCTTGAGCAACTCTCCCCGCTGGGCCAGAAGTTCCGGGGGAAGGCTTCCCAGACACTGTTCGGCATACTTGCAGTAGGCCGCGCAACTGAAGTCCATACGAGGATTGGGTACCCGCCGGCCGCAACCCGGACAGGTGCGGGCGGTATCGTCCTTAAAAAATTCGATCTCCGTCCCGCAGAAGGGACAGGCCTCCTCGAAGATGGCGTCTTCTTTCCAGTAGCGGGTGTCCTGTCCGGGGCAGCGCATTTTTAACCTCCTTAATCCAATTTAAGACTTTTTGGGGAAGGGGCCTTGATCTGGATCAAGCCCCGGGATTAATTTTGAATTGATGGTCTCCAGAGTGCTGCTTCATCTCTGTTGCGGGCCCTGTACCCTCTATCCCCTTAAGGTCCTGCGGGAGGAAGGGTTGGAGCCGGTAGGTTTTTTTTACAATCCGAATATTCATCCCTATCGGGAGTTTCGCAAGCGCATGGCCGCCCTGAGGGAGGTCTCTCAGGTGCGGGACCTAGAGGTGATCTGGCACCGGCACTATGGCCTGCGGGATTTCCTGCGGGAGGTGGTCTTTCGGGAAGAGGATCGCTGTGAAGTCTGTTACTGGTTGCGTCTTAGGGAAACCGCCCGTCTGGCCCGGGAGGGAGGCTTTGAGGTCTTTACCACCACCCTCCTTTACAGTCCCTTTCAAAAGCACGAACTCCTGCGGGAGATAGGAGAGGCCCTAGCCCGGCGCTTCGGGCTCACCTTTCTTTATCGGGACTTTCGGGAGGGTTGGCGGAAGGGGCAGGAAGAGGCCCGCCAGCTCGGGATCTACCGCCAGGCCTACTGCGGATGTATCTTTAGTGAGCAAGAACGTTATGACAAGAAGTGGCGCCGGAGGAGGGCATGAATCCCCTAGCCGAATTGGGAAAAAGCCTGATCCTTTTCGGGGTGCTTCTGATAGTGGTAGGGATGGTGACCCTGCTCCTTCCCAAGCTTTCGCAGCTTCCTCGTCTCCCCGGAGACATCCTCATTCGCCGGGGAAACTTCACCTTCTATTTCCCTTTGGCCACCTGTCTTCTTTTGAGCCTTCTTTTGACTTTGATTTTTAATCTCCTGCGACGTTAGGCCTTGAGTTCCGGGGGCTTGAGGTAACGGGTCTCGGGGATGAGCTGGGGCTCTCCGCAGTAAAATCCCTGGGCGTAGGGGACTCCGAACTTGCGCACTTCCCGCAGGACCCGTTCTTCTTCTACCTGTTCGGCCACCAGTCGAAAGTCCCTTTGCCGGGCGCAGCGAGAAAGAAAACCCAGGACCAGCCGGTCGAATTCGTTGGTGAGAAGTCCCCGCACGAAGCGGCCATCCACCTTGACGAAATCCCAGGGGATATCCCGTAAGAGGAAGAGGTTAGAGGTCTCCACCCCGAAATCGTCAAGGCTCAAAAGATAGCCCTCGGCCTTGAGGAGGGAGAGCTTCTGGGCCAGGACCAGCGGGGAAAAGCCGCTTTTGCGCTCGTTGATCTCCAGAATGAGGTCTTCGGGGAAGACCTTGAGGTCCTTTACCCAGGCGGAAAGGTCCCGGGCAAGGTTCTGATAGACATATTCCTGACTGAGGTTTATGGCCAGTTTGCCAAGCTCCGGGCTTTCCCGCAGGAGCACCAGGGCCTTGTAAAGGATCTGTCGATCCAGCTCTTCAAAAAGGCCGAGGTCTTCCACCGAAAGCATAAAAGCCCCGGCCGAAAGGGTCCTTTCATCCTCGGAGATATAGCGGGCCAGGACTTCATAGAAGACCGTCTGGCCGCTTTCGGTATTGATTACCGGTTGGAGGGCCAGGACCAGTTCTCCGCGGGTGATGGCGTTGAAAAGTTCCCGCTCCAGGGACTTTTTTTCCGGGGACTCCCCTCCCAGAAGAATGAGAGGCTCTGGAGAGAGACGGGCCTGGGGGAGAAGTTTTAAGGCCTCGTTGAGAAGCTCCGAGGGCTGGTGTCCTCCGCAGACCACCCGGGTGACCACCGCGGCCTTGATGGGGAAGGAGAGTTCTTGGTCCTGATAGGAGAGTTGATTCAAGAAACGATAAAGGCGCTGGGCCACGGCGGCCCCTTCGCTGCTCTTTTTGACCGCGGCCGTAATCCAGAAGAGGCCCCGGCCGGTGGTCCCCAGAAGGTCGTAGGCCCGCTGCTGGCGCTTGATATTTTCGGCCACAAAGGCCAGGACCTTCTGGACCCCGTAAAGTCCGTGTATGTTTTGCAGAGGCTCGAGATTTTGGATTTCCACCAGGCACAGGGCGAGAAAGCTTCCCTCGCGAAGGCAACGGGCCATTTCGGCCGAAAGGGCGCGGAGGAAGCCCCGTTCGTTCAAAAAACCCGTAACCGGATCGATGAGCAAAAGCTCTTGGGCCCGGGCCAGCTCCTCCTCACACTCCAGGAGGCGTTTTTTTAGAAAGGCGGTTTCGGAGGACATCTTAAAGGAGTATATAACCCCGCAGGAGCCAGGTTAAAAGATGCGCATCAAGGAGATCCCCGAGGACTTTGTGGTCTATGAGGTGGCGGACATGCATCCCGAGGGCCGGGGTGAGTTTGCCCTTTACCGCTTGCGCAAAAAGGGGCTTACCACCTGGGATGTACTAGGAGAGGTGGCCCGCAGGCTCCGCCTTCGCCAGGACCTCTTGGGTTACGGAGGTCTCAAGGATCGACACGCCCTTTCTCACCAGTTTGTGACCATCCCCCACGGCCCCCGCCGGGATCTGCACGGAGAGGGCTGGCATCTTGAATACCTGGGACAGGTCACGGCCCCCATGAAAAAAAGCCGCCTTAAGGGCAATTTCTTTGAGATCACCGTGCGGGAGGTGGACCTTTCCGAAGAAGACCTTTGGCGAGAGGTGGAGGCGGTCCAAACCTACGGGGTCCCCAATTATTTTGACGAGCAGCGCTTCGGTTCCGTGCGCCACGGGCAGGGCTTTGCCGCCCGGGAGGCGGTGTTAGGGAACTTCGAGCGGGCCCTCTATCTCCTGCTGGTGGAGGGCTCCCAGTACGAATACCGAAGGACCGAGGCCTTCCGGGACTGCCTGCGCCAAAACTGGCCCCGGGTAGCCCCCTGCCTTTCTCTGGCCCCGAGTCCCTGGGAAAGAAGGCTTCTAGAGTTTCTTTCCTCCCATCGGCCAAGCAAGCGTACCTTCAAACGGGCCTTTGCCCTGGTGGATCGGGAATATCTCCTCATGTTGGCCCAGGCCTACCAGGCCTATCTCTGGAACGAGGTCCTGAAGGCCCTTCTCCAAAGGGAAGGTCTGGTCCATTTTCGGGTACCCTACCTTCTGGGGGAACTTTTCTTCTATGAAAGGCTTCCGGAGGAGGCCCTTTCCCGGCTGCGGGTCCTCAAGCTTCCCCTTCCGAGTCCCAAGCTCCGGGTCTCGGCCGAGCTTTCGACCCTTTACGAAGAGGTCCTGCGGCGGGAGGGGATCGAGGGGCTTTCCCGTCTGCGGACCCTGGTCAAGGGCCTGGTCTTTAAGACCTATCCCCGGGAGGCCCTGGTCTTCCCACAGGAACTCTCCTTCCGTCTTGCTCCGGACGAGCGGCACCCCGGGGCGCGGAAGGCCGTCTTTCGTTTCTTCCTGCCCCGGGGGGCCTACGCCACTTTGGTCTTAAAGCGCCTCTTTCGTCGGCCCCTTTAGGCCTCGCAGGAGACCTCCAGGGGAGCCCCGCACTGCATACAGAAGCGAGCCGTAAGGGGGTTTTCCACCCCGCATTCCGGGCAGGCCTGTTTGCGTTTGGGCCGGGCAGGCTTTTCCCGGGGCTTTCCTGAGGCCCGGGCCTCATAGTCCAGGATGGCCTCCTTCAGGGCCTTGGCCCCCAGGACGGAACAGTGCCACTTCTGCTTGGGAAGGCCGCCCAATTCCCGGGCGATGTCCTCGTTGCGCAGGGCCTTGGCCTCTTCCAAGGTCTTGCCTTTGGCCAGTTCGCTCACCACACTGGCCACAGCAATAGCCGCCACACAACCGAAGGTCTTGTATTTCACATCGGTGATCCGGCCGTCCTGGACCCTGATGTAGAAGGTCATCATGTCCCCGCAGGCGGGGTTTCCCACCTCGCCCACCCCGTCGGCGTCGGGAATCTCTCCCACGTTGCGGGGGTTGGCAAAGTGTTCCAGGACCTTTTCGGTGTATTTTTCGGTAAACATAGGACCCTCCTTCGCTAGGATTCCCAGATGGGGCTCATGGACCGCAGGCGGGCGACCACCTGCGGAAGGACCTCGAGCACCCGCGCTATATCTTCTTCGGTGTTTTCCTCCCCTAGGGTAAGGACCAGAGAGCCCTGGGCCACCACCTCCGGAAGGCCGATGGCCTTGAGCACCGGAGAGGTCTTGAGGGCCTTAGAGGCGCAGGCTGAGCCGGTGTTGCCGTAAATGCCGTGGGCGGCCAGAAGATAGACCAGGGCCTCGCCCTCCAGACCCTCAAAGCAAAAGCTGGCGTGACCGGGAAGGCGCTTTTCCGGATGTCCGGTAAGGTGCGTCTTAGGGATGCGGGCGGGGATCTCCTTGAGGAGGCGATCCCGGAGGGTCCGCAGGCGGGCAGCCCTTTCCGGAAGGCGTTCCCGGGCTAGCCGCGCGGCCACCCCCAGGCCGATGATCCCGGGGACATTTTCCGTCCCGGCTCGAAAACCTCGCTCCTGGATGCCGCCGTGGATAAGGGGCATGATCCGCACCCCTTTACGTACATAAAGGGCCCCCACCCCTTTGGGGGCCCCCAGGCTGATCCCGGAAAGAGAGAGGGCGTCCACACCCAAGGATTTCACCTCCACCGGGATCTGGCCCACCGAGGCTACGGCATCGGTATGGAAAAGGGCTCCTTGGGCGTGAGCTATTTCCACCAGGGGGCGCAGGTCCTGGATGGTTCCGATCTCGTTGCTGGCCTGGGCCACGGAGACCAGGACCGTATCCGGGGTGAGCATACGCTCCAGGGTCTCGGGGAGCACCCTTCCGTAGCGGTCTACCGGAAGGAGGGCCATTTCAAAGCCCAGGCGTTCGAGGAAACGGGCGCTGTTAAGGACCGAATGGTGCTCAATAGCCGAGACCAGGACCCGCCGGCCCTTCTTCTCGTTGGCCAGGGCCAGGCCCTTTACCGCAAGGTTGTTGGCCTCGGCCCCGCAGGAGGTGAAGATGATCTCTTCCGGCGCTGCTCCCAGGAGCGCGGCCACTTCCCTACGGGCGGCTTCTACCTCCTCCCGCACGCTCTGGCCCAGGTCATAGACCGCCGAAGGGTTCCAGAAGCGCTCCCCCAGGTAGGGTTCTATAGCTTGGCGCACTTCAGGCAGAAGCGGGCTGGCTGCCGCATGGTCGAGGTAGATGATCTTTTTTTCCATTTCAGACCTCCCGTACCTTGCGCACATAAAAGCGCAGCACGCCATCTTCTTCTTTGAGCCCCAGGAATTCCTGCCCGTGCCGCGCGCACCAGGCGGGAATGTCCTCCAGGGCCCCGTCGTAGTCGGTAAGGATTTCCAGAATCTCTCCGGGCCGGAGCTTCCGTAGGGCCTCCTCCGGCTCCAGGAGGTGCATGGGACACATGCGAAAGACCAGGTCCACCGAGGCGTCGGCCTTGACCTTTTCTACGAACTTCATGGGGCACCTCCAATCTCTACCATTCTAGTAGACATTATAGGCCCAAAATTTCTACTGTCAAGATAGGAATTATCTGGGCACCCTTACGGGTTTTTCCGGGCCCCGTTAAACTGGAAGGGATGTGGCTGGTACGGCTTCCCAACTGGCTGGGAGATGCGGTTATGGCCACTCCGGTGCTGGCGGCGCTGGGGCAGGAGGGTCCGGTATGGCTCGTGGGGCGGTCCTTCCTGCGCCCCCTTTTTGAGGCCTTTCCCGGGGTGGCGGGCTTTGAGGAGCTCCGGGAAGGGCGAGGGGGGCTTCTACGTACGGCTCGCACCCTCCGGGGGCGGGGCTTTACCCGGGGACTTCTCCTTCCCAACTCCTTTTCTGCGGCCCTCCTCTTTTTCCTGGCCGGGGTTCCGGAAAGGATAGGCTACGCCGCCGACGGAAGGAGGTTTCTCCTTACCCGGGCGGTGCCCCGGCCCCGGCAAAAGCTCCACCAGCGGGACTACTACCTGGGACTCCTTTCTGCCCTGGGAAGGCCTGTGGCCGAAAAAGAGCTTTGGGTGCAGGTGCCGGAGGAGGCCCGCCGGCGGGCCGAAGGCCTTCTTTCCGGAGTTTCCGGGCCGCTCGCGGTGCTCGCCCCGGGAGCGGCCTACGGGCCGGCCAAACGCTGGCCGCTGGAAAGATTCGGCCAGCTGGCCGCCGAACTCCTCCGCAGGGGATTTTCCGTGGTCTTCGTTGGGGGGGAAGGGGAGCGGGCCCCGGTGCAGGGGCTTCTTTCCGAGATTCCGGGAGCGCGCAATCTCTGCGGACTTACGGATCTGGCTACCGTGGCGGCGGTGCTCCAAAGGGCGGCGGTCTTTGTCTCTAACGACTCCGGGCTTATGCATCTGGCTGCAGCCCTCCGGCGTCCCCAGGTGGCCCTTTTCGGCTCCACCGACCCCGAGGCTACCGGTCCCCTCAACCCCCGGGCCCGGGTGATCTTTCGCGGGCTTTCCTGTAGTCCCTGCCTGGCGCGCACCTGTCCCGAGGGCCATTACCGGTGCCTGGGGGAGATCTCGGTGGCCGAGGTGCTGGAGGCTACGCTAGAGATAGCGGAGGTTGGAGAATGAAAAGACCCGTGGTCTTTCTTGATCGGGACGGAACGGTGAACGAGGAAGTGGGCTATCTCAATCATCTCTCCCGTCTCCGCCTCCTCCCGGGGGCGGCCCAGGCTATAAGACTTCTCCGAGAGGCCGGTTTTGCGGTGGTGATTTTGACCAACCAGAGCGGCCCGGCTCGGGGGTATTTCCCCGAGGCCCTGGTCCACGAGGTCCATGCGGAGTTGCGCCGTCGTCTGGCCGCCGAGGGGGCCGAACTGGACGGCCTTTACGTCTGTCTCCATCACCCCGAGGCCGGCTGCCCCTGTCGCAAGCCCCGGCCGGGTCTGGCCCTGAGGGCGGCCGAAGAACTGGATCTGGACCTTTCCCGGGCCTTTGTGGTGGGGGACCGCTGGGTGGACCTGGCCCTGGCTAGAAATATCGGGGCCCGGGGAGTGCTGGTCCTTACGGGATATGGGCGCGGGGAGCTGGAATATGTGCTTCCGCAGAAGGGGCTTGAGCCGGATCTGGTGGCCGAAGACCTCCTTTCCGCGGCCCGCCTAATCCTCTCCCGTCGGGCCTAAGACTTCGGCCATTACCCGTAGAAGGTCCTGGGCGGAAAAGGGCTTCACCATCGCCCCGTCGAAGCCGAAGTCCCGAAAGTTAGAAAGCACCGGATCCTGCGAATAACCGCTCATGACGATGGCTTTTACCTCCGGGTCCCGCCGACGCATCTCCGGAAGGACCTCCTTGCCTCCAAGGCCTCCGGGGACGGTGAGGTCCAGGAGGACCACTTCAAAGGGCCGGCCCGCCGAAAGGGCTTCCTCGAAGGCCTTGAGGGCCTCCCCGCCTTCGGAGGCGGTCTCCACCTCGAAGCCCTGAAGACGCAGGAGTTCGGCCACGGTCTCCCGCACTCCCTCCTCATCGTCCAGGACCAGGACTCGGGCTCGCCGGGGGATGGCCGGTCTTGGGCGTTCTTCGGCCGGAAGAACCTGGCCTTCGGCGGCGGGAAGATAGATCCGGAAAAGGGCCCCGCCCTCGGGGGCGTTTTCCGCCAGGATGCGCCCCCCGTGGGCCTCAATCACCCGGCGACAGGTGAAAAGCCCCAGCCCCGAGCCCCCGGGCTTGGTGGTGAAAAAGGGCTCAAAGATCCGGGGGAGATCTTCCTCCGGGATCCCCGGGCCGGTGTCCCGAATCTCAAGAGCCACGTAAGGGCCCGGGGGAAGTCCCGAGGGGTCTCCGGGAGGAAGCTCCACCTTCCGGGCCCGCAAAAAAATACGGCCCCACTCTCCCATAGCCTGGCGGGCGTTGAGAAGGAGGTTGTGGAGACAGATGGCCATCTGTTCTAGGTCCATCTCCACCGGGGGAAGATCTGGCTCTAGGTTGAGCTCCGCCTGGACCCCGGAGCCGGCCAGCCCGAAGGCCAGGGCCTCCCGGATCACCTCCTCCAACCGGGCCAGCCTCTTTACCGGGCCCCCGCCTTTGGTGTAGGTGAGAAGTTCCCGGGTAAGGGTGCGGGCCGAAAGACAGGCCTTCTCCGCCCGCTCGGCCACTTCCTGGATCTCCGGATCGGAGACCCGGAGACGGAGCACATCGAGATAGCCCATAATGGTGGCCAGGAGATTGTTGAAGTCGTGGGCCAGCCCGGCAGCCAGAAGGCTCAGGACCTCAAGCTGGGAAGCCCTTCGGGCCTCTTCTTCCAGGCGCTTTCGCAGGGAAATATCCCTCAAGATGACTACCGTGCCCAGGATCTGGCTCCCTTCTCCATGGACCGGGGCCGCGGTCCCCTCCACCACCCGTTCCTCTCCCTGGGGAAGCCTCAGCCGGGCCTCCGCGATCTCCACTAGGCGGTCTTCTTGCAGCAAAAGAAGAGCCTCCCCACAGGGCCTCCCATCTATTTCCAGAGAAAGGGCCTCACAGAAGGATCTTCCCACCAGCTCTTTCGAGCGCCGACCCAAAAGCTTTTCGGCCGCGGGATTCACCAGGGTGATTCGTCCCCAGGTGTCGGTGACGATGACCGCCTCTCCCAGGGAGCGCAGAATGACCGCCAGGCGCTCCCGCTCCTCCCGCAGGGTTTCGGCCAGGGCCTCCAGGTTGGCCGTGCGCTCGGCCACCATCTCTTCTAGGTGATGGCGATATTCGTCTAAACTTCGGTTGAGCTTAGTTAGTCGCCGATTGAGATAGAAAATATAGAGGGTTAAAAAAAGCCCGATGAGGGAAATCAGGGTGTAGAGGAAAATGATGTGCAGGTAGCGCTTGCGGGCCTCTTTCAGGGCCCGGGCCCGAACCTCGGCGTAGGGGCCAAGCCCCAATTCCTTGAAGGCCTCGTGGACCGGCTGGTAATTGAGCGGAAGGGTCCAGGCGGCCTCCGCGGCCCGGGCGACCGGAGAATCTTTGGGGAGGGCCAGGAGGGCGGCGGCCAGGGTCTCGGCCTTTTCGTCCGCAAGCCGGGGGGTGCGGGCCAGGGGCCATTCCGGATAAAGTTCCGTGCTCACCAGGAAGGCAAACCCTGGATGTTTTACCGGATGAAGCACCCGAAAATCCGCAAGCCGAATCCGTCCCTCGGCGGCCATGCTCTCCAGGGTATCGGTGCGCACACAGCCCGCATCCACCTCTCCCCGGAGGACGGCCAGGACTACCGCGTCGTGGGTTCCGTAAAAGCGCACGGTGTAGTCCTTCCCCCGTCGCAGCCCCGCCCGCCGCAGGAGGCGCCACTGCATGATCCAGCCCCCAAAAGATTCCGGATCCACGGCCCCGATTAGGGCCCCTTTTGCCGGAGGGTGTCTCTGGTGCCGGAGGTCCTTGAGGGAGCGAATATCCCGGCGGTCGGCCCGGGTAAAAAGGACTCCTCCGAAGCGCGAATAGACCTGTCCTAGCTTTAGGTTCTTGAGAGTCACCAGAGGCGTAACCCCGCAGCAGGACTCAAAGAGGACATACATCCCGGAATTGGCCAGAACGAGATCCACCTTCTGCCCTTCCACGGCCTCTTCGAGTTCGCGGAAGGGCAGGGGGAGGAGCTTTATCTTAAGGCCGGTGCGCCTTTCGAGATAGTCCACCAGGGGTTGCCAGCGCCTGCGGGCGATCTCCGGCCCCCTTTTGGCCAGCACCGCAAAGACCACTTCCTGATTCGAGGCGGCCGGGGTCAGAGTCGGCAGGGCCGAAGAGAAAAAGACCGCAAGAAGGACCAAACGCACCAGAAGAAACATCACCTTTAAGGTTAATAAAATTTCGGATCGAGGGCTAGCCTTTGAGGCAGCCCAGGGGAAGGAGGCGGGCCACTTTGCGGGTGAGACCGGCCCCGCAAGCGGCCTCGATCACCCGGTCCACGTCTTTGTAGGCCTCCGGGGCCTCCTCGGCCACTCCCCGTTTGCTCCGGGCCCGAACCACGATGCCCCTTTTCCGGAGAGTTTCAATAATGTGTTCGGCCCGAAAGCTTTTCAGGGCCTGGTGGCGGCTCATGCTACGGCCAGCTCCGTGACAGGCACTGCCGAAGGCCTTGCGTTCTCCCTCCTCGGTGCCCACCAGGATGTAAGAGGCCGTGCCCATGGAACCTCCGATGATTACCGGCTGGCCTACGGCCCGATAGCGCTCCGGAAGTTCCGGCCGGCCCGGCCCCCAGGCCCGGGTGGCCCCCTTCCGATGGACAAAAAGTCGCCGCTTGCGGCCTTCCACCTCGTGCCACTCCACCTTACAGGTATTGTGACTGATGTCGTAAAGGAGGCTTACCCGGGCCTCTTTGAAAAGCGCGGTCACCACCTCCCGGACCAGGTGGGTGATCACCTGGCGGTTGGCCAAGGCACAGTTTACTCCGCAGACCATGGCCTTGAAATAGCGTTCTCCCTCCGGGGAATTTATGGGCGCACAGACCAGCTCCTTTTCCCGGATGGGGATTCCGTATTTGCGCGCGGCCTTGGCCAGTACCGGAAGGTAATCTGTGGCGATCTGGTGCCCCAGGGCCCGGGAGCCGCAGTGGATGGTGATCACCACGTCGTCTTCTTCCAGCCCGAAGGCCTCCGCGGCCCGGCGATCGTAGATCTCGGCCACATACTGGACCTCAAGGTAGTGGTTGCCCGAGCCCAGGGTGCCCACCTGACGGTGCTGCCTCTTTTTGGCCTCCAGAGACACGCAGTCCGGATCGCCCCCCGGCATGCAGCCCCGTTCTTCAATGTATTCCAGATCCTCGGGTTCCCCATAGCCCCGCTCCACCGCCCAGCGGGCCCCGCCCACCAGGACCTCGTCGAGCTGCTTGGGAGAGAGCCGGATCTCTCCCTCGGAGCCCACCCCGGCCGGCACGGTCTCGTAAAGCTCATCCATAAGGCGCTCGATCTGGGGCAACACCTCCTCCCGCTTGAGCCCGGTGCGCAGGGTGCGCACTCCGCAGGAGATGTCGTAGCCTACCCCACCTACGGAGATGATTCCTCCCTCCTCCGGATCAAAGGCCGCCACCCCTCCGATGGGAAATCCGTAGCCCCAATGGGCATCGGGCATGGCGATGGAGGCCCGCACGATCCCCGGAAGGGTGGCCACATTGGTCACCTGCTCATAGACCTTTTCGTCCATTTCCTCAAGGAGCCTCTGGCTGGCAAAGATCTTCCCCGGCACCCGCATTTCCCCCTGCCGGGGGATCTCCCACTCGTAATCGTTTATCTTGACCAGCTTTTTGAGTTCCATGAGATACTCCTCGGGAGGGATTCCGTTTTATAAACGTAAGTTCGCTTTTAGCCCGGGTAAAGGTGGAGGTTGCCGTGGCCATCGGCGGCGCAGAGAAAGCCCGGGGGGACGAAGACCGTGGCGTAGTCCCCCACCACTAGGGCCGGTCCGGAAAATTCGGCCTCTTGCGGGAGGTCCTCCCAGAGATAGACCGGGGCGGGCCTGCGCTCTTCCGGGCTCAGAAGGAGGAGCGTTTTTTCTGCCGGCTGAAGGGCCCGACCGCCTTTAAAGGGAGGCCAGACCGGCGGCGGGCGCCTTACGGTGACCGTCACCCGCACCGCGGTGGCCTCCAGAGTCCGGTCCCCCAGATGGAAGCCGTAAAGCCTTTCGTGTTCTCGCCGAAAGGCCTCCTGAAAGTCGGTCCCGAAGGGGATGGTGAGCTCAAAGGCCTGTCCCGCATAGCGTAGATCTACGCTTTCGGAAACCGCGAGATCTCTTTCCGCAAAGCCCAGAGACTTTACCGCCGAAAGAGCTTTTTTCCGCAGGGCCGCCATTTTTCTTTGGAGGAATTCGTAGGAGGCGGGATCGCGTCCGGGCCGGACTCCGGCGGCGAAGTCGAAACGCGGCTCCGCCACGAGGATTCCCAGGGCGGAAAGCACCCCGGAAAGCCGTGGCACTAGCACCCGGGAGATCCCTAGCCGCGCCGCGAGTTCCGCGGCCTGGAGGGCCCCGGCCCCTCCGAAGGCCACCAAAACAAACTCCCTAGGGTCATACCCCCGCTCCAGGGAAACCTTGCGCAGGGCGGCCTCCATGTTCGTGGCGGCAATTTCCAGAATAGAAAGGGCCAGGGTTTCTGGAGAAAGGCCCTTGAGATGGGCCATCTCCGCCAAAGCTCGGGCCGCAAGCTCCGGACGCAGGACCATCCGGCCCCCCAGAAAACGATGGGGAAGGAGGCGTCCGACAAAGAGGTGGGCGTCGGTGACCGTAGGCTGACGCCCCCCACGCCCATAGCAGACCGGCCCGGGATCGGCCCCAGCGCTCTGGGGGCCCACCCTCAGGGCCCCACCGGGATCAAACCAGGCCAACGACCCCCCTCCAGCCCCAATGGTGTGGATGTCGATCAAGGGCAGGGCCACCGGATGCCCCTCGATTTCGTACTCCCGGGTATAGGTGGGGGCCCCGTCGCAAAGGGCCACATCGGTGGAAGTGCCCCCCATATCCAGGGTGATGATCCTCTTAAAGCCCTGGGCCCGGGCCACGGCCAGGGCCCCCAGCACGCCGCCCGCGGGGCCGGAAAGAAGGGTCATTACCGCCCGCCCTTCCACCTCTTCGACCGGAAGGAGCCCTCCGCTCGACTGCATGATGAAGATCCGGGCCCCGGGGAGGGCCTTGCCCAGCCTGCGGACATAGCGCCCCACTACCGGGGCCAGATAGGCGTTGAGCAGGGTGGTGGAAGTGCGTTCGAACTCCCGAAATTCCGGACGGATCTCCGAAGAAAGGGAGAGATGGATTCCCAGGTCGGCCAGGGCCTTGGCCAAACGGCGTTCGTGCTCGGGAAAGGCGTAGGCGTGAAGGAGGGAGATGGCCAGGGCCTCGGGTCGCTTTTGCTTTACCCAGAGACGCACCCGCGCGATTTCTTCTTCGGAAAGGGGAAGCTCTACGGTTCCGTCGGCCCGCACCCGCTCTCGCACCCCCAGGACCAGACTGCGGGCCACTACCGGAGGCGGCTTCTGGACCAAAAAGTTGTAAAGTTCCGGACGGGCCTGGCGCCCGATGAAGATTACGTCCTCAAATCCGCGGGTGGTCAACAAGGCCACCCGGGCCCCTCGACGGGTGAGAAAGGCGTTGGTTCCTACGGTGGTTCCGTGAAGGACCTCTTCGGGAGGGCGTCCGGTGCGCGAGGAAAGGACCCGCAGACCCTCCAGGATGGCTCGGGCAGGATCCTCGGGGGTGGAGGGGACCTTGTAGGTGAGAAGTTGCCCCTCGACCTCGGCCACGAAATCGGTAAAGGTCCCTCCGGTATCTACGGCAACGCGCACTTTCAGCTCACGGAGACCTTCTTCCGGCGTTGGTCAAATTTGATGAGGAGGTAGGCCTCAAGACCCAGAAGCAAGACACCTAAAAGTAAAATTAATCCTACTTCCACCTTACCCCTCCTCGGGATAAATGAGCCAGCCTAAGAAGAAGGCTACCAATCCTACAGCTAGAATAAATCCTAGCAACTCTATCGTCAATTGTTCGGAGAGAACGGCTCCTATGACTCCGGCTCCAAAACTGTATTTAGAAACATCGAAAAATACCCGAGCGGCCTCTTTGCGTTTTTCCTGAAAGCTGGTCATCAGTCGGCCAAAATCACCTTTTCTACTTCCCGGGTCTCCGTGTCGTAGAGGGCGAAAGTGGGCGGGCCCTCTTTGCCCAGGATCTCTCCGGGATTGATCACCAGCGCCTCTTTAATCCGAAGTACTTTATAGACATGTGTGTGCCCGCAGAGGACCAGATGGTAGTCGCCGGTGGCCGCAAGTCCCCGGGCCAGATCCGGGTAGTGGACCATGGCGATGGAAAGTCCGCCCACCTCCAGGAAGGCGAACTCCCCGTGAAAGTGGACCTGGGGGAAACGGGCCACCTGTTTTTCCAAAAGATGAGGGTCTCCCCGGTTGTTTCCCTGAATAAAATGTACCGGTCCCGGGAATTCGGCCAATACCGGGACCATGAAAGGGGAAATGAGGTCCCCGCAGTGGAAGAGCACCTCGGCCCCCGCCTTCCGGGCCTGAGCCAGGGCCTTTTTAAGGTGCGGAATGTGGTCGTGGCTATCGCTCAGGATGGCGAACTTCATGGCCCTCTCCTTGGGGTTTGCTAGACGGCAGCCAAATTTTAAAAAGCCTTTTTTCTATTTCAACCAGAAAAAAGAGGAGAATTCCCGCCCCGAAGATCACCGGCCAACCCTCTGGGTGCAGTCCCTCCACCCGGAAAAGACCGGAAAGGGGTTTCCAGTAAGTAAAGGCTAGCTGCGCCAGGAGAATGAAAAGGAGCCCGGGCCGCAGCAGGGGATTTCCGGAAAGGAGCCGGAGGGGGTTCTTGGGGGCCTGGCCCAGAAAGCGGGTGTTGAAAAGATAGAAGGTCTCCAGAAAGACGATAAGGTTGACCGCGAGGGCCCGGGCCTCGGCCACTCCATGGCGACTCTTCCAGAAATCAAAGGCCCCCCAGGTGAGGCCCGCCATGAGTGCCGAGACCACGACGATCTGGAGCAGGAGCCTTCCGTCAAGGAGAGGGGCTTGCGGGGGGCGCGGCGGGCGGTCCATGACTCCGGGCTCCGGGGGCTCCAGCGAAAGGGTCACTGCCAGGGCCACCGTGGTCACCAGATTGATCCAGAGGATATGGAGGGGAAGCACCGGAAGGACGGAGGCGGCGACCAAAGCGGCCAGCAGGAGAAGGCATTCTCCTCCGTTGGTGGGGAGGATGAAAAGGAGGCTCTTGCGCAGGTTGTCGAAGACCGTACGACCCTCACGCACAGCCTCCACCAGGGTCACAAAGCGGTCGTCCAGGAGGACCATATCCGCGGCCTCCTTGGCCACCTCGGTCCCACTTCCCATGGCCACTCCAATATGGGCGGCCTTGAGCGCCGGGGCATCATTGACCCCGTCGCCGGTCATGGCCACGATCTCTCCGCGGGCCTTGAAGGCCTCGATGAGCCGGAGCTTGGTCTGCGGAGTGGCCCGGGCCACCAGATCCGTTTTTTCAAGACGGGCAAAGACTTCTTCCGGCGACAGGGTCTCTAGGAGGCTTCCGGTCACCGGCTCCCCGGAAAGCCCCACCTCTTCCCCGATTCTCCGGGCGGTGAGGGGATGGTCTCCGGTGACCATCTTTACCCGGATACCCGCCCGAAGGGCGGTACGGATGGCCTCCGGAGCCTCCGGCCGGGGTGGGTCTCGGAAGCCCACCAAGCCCAGAGGGCGCAGGGGGGCTTCTTTTAGGGCCTCAAAGGGATCCTCCGCGGAGACTTCTCCTGAGGCCAGGGCCACCAGGCGCAGGCCCTGGGAGGCAAGGTCTTCCAGCCGGGAGATCAACTCCCCTGCCCCGGAGCAAAGTCCGAGCACGATCTCCGGGGCCCCTTTGAGGACGAGAAGTCTCCGTCCCTCCGTTTCCACCAGCCGGGCCTGATATTTGCGGGTGGAGTCAAAGGGGATCTTTCCAAGAATCCGAAAGGAAGGCGGAGAGACCCCGAAGGTTTTCAGGAGTTCGGCCAGGGCCTCGTCTAACACGAGACCCTCTTCCAGAGAAAGGGCCACCGCCTTTAAGAATTCCCGGAGATCCGGGGAGGGCTCTCCTTGAGAGAGGAAGTGAGTTTCCCCTTGGGCGGTTACCAGGACCTCGGGCCGCAGCCGGTTTTCCGTAAGGGTTCCGGTCTTGTCCGTAAAGATCACCGTGGTGCTTCCCAGGGTCTCCACCGCCGGGAGATACCGCACTACGGCCTGCCTTCGGGCCATGCGGCTTACCCCTACGGCCAGGGCCACGGTGATGATCACCGGAAGGCCTTCGGGGATGGCCGAGACCGCCAGGGCCACCGCGGCCATGAAGGATTCCTCGAGCGGGAAGCCCCGCAAGCGGCCCAGGGCAAAGGTAAGTCCGGCAAGGAGAAGGATGGCCAGGGTCACCCAGCGGGTGAATTTCTCCAGTTTTTCGGTGAGGGGAGTGCGCGGGAGGCGTACCTCCCGCATGAGGCGGGCCAGGCGGCCGAATTCCGTGCTCTCTCCGGTGGCCACCACCACGGCCAGCCCCTCACCGGCGGTAACCAGCGTGCCGGAAAAGACCAGGTTCTTGCGCTCGGCCAGAGGGGTTCCCTCGGGAAGGGGCTCCGGGGATTTTTCCACCGGAAGGCTCTCTCCGGTAAGTACGGACTCGTCCACCTGGAGGGCCCGCACTTCTATAAGCCGGGCGTCGGCAGGCACCTTGGCCCCGGCCTTAAGCAGGAGAAGGTCTCCGGGAACAATTTGGGTGCTTTCTACGGTTTGGACCTTTCCGGCCCGTCTTACCAAGGCCCGGGGGGTGAGATAGGTCCGCAGGGCCTCCAGGGAGCGTTCGGCCCGGTACTCCTGATAAAAGCCCAGAAGGGCGTTCAGGATGACCACGGCGAGGATCACTGCGGCATCTACCGGCTCCCCCAGGAAATAGGCCGCAAGTGCGGCCACTAAGAGGACATAGACGAAAAGGGAACGAAACTGGGAAAAGAAGATGCGCCAAGGAGAGCGCCCGGGAGGTGAGGGAAGCCGGTTGGGGCCATAGCGCCGAAGGCGCTCCTGCACCTCTTCCGGGGGAAGTCCCTCGGGAGGAGTTCCCAGTTCTTTCAGGACTTCCTCGGCCGGAAGCGCCCAGGGCTTTTCCATAAAACCTACCTTTACCAGATCCGCTAAGGATTTACATCCCGCAAAACCGAAGATATTAAAGACTCATGACCAGAGAACTGGTGAGTCTGGGTGAAGGGCTGTTTTTGCGGGTCTCGGAGGACGGCTTGGTGGCCTGGTTGGAGAAAGAAGGGGGCCCGGTTTCGACCCAAGATTTCTTTTCTCTCCGAGAGAGACTAATTTCGCTCGGGCTGACCGGTATCTTAAAGGCCCCAGAGATCCGAGACGGGCGTCTGGTGGTGGCCCGGGGGAAACCTCCAGAGCCTGGCCGGGACGGACGGGTGGAGTTTCTGGTGGACCTTTCCCGAGGGCCCCGGCCTCTTTCCGGGGAGAGGGTAGATTGGCGGGAGATCAACGCCCTAGTCTCTGTCCCTGCAGGCACTCCGGTGGCTCGGGTGCATCCTCCCAGCCCGGGAGTGCCGGGCTATACCGTATGGGGAGAGGAGATCCCGGCCCCTCCGGGACGCCCCGTGGAGGTGCGATCCCAGGCTCCCAAAGACGAGATCCTAGCCCAGATTGAGGAAATAGACCAACTATTCGAAAAAGGGCCTTCTAGGGAAGCCTCCAGGGGGAAACCCTTTACTTTCACTCTGGGGCCGGGCCTGCGCTATGATGTACAACTTGGCCTTATCCTGGCCGAAGAGGGGGGCATCCTTGAAGTGCGGGAAGGCTTTGCCCGGATTCATTCTGTTTACACCCTTCGCGGGGATGTGGACTGGGAGACGGGCAACATCCACTTTCACGGAAAGTCTCTTACCATTTCGGGGTCTGTACGTCGGGGTTTTACGGTGGAGTCTGCCGGGGACCTGGTGATCCAGGGAGACGTCGAAGAGGGGGCCCGCCTTTGGGCTGGAGGGCGCCTTAAGATCTCGGGCATTGTGCGGGGCGAAAACACCCTGGTGGAGAGCCAGGGCGAGGCCGAGGTCCAAATCGTGGAATGGGCCCAGATACGGGTAAAGGGCAAGCTTACGGTCTGGGGATATCTCCTCTGGACCCACGCTACGGTGGGGGCAGACCTTTTCGTTTTTGGAGAAAAAGGTATTGTGGGGGGAGAGGTCTATGTACAGGGCTCGGCCACGGTGAGTGTCTTGGGAAGCCCCGCCTTTGTAAAGACCTTTCTGCGCGTGGGCTACGATTACGAGGTTGCCCAAGAACAGGAGCGTCTTTTAAAAGAGTGGCAGCGCCTGGATGAACTTACCGACCGCATGAAGGAGGCCCTTATGCAGGGTCTTCGTCTGGCCCGCTCCGGGAGACTCACCCCCAAACAGAAAAAGGCCTTGGAAACCCTACGCCAGCACCTGCGCCAGAGACTTCTGGAGATGAGCGAGCTCAAAGATCGGCTGAATTTTCTGGAGGAGGAATTGCGCAAGGGGGTAGGGGCTACGGTGCAGGTGACCCGGAGGGTCTATCCTAATGTAGCCGTAGGGATAGACGGACACCTTCGGGACATTCGCCGGGAGCACGGCCCGGGGGTCTTTCGCCTCACCGAGGCCGGAATCCAATTTCTGGAGGGAGCATGAAACGTCGACCAAGCGAGACCTTGAAGGATTTAAGCGACACTACGGAAACCTTCTTGCAAAAATACGAAAAGGCCCTGCGGGAGGCCTCGGGAGAAGGAGGGGAGAGCCTGGAGGTGGATCCGGCTCTTCTCCACTTGGAGATGGCCCTGGAGGGGCTTATGCGCTGGCAGACGCGGGTTATCCGGGACCTTTTGGCCGGAAGAACCCTTGAAAAGGCTGTGGTTTTTGAGGAAGACGAAGTGGGGCGATTCATCAAGGAATTTAAACCCTTTGATGAGACCTCCCGAGAACTCTGGAAACGCATCCGGGACCGATACGCGGATCTTCATCTGCGGGCCCGAGAGCTCTCGGAGGCCGTACAAAGGGGGGAAAATATTGAAGAGATCTACCGCCGGGCCCGAGAGGAATTTTTGCCTTTCTCGGAGGCCCTTTTTGAAGATTTGGTCCTCCTTTCCAACTACATGGAGAAACGTTCCCGAAAGTGAAATTCCTTCTTTCCGGGGCCCTAAATCTCGATCTCTTTTACGAGGTCCCCTCCCTTAAGGAGATCGGACTTGGGGGGCTAGAGGTGGCCCCTGGAGGGGAGGTGGCCCTTTCTCTTGAGGCCTTCGAAGCCCTGGAAGAGAGGCTTTCCCAAATAGGAAAAAGGGTGGCCCACTGCGGCGGAGGCTCGGCGGCCAACACGGCCTTTGCCCTGGCGCGCTTCGGTTTTGAGGTGGCCTTTTTGGGGGCCTGTGGAAGGGACGAGGCCGGAGAGCACGTGCTGGCCGAGCTTGCGGAGTTCGGGGTGGATCTTTCCGGGGTCCGGAGGGAGGGGACCACCGGCCGGGCCCTCATTGTGCTCGATAGCCGGAGGGATCGTTTTATCGCCGTATGCCCGGGGACCTGTGAGAAGGCCCTGGCCGACTTTGATCCCGAACCCTCCGGGGACTGGCTTCATCTCAGTTCCCTGGTCTCGGAGGAGGGGTTGGCCTTTCATCTGCGCCTGGTTCGGCGGTTTTTCGGAAGGCGGAGTCTGGACCCTGGGGAGATCTATGCCGCCCGGGGACGGACCCTAAGGCCCCTTCTCGCAAGGGTGACCACCCTTTTCATTACGGAGTCCGAACTCTTCAAACTGGGTTTTTCACCGGAGGAGCTTTGGGGCCTGGGAGTGCGAGAGATCTTTCTCAAGCACGGGGCCCGGGGGGCGGCCCGGCTCAGCCCGGAGGGGGAAATATTTCTTCCGGCCGCTAAAGCCGAAGAGGTGGTGGACAACACCGGAGCCGGAGATTTCTTTGATGCCGGGGTGCTCGCCGGGCTGGCCCTGGGGCTTTCGCCGGAGGCGGCCCTGCGCCTCGGCCTTCGGGTGGCGGCGGCCAGCCTCCGGGATTACGGCCGCCGGGGTTGTCCCGGCCGGGAGGAATTTCTAAACTGGGTGCGGGAGTTAAAGGAGGACGCGGCTTGAGGCTTCCCGCCGGAGCGGAAAAGGCCCTGGCCCGGCTTTCCGAGGGGGCCCTCTTTGCGGACCTTTACCTGGAGGCCACCCGGAGCCTGCGCCTGGTCCTGGAGGGCGAAAGGCTAGAGGAGGTCTCCCTGGGAGAGGACGCCGGGGCCGGTCTGCGACGCCTGAATCCAGATTTTCACACCGCCTTCGGCTTCACCAACGATCTTTCGGCAGAGGCCTTAAAAGCCCTGGCCCGGGAACTTTCCCGAAAGGATTCCGGAGGGCGGCCTCGGAGCTTTGAGCACCTTTTTGCGCGCCCTGCGGTGCGGGTTCCTCTGGAAAGCGAGACCCTGGCTGAAAAGATTTCCCGTCTCAAGAGGGCCGCGGAGGTGGCCCGGAGACTCTCTCCGGAAATTCGCCAGGTAAGGGTGATCTATCAGGAGACGGAAAAGGAGGTGGCCATGCTCACCTCCGAGGGCCGTCTGGTGGAGGAGGGACGGGTCTATACTCTTTTTGCCGTCCAGGTGGTGGCCGAAAGGGAGGGGCTGCTCCAGCAGGGCTATGAACCCGTGGGGGGCACGGTGGGCCTGGAGCTCTTTGAGGAGCATCCTCCGGAGGAGGTGGCCCGTCGGGCGGCGGAAAGGGCGCTCCTTATGCTTTCGGCCCGCCGGACTCCGGGAGGACGTATGCCGGTGGTCCTTTCCGCCGAGGCCGGAGGGACCATGATCCACGAGGCCGTAGGGCACGGTCTGGAGGCCGACCATGCCGAGGAGGGTTTTTCTGTCTACAGCGGCCGCCTGGGAGAGGTAGTGGCCAGCCCCCTCATCACGGTGATCGATGATCCCACCCTTCCCGGAAAACGCGGCTCCTACGCCTTCGACGACGAGGGGGTTCCGGCCCAGCGGGTGGTCCTCATTGAAGGCGGGGTGCTCCGGAATTTCCTTTACGATCGGCTTACGGCCCTCAAATTCGGTAAAGAGCCTAACGGCCACGGCCGACGCGAGTCCTACCGGCACCGGCCCATCCCCCGTATGGCCAACACCTTCATCGCTCCCGGTCCCCACGAGCCGGAAGAGATCATCCGCAGTGTGGACCGGGGGCTTTTGGTAAAAAAGATGGGGGGCGGGGAGGTCAATCCGGTGACTGGAGATTTTGTTTTCGAGGTGACCGAGGGCTATCTCCTCGAAGGGGGTGAGGTGGGGGAGCCGGTCCGCGGGGCCACCCTTGCGGGAAACGGCCCGGAGGTCCTGCGGATCATTGACATGGTGGGCCGGGATCTAGGCTTCGGTCTCGGGACCTGCGGCAAGGACGGCCAGGGGGTCCCGGTCTCCGACGCCCAGCCCACCCTTCGCATCCCGGAACTCCTGGTGGGCGGAGAGGTCAAAACAGGGTAGTCTAAAGGGGAATTCCTGCGGAGGCGGGAGTTATGTGCGGAATCTTCGGGGTCTTCGGTCACAAAGAAGCGGCCAAGCTCACCTACTTTGGGCTTTACGCCCTGCAGCACCGGGGCCAGGAAAGTGCGGGGATGGCGGTTTCTGACGGTCGGGAGGTGCGGGAGTACCGGGCCCTGGGGCTGGTCCCCGACGTCTTTGACGAAGAGATTCTTTCCCGTCTCCCCGGCCACATCGCCGTAGGGCATGTACGCTACTCCACCACCGGTTCCACCACGGTAAAAAACGCCCAGCCCTTCTGCGTGACCCACGGGGGTTGCACCCTGGCCCTGGCCCACAACGGCAACCTGGTAAACGCCCACGAGATTCGGACCGAACTGGAGGCCCAGGGGTCCATCTTTCAAACCACCATGGACAGTGAGGTCATTGTGCACCTCCTGGCTAAGGCTTCCCGCCGGGGGATCGTCGAGGCCATCCGCGAGGCCATGGAGGTCATCCGCGGGGCCTATTCCGTGGTCCTCCTTCTTCCAGACCGCCTCATCGCCTTCCGGGATCCCCACGGTTTTCGTCCCCTCTGTCTGGGAATGGTCAACGGGGGCTATGTGGTGAGCTCGGAGACCTGTGCCCTGGACCTTATTCAAGCCCAGTATCTGAGAGACATCCGGCCTGGAGAGATCCTGGTCATCGACGAAAACGGGCTCCATTCCTACGAAGGAGTAAAGAGCGAGGCCACCGCCTACTGCATCTTTGAGTTCATCTATTTTGCCCGGCCGGACAGTTACATCTTTGGGGAAAATGTCTATGCCTTCCGCAAGCGTCTGGGTCAGGGGCTGGCCCGGGAAAGGCCTTTGGAGGTGGACTTCGTAATGCCCTTTCCGGATTCCGGAAACTATGCGGCCATCGGCTACGCCCAGGCCACGGGGCTGCCCTTTGAGATGGGGGTTATCCGTAACCACTATGTGGGTCGGACCTTTATTCAGCCTTCGGCCGGCATGCGGGACTTTTCCGTGCGGGTGAAACTCAATCCGGTGCGGGAGATCCTGCGGGGGAAACGGGTGGCGGTGGTGGACGATTCCTTGGTGCGGGGGACTACCAGCCGCACCCGGGTTAAGGCCATCCGGGAGACCGGGGCCCTCGAGATCCACATGCTCATAAGTTGTCCGCCCATCCGCTATCCCTGCTTTTACGGGATCGACTTTCCCACTCCCGGAGAACTCATCGCCGCCAAGCATTCCGTGGAAGAGATTCGGCGCTATCTGGAGTTGGACGGCCTGTATTATCTTTCCCTCGAGGGACTGATCGCCGCCGCCGGCGGAGACGGGAAGCGTTTCTGCCTAGCCTGTTTCACCGGAGAGTACCCCGTTCCGGTGCGGGAGGGCCTGCGCAAGGACATCCTGGAAAGATAGAAAATGACTCAGGGATATCGGGAATTTTACCGCCGGGTCCTGGAAGACCTCTGTGAGAGGCTCAAGGAGTTTTACGGCCCGCGACTGGTTTCCGTGGCGGTCTTTGGCTCTGTAGCTCGAGGGACCTTCCGGCCGGACTCCGACATTGATCTCCTGGTGGTGGCGCGGGCGCTTCCCCGGGGTCGGAGACGCCGGGTGGAGGAGTTCATTTCCGGAGTGGAGGAGCCCCTGGAGCGGATCTGGGCCGAGCGCGGCCAGCCCTATCTTCCGGAGATCACCCCCCTCATCAAGACCCCGGAAGAAGTGCGCTTGGGCTCTCCGGTCTTTTTAGACATGACCGAGGAGGCCCTGATCCTTTATGATCCGGAGGGTTTTCTACAGGAATATTTGGAAGATCTGCGCCGTAAGCTCAAGGCCCTGGGGGCCCGGAGGGTCTTTAGCGGCGGGGGTTGGTATTGGATCCTCAAGCCGGATTATCGCCCCGGGGAGGTGATCGAACTTTGACCAATCTGGCCTTGGCCCGGAGCTACCTGTTTAAGGCTCAAAAACGCCTCAAGATCCTCCCCGTGCTTTTAGAAGAAGAGGACTTTTCGGATGTGGTAAGGGAGGCCCAGGAAGTTGTGGAATTAGCCCTTAAGGCCATGTTGCGCTATGTGGGCGTGGATCCTCCTAAATGGCACGATGTGGGTCGGGTGCTTTTGGAAAATGCGGATTTGTTCCCTGAAGATATACGCTTGGAACTTCCAGAATTGGCCCGGATTTCCAAACGGTTACGCAAGGAAAGAGAGCTGGCCTTTTACGGGGATATCGATTTCATCCCTACAGAAGAGTATGGCCCGGAGGAGGCCCGGGAAGCCATGGCCGAGGCCGAAAAGGTGGTGCGGGTGGCCCGGGAGCTTATAGGAGGAGATTAGATGGCCTATAAGAACCTGCAGGAGTTTGTAAAGCGTCTTGAGGCCGAAGGGGAGCTTCTGCGCATAAAAGAAGAAGTCTCTGCCGAGCTGGAGATTACGGAAATTACCGACCGGGTGGTCAAGGCCGGAGGGCCGGCCCTCCTTTTTGAGCGGGTCAAAGGCCATAATCTGCCGGTCCTCACCAACGCCTTTGGTTCCCTGCGACGTATGGCGCTGGCCCTGGGGGTGGAAAGTCTGGAGGAGCTGGCGGAGGAGATCGCGGACTTTCTTCAGGTGGAGGCCCCGGATTCCCTTTTCAAAAAGCTTAAATTGGTCCCCAAGCTTTCCCGGATGAAAAACATGTTTCCCCAGATGGTCAAAAAGGCCCCCTGCCAGGAGATCGTCTTTAAGGGGGACCAGGTGGACCTTACCCGGCTTCCGGTCCTCAAGTGCTGGCCCAAGGACGGGGGACCTTTCATTACCCTTCCGGTGGTCATTACCAAGCACCCGGAGACCGGGGTGCGCAACGCCGGGATGTACCGTATGCAGGTCTTCGATCGGCGGACCACCGGAATGCACTGGCACACCCACAAGGGCGGGGCCCATCACTACCGGGTGGCCGAGCGCCGGGGGGAACGCCTTCCGGTGGCTGTGGCCTTGGGGCCGGATCCGGCGGTAACCTATGCCGCTACGGCCCCGCTTCCCGAGGACGTAGACGAGATGGTCTTTGCCGGTTTCCTGCGGGGAAAACCGGTGGAACTTGTGCGCTGTCTTACCGTGCCCCTGGAGGTGCCGGCCGAAAGCCAGATTGTGCTTGAGGGCTATGTGGAGCCCGGAGAACGACGGCTTGAGGGGCCCTTCGGGGACCATACCGGCTACTATTCCCTTCCGGATTATTACCCGGTCTTTCATGTGACCTGCATGACCATGCGCCGGGAGGCCCTTTATCCGGCCACCATTGTGGGGCGCCCGCCGCAGGAAGATTGCTTTATGGCCAAGGCCACGGAAAGACTCTTTCTCCCCCTCATCAAAAAGACCCTGCCAGAGATTGTGGATATCAACCTTCCCCTAGAGGGGGTCTTTCATAACCTGGCCCTAGTTTCCATTGACAAACGCTATCCCGGGCACGCCCGCAAGGTGGCCTGCGCCCTCTGGGGGCTGGGGCAGATGATGTTCACCAAGATCATCGTTATCTTCGACAAAGAGGTCAATGTGCAGGATCTTTCGGAGTGCCTCTGGCGGCTGGGCAATAACATCGATCCGGCCCGGGACGTCTTCTTCGTCCAGGGGCCGGTGGACGCCCTAGACCACGCCTCCCCCTATCCCTTTTACGGCTCGAAGATGGCCATCGACGCCACCCGCAAGTGGCCGGAGGAGGGCTTCGGTCGTGACTGGCCGGAGGTCATTGAAATGACCCCGGAGGTAAAGGAGCGAGTGGACCGCCTCTGGAAAACCCTGGGACTGGAAAAATACCTTTCCGGGCGTTAAGGAAGGTCCTTTAGAGAGAGCCTGACCCCGGGAAGGACTTCCACCTCTTCTTCGGTGGAATGGAAGGAGACCCGCCCCTCGGAGGTGTAAAGGGCTAGGGTCTTTTCCTCGGGATTAATCACCAGGACCCGGGAGACGCCGAAAGAAAAGTAATCCCGAAGTTTGGCGTGGATATCTCCGGCTCCCGGTCTTTCAATCTCCACCACCAGGTCAGGGGGTATCTCCAGATACCCTCGGGGCCGCTCCGGGCATCTTTCCCGGGAGAGGAAAACGATGTCCGCGGCCCGCAGGGTGAGGGGCTCCTTAGAGATCACCAACCCCACCTCTCCCACCGCTAGCCACCCCTTGTGCCCCAGGAGCTGTTTAAGCCGATAATAGACTTCTCCTTCCCAATCTCCGTGGACGAACCCCGCCGGAGCCATGCGCACGACCTCCCCGCCCACAATCTCGTAAAGCCCGGAAGGGAGTCGGCCCTCCAGGAGATCCCGATAGGTATAGCGTCTTCGGGAGACCGCCGGAGAGAGAATTTCCGTCCGGGAAAGGGCCATAAATCGCGCCTCCTTAAACCATTTTAATCCTCTAGGCCCATTCGTAAACTTCCAGCCCTTCCCGAAGAAGGAGGGCGGCGGTTACCCCGAGGGGGTGGAGGCCGCAGGAGGGGCTTTGGGCCTTGAGGAAGGCCTGGCGGGCCCCGAGAAGGCGAGCAAGCCGCAGGACCTCCTCGGCCCCCCGCAGGAAGGCCCCGGTCACGTCTTCCCCCCGGGCATTTATCACCCGAGCGGCTCCGGAAAGGACGGCCCCTCCATCCCCTCCCAGGATCTCCGCTGGGGGCCGGGGCGTGGGAAGCCCCCCGAGTTGTTCCGGACAGACGGGAACCACTCGATAGCGCTCGAGAAGGTCCCGGGCTCGGGGCTCCAAAAGGCGCTTTCCGTCATAACGCGTGGCTAATCCGAGAAGACAGGCGGAAACGAGAACCGTCTCTCTCACACCAAGATTACCCGGGCCTCGCGCTTCTTGCAGGCCTCGATGGTCCCCAATCGATAGACCTTTTCTCCTAAACCCCGACAGACGGCCTCTACCTCCTCCACTTGCTCCTCAGGAATGATCAATACGAAACCTATTCCACAATTGAAGACCCGGTAGAATTCTTCTTCCGCAAGGCCTCCGGCCTCTTTGAGGAAACGAAAGATGGGTGGGATCTCCCAGGCGCTCTTTTCGATCACCGCCTTGACCCCTTTGGGCAGCACCCGAGAGAGGTTGTCGTAGAAGCCTCCGCCGGTGATGTGGGCCATGGCCTTTAGGCGAATGCCTCGGTTGAGGAGGTTAAGGACGGTTTTTACGTAGATGCGGGTGGGCTCAAGGAGTTCCTCGCCCAGGGGACGCTCAAGCCCCGCGGGTTGATCTTCGAGGGAAAGCCCCAATTCCTCAAAGACCACCTTGCGCACCAGGGAAAAACCGTTGGCATGGAGCCCGCTTGAGGCCAGTCCCAGGATGACGTCTCCCACGGAGACCTCGGAGCCGTCCACGATGCGGTTGCGGTCCACCACTCCCACGGCAAATCCCGCACAGTCGTACTCCCCCGGGGGATACATTCCTGGCATCTCCGCGGTTTCCCCGCCAAGAAGGGCACAATCGGCCTGCCGGCAGCCCTCGGTGATCCCCTCGAGGAGTTCGAGATAGATCTTTTCCTCTAGCCTTCCGAAGGCCAGGTAGTCGAGGAAAAAGAGGGGCTTGGCCCCGCAGACCACCAGGTCGTTCACGCACATAGCCACGAGATCGATCCCGATTCCCCGGTGGGCCCCTGCGGCCAGGGCCACCTTGATCTTCGTGCCCACCCCATCGGTGGTGGCCGCAAGCACCGGCTCCCGGTAATGGGCCAGATCCAGGGCGAAAAGCCCGGAAAAGCCTCCGATGTCCGAAAGGACCCCCAGCCGCGGGGTGCTTTTCACCAGCCGGCGGACTTCTTCCACCAGCCGATTGGCCTTGTCGATATCCACTCCGGCTTCGGCGTATCGACTCTTACCCTCAGTAGGCATAGAGCTTCCCGTAAGGACGGTGCGTGTAGGGTTCGATCTTTACGAAGGGTTCCTTCATGATCTCTTCCAGGTCCAGGTTGAAGTCCTCGCAGTACTCCGAAAGGTGCCGGCGCAGAAGGGCCTCGTCTTCTTCGGTGAGCTTGTGGGGCTTCAAGCCCAGGCCCAGCTGGTGTTCCGAAACCCGTCCCCGCACATAGATGGTCCCCCCGTGCATACCCGTTCCCAGATAGATTCCGGCGATGGGCCGTTCCGGATAGCGGGAGAACATCCCCAGAAGGATGATGATGCCTCCGGCCATGTATTCCCCGAGGAAGTCTCCGGCCTTGCCCCCGATAACGATCACCGGGACCTTGTCTATATAGGCCTTCATGTGGATGCCCACCCGGTAACCTACATCCGAGTAAACATGGATCTTTCCTCCACGCATGGCGTAGCCCACCACATCCCCGGCCATGCCGTGAATGACAATCTTGCCCTCATCCATGGTGTTTCCGGCCCCGTCCTGGGTGTTCCCGTGGACGATGATCTCCGGCCCCCGCATGAAGGCCCCCAGGTCGAGCCCCGGGGTCCCATAGATCTCAAGGCGGACCTTCTCCGAGACCCCGGCGGCAATATAGCGCTGGCCGTTCACGTTGCGCAGGATGAACTCCCGCTCTCCTTCGGCGATTTTGGCCCGCAGGAGGCGATTGAGGTCCCGGTAATGGAGATCTTTGGCGTCGATTTCCGTGGGCATCCCTACCTCCTTTACTCTCCTGGATAGCGGCAGGCCGCGGCTCCGGTGCCTCTTTCCGGGCCCCGGAGGTAACTCCTCTGGTTGGGGATCACCCCGGGCTCCAGCTCCACGATCACCGGCTCTCCGGCCTTGGGGGCCCAGACCCGGTCCGGATCCGGACAGATGGCCCGGATGGCCGCCTCCTCGCTGGCCATATAGACCAGGTCCCCTTTCTCCGCGGCCACGAGGGGCCGAAGCTTTACCCGATCGTTGAGCCCTACCAGGCCACCGTTGTAGGCAAAAAGGATGGCAAAGGGCCCGTTGAGCATGGCCGCTCCATAGACTGTCCGCACCGCTCGGGCCAGCTCCCGCTCCTCCTCGGGCATCCGGTCGATCTCCTCCCAGAAGGGCGGGGCCAGGGCCATACAGGCCACCTCGATGGGCAGCCCGTGCCGCCGAATAAGGAGATCCAGAAGGTAGGCCACCACCTCCGTGTCCGTAAGGAGGGTGCAGTGGTAGCCAAACATTTCCAGATACCGCCGGTTGGTGCCGTAGCTGGAGATCTCTCCATTGTGCACTATGGACCAGTCCAGGATGGTAAAAGGATGGGCCCCGCCCCACCAGCCCGGGGTGTTGGTGGGAAAGCGGTTGTGGGCGGTCCAGATAAAGGCCCGGTATTCCTCAATGCGGAAAAAGTCCGCAATCTGGGCCGGAAAGCCCACCCCCTTGAAGGCCCCCATGTTTTTCCCCGAGGAGATCACATAGGCCCCGGGGATCCGGGTGTTGATTTCCATCACCAGGGAGACCATGTAGTCGTCTTCATCTTCCGGGCCACAGACCTCCCGCACTTCCCCTTCATACTTGGGCTTTACGAAATAGCGCTTGAACAGCGGGGGATTCTCGATCCCCGGGGTGCGCCGGGTGGGGATGGGTTCCTCGTGAGCCATGTAAGTGCGGTGGGCCAGGAGTTCCTCCACCTCCTCCAGGGCCTTTTTATGATCCGCCATGATGTGGAGGGCGTAATGGTCCGCAAAGTCCGGGTAGATGCCGTAGGCGGCAAAGCCGGCCCCCAGGCCGTTTCCCCGCTCCTCCTGACAGCAGATGGACTTTACGATGACCTCGCCCGGGATGAGTTCTCCCTTGCGGTGGATGACCCCGGAAAGCCCGCAGCCTGAGATGTCCTTGCTTAATCCCCTGAGAAAGTCCATGGCCTACTCCCCTGCGTGTTTTACTCCCAGGATTTCCATTTCTTTTTCCGTAAGTCCCACGGCCCGGAGTTTGTCCCGGTTGCCCCGCAAGCTCTCGATGGCGTTGATTCCCATGGCCCCGAGCATCTCTTTCATCTCGTGGGCCCAGCCGTGGACCAGGTTGTAAATCTTTTCGTAGGCCACCTCCGGAGGAAGCCGCTTGATGAGTTCCGGCTGATTGGTGGCGATTCCCCAGGGGCATTTCCCGGTAAAACAGTGCTGGCACATGGTGCAGCCCACGGCGATAAGGGCCGGCGTGCCGATATAGACCGCGTCGGCCCCCAGGGCGATAAGTTTGATCACGTCGGCACTGTTGCGGATCCCCCCGGAGGCGATGACCGAGGCCCAATTGCGGATGCCTTCTTCCCGCAAACGCTGATCCACCGCGGCCACAGCCAGCTCGATGGGTATCCCGATGTTGTCCCGGAACATGGTCGGGGCCGCCCCGGTGCCTCCCTTGAGACCATCAATGACCACGGCGTCGGCCCCGGCCCGCACAATGCCCGAGGCGATGGCCGCCACGTTGTGTACCGCGGCAATTTTCACGAAGACCAGCTTTTGATATTCCGTAGCCTCCTTGAGGGCAAAGATGAGGCCCCGAAGATCCTCAATGGAATAAATGTCATGGTGCGGAGCCGGGGAGAGGGCGTCCGAGCCCACGGGAATCATCCGGGTCTTAGAGATCTCCTCCGTGACCTTTTCTCCGGGAAGGTGCCCTCCGATTCCGGGCTTGGCCCCCTGGCCGATCTTGATCTCGATGGCCACTCCGGCATTCAGGTAGTCCACGTGGAGACCGAAGCGCCCGGAGGCGCACTGGACAATGGTGTTCGAACCGTATTCATAAAGGGAGGCGTGAAGCCCGCCTTCCCCGGTGTTGTAAAGGGTTCCCAGGTCGCGGGCCGCCCGGGCCAGCCCCTGGTGCACGTGCAGACTTATGGCCCCATAGCTCATGGCCGCAAACATGATGGGCACCTCGAGCTGGATCTGCCGCGGGAGGGGTCTTTTGAGGCGGAACTTCCCGTCCCGGACCTCCACCTCGAGGGCGTCGGGCTTAGGCCCCAGGAAGGTACGCAGCTCCATGGGCTCCCGCAGAGGATCGATGGGCGGGTTGGTCACCTGGCAGGCGTCAAGCACCAGGTGATCAAAATAGGTCCGGATGGGTTTGGCACAGCCGGTGGAGGAAAGGAGCACGCCGCCCTGGTCGGCCTGCTTGTAGACATTTTTGATATGCCAGGGGGTCCAGACGGCGTGCTCCCGAAACTCCGAGGGGTTGCGCCGGATGACAATGGCCCGCGTGGGGCACATGGCCTCGCACCGATGACAACCCACGCACTTGGTGGGATCCTCGGAGAGTTCCTTCTTTTTGGCGTTCCAGATATGGGCCCCGTAGGAGCACTCCCGCACACAGATCCGGCACTTAATGCACTTTTCCGGATCGCGTTCAATGACAAAATCCGGGAAAAACTTGGCCCACTGGGGGACCTTTTTCTTCGGGGAATCTTTTTTAGTGCGCTCTCCCACTTTTCGGAACCTCCTCCGGGCTTGCCTGCGGCACACCGCAGGCAATTTGCCACTTTAATGAAACTTTAAGCGCCCTTCAAGCCCTGATTCCTTCCTTCCTGGTTGCCCGGCCTTTCTCGGTAGTGGTAGCCTTAACCGAAGCCTTAAAGGAGGCCTGAGATGCGGATCTGGTACCGGGTGATTTACGGAGACACGGATTGTGGGGGCGTGATGTACTACGGAAATTACCTCCGGCTTTTTGAGATCGGGCGCACCGAACTTCTGCGGGCTGCAGGGATCACCTACCGCCAGATTGAGGAAGAAAGGGGGCTAATCCTTCCGGTGGTGGAGGTCCAGGTGCGGTACAAGGCCCCGGCCCGCTACGACGATCTCCTGGCGCTTGAGACCCGGCTTTCCGAGGTTCGGCCGCATCGAGTGCGCTTCGACTACCGGGTGGCCTCCGAAGAAGGCCGCACCTTGGCCACCGGCTATACGGTGCATGCCCCGGTCAATCGCCAGGGCCGACTTACCCGCTTTCCCCAGGATCTTCTGGTCTGCCTCGAAAAACTTTGCCGTTGACAGGTTTCCGAGGGGTGTTAATATGCCGCAAATTCCAACGAAAGGAGGGGATTCCTTTGCCGGGAGTGATCGTAAGAGAGGACGAGCCCTTTGAGCAGGCTCTTAAGCGGTTCAAGAAGATGGTAGAGCGGGACAAGATCCTTTCCGAGGTGAAAAAGCGCGAATTCTACGAAAAGCCCGGAGTGCGTCGGCGGAAAAAGCTCATGGCCGCCCGCAAGCGCTATCTTAAAAAACTCAAGAAGATGCGTCAGTATGATTGATTGAATGCCGGGCACCCTGGAAAAGCTCGAATGGCCCGGACTGCTAGCCCATCTTAAAAAAAGACTGCGCACTGCCGCCGGGGAAGCCCTCTTGGAGGGTCTGTCCCCGGCCTTTTCTTTTGAACAAGCCCAGGCCCGTCAAGAACGCTTCCGGGAAGTCTTTCGGTTCCGCGAAAAGCGCACGGATTTTTCCCTGCCCAGACTTCCGGCCCTGGCCCCTCTGGTAAAGAAGGCCCAGCGGGGCGGGCTCCTTTATCCCGAGGAACTTTACGCCCTGGCCGAGGCCTTTTCTGCGGGAAAGGCCCTGGGGGAGCTTTCCTTTTTCCCGGAGGTCTCTCCTCTGGAGCCCCTCCTGCGGGAACTCGAAAGGGCGCTGGCGCCCGGGGGAAAGGATCTTGCGGACGAGGCCTCCTGGGAGCTGGCCGAGGCCCGGAGGCGATATCGCCGCCTTTTTGAGAGGCTGCATGCCCTGATGGAAGATCTCCTGCGGCGCTATGCCCGGGCCGGGGTCCTGCGGGAGGAACTCATCTTTCAGCGCAAGGGACGCCTGGTGCTTCCGGTGCGTTCCGAATATCGGGCCCGGGTGCCGGGGATCCTGCACGATGTTTCCCAGACCGGGGCCACGGTCTTCATCGAGCCGGCCGAAGCCGTGCCCGTGGCCAATGAACTGGAACGGGCCCGCCTGGAGGAAGAACGGGCCAAAAGAAAGGTCCTGGCCCGCTTGAGCGCCCTGGTGGCCGAAAGGGCTCCGGAGATCTACCGTCTGGAGGAAGCCCTGGCGGAGGTGGACCTGGCTTTGGCCCTCTTTGAACTCTCTCGCTCTTGGCGGGGGCGCTTTCCCCGGCTCAAGCCTTCGGGGAGCCTGCGCCTCCTTTCGGCGGCCCATCCCTTCTTTTTTCTGGCCGGAGAGACCCCGGTGCGGAACGACTTTCGGCTTTCTCCGGAAAGGCCCGTGCTGGTAATAAGCGGGCCCAACTTCGGGGGCAAGACTGTGGCCGCCAAGACCGTGGGGCTCTGTGTCCTCATGGCCCAGGCGGGCTTTCCCCTTCCGGCCTCGGAGGACTCGGAGATTCCGGTCTTTTCCCGGGTGCTTGCAGACCTGGGAGACGAGCAGGAACTTTCCTCCGGGGAGAGCACCTTTTCCGCCCATCTGCGGGAGCTGGCCGAGATCCTGGAGGGCGCCGGTCCGGGGTCTCTGGTGATCCTCGATGAGCCGGGCAGAGGAACCGATCCTCGGGAAGGAGCCGCCCTGTCCGTGGCGGTGTTGGAGAGACTGGAGACCTCCGGGGCCTTTATCGTGGCCACCACCCATTTTTCCGAGGTCAAGCGCTATGCCTTGTCCTCGCCCCGGGCCCGGCCCGCGGGGATGCTCTTTGACGAAAGGTTCGGCCGGCCTACCTATCGCCTGGTTTACGGATTGGTGGGGGCCTCCCACGGCCTGGGCCTGGCCCGCCGCAGGCTTCCGGAAGAGGTGGTGGACCGGGCCGAGGCCCTCCTTTCCGGGGGTGAAGACTATGAACGGCTTTTGGCGGAGATCCGGCGTCTGGAAGAGACCCTTCGGGAAAAAGAGGCGCTCCTGGCGGAGAAGGAAAGGGCTCTAGCCCTTGAGGAGAGCCGGCTTGCGGAAAGGAGGCGAGAGGTCGAAAGACATCTTACGGAAGAGAGGGAGCGCTTGCGCGCGGAGGTTTGGGAGCGCTTGCGGAAACTAGAGGCCGAAATGGCCCCCCTGGCCCGCAAGGCCGAAGGACCTCGGACCCGGGAAAGGGTCTTTCGGGAGCAGGTGGAGGAGGTGCTGGCTCCGCTTCAGGAGAGGGTCCCCGAAAGGCTTCAGCCGGGCCAGAAGGTCTATCTCCTCGATCTTCGGAAGGAAGCCGAGGTCCTGCGGGATCTGGGCCGGGAGGTGGAGGTGCGGGCCGGGGCCTTTAGACTTGCAGTCCCGCGAAAAAGTATTAAAGTCCTTTCGGATGTTCGGCCAGAACCCCGGGTACGGATCTCGGTCTCGGCTTCTCCTGCGCAAAGCGACTCCCTCCATCTACTCGGTCTCCGGGTGGACGAGGCCCTGGCCCAGCTGGAGACTTTTCTCAACCGGGCCTTATTAGAAGGCCGAAGGGAGGTGCGCATCGTTCACGGCCTGGGTACGGGGAGGCTGCTGACCGCCGTGAGGGCCTATCTCGAAGGCCACGAGGCGGTGGAGGCCCTGCGCCCCGGCTCGCCCCTGGAAGGGGGAGAAGGGGTGACCGTGGTGCGCTTGGCCTCTCCGGCGGCCACTAAAGGGAGGGGGGTGTGAGTCTTCGGGAGGCGGCCCTCCGCCTTCGAGAAAGCATAAATATCGTGGATCTGATCTCCGAGTTCGTGGCCCTAAAGAAAAGGGGCCGCAACTATGTGGGGCTTTGTCCCTTCCATTCCGAGACCAAGCCCTCCTTTACGGTAAGCGAGGAAAAACAGATTTTTTATTGCTTTGGTTGCGGGGCCGGAGGAGACGTTATCGGTTTTTACATGCGGGTAAACGGGCTCTCCTTCGGGGAGGCGGTGCGCGAGCTGGCCCGCAGGTACCATCTTCCTTTGCCCTCGGAGCTCCGGGAGTCTGCGGAAAGCGGCGAACATCGGGAGCTTTACCGTATAAACGAGCGGGCGGTGCGTTTTTTTGAGAGGATGCTTGGGGCCCCGGAGGGGAAGGCGGCCCGGGAATATCTTCGGGGCCGCGGTCTTTCCGAGGACCTCCGGCGGACCTTCCTTCTGGGCTACGCCCCCTCCGACGGAGGGGCCCTTACCTCTCATCTACGTCTGGCCGGGGTGGATCTGGCTCTGGCGGAAAAGGCCGGGGTGCTGGCCCGGCGCGAGGATGGCACCTATTACGACCGCTTCCGGGGTCGGCTCATTTTTCCTATTCGGGATCTTTCCGGGCGGGTGGTGGCCTTCGGAGGCCGGATCGTGGGGGAGGGAGAACCCAAGTATCTCAACTCCCCCGAAAGTCCCATTTATCATAAGAGCCGCGTTCTTTACGGACTTTACGAGGCCCGTCCTTTTATTCGGGAAAAGGGCCACGGCCTGGTGGTGGAGGGTTATTTTGACCTCCTTTCCCTCTGGGAGCACGGTTTTCGCCACACGGTGGCCACCTGCGGCACCGCTCTGACCGAAGACCATGTGCGCCTTTTGAAGAGGTTTTCCCGGGACTGGTATCTGGTCTTTGACGGGGATGAGGCCGGCCGCAAGGCGGCGGCCCGGGCCGTGGGGCTTTTTTTCTCTCAAGGGCTCTTTCCCCGGGTGGTCTTTCTCCCCGAGGGAGAAGATCCGGACAGCCTGGTGCGCAAGGCCCCGGCGGCCCTCTCCGAGGCCCTGGAGCAGGCGGAAGAGCCCCTTTCCTTTTTGGTGGAGTATCTCCTCAGGATTTACGGTCGGGGACCGGAGGGCAAGGCCCAGGTGGTACGCGAGATCCGGGAAATCCTGGGGCGCCTTCCGGATCCGGTTCTCCGTCACGAATATCTGCGTCGGGCGGCCCGCAAACTGGATCTCCCTGAAGGATTGCTTCTCTCTCCTCGGTGCCCTCAGAGGGAGACCCTTTCCCAGGAGAGGGAGGGGGCCCCCTGGGGACGGCTCCTCCTTCAATTTCTCCTCCAGTGGCCCTCCCGGGCCGAGGAGTTGGCGGCCCTTTCTCCCGAGGAATTCTTGGAGGATCCGGAAAAGACCCTTTATGAAGAAGTCCTTTCGGCCCTGCGGGAGGGGATTTCTCCGGAGCGGCTCACCTTTGTCGAGGGCATACTGCAGTCCCTTTTCAGCGAGCTTCTGTTTTCTCCTCCGCTGGAGGCTTCTCCCGAGGAGGTCCTGGCTCAGATTCGTGCCTGGATCCTGCGCCGACGGTTTGAGGCCCAGGCCCGAGATCTTCGGCGGACCATTCGAGAACTTGAGGCCCGAGGACGCCACCAGGAGGTGGCCGGACTCCTCCGGGCCTATACGGAGCTTTGTCGTAGATTTCCTAAAGAATGCCAAGGGGAGGGGGTGTATGAGCCGCTCCAAAAAGGGTCTTGAATTGTTGGAAAAAGAAGAACCTAGCTGTCTTACCGAGGTAGGGGCCCTTTATGGGTTAGAGGAGGATCTGGAGGCCTTAGAGGCCCGAGAATTTGATCCCGTGCGTTATTACCTCAAGGATATGGGGGACATCCCCCTCCTTACCCGGGAAGAGGAGGTAGAGCTGGCCCGGGCCATGGAGGAGGGAGAGATCCAGGCCCTGGCGGCGGCCCTTTCTCTGCCCTGGACCCTGCGGAAGCTCGCGCATCTTCTGGCGGATTTCGAGAAGGGAAAGGTGCGTCTGCGGGAAATCCTGCGGGATGTGGACGAGTTTTCCGAAGACTCTGGGGAAACCTCTTCCACCAAAGAATGGCTGGAGCAATTGAGGGGGACCTTAAAGGAGATGCTCTCCCTCCTGGAAGACCTCCCTCAGGAAAAGGGGCCACGGATCGGAGCCTACCGCCGCCTTTATCTCCTGCGGAGGAGTTTGAGCGAGGTCCTTTTTACCAGGAGGCTTTCCCGCAGGCTCGTCGAAGAACTGGTGAAAGAGCCCCTGGAGGTGGCCTGCGAACTTTCGCGGGCCGAAAGGGCCCTCAAAGAAATGGAGGAGCGCACCGGATACCAGCTGGCGGTCCTCATCCAGCATTTTGTAAAAAGCAACGGAGAATTTTCCCGGGTGGAGGCGGCCTCGGCCAAACTGGGGCTTTCTGCCGAGGAGTTTCTGCGCCTTCGCGAAAAATATCTGGCCTTTCAGCGGCTGCGTCGGGAGATCCCGGAGCGCTTTGGGGTGCCGCTTCTCCGATTCCGGAAGGTGATCGAGGAGATGCAGGCCGGGCTTTCCCGGGCCCGGGAAGCCAAAGAACGCCTGGTGCGGGCCAATCTGCGTCTGGTGGTCTCGGTGGCCAAAAAGTATGTGGGCCGGGGGCTTCCCTTCCTGGATCTCATCCAGGAGGGCAATATCGGCCTCATGAAGGCGGTGGAAAAATTTGACTGGCGCCGGGGATATAAGTTCAGCACCTATGCCACTTGGTGGATTCGGCAGGCCATTACCCGAGCCATTGCCGACCAGGCCCGCACCATCCGCATTCCGGTGCATATGATTGAACTGGTGAACAAGCTGGTGCGCACCTCTCTGCGTTACTACCAGGAAAAGGGTGAGGAGCCCACTCCGGAGGTTCTGGCCCAGGAAATGGGGCTTCCGGTGGAAAAGGTCAAGACCATTCTCAAGGTTACCAAGGACCCGGTATCCCTGGAGACCCCGGTGGGAGACGATGAGGATTCTCTTCTGGGGGATTTTATCGAGGACGAAATGATTTTGGGGCCGGACGAGGCGGCGGAGGACCTTTCTATGATGGAAGAAGTGCGCAAACTTCTTTCTCTACTTACCCCGCGAGAGGAGAAGGTGCTTCGGCTGCGTTTCGGCATCGGGGAAAGACACGAACACACCCTGGAGGAGGTGGGGCGGGCCTTCGGGGTCACCCGGGAACGCATTCGCCAGATCGAGTCCAAGGCCCTGCGCAAGCTTCGGCATCCGCAGCGGAGTAAATTTCTGAAAATTTACCTGACTTCCTGATTTCTTGACAGAAAAGGAGGCCCGACTACATTAGAAGCGGTGGGCCTGTAGCTCAGCTGGTTAGAGCCACCGGCTCATAACCGGGAGGTCGGAGGTTCGAATCCTCCCAGGCCCACCCTTGATCTTTTGGAGATGGAGATCGCGGTAGAAGACATATGTCAGTGGGTGGAGGAGTGGGCCCCGGCCGGCTGGGCGGAGGAGTGGGATAATGTAGGTCTGCAGTTCGGCTCCCTCCGGGCTCCGGTTCGCCATCTGGGCCTGGCCCTGGAGCTCACCCCGGCGGTGGCGAAATGGGTGCGCGAGGAGAAGATAGATTGCCTTCTCACCCACCATCCCGTCTTTTTCCGGCCCCTTAAAAGGCTTTCAGCGGAGGACCCCTGGGAGGCCCTCATTTTGGGGCTCATCCGGGAGGGGGTCACCGTGGTCTCCTATCACACCAATCTGGATGTGGCCCCGGGAGGGGTTACAGAGGCCTTAGGTAAAGGGCTTGGCCTCCGGATGGGGGAGCCTCTTCGGCCCCGGAAGGAAGATCCTCGGGTAGGGCTGGGGCGTTTGGCCGAGGTTCCGGAGCCCCTCTCTCTGGCCGAGCTCGCGGAGCGTCTGGCCAGGCTGGTGAAGGCCCCGGTCTTTCTGGTGGGAGAGGGGGAGTTGCGGCTGCGGCGGGTGGCCCTTTGTGCCGGCTCCGGGATGGACCTTCTTCCGGAGGTCTTGCAAAACCAGGCTCAGGCGTTTATAACCGGCGATGTCAAACATCATGCGGCCCGGGTGGCCGAAGTCTCCGGAGTGGCCCTGGTGGTAAGCGATCACTATGCCCTAGAGGAATATTTTTGGCAAAAGCTGGCCCGGAAAATAGCCCAGGAGTTTCCCGCCATCCGGGTGAGTTACTTCCGAGGGAAGGGTCCCTTTCAACAAATATTACCCAAGGAGGCTTGAAGTGCGTCAGGAAATTGCCAGCCTCATCCGGCTTCAGGAGTTGGATCTGAAAATTTTGGAGTTAGACCGACAGAGGGAGGAGCTTCCCGCGGCCCTGCGGGCGGCCGAGGCCGAGTTGGCGGAAAAGAAAAGCCGCTTAGAAGAGATTTCTCGGCGTCTGGAGGAGATCGATCTCAAACGCCGGGCCGAAGAGGAGGAGCTCGAGGAGGAGATGCAGCGCCTGCGCAAGACCCAGACCCGACTCATGCAGATCAGGGGCACCCGAGAGTACCAGGCCCTCCTGCGGGAGATGGAGGAGATCAAGAGGGCCAATAAGGAGCGGGAGGAGAACCTTCTTAAGCTCATGGAGGAGCAGGAAAAGCTCAAGCAGGAGAAGGAGGCCCTGGAGAAAGAGATCGCCGAGGTTGAAAAACGGGTGGCTGAAGAGAGGACCCGGTATGAGGCCCTGTGTGGGGAGCTTGAGGCGGAGAAGAAAAAGCATCTTGAGGAAAGGACTCGGTTACTTCAGGAGATTCCCCAGACCCTGCTGCGACGCTACGAATTCATCCGGGAGAGGAAAGGGGGGCTGGCCATTGTGGCCGTAGAAAACGGGACTTGCGGAGGGTGCCACATGCACATCCCGCCCCAGCTCTTCAACGAGCTTCAGCGGGACGACAAGTATTACGAATGTCCTCTCTGCCGGCGTCTGATCTATTACAAGAAGATCTACTTCCCGGAGCCCGAGGAGGCCGAGGAGGCTCCGGCTGAGGAATAGACCCGCAGGACCTTCCCTTTCCGGTAAAAGGGGGAGATCTCTCTTAAGAATTGCAGGCCTTGGTCAAGAGGGGCCAGGCCTTGGCGAGTCTCTTGGAGAATAATTCCGGGGGGAAAGGGCGGGCCTTTTAAGACCGGGATGGGGCCTCCCCGATAAAAGACCAGAAGGTAATTCGGCCGGCCGTAAAAATAGACCTTGGGGGCCGAGAGATAAGGCCGAGCCCGTTTGAGGGACTCAAAGCGCAGGGCATTTCCCCGGATTTCTGAAAAGAGGGCCCCAACAAGAAGCCCCAGGGCCAGAAAGAGGGCTACCTGACGCACCAGTCTTTCCTTCTCCCGGAACCAGTTTGCGGCCGCAAGGGCCAGGGAGATAGCGAAAAAGGGATAAAGTGAAAGGAGATACTTACTGAATTTGGCGGCGGTGAAGCTGAGGAGGAGGAGGGGCACAAGCCAGCAAAGGAGGAGAAAGAGCCGGTCTCTTTCGGCCAGATGTAGCCGGAGGAAGGCCTGGGCTCGCAAGAGGAGGAGGCTTTCGGGAAGAAAACCCAGGAGGAGGGCCCCGGCGTAGTGATAAAAGGGGTCGCGCTTCCCGGTGGTCAGCCTCCCTAGGAGATCTACCCGGACAAACTCTCCGAAGTTCCCTCCCCCGAGTCGGTGATAAAGGTAGAGGTACCAGGCGAGGGCCGGGGTTGCGGAAAGGAGGAGAGCCAGGGGGTGGAGGAGGGAAAGGGTCCGGCGTTCCCGGGTGAGGAATCCGAAGGCCACCACCGGGGACAAGGCCAGAAGAATGAAGGGCCCCTTGGTAAGAAGGCCCGCGGAAAAGCTCAGAAAGGCCCAGAGGAGGGGCCGCAGGTTTCCGGACCGGAGATAGAGGAAAGCCCCGTAAAGATAGGCCGTGAAGAAGAAGGCGAGAAGCATCTCCAGTTCCACCCGGTGGGCGAAAAAGTAAAAGCGCGGGGCGGCCAGGAGGAAAAGGAGCGCCAGGAAGGCGGCCAGGGTCCCTCCCAGCCTGCGGGCCAGGAGATAGGTGAGGGCCAGGATCCCGGCCGCAGAAAGAAGGGAAGGAAGCCGCAGCACCGGTTCACTTAGTCCCAGGGCCCAGGCCAGGGCCCCGGCGAGCCAGGGATGGAGCGGAGGCTTGGTGACGTAGGGCTGGCCGTTTAGGTGCGGGACGAGCCAGTGGCCGAAACGGACCGCCTCCTGTACGATCTCCGCCCGTCGGGCCTCCTGAACGGAGGTCAAGGGTAAAAAGAGAGGAACTATGTATAGTCCTAAGATTGCCAGACAGAAAGCCCCAAAAGCTCTAAAAGCCGCCTTCATTTGGATTGCCCTTAGCTAATTTCTCCCCAAAACCTCCAGGCAGGGTACCAGAACAAACGAAACCAGAGTAGCCGTCACGAGGCCTCCTATGACGGCTATAGCAAATCCTCGAAAGTACTCAGCCCCCGCTCCGAGGCCTACGGCTGTAGGAATAAGGGCAAAGATGGTTGTCAGGCTGGTGAGGAGGATTGGCCTGAGCCTGGTCTGAGCCGCTTCAATTAGGGCCTCCTTTCTGTCCATCCCTTCCCTTATTTTTTGTTCGGCAAAGTCGAGAAGGACGATGGCATTGTTGACACAGATTCCTATAAGGGTGAGCACGCCCATGGCTACCGAGATATTCAGGCCCTGACGGGTTATCCAGAGGGCCAGGATAGCCCCTACCAAGGAAAAAGGGGCCGTAGTCAATATCACCAAAGGGCGTTTCCAGGACTTAAACTCCGCAAACAATATAAGATAAACAAAAATGATCGCCCCGGAAAGGATAAAAACCATCTCCCATAGGCTCCTTTTGAGAACCTTGTATTGTCCGGTCACCTCCACCCGGTAGCCCCGGGGAAGCGAAAGGGCCGCAAGACGCCTCTTGAGGCTTGAGGCCACCTTGAATAGGTTCCCCTCCACCTCGGCCAGCAGGGTGACCTCCCGTTCGCCGTTGAGCCTGGTGATCTCTCCGGGTAGGTGTTCCACCCGGATATCAGCCACCTTCCTGAGGGGTACCAGTTCCCCTTTCGCTGTTCGGATAGGGAGAAGGGCAAGCCTTTTTAGGCCGAGAGCCTCGGGCCGATCAAATTCGAGAAGGACATCGATCTCCTCCCGCTGTCTCACGATGCGTGTGGCCTCAAGGCCCCAAAAGGTGGCCCTCAGGGTAGAAAACACCTCTTCCAGGCTCACCCCGAAACGGGCAAGGTCGGGATACCTCAGCCTTACTACGATCTGAGGCCTTTTTATCTTTAGAGGATTGACCACATTGGTAATGGCCGGATCCTCGTCCATGATCTCTTCTACTTTTCCGGCCAGGTACGCCAGGGTGTCGAGGTCTTCACCGTAGACAGTCACCCCGAAGAGGGCCGGAAGCCCAGAAAGACTCTCGTCCATCATCTCCTGGGTGGGCTGGTGATAAAGAAAGACCACCCCGGGAAAACGAGCATAAGCCCTCTTGAGATCGGCCATGATCTCTTCTGCTCCCCGGTAACGTTTCCCCTTGGGCTTGAGCTTGATCATAATCTCTCCCCGGTTGACACCCTCGATCTGATAACCCACCTCCGGGGAGCCGGTGCGACGATATACACAGGCCACATCGGGATCGGTCATGGCTAGGCGGACAAGCTCTTCTCCAATTCGATTGCTCTCCCTGAGAGAGGTGCCTGGGGGCATGATGTATTCTACCAGGATGGCCCCCTCGTCCACTGGAGGGAGGAGCTTTGCCGAGCCGAGAAAGACCGAAAGACCGGCCAAGGTAAGGCCCCCCATACTCAGAACGATCACTTTCCGGGGATGGTCAAGGCTATAGGAGAGGACCCGGGATAGGAGACCCCTCAGACCCGTGAGAAGCCTCCCGGCCGGGGGCCGGAGGGGGTCCCGCACCGGGGGCATATCCCCGAGAAGCACCGGGACGAACGAGAGGGAAAGGATGAGAGAGACCAGGAGGGCCAGACTCACCACCAGACCGAAGGGCCGCAGGAAAAGGCCGGCGATACCGGTCACCAGGGCCAGGGGGAGAAAGGCCGCCACAGTGGTGAAGGTCCCGGCGGCGTCGGGCGGGGCGATTTCTACCGTGCCTGCCAAGGCCGCCTCTGGGGGTGCTTTCCCCATTTCCAGGTGTCGGAAGACGTTCTCCGTGACCACAATGGCGTCGTCCACGATCATCCCCACGGCAAGCGTGAGCGCCGAAAAAGTGATAACATTGAGCGAAAGCCCCAAGATCTTCATTAGGACTAGGGTGACCAGCAGGGTGAGGGGGATGGTGGCGGCCACTATGAGGGTAGGCCTCATCGTCCCCATGAAAAGATAGAGGACGGTCACTGCCAGGGCCGCCCCGAGCAAAAGATCACTGGAAATGGTTTCCCGGGCCTCTTTTATGATCTCTGATTGATCGTAGAATTTTTTGATCTTTGTTCCCGGAGGAAGGAGGGCCTTGAATTCCTCCACCGCGGTTTCCACGGCCCGTGCGACCTCAATAGAACTAGCACCGGGTTGCTTACGCACGTAAAAGGCCACTGCCGGTTGACCGTCTCCCCTGACCTCGTAATGCTTGGGAACCACTCCTTCAAAGACTTCGGCCACCGCCGAAAGAGGAACCGCCTCCCCATCGGCGCTCTTTAGATAGAGGTTTTTCAAGTCTTCAATAGTTTGCAGACGGGCATCTCCACGGATCACATACTCCCGTCCACCTCTAGTAAGGAAACCGGCTATCTCAGAGGCATTGTGGCGTCTTAGAGCTAGCTCGAGATCCGAAATGCCGAGTCCGAGACGGGCAAGGGCCTCTGGCCTTACCCGGATAATAAAGGCCCGCCTATCACCCCCAAAGACCTCCACCGAGGAGACCCCGGGAATACCCATGAGCCGATTGGTGAGGGTAAACCGGATGAGATTTCGCAGTTCCACGAGGTCCTTCGAACCGTAGACCACATATCCGAGCACCTCCTGAAGGGTGGTACCGATGTTTTCGAGCCTGGGGACGGCTCCACGCGGCAAGAGACCAGCGGTCCGGGCGAGCCTCGCTTGAACGAGTTCTCGGGCCTCTCTGACCGAAATACCAGGGCCGAACTCCACCGTGACCTTGGAGATGCCCTGAACCGAGACCGAGGCCACCCGTTTGACCCCTGGTAGGCCTCGCATTTCGTCTTCAATAGGGCGGGTAACGAGAAGTTCCATATCCTCGGGAGCAGCCCCGGGATAATGAGTAACAATGTTTACCACCGGAAGATCAAGATTGGGGAAAAGATCTACCGGCAGGTGCCAACGGGCGTACAACCCGGCAAAAACGATGGATGCAACCAAAAGAAGCATGAGGGGCGGTCTGTCAATAAGCCAGCGCAGAAATCCCCTCATTTGCCGGGTCCTTTTCGAAATTTTTTCCAGATCAGGGGAAAGATTAGCCCCAAAACGATCATCCACAGGGCCGCTTCTAACCAATGAGGGTCAAAGAGATAGGTGTAGACAAAGGAAAGAGTATGATCGAACCATTTGGGGCCCGGAACGAAAATGGGTTTCACTTCTACGTCAAGAACACCGTTTACGAGTTTCACTTTGAGATAATGGTAGAAGAAATGTCTCGGATCCCCGCCGTAAAGTCTAGCTCCTGCCCCGCCGCTGATGGTGTAAGGAAGGCCATTCCAGTTTCCATGAAAATAACCATGGATGTGTCCGGCAAATACGTGAGAGACCCCGTAGTCCCTGAAAACCCTCGAAAGAAATTTGGCCTCTTTTTCGGGTAGACAATGATATTCGTGAGGCCGGGGATCATAAAGGGGAATGTGGAGAAAAACCAAACGGTGGTCGCAAAGGTCCCGGCTCTTCCTGAGTTCTCCTTCAAGCCAGGATCTTTCTTTGAGGTTAAGCTTGCTTGCGGCATCATCTAGGATCAAGAAACAGGTCCTTCCGATACGAAAGGAGTAATAAGGCCGGCCGAAGATCCGAGTATAAAGCGGATAACCGCCTCCTTTTAGTTCGTGATTGCCGATGACCGTAACCAGGGGTTTATGAAGGTTCTTTTGGATAAGATCCAAAAAAAGAGAATACGATGTCTTGCTTCCCGAATGGACCATATCTCCCAAAGCAATGACAAAGGAGATTTCAGGATCCTGGTCAATCTCCCTTAAGAGGCTTTCAAAGGCATAGATGCTGAACTGGCTATCTCCAAATACGGCGAATGAAAAATCATGCGGATCCTTAACCCTTATTCTAGAAAGATTGCGAGTATTCCAATCTGTAGCTGGAAGGGCGCAAACATGTTCATAGAACTCAAGCCCGAGAATGGCTCCCAACGCACCCAGAAGAACAAAGAATCGCAGGGATATTCTCCTAGCTTCTTTAAGAGGCACCTCACGCACCTTCCTAATCGGGAACTCTGTAAATCCGACTAAAATCTCGATAAAAGAGTTCGTAGGCCCCCTTAATCACCACCCTTTCCCCTTCTCGGAGACCAGAGACGACCTCTACGAAACCATCCCCGGAAAGCCCGGTCTTGACCATCCGCTTCTCCAACCCCTTTTCGCTTTTGACGAAGACGTAAGCCCTTTCGGCTTCGTCATAGACGAGGGCCTCTTTGGGGACGGCCAGGGCCTTTCGATGTTCCTCGAGGATCACCACTCCCCTCACGGACTCACCCGGGGCCAGGGACCTTGAAATATCCCTCCCTTCGAGAAAGACCGTTATCCCTCCCGCCGGGGTCCGTTCGGGGGCCATCCTCGCCACCTTGGCGGAAAGGGTGCGGTCCGGAAGCTGGATCAGGGCCGGTTTGCCGGAGAGGCTGACGCCTTCCGGGGGGAAGATGATGGCCTTGACCCAGAGAGCCTTCGGGTCCAGGACTTCAGCCAGAACCGCTCCCTTTTCCACCCTCTGACCGATAGAGACCCTTCGCCGGGTAAAGATTCCCGAAATCGGGGCCCTGATCCGCAGCCGGGTTTCAAAAAGGTGTAGTTCGTTTTTCCGGGCCGCGAGTTCGTTTTTGAGTTGTAGAAGGTGTTCTTCGGCGTTAAGGAGCTCTCCGTAAGGGACGATCTTGGCCTTAACTCCTTCCCTCTTTAACCTCACAGCCTCCTCGGCCAGAAAGATTTCCTTTTCAAGAACGGCCACTTGTGACCTTAGGGTGGCAAGCCTTCTTTTCACCTCCGGGCCGCCCAGGACGAAGAGGACTTCTCCGGCCCTCACCTGGCTCTCATCGGGAACGCCTATCGAGACGATCCGACCCGGCGTGAGCGCCGTTATCCTTACGCTCTTTTTGGACAACACCTTCCCCACAAAAGGGACAGTCCGACGAAAGTCTCTTCTCACCGGGGTAGAAACTTTGATGAGAGACGGTTTGACTTTGGCCGCTTCTACGAATTTGATCAAAGATATAATCAGAAAAAGTACGCAAGCGACCGAAAAGATAGTCCTCATTTTTCTTAACCTGTTGGATATTCTCTTTTAATAAGCGCCAATAAGGCCGGCAAAACCACGAGAACCAGCGGCAATTGAAGACAGAGACCAGAAATTATGGCGATGGCCAGGGGCTTCAGCATAGCTGCTCCCTGACCAATTCCGAGAGCCAGGGGCATAAGGGCCAAAATGGCAGCCACCGTGGTCATGGCCACCGCCCGCAGGCGATTTCTCCCGGCAAGGATCAAGGCCGTTTTATACGGTACATGGCGCGGAAGCAAACGATATTCGGAGAGATAGAAAATGGCTGTTTCGGTAACAATGCCCACGATCATGGTAAGCCCCATCATGGAGGAGATATTGATCTCGGTATGGGTAATCCAGAGACCTACAAAGACTCCCGCCAGAGACAAAAGGGTGGTTGCCATTACGGCGATAGCCATCCGGAAACTTTCATAGAGAAATAGGAGAAGCAAAAAGACCAGAAGCACCGCGGACACGAAAACGGCCAAAAGCCCGGCAAAGGCAATTTGTTGCTGACGGTAAAGACCACCGAGCTCATAATAGACCCCTTTGGGAATGAGTCCCGGACGATTAAGCACCCTCTTTACATCCCGGATGACCGATCCCATATCCCGACCGCTGATACGTCCGGTAACGGCCACCATCCTCTTTAGGTCTTCGTGCATTATCTGGGGTTGACCGGTGAGCACCTCCACCCTGGCGATACGCCTCAAAGGGAAGAAATGTCCATCGGGAGCCCGCAGGCGGAGGGCCTCAACCTTGGAGGCGGTATCTCTGAGATGGCTTGGGATCCAGACTCGAACTCCCACCATTTTGGGAGTCTTCTGGATCTGGGTGGTGACCGTGCCACCAAGGTAATAAGAGAGCATTCTGGTTACCCATTCGGGATCCACCCCTTCAAGGGCCGCTCGATCCCGGTCCACATGGATGACCAGAGCGTCGCCGGCAAGGACGATCCCATCTCTTACATCCACCACGCCGGAGATCTTTCTTATTTCTTCAGCTACTTTGGGAGCCAGTTTCCGCAAGAGAGTACCGTTATCGGAAAAGAGCTTTATCTCTATGGGCTGCGGGACAGCCGTAAGATCTCCAATGAGATCTTCCATCAACTGGGCCATCTCGATCTCAAGCCCTGGGACCCTGCGCTCGATACGGCCTCTTATGTCCTCCATCACAGCCTCGATATCCCTCCGGGGTGGGGGCTTCAACCGGACGAAGAAATCGCCCTCGTTGGCCTCAGTAATATGGCCCCCCAGAGAGAGTCCGGTCCTCCGGGAATAGGTCTCTACGTCTGGCGTCTCTTGCAATATCATCTCGACCTGACGCAGGAGACGATCCGTTTCGGTAAGGGAGGTCCCAGAAGGAGCTCGATAATCAAGTACAAACCCTCCCTCATCCATTTTAGGCATGAAGCCAGAGCCTAACCGATGATAAGCTATCCAGCCGATACCCACCAAAATCAAAAGTACTGGAATAATGAGCCAGGGTCGAGCCATAATTCTCTTCATGAAACTTTCATATCTTTCATAGAACCAGGAAGCCCATCTCCCGGGCCTTTCCTTTTCGGCGTCTTTCTGGGTAAGCAGATGATTTGCCAGGATAGGAACCCCCAACCAGGCCACAAAAAAGGAGATCAGGAGGCTTGCGGCCATGGTAAGAGAGAGGGCCTTAAAAAAGGCCCCGGTTACCCCGGAGAGAAAGGCCAGGGGAGCAAAAATGATGGTCGTCGAGGCCGAGGAGCCGGCAAGCGGCCTAGAAAGCTCCCGAACGGCCGTGGCAATGCCAAGCTCCTGATTGGCCAGTTCTCCAAGCCTTCTTACGATATGTTCCTCCATGACGATCATGTCGTCGATGATGAGACCCACGGCCGCGGCCAGGCCTCCCAGGGTCATGATGTTGAAGCTCATGTGGAGGACGTAGAGGAGGATAATGGTAGCTGCGAGGACACTCGGAACCAAGACGGCGGCAATAAAGGTCATCTTGAGATTTCGCAAAAACAGCCAAAGGACCAGGGCGGCAAAAAGGAGGCCTATAAGCACCGCATCCCTTACGCTCCCGGCCGCCGAGAGGATGAGCTCGCTCTGGTCATACCACTTGGCAATTTTGATTCCTAGGGGAAGATGTTTGCGAAATTCAGCCAGCTTTTTCTTGACCTCCTTAGCTATTTCAACGGTATTACCCCGAGGTTGTTGATAAATTAGGAGGAGTACGGCATCGTGGCCGTCGGCTGTGACCCTGATCCATTGAGGAGCGGTACCTCGGCGGACGGTGGCAATATCGTCCAGACGAACAAGTCCATTCTTGCCGGCCCGGATGATGGTCTCTTTGATTTCTTTCAGGCTCTGAAAGCGGGTGTCCGAGATGACTAGATAGAGTTTATAGTGGTCTTCCAAACGTCCTACGGCCTTGATGACATTGGCCGCTGAAAGGGCCCTGGCAACATCGTCTATCGAAAGCCCCAAGGCATCCAGCTTGGCCGGATCGATCATGACCTCGTATTCTTCCTCCGCCCCTCCTTGGACTCCAACCTTGGCCACCCCTTTAACGGTGGAAACCAGAGGCCGTAACTGGTAAAGGGCTAGATCCCTCAGTTCAACCAGAGAATGGGTGTCAGAGGTGAGACTATAGGCCAAAACTGGAAAGACGGTGGGGTCCATGCGCCTTACGGTGAAAGAAGTTCCCCGGGGGAGGCGGGGAAGGACCTGGTTTATGGCCGATTCTACCTGAAGCATGGCCGCCACCATGTCTTCTCCCCAATCGAAGTTGATGGAGATATCGGCGCTGCCTCGGCTGGTAGTGGAGCGGATGCTTCGTACTCCAGGAACAGACCTGATGGCCTCCTCCACCGGGCGGGTCACCTCAATGGCCATGCGTTCCGCGGGTCGGTCACCAGCCTCTAGTTTCACCTCCACGCGGGGAAAATCCACGTGGGGGAAGAGGGCCACCGGGAGTCTAAAACTGGCAGCCAGTCCTCCTAGAGCCAATATAGCAATCAAAAAGAGAATCGAACGGCGGTGGCTTTGCATCCACTCAACCACATTCACTCTCTTTTCTCCGTCCGAACGGCTATTCCGTCTTCAAGTTCATAATTCCCAAGGATGACCACCAAATCTCCGGGATGGAGATCCTGGCCGATAACCTCCACCTGAGATTCGGTTTCCAGACCCATCTTGACCGTGTGTTTCCGGGCTCGACCATCCTTGATGGTAAAAAGGACATAATGATCTCCTTCCGGAAGAACCGCAGAACGAGGAACAAGGAGAGCTTCTTTAGCAGCAACGATTATCTCGCCCCGGACATACTCATTAAGAAGTAGGTCTTTGTGAGAGACAGGGACTACAAAGACGTTCACCAGCCGAGTTGAAGGATTCACCGAGCGGGAGACGGCCCGGATAATGCCTTCTATGGCAGACTTAGCCGGTCTGTTAACCGGGAAGAGTCTTACTTTTTCTCCAGGTTTCAGGCGAGAAATATCCTCTGGTTCGACTCCTAGTCTGACTTCAAGGGCCCCTTCGGTTACGATCTCTAGCAAAGGGCCTCCTGCCGGGACGATGGCTCCTTCCTGGACATAAACCTTGCCGACGATCCCGTCTTGCGAGGCCTTGAGGGTCTTGGTCTTTCCGAGTCCCTTCTTCTTGAGACTTTCAAGCCTAAGTCTGGCCTCCTGAAAGGCCTGTTCCGCCTGAAGCAGTTCCTGATTGGTGGCCAATTTGAGAGCCTTTTTCTTTTTGAGCTGAGCGAGTTTCTTTTTGGCCATCTTGTAGGCCGTTTGGGCCACCTCAAGCTTCAAAAGGCTATCTGGACTTGGAGCGAGCTCAAGCAAGGGGGTTCCGGGGCTAATCTCTTCGCCTTCACTCACAAAAATACGCCTTACCTGGCTTTCAAAGGGTATCGAGATAATCTCCACCGCTCCTGGAGCGGGGATGACCGTTCCGTAAGCTACTTCAGTCTCGAAGATCTTTCCCTTTCTTACTCGAGCAACCTTTACGGCGACCGTCTTTCTAAAAAATGTTTGGGGATAGCGGTTATCGTTTTTAGAACTCGGAGAGGAGTAACCGGTTAAATGCCAGAAGATGGCCCCTATAAGAGGGACCAGGATTAGGATAGCCAACCTTTTTTTGTTTATCCCGAATCTATCTTTCATCTACTTCATATCTCCTTTGGGATTAACAATTCCCAACGTCTTGCACCTCATCGGAAGGTAGACCCCGGAGGCGATCTCCAGGGCCACCCCGAGGTCGCTTTGTGTCTGCCTGAGCCTAAGAAGTTCGAGACGTTTGGCCAAAAGTTCGTTTTGCAGCCGGTAGTAACCAAGAAGATCGGCATTTCCCTGGTGGAGGGCCTCCTTGTAAGTGACAAGCAATCTTTGGAGGGCTGCTTTAGCCTCCTCGGAAGCAACGATCTTCCGGCGCACAAAGGCCATCTTTTCAAGGATTTCTGCCACCTCGGCTCGGGCGGAAAAGAGTCTCGCCAGGTATTCGTCGTAGAGCTTCTTGCGGGTGGCTTCCTCTAGGGCAATGTGGGCCTGGCCCCGGTCAAAGAAGGGAAGCTCTATGGAGACCGCCAGTCCGGTGGTGATCACGTCTCCGGTATCCTTGGCCCGAAGAAGACCGATTCCTATTTTGGGAAACTGGGAAAGTACCGCTGCCCGAAGACGTTCGTCCTGGGCCTGATAGCTCATCTTTAAGGCCAGGAGATCGAGTCTCCTTTCCGCAAGTCCAGAAAGAAGCTTCTCTCTTTTGATGGGTGGGGGCCAGGAGAGGAGCCGGACATCCTTTTGAATCTTCAGGTAAGTGTTCGGAGGAAAGCCGAGAATGCGGTTTAGCGTAAGCCTTTCCCGGGCCCTTTCCTCTCTCGCAGTTTCAAGGTCAAGCCTTATCTTCTGGTAGGCGGCCCTGGCAGCGGCCAGATCGAGAGCCGTCTTTTCTCCAAGGGAGACGGCCCTTTCGACCAAGGTGAGGTTCTTCTTTAGCTCCCTTTCGGCCTCTCGTAAAAGGGCTACTTTCTTTTCGGCCCAGAGTAGACGCAAGGCGTGGAGTTTGGCGGCCTCGGCTACCTGCCATTCCTTCCAGGCCACGTTGAGATCAACCGCGGCCTTTTCCGCCCTGGCCGAAGAAACCCTGGCCCCCCTGGTAAGTAAGGCGGTTATCTCCCAATCAAGCTGGAAGGTGTAAGCATTTACCGTTCCGGAAGTCACTCCTGCTGTGGGAATCTCGTAACTTGCAGAAAGCTGAGGGTTGGGAAGGAGGCCGGCCTGAAGTAACTGGGCGGAGGCTATCTTCTTTTCGTCCCTTACCGCCCGGAGCTCGGGATTGGCCACCACGGCCAAAATGGCGGCCTCATCCGGAGAGAGCCCGTCCTTTAGATCGAACTTTACGGGTTTGAGAAGGGGATGTTTTATCCGAGAGATCTCTATTCCCAGAGCTTTAATATCCGGGCCTTTAAGGACCGTCTCCTCCGCCTTTCGGTCAAGAGGCAAAGGATGATAGACCGCACAGCCCGAAAGCACAAAGAAAACTAAGATCCAAAACTTCCAATATTTTTTCATGGTAAGCTGTCAGGAATTTCTTGTCTCTCGGCAGTAATCTTGAGAATAATCTTCCTGGCCTTCGAGGAATAAGGCAGCTTGATGGTAAAGTAGCCGAATTTGTGCCGTTTACTTCCAAGGATCTCTGGCACGGTAAGGACATCCTGTCGGGCCAGAATCGCATTCCCGGCATCTACCAGGACCGCTTCCACCTCCACCCCGGAGAGTACGGTATGGGAAAGGTTGTGAACTTCTCCTTTGATGATCAAAGTGTTTCCCTTGAGTTCACAATAGGGGTTATTGAGAACGGCCTTTTTCTCGAGTTTATTCTCCAGTAAGACCGGGAGAAGACAGTTTTTTGCGCTCACCGTTTCATTGCCTACCGGTTCGTGTTCCTTATCCTGGCTTGCCCATGAAGCTTTTCCCATAACTAACCCCAAGCCGATAAGCAAAGCAATCAGGAATCTTAACCCCTGGCATTGACTCTTTCCCTTCATGACAACCTCCTTTGGTAAAGGTCTATAGGGAAAGGTTAAAACGGCACAATTAGAGAAAGATTGAAAATAAATAAAGGATTTTTAATCTTGTACGATCTCTTTTGCAGGATGGGTCGTTTCGACTGGTGATGTCTGGGGCAGGACTATGTAAAAGACGGAACCCCGGCCGGGTTCGCTTTCTACTCTAATCTCTCCTCCGTGGGCCTCTATGTAGGCCCGCACCAAGGCCAGGCCCAGTCCCCGCCCTTTCGGGCCTTTTCTTCCGGTATAAAACCGGTCAAAGATCCGCGGGATTTCCTCTGGAGAAAGCCCTGGACCGGCATCTTCCACCTTGATCCTTACCATACGATCTTTTTCAGTAGCCTCCACCCTCACCCGCCTGCCGGAGGGAGTGTATTTGAAGGCGTTGTCCACCAAATTGAAGAGGGCTTGAAGTAGGCGGGCACGATCACCGAGGATCACGAGCTCTTTTTCTGGCAGACAGACCTCGAACTGCAGATTTTTTTCTGCAGCCAGGGGCTCGAAGACCTGGCGGATTTCCGCCAGAAGATCCTTTAAGGGAAAACGTTCCCAGCGCAGTCTGAGGAGGCCGGTTTCGGCCTCGGAAAGGTCGAGGAGGAGGTCCAAGAGATGGAGGAAACGGTCGCTTTCATAGAGAATGTTCACCAGGAGCTCTTCCCTTTCAGAGCCTTCCCTCTCCAGGGCCCTTTCCGCCAAAAGTCTTACGTGGGCTAATAAATTCTTGAAATCGTGGGCTAGGTTATCGAAGATCTGGAGCAGTTCTCGAAAATATATCTCTAGCCGGCTTAGAAGAAGATTGAAGGTCTCGGCCAAACGGTCGGCCTCATCTCCCCGTCCGGAAAGGGGGACCCGCCTGGAGAAGTCCCGACTTTCCATGATTTCCCGGGAAACCCTTTCCATCTCCCGGATAGGTCGTAGAGAACGTCGAGAGAGCCAGAAACCAAGGGGAAGAGTTAAAAGCAGGGCCAGCCCTCCAGACCAGAGAAAGGCCCGGTGTACTTCCCGCAGAGTCCGACCCTCAAAACGCAGGGACACGGCCATCTCCGCCCGGTAGGGCCCTAGTTGGAAGACCACTCCCCTTATCTTGACTCCCGAGGGGGCCCGAAAGAGATAAAATGTCGGCACAGCCGGGGTCTTTTCGGGCCAGGGGAGACGGGAAAACCAAGAGGAACCCTCGATGAAGATCACCCGTTTCCGGGCATCTCTCAGGCGAAAAAAATAATGTCCAGGCCCCTTTTCCCTTGCTTCGGCTGCGGCTAGGTCTTTAAGTCCGGGTAGCCCCTTGCGCTCGTAAAGGGTGAAGATTTCGCGCAGATCCTCCTGGAGATCCTGGTCCTGGTTCTGAAGGAGACGCTGGCTCAAGATGAGATGAACCGCACCGAAGAGCCCAACCAAACTTCCCAAGAAAAGCAAGGCATAGAGGGTGGCCAGGCGGAAAGCCAGGGAACGGAAGAGGGATTTAGGTCTCATCAGTTAAAATATAGCCCACCTCCCTTATGGTGCGGATGCTGGGGCGTTCACCCTTCTTTAGACCCAGTTTTTCTCGAAGCCGGCAGATGTAGACCTCTACGATATTGGATTCCGGCGAGAAATGATACCCCCAGATCCGTTCTAGGATCTGAATCTTGGTGAGGACGCGCCCTTGATTACGCAGGAGATACTCCAGAAGGGCGAATTCTTTGGGGGAAAGGTCCACCGGTCTGCCGTGCATACGCACTTCCCGGCGCAAGAGGTCCATCTCCAGAGATCCAGCCCGCAAGACCGTCTCCTCCCCTTCGCTCGGGCGGGAGGCCCGCCGTAAGAGGGCCTTTACCCGAGCCAGAAGTTCGGCAAAGGAAAAGGGTTTGGTGAGGTAATCATCGCTTCCCAGTTCCAAGCCCCGTACCCGGTCTTCCACCGAGCTTCGGGCGCTCAGAATGAGGACCGGAAGCTGTGGCCAGCGCCTGCGGACGCGCTGTAAAAATTCAAAGCCATTCATATCCGGAAGCATGAGGTCTAGGATCATGAGGTCTATTTCCGTTCCGGAAAGAATAGTTTGGGCGGTCAAGGCGTCCGGGGCCTCCTCCACCGAAAAACCGGCCTCTCGCAGCCCCCGAGAGATGAATTCCAGAAGGTTTCGATCATCTTCCACGATCAGGATTTTACGCATGTGTCTAAGATAACATGGGACATCTTAGAGAGAGCTTAAGGAAAGCTTAAAACATTTTAAGCTTCCTTTCATTTAGCCTCAAAGGAAGAGGTTCAGGATGGCCAAGAGAAGAGGTTTTTGATGTCTAAAGAAATCTTGAAAGTATTTTTGTTGGCCTTGTTTCTGGGCCTTTGGTTTCAGGGGACGCGGCCCTTCATGGGGCGAGACGAGCACCGCTATCCGCAGGTCGCCCGTACTATGCGGAGTCGGGGCGAGTGGCTCGTTCCTTACTGGGAGAAGCATCCGCATCTCACCAAACCCCCAGTTATCTACTGGATGATAGCCGCAGGGGAGAAGCTCTTCGGGTCCGGGCCCTGGGGGGCGCGTATTCCCCACGCCCTGGCCCTGGCCGTTACTGCCGCGGCAATAGCGGCCCTCGGGGCAAAACTTTTCGGGGAAGAGGGTTTTAAGGCGGGCTTCCTTTATGCTGTGACCCTCACCCCCTTTGTGGCGGCTAACATTGTCACCCCAGACACCCCCTTAGTGATGTGGGAGGTCCTTGCGGCCTGGGCCTTTTTCACCAGGCCTCTCCTTGCTTGGGTCTTCTGGGGCTTGGCCTTCATGACCAAGGGCACGGCGGTATTCCCGGTCATGCTCCCTTTTGTCTGGTATGGCTGGCTGGCCAAAAAAGATCTCCGGGGCCTAACTAAGGGATTGGCCCTTTTCCTGCTGGTGGCGCTTCCCTGGCATCTTTACATTCAGATGCGCTTTCCCTATTTCTGGAAGATCTTTCTTAAAGAGGAAATAAGCGGAAGACTTTTACATAATTATTATCATCGTAACAGCGCCTGGTATGCCCCCTTTTATATTTATCTTCCCCTACTTACCGTAGGGGCCCTTCCCGGATTCGTGTGGTTTATAAGGGATTTTAAGGGCCTTCGGGATCTCTGGCGGGAGATCCACCTCCGGGTGATCCTTTTGTGGTACGCGGTCCCTCTTACGGTTTTTTGGCTGGCCAAATCCCGCCTTCCTCTCTACATTCTGCCTCTTTTTGCCCCCTTTTCCTTGATGGTGGTGGGTTTGCGGTTAAAGAGAGGCAGGGCCCTCCCCGGTCCCCCGTTTTGGGGTTTTTGGATTGCCGGGCTTTTAGTCCTTAAGGCCGCGCTTTCCTGGTACTTCAAAAGTCATGGTATATTTCCTGAGCCATGAAGCGGGAGCGATTTCTGATTTTTGCGCTGATCCTGGGCTGCGGGGTTTTCCTTTTCTGGAATCTAGGAGAGCGCCCCCTCTGGGGGGTGGAGGGGCGGTGGGCCGAAGGGGTGCGGGAGATGATCCTCCGGGGGGACTGGTGGGTCCCCACCCTAAACGGTGTGCCCCACATCACTAAACCCCTTATCCCCTACTGGCTTATCCGCCTCGCGGCTCTGGTTTTCGGAGGGCTCAACGAGTTTACGGTGCGACTCCCGGTAGCCCTTTGTGCCGCCGGCACCCTCGGGGCCTTTTATTTTCTGGCCCGGACCTTTTTTGAGCCCTTCTGGGCCCTCACGGCCACCGGGCTAATGGCCACCACTTGGGGCTTTGTGGCCTACGCCCGGGTGGCTCAGAGCGAGATCTACCAGCTTTTCGGGATCACCGCCGCCCTGGCCTTCTACTTCCGCTTTCGGGAGCGGGAGAGCCTTTGGGGGTATTTAGGGTTCTGGCTTTCGGCGGTCTTCGCCGCCCTTTCCAAGGGGCTTCCCGGGCTGGTAGTACCCTTAATGATCGCCGCCCTGGAGCTTTTCTGGCGGCGCAATTTCCGGCACCTCAACCCCAAAAACCTAACGGTAGGTCTCCTCGCCTTGGGTCTTTATTTTGGCCATTATTATGCCCTCTCTCGGGCTACCCATAGCGAACTCCCTTTTTATCTCTTTTTCCGGGAAAATGTGCTCCAGGCGGTCTCCCCCTATGACAATCGTGAACCCTTCTATGTGTACTTTTATTATGTGCCCCTCCTCCTTCTTCCCTGGACCCCCTTTTTCTTGGTGGGAGGGCTGTGGGCGGTAAGGGGCTGGCGGAGAATTTCGGAAGCCGAGAAGCTGGTACTCCTGGCGATCGGGGCCATCTTTATCCTTTTCACCCTGGCCCGGGCCCGTCGCTCTTACTATATCCTGCCCATCGTTCCCCTGTGCCTTCTGGTAACCACGGCCTATTTACGGAGGGCTCTGAGGGAGCCGGATCCTCTTTCTCGGGCCCTCTTTTACCTTTATGGCCTCTTGACCTTTCTTCTGGGGCTTGGGGCCGTACTTTTGCCCTTTCTCTGGCCTCATGCAGGGCTTCCTTTTCCTCTCAAACTTGCCGTTGGATTTTCGGGGCTGGCCCTTCTTTTGGCCCTGGCCCTCTGTATGGCCTGGGATCTAGCTCCCTGGGGACTTATCTGGTCGTATCTTATAGCGGCCATCTGCGGGCTTGCGCTTCTTACCCCGCAGCTTACTCCCCCCTCGGAAAAGGTCTTCGGGAGGGCCCTGCGAAAGATAGCCCGGGCGGAAAAGACTTCTCCCTGTGCCCTGGGCAAAGTCTCGGCCAATCTCCTATTCTATCTTTCCTGGCCGGAACCTGTCCCCTCTTTCCGAAAGCCAGAGGAGCTCTCCCCTTCCTGCAGGCTTGTCTTTTTTAGGGAAAAGTTTTATAAGAAGGAGGGCCGCATAAAGGAAATTGTGAAAGAAAGGGGCTTAAGGCTTTACGGTTTGCCTGCAAGATGGCGTTCTAGGGATGAAAACAAGAACTATCTCTTAGCCAGCCCTTCGGAAGTCCCCTCGGAGGATTTGAGACCTTGTCCATGAAAGTGGTAAAACTGGCCCTTATAGGTTGTGGAAAGGCGGCCACCCGCCACCAGCGGCTTTTCCGGGAGATGCCGGAAGCAAAAGTGGTGGCGGTCTCGGATCTTGATCCGGCGAAGGCCCGGGCCTTTGCCGAGGCCCTCTCTGCGGAACCTTTTACCGACTGGCGGGAGATGCTCGCCCGCCACCCCGAGGTCGAGGTGGTGGATATTGCCGTGCCTTCCGGATTGCACGCCCGGGTAGCCCTCTCGGTAATGCGGGAGTTCCGCAAACATGTTCTTCTGGAAAAGCCCATCGCCCTTCTTCTGGACGAAGCTCAAGAGATGGTGGAGACGGCCCGCAGCCTGGGGCTCAAGCTGGTCACGGTGTATCAGAATCGTTTCAACCTCCCGGTGAAACTCGTGCGGGAGGCCCTTCAGGGCGGACATTTCGGAAAACCGGTCCTTTTTTCCGCACGCTTTTATTGGTGTCGCCGGCAGGACTATTACGACAGTGCGGCCTGGCGGGGGACCTGGGCCCTTGACGGAGGGGCTCTGGCCCAGCAGGGGGCCCACCATGTGGACATGCTTCGCTGGCTCGGAGGAGAGGTGGAAAGCGTCTATGCGGAGATGGCCACACGGCTCAATCGCTTGGAGGCCGAAGATCTCCTGGTGGGGACCATAAGATTCAGAAATGGAGCCCTTGGGACCATTGAGGCCACCACCTGTGCCCGTCCTCGGGACCTGGGGGCCGAACTGGTGGTACTGGGGGAGAAGGGCTCGGCCCGCCTGGGAGGCTTTGCCATGAACGAACTCCTGCATCTAGAGTTTGAGGACGGCTTCCCCCCGCCGGAACTTCTAGAGGCCCATCGCCGCAATCCAGAAGATCCCTTGGGGTTTGCCCATCGTGAGTGTCTGCGGGCCGCTCTGCGCTATTTCGCCGGGGAAGGCCCTGACCCGCGACTCTGTTTGGGGGAGGAGGCGGTGGCCTCTCTGGAACTGATTCAGGCCCTCTACGAGTCTGCCGAACGGGGAGAACCGGTGAGGTTCCCCTTTCGACCCGAAAAATCTCGCCTGGGGAGAGGGTAAAATGCCCGTGCCTCTTCTTGATCTTAAGCGTGACTGGCCGGAGATCCGCGAGGAGGTGGAGGCCGGCTGGCGGCGGGTGACGGAGACCATGCGGCTTCTCAACGGGGAAAACCTTCTGGCCTTTGAGGAGGAGGTGGCCCGGTTTTTCGGGGCCCGTTTTGCCTTCGGAGTGGGTTCCGGGACCGCGGCCCTTTGGCTGGCTCTTTTAGCCTGCGGGGTCGGTCCGGGGGATGAGGTCCTCATCCAGGCCAACGGTTTTGTAGCCGATGTGGAGGCCGTCCTCTGGGCCGGGGCGCGTCCGGTGCTGGTAGAGTCCGAGGAGGAGTTTTTCGGGCCGGATCCCGAGGCCGTGGAGCGGGCCCTCGGTCCCCGCACCAAGGCCCTCATCGTGGTCCATATGTACGGGCATCCGGCCCGTATTAAGGAGCTTTCGGAGATCTGCGCCCGCCATGGGCTAATCCTCATCGAAGACGCCTCTCACGCCCACGGAGCCGAATACCAAGGTCGCAAGGTCGGGACCTTCGGGAAGGTGGGCTGTTTCAGTTGTGGGCCGGTTAAAAACCTGAACGCTCTGGGAGATGCGGGCTTCGTGCTTACGGACGATGAAGAAGTGGCCTATCGCCTGCGCTATCTTCGGGTGCACGGCCAGGTGCGGAAAAACGATCATCAGTTTTACGGATTTAACAGCCGACTGGACGAGATCCAGGCCGTAGTCCTGAGGGCCAGACTTAAACGCCTTTCGGCCAAAAACGAGCGCCGGCGGGAGATCGCCGAGCTCTACCGACGCGAGCTTTCGGGGATCTCCGACCTTAAACTTCCTCCGAAAGACGGCCCCGAACGTCTAAGTGTTTATCACCGGTTTGTGGTCTTTACTCCGCGACGGGACGAACTGCAGGCCTTCCTCAAGGAACGAGGGATCGGCACCGGGGTCTATTATCCCATACCCCTCCACCTCCAGCCCGCCTGGAGGGCCGCCGGTTTTCCGGATTTCCCCGAAGGGACCTTTCCGGTGGCCGAAAGACTCTGTCGGGAAGGACTGGCTCTTCCCATGTTTGCGGAGATGACCGAAGGCGAAATTCAGGAAGTTATTGAGGCGGTAAAGGCCTTTTTCAGATGATCTCCGTGGTCATCCCCGTCCACAACGAGGAAAAGAATATCGAGCCTCTTTTTCGAGAGATCGTCGCCGCCCTTGAACCCCTCGGGGAGCCTTTTGAGGTCCTCTTCGTGAATGACGGAAGCACCGACGGCACCGCCGAGGTTCTGCGCCGTCTGAAAGAGCGTGACTCTCGGGTGCGGGTGCTTACCATGGACCGCAATCGGGGTGAGGCCGCGGCCTTGACCGCCGGCTTTTTCCATGCCCGGGGCGAGATCGTGGCCAGTATGGACGGCGACGGCCAGAACGACCCCGCCTATCTTCCGGAGATGATCCGAAGGCTCCGGGAGGGAGGCTACGCCGTGGTCTCGGGCTGGCGTATGAAGCGCAAGGAGCCCCTTCTTACCCGGCGCCTTCCCTCCTGGATCGCCAACCGGATTATCGGTCTGGTCACCGGTTTGAGGGTGCACGATAACGGTTGTAGTCTCAAGGTCTATCGGGCAGAGGTGGTCAAGAGGGTGCAGATCCCTCACGGATTTCACCGGTTTATCCCGGCCATTTTCGGGGTGAAAAACCACGAGGTGGCCGAGGTGCGCATCCTGGATCGTCCCCGCCGCTTCGGCCGCACCCACTACGGCCTCAAGCGCACCTTTGAGGTCCTTCGTGAACTGCTTACCATTCGGTTCGTCTTGGGGAATCGGGTTTTTTACGAAAAGGCGCTTCTGGCAGGCGGGTTAATCTCCGGGCTTTTGGCCGTAATTTCTCTTCTAAGCTCCCACAGACCTTTCTGGGCCCCCGGAGCCTTTCTGGGCGGCTCTTTCCTTTTCTTTTTTGTTTGGCACAATCTCCGCCGCTTCAATCAGGCCCAAAAGGAAGGAGTCTTTCATGTTCGAGAATTGGAGATTTAAATACTACCAGTTTATTAAAAATGACACCTAGTAACCGTGCTTTCATAAAAGAAAATCACAAATTTTTAGAGTTATTGTGGATCATTGTCTATGCCGGTTTCTGGATCTCGGTCTTTTTTAAACATATGAGAGGTCTTCTTTATGTTGCGGGTTTTTTGGGAATTTTTTTACTTTTCTTTTATAGAAAATCTATCTTCATTTGGAGCAAATCTTTTATAAATGTTGCTATTATTTTGCTGTTATTTTTGGCTTCTCTTCTTCCTGGTATTTTCTTGAGTCCTTTTCCTTGGGCTTCTGTGGATGCTTACTGTTTAAACTATTTCTTTCATGTGGTCCTCTTTTTTCTTTTAATTGCGAGATTCTCTCTGGTTTCCTCTTCAGGATTCTCTCTGTGGCCTATTCCTTTTATGCTCCTTCTGGTAGCTTTCTTTCATTATGTGCTTATGGCTTACGAGGGATGTTTTTATAATTTCGTCTGCTGGTTACAGGCCGGAATGTCCTTGATGGAGGCCTCTTGGCTTAAGGGGTTGGTGAGTACTTCTTCAGCTTTTACTTTTACTTTTTTCCTTTTCGGAGGTCTTTCTTTAAAACTTTGTCGGCATCGTAAGATCTTGATGATTGGCTCTTTTCTATCTTTATTTTTTCTTTTTTGGTTTGCGCGCCGGGCGGCTATCTTGGGATTATTTGTAGGATTGGTGATGGCAGGACTCCTTTGTCCCTCTAGAAAAATTTTTCGAACAACTTTGATAATGACTTGTCTGTTAGGGATGGTTTTAGCGGGTTTGCTTGCGTATCCTCTTGCTCGTAAGACTCTTTTGTTGAGGGGCGATAAAATTGACCTGATCCTTTCAGGGTCTCGGGAAGATCTTGCTCGTTCCGGTTCATTAGGAATGCGGCTTTACATCTGGCCGCTCTATCTGAAAGAGGCCTCAAAGAGGATTTTCAAGGGTACGGGGCTTGGCCGGCGGGTACAAAAAAGGGTTCTTTCCGATTTGAATAGGCGGGCCCTGAATCTGGAACATGCCCACAACTTGTTTTTAAATATGTGGCTCCAGGCCGGGCTCTTTCCGGTGTTTTTGTTCGTGATTTTTTACGGTTTGACCCTTAAGAGGGCCCTTTGGTGGCTCAAAAATTCTGGGGATCCGCTGGCGGTAGGAATGTTAGCCTTTTTGCTCGCCTTTCTCTTGATGTCTTTTTTTGAAGGGATGGAAGAGATGACCCGCTTTACCCCTTTTTGGATGGCCAGCGGAATAGTGTGGGGATATGCCGCTCCAGAAAGTAGCCTTCTTTCTCGATAGCCCTGAAAAGGGAAATCGCAGGCACCATATTCAACTCCGAGCCCTTAAGGAGGCAGGATTTCACCCCAAGGTAATTTTTCTTTCCGGGGATCCCTCTGGAAGCTACCTCGCCTTTAAGGGGCACAAGGAAACCTTTATCCCCCTATTCCTTTCGCGGGAGAAGGCCTTTCATCACTTTTCGTGGAAGGCCTTACAAAAATTGACCAGAGTCCTAAAAGAAGAAAATATTGAGGTAATTTGGACTCATCGCTGGCGCCTGTTGCGCTATTTAATCGGGGCTAAATTTTTCGTTCCTCAGCTACGCATTGTTTACTACATAGTAATTAAAGGGTTTCTTCGTTCTCCAGGAAGGCGATTTTTCTTTAGGATATTCCATCCCCGGATAGATAAAATTTTGGTAAATAGTCAGGCTCTCCTGAAGGAAGTTCAGGAATTGGGTTATCTTCCAGAACATAAGGTAGATCTTCTTTATTCTGCGATAGAACCCCAAGAATTTGAAGTAAAGCTTTTTAAAAGCGAAGCCCGGAGGCTCTTTGGTTTGCCCGAAAGAGACTTTCTTTTCGGGATGGTGGCCCGGTTTCGGAAAGAAAAAGACCATGGGGGTCTGCTTGAAGCCTTTTTTCGTTTTCTTCAGACGGGAAGGAGGGCTCGATTAGTGCTGGTAGGGGATGGTCCCCTCGAGGACCTAATGCGGAAAAAGGCCAGGAAGTTACACATAGATAAGCAAGTACATTTCTTAGGAAGAATTCCTCTTTCCAAAGTACCGTCCCTCCTGAAAGCCCTGGATGTTTTTGTCTATCCGACCTTTCGTGAGGGAATGCCTATGGCGGTCATGGAAGCTATGGCTGCAGGGTTGCCCATAATTGCTACCGAAGCAGAAGGCTTGTCAGATCTCTTTGATTCATCTCTGACGTTTGGGAAGCTTCTTCCTCCTGGAAATCCCGAACTTCTGGCGCAGGCCCTCGTAGAACTTTACGACTTGGGGGAAGAAAAGCGAGCTCAACTGGGGGAGGCGGCCCGGCGGCGCATTCTAGAGGCCTTCTCCCCGGAGGTTTTGTCCCAGCGGACGATAGAAATAGTCACCCACCTCATGAAGACCTGAGATAGCGATTGTGGTTATACCAGGCCGAAAGGAGATAGAGCCTTACCCAAAGTTTGCGGTTCAAACGGTCTCCTTCTCGGGCTCGTCGATCCAAGCGGTCGAAGACCTTTCTTATTCCTTGAGGGGCCCACAAAGCACATTCTAAGATTTCTTCCATCGCTTTTTTGCGCATTTTCTGCAAAAACAGATAAGCGTTGAAGCCGTAAGAATACTTTCCGGTAGTGTTTCACAAATTGTGTCCGAGGGGGTAAATAAAGAGGCCTTCCTCCTTGCGATAATAAGTGGGAGTCAAACCAAAGGGAAGGAGGAAGGCCATGCAGGACAGAGAAATTATAGAAAAGCTGGAGGACCTCATCAAGGAGGCCATTAAAAGCGTGATTGAGCGACTGGCTATTGAGGAAAGAAGCCTTTACCTTGAGGAACACCCTGAAACCAAAGGCAATGGTTTCTACTCTCGCTCCCTTCTCACCAAATACGGGCCTATTGAAGGCCTTATGGTTCCCAGAACTCGAGATGGAAACTTTAGAGCTCAGATTCTACCTCCTCCAAGGAGAAGAGCCGGTCTCGACTTGGGAGAAGCTGTATTGGCCTTGTACGCTTCGGGAGCCAGTACCAGGGCGGTTTCAAGATTTATCGAGACCATTTACGGGGCTTACTATTCGCCAGCCAGTATAAGCAGACTAACGGAGGTAGCCGAGGACCAAATTGAGTCCTGGAGAAAGCGAAGGCTTTCGGAGGAATACTTTGCCCTTTATCTGGATGCTACTTTTCTGCCGGTGAGGAGAGGAACTGTGGCCAGGGAGCCGGTGTATCTGGCTTTGGGGATAAGGCGAGATGGGACCAGAGAGATTGTGGGCTTTTGGACCAGTGGAGGGGAAGGTGAGAGCGCTCTGGTTTATCAGGAAATTTTCAACGAACTGCGCGAAAGAGGTCTCAAGAGGATTGAGGTGGTCATAGGGGACGGGCTATCAGGCTTGAAGGAGGCGGTTCTCAGGGTTTATCCTGGGGCCAGGTTTCAGAGATGCGTTCTTCACAGTCTCAAGTATAGCCTGAGGAAGGTTCGGAGGTCTCACCGAGAGGCGCTGGCTCAGGATTTGAGGAAAATTTATCGGGCTGGGAGGAGGTCCGAGGCCCTGGAGGCCTTCAGGGCTTTCAAGGCCCGGTGGCAAGGGAAGTATCCGGAAGTAGTGAAGCACTGGGAGGAGAACCTCGAGGATCTCTTGGTTTTTCTGGAATATCCGGAGCCTATTCGGAATTATATTTACACCACGAATCAGCTTGAAAGGCTGATTAAAGAGGTCAAGCGCAGGACCAAGGTGATAGAGGTTTTCTGTGAGCCTGGGGCACTTTACAAGGTAGTCTATCTGGTGCTTAGGGGTCTAGAGGAGAAATACCGTTCGCGAAAACTGAGAGGTTTTGAGGATCTTATGGAGGAAGGCCTCTTATCCTGCGGACACAGTTGACGAAACACTATGATATTTTTCGGGAAGGCGCCCTATATAAGAGGCTACCTCTGGGGCTGTCCACGGAAGAATGAGATTTGCTCGATAGACCGCAGCAAAGTTTCGTGCCTTGCGCAAAACGAGATCAAATTCGAAATTGGGCCCCCACAGATCGGCCTTAAGGTCAAAATAATCCCAGTCTTTATGTCTTTGGTCTTGGGCCTTCCAGTAATCTAATAGGTTTTCAGTCTCGGGATAAATGAGTCGGGCATCCCGGAGGGTAAGCCCCCAGGCTCCCACCATTTCGCTTCGTGTTCGAGCTATTTTTTTGTAAGGGATTGCCCGTGGGAAGCCTTTCAGCCAAAGGCCGCAGAAAAAGGAAGGAGGGATAAATTTTTTGTCGGTAATATTCGACAGGACGGGGCACATGGCCGAAATAGATGTCATTTCCACTTCCATCAATAACGTTGGTTCCGGAAAAATCTACCTCGAGGGCATAGAGGGGATAGGCTAGAGAGGCTCCATCCACACAGGGTAGGGGAATTTCTCGAAAGAATCTTCCGATTTCTCTAAGAATGGAAGGGGAGATCTTCTGGGGGACTGGTAATCGGCGGTGACGAAAGCCCAACCGCTTAGCAATTTTTTCCGCCACCGGACTTTCATCTTTGTAATCTCCAGTAGAGAGAGTAAGACAGGTAAGATCCCGGAACCCTGCTTCATGGAGGGCCAAAGCGATGGTATTGCTATCTTTTCCCAAACTCTGGAAAAGATAAACCGGGGCCTGGGGGCGCCACCCCCGAAAGACTGCTTCGGCCAGGAGAGAAAGTAGTCGATTCTCGTCCGGCAAAAGAGATTGATCTCTTTCGGAAAGAGAAAAAGGAAAATAATGTCCAAAATGCAATATTAATTGGCCTTTTTCGGCATTAATTTCCACATAGTCCCCAATATTGAGAACAAATAGATTTTCGAAAATGGTCCAGGGGGTGGGGATAACTCCACTGAGCAGAAGAAAGGAAATCCCTCGGGGCGAAGGCCGGAGGGAGGGCCTTATTTGGGGGTGATGGTAAAGTTCCAAAAGGTCTTCGCTTACCCATACCCTTTGGCGATCGGGACTCCAGAAAAGGTAAAGGGGTCTTTCCCCTGCAAGAGGACCTTCTAGCTTCAAGGGGGTGTCTTTCAAAGTAATTTCTCGAACCATACCTTGAGCCATTCCTCTGGAATACCCTGTCGTCGTAAAGTGCGTCTTAAAACTTGGTAGTTTTTGAGGCGTAATTTTTGGGGAAGAGGTCTTCGGAAGAATTTTACTTGATCCAGATCGAAAAGGAGAGGTTCTTCTCCAGGACGGACTAAAAAGTTATTAACCTTTGTATCGCGAATATAGAGACCCGCTTCGTGAAGCTTCTGCAGTAGTTTCAGAATGTCTTGCATAAGGGACTCGAACAAATTTCTTTCTTGGCGGGCTTTGTCCCATAGAGCAGGCAAGGTTTCAAATTCTAAATAATAAGGAGATAGAAGCCCTCCCCAGGCTTTTTGGCGGTAAGGATTTTTGAAGATAAAAAAACCCAGGGGAAGAATTACAGGAAACCCCCGTTCCGAGACCAGGAGGGCATTGAAGACGGCCTTAAAGGGGGGCCTATATTTCAATGGATATTTAAAGAGAAGTTTTGCTAGATTTTTTACATAAAAGATCTTCAAAAAGTAAAGTTTGTCCTCCAAGAGAATTTTTTCGGCTCGATGGATCCGGCCCGCCTTGAGGCAGACTCTTTGTCCCGCTCCGTATAGTATATTTTCTAAGTGGGTCAAGACTCCCGGGCTCCGAGCCCAAAGATGGGCTTCAGCAGTAGCTTTTTGATGAATATAGAGATTTTTTAGGTTTTTTTCCATAAAGTCAAAGGTCTGCGGCGGGCTTTAAAGTTTAAAAGGGGCTTAAATCCCTGAAGAGTTATTCCTTGAGGAGTTATTACCATTTTACATTTGTTAAGTTCGTTCGGGGATACCATCCTTATCCGGATTGGGGGAGAAGAAGTATAGCCCAAATAGTAGGTCAAATGAGGAGTATTTACTCCGTAGTCACAGAGAAGAGAGCCCCTGGAGAGGTATTTTTGGAGTAGGCGAGCGGCTCTGCGATAGTGGTCTCGAAAGCGATCCTGATAGGGAAAATAAACAGCGGAAAAGGCCAGTTTAGCCAGAAAAACAAAGACAAAAAGCCCCCATATTTTTTGCCGAGGGTCTCTGAGAAGGGACCATCCTATTCCTCCCAGAGAAAGAAGGCCCAGAAAAAATAATCCTCCTTCGTTTTCGTAAAGACGAAGTTTGTTCCAGGCACTTACAGCGAAAACAGGCCCTAAGAGGACCAAAACAATAACCAAGATTTTTAACGGCCATAGGATAACTTGAGGAATTTTGGATGTTTTTGCGGAATATTCCAAAACGGCAGAAATCAGGAAGGTTAAGGCCCCTACCGTGGGTAAAAGATAACGCAGGCGGGCTCCAGGGGAAAGCCAGTAAAGGGGAAAGGATAGACCGACAAACAGCACAGAAAACAGGGCCAGGTTACGAAGAGGAACGGAAAGACTTTTTCTGAATTCTCGCGAAAAATATCCCAAGACAAAAAGGATCCAGGGAAGGTGGCCCTGAAGGTAGGCTAAGGGAAAGGAGAGCGCATGCCCCCAGAAACCCGAGGGTTCTAAAGGATTTTTTTTCGAAAGATACTCTCCTAGCCAGGCCCTGAGGATGGTGCGAGAGCCTACTTCGCGGGAGGCCGGAAGAAACCAGGCCAAGAAGATTAGGGCATAGATCCCCAACCCCGCAAGATGGGGAAGAGAGAAGAATTCCCGGAGGCGTTTTTTCCAAAGGAGATAAGGGAAGATAGGAGTATAGAAAAAGATCACCGCTTGAAAGGTCTTAGTGAGAGTGGCCAGAGCTGCTACCCCGAGTCCCACGCTCCAGGCCCAGAAAGGTCTTCTACGGATTTCGTGAAAATAAAACCAGGAAAAGACGGAGACCGTTACCAGTAGGGTGTAAGTCATGTCGATTTCGGCCCGGCAGGCCTTGTCCAAGACCTCCGGGGTGGAAAGAAAGACCAGTCCGGGAAGGATCCAGAGAAGGCCGGGAGGACGGGCTACGGCCCGAAAAAGGAGGGCCAGGAAAAGGGCGGCCAGGGTGGCTGCGGTTACCGAAGAAAGCCGGGCTACAAATTCCGTGTGACTCCCAAAGAGCTTAAAAAAAACAATGAGCACCCAGTTATAGCCCGGAGGTTTCAGGAGGTAGGGACGGCCTTCGATATAGGGGATCAGGTAGTCCCCCCGTTCCATCATTTCCAGGGCCGCCACCACTCTGCGGGCGGCCTCTCCCTGAAACTCCCTTTCCCAAAGGAAAGGCAGATTTAAGGCCAGGGAATAGAGGATGATAGTGAAGATGCCGACAAGAAGGGTACGCCTATCCATAGCCGTATCCTTTTAGAATTTTCAGCATCCTTCGGGTGCGAGCCGGCCAGTCAAAATATTGCGCACGTTTGAGGGCTTTGTGGGCCAGTTTTTGGGCTAGATCCTCGTTCCCCAGCACTATTTGGGCTTTTTGGGCTAGATCCTCGGGGTTCCCGGGTTCAAAAAGTAAGGCCTCGCCCTCTTCTATCTCTTCTCGCACGGAGGGGAGGTTGCTGGCCAAGACGGGACGGCCGGCCCCGAGATATTCATACAGTTTCTGGTGGGCTACATAGGGCTGCTTGCCTTCTGGAAGGGCCGGAAGTACTAAAAGGTCCGCCTTGAGTAACCAGGACCGGACCTGGGCCGGAGGGAGGTAGCCGGTAAATTTTACCCGTGAGGAAAGGTTCAGGGCCCGAGAAAGCCTTTGGAGTCGGTCAAGGTCTTTTTTCCTTCCTCCAATCACTACCAACCTTGCCGCAGGTAGGTACTTTAAGGCTTCGAGCACTACCTCCACTCCTTGGCCGGGATAAAGTTGGCCCGCATAGACCATAAGCGGGGGATGATTTTTATCCCGGGAGATTGTATCCGTAAGGGGTTCGGAGGCCAAAGGTAGGTGCTCCAGGGGGACAGAGGGGGCGTAGATCTCCTGAATAAGCTCTTTAAGGGCTCTGGTGGTAATCAGCCCCAGGGAGAGGGCCTCAAAGACCTTTTTTTCCTCCGGACAGGGGCCCCCTTTTTTAAAGTAGCGTAGTCCATGAATTTCCAAAATACGCGGTACTTCCGGGGCCAGGCGCAGAGCGAGGCGGACTAGTCTGGCTTCCGAAAAGAGAAAAAGACTCCCCTCGGAAGGAGGATGCCGGCGGAGATAAAGCCGCAAGAAGAGATCATAAATCGAATTAACCGCGAGTTTAAAAGGCCTTCTGATCCGCAGTACGGGGATAGGAACTATCTTTAGTTTTTCTGGAGGGGGGCCCAGACCGTAATATTTTAAGAGGGCCTCTGGCCGGCGGAAGGCCTTTTTTAAAGGAGCCAGAAGGAGAGTAGGGAGGCCTTCTCGGGCCAAATAATAGACCGTTTTGATGACATGCACATCATGGGCCCGCCCCCAGGGAAAGGGGAGATGGTGAAGATAAATGACCTTCACCCGAGAAGTCTCCGGAGGTGGTTTTCCCAACTCCAGGAGGCCCAATCCTGGGAAGAAATCGTCCCTCCTTTTTCCTCAAGAACCCTTTCAAGTTCGGTTTTCCACTTACCGGCTTCCCTGGGAAGTACACGTCCCCAACCTTCCGGGATCACTTCTGCGGCGCCGTTTTCCGGGGTGGTTATTACCGGAAGGCCGCAGGCCAAGGCCTCAAGCACCACGTTGGCGAAGGGATCGTACCGCGTGGGAAGGGTAAGGAGATCCGCCGCCCCGTAAAGTCTTTCCATCTCGCGCACCGGCCCTAGATAATAGACCCGGCCCTTCTGTCCCAAAGGTTTCCCGCCGGCCACCAAAAGTTTAAACTCCGGGGGCAATTCCTCAAGCACCTCTAGGAGGAAAGGCAGTCCTTTCCTCCTCCAGTCCGAGCCCACAAAAAGGAGGGCCCGGTCTTTTTCGGAGAGAGAGAGTTCCCCTCTTACCTCGGCCCGGAAGCGCTGCACCGAAGGATTAAACCGCGCAAGATCCACCCCGTTATAAATAACTTCCGTCTTGGGGGAGGCGAAGGGGTAGAATTCCGCGATCTCCCGGGCCACCAGGCGGGAATTTACGATCACCCGGCGGGCTGCACGAAGACTCTGGACCTCGAGCCAGAGGAGGAGGCGATGTCGGGGACGAAGGGGCCAGAGAAAGGGCGGCCTTGCGTATCCCCGCCTAAGCCAGACGAGGTGGAGGGGGTCGGAGATCCTCAGCCAGTCCGCGGGGAAAAAACGCCCGGTGGCATAAACCAGGTCGAAAGATTCCTGCCGGAGCACACGCCGGGCGTTAAAAAAGAAAGAAAGGGTCTTGGCCAGGGACCCGCGGCCCACCACCGGGGCCCTTAGGAGGCGCACCCCGGGGACCTCGCAACGGTCGGCCACCACCGTGACCTCATGTCCCAGGCGGCTCAGTTCTCGGGCCACATAGGCCGTATAATTTTCGGCCCCCCCTAACCCGAAACCTACCCGGGGACGTACCAGGGCGATCTTCATCGTCAAGACTTTACCGGGGCCGGGAAGAGGACACAACTTACCCTTTTCCCGCGGCAAAAAGGGGAAGTTCTTCTTCCGGGAGTTCCCAGGGGAGGCAATCCTCGAAGGGGAGATCCGGATTCTTGCACCCGCAGATCTTTACTCTTATTCCGTAAAGGCGGCCTATCTCCCGGAAGATACGATAGCCCTTTTCCCGAATTTCCTTCCGGGCCAATTTGGTGGTGGCGGAGGTGATGACCTTCTGCCAGGGTTCACCCCGATAAAATTTCAGGATCTCTCGCAGGAGGCCGGCCGGAAGCTCCCGGGCCATTTGCCGGAGAACCCCCGGACGGAGTACCAGGTAACTTACCGAGACCTCGCGCACCCCCACGGCGGAAAGTCTCCGGAAAAGGGCCTCCACCACCTCCTGCCGGTCGGTGAGACCGGGGATGACCGGGTCCACCCGCACCGCCGGCGAAAGTCCCAAGGCGGAAAGGCGCTCCAGTTGTCTGAGGCGCAGGGCCGGCGGGGCGGTTCGAGGTTCAAAAAGCCGATGGTATTCCGGGACCGAGGCCACCAGCCCTACCCGGGGGCGGACCCGCTGGCGCCAGTTGGCAAGAAGGGAAAAGACTTCCTCTGGAAGACGCCCTTTGGTGAGAAAGGAGACTGCAAGCCCGGCCTCAAGCACCAAACGCAGGACCTCCAAGGCCTTTTTCTGGATTTCCGGATGAGGCTGAAAGAGATCGGAGGCCGTGGAAAAGGTCACCGCCGGGGGAACTTTTCCTCGGGCTTTACGCCGTCGGAGTTCTTCCCGCAATTTTTCGGGGAGATTGGCGTAAAGCCAGACCTCCCTTTCCGGAGTTTCGGGAAAGGCCCGGGCATAACAGTAAACACAGGCGTGGAGACAACCCCGGGTGAGGTTGATCGAAGGGACCCCCCGGAGGCAACCAAAGGCCGGGGGCTTAAGGATCGGACTTTTGCGGAGAACCTTCCGGAGGAACACCGGGAAAATCGAGGTGCCGGGGCCCGGAATCGAACCAGGGACACGCGGATTTTCAGTCCGCTGCTCTACCGACTGAGCTACCCCGGCACTTTCATCCTTTTATTACCATGATTTGGGTCCCCTGCAAGCCCCGCCCTAGAAGGGTTTGATCTTCTTCTCCCGGGGCACTTCCCGGCGCCGTTTGACCAGGTCCTCCCCGAAAAGGACGGTCTTAAGCCAACGAAAGCCGAACTGAAGGAGGGCCAGATCGTCCTCCCGGATGCGGGAGAGGGTTTCCTCATCCACCTCAAAGATCTCCAAAAATTTGCTCTCAAAGACAAAGCGCCGAAACCTTTCCGGGTTGGTGCTCACCAGGAAAAAGAGCTCCAGGCTCTTTTGGGGCACTTCGATAGGGCCGAGGGACTCCTTTTTCATGACGATTTCGGCCCACTCCTTGATAGGCTCTTCGGTCTCCGGAATACCCTGGCTCTGGCGGTATTCCTCCACGGTAATCTCCGGCCCGGAATCGAGCCCCTGACAGAAGCCCTCTTTCACCAGGTAATAGAAGTCCTCGTTGCGTCCCTCGTCCCGATTGCGGAAGATACCCAGCCCCAGGGGATAGTAACGACAGGCCAGGGGCCTTACCGGATAGACGGTGCAGCCCTCCTCTCCTAGGAAGGGGCAGGTCTTCTCAGCGTCGTCTCGCATTTTGAGCCGGGCCACCGGAAGCCCCGAACGGGGGAGGATAAAGGGCTCCGTGTAGAGGATCAGAAATTCGTCCGTGGTAAGCCCGAAGTGATCCCTCAGACGCAGGATGTCGTAAGGGGTAAGGGGAAGATAGAGGGCCGAACAGCAGAGTTTAAAACAAGGGACCCCGGGACCACACTGAAAGACGAACTTGGTCCCGGGCTCCAGCTTAATGGGCACGATAATGCGGTCCAGACCGCGCAATTCGGTAATAGCCATGGGGCACTCCTTAGGATCGTTTGCGTAATCTTACCCCGAAAAATCCGTCCAGGCCATGGCGATGGGGATAGGTATGGAGAAAACCCTGCTCGTCCACCAGTTCGGCCGCGGCCTCCGGGAGGACCTTTCGGGGGTCTTCTATTTCAAAGCCGCGGTGTCTTTCCCGGAAGCGGGCCACCACCTCTTCATTTTCTTCCGGTTCGAGGCTGCAGGTGGCGTAGACCAGGACCCCTCCGGGCTTGAGGACCCCGGCCAGTCCCTCAAGGAGGGCCAGCTGTTTCTGGGGTACGGTCACCAGATCCTCCGGCTTCCGGGCCCATTTGATGTCCGGATGCCGGCGGATGACCCCGGTGCCGGTGCAAGGGGCGTCCACCAGGACGCGGTCGAAGAAATTTCCTCCCAGGGCCTTTACGGACTCCAGTACGTCCCCGGAGATGACCTCCACGTTGGTTATTCCTAGGCGGCGGGCGTTTTCTTGGAGGCGTTCAAGCCGCCAGGGGTAAAGATCGCAGGCATAGATGCGGCCGGTATTGCGCATAAGCTGTGCGAGATGGGTGGTCTTGCCCCCTACCCCGGCACAGGCGTCCAGCACCCGCTCTCCGGGCCGGGGAGAGACCAGGTAAGAAACCAACTGGCTGGCCTCGTCCTGTACTTGGAGCCAGCCGGCCCGAAAGGCCCGCAGGGCGGTAATGGGGCCTCGGAAGCCGTGGAGGATAATCCCCTCCGGGCTATAACGACAGGGTTCGGCCTCCGGGATCTCGGATCGGAGATAAGCCAGGAGCTGTTGCCGGGTGACCCGCAGGGTGTTGGTCCGCACCACCAGAGGGGGTTTCTCGTTCCCGGCGGCCAAAAGTCTTTCGGTCTCTTCCTCTCCGAAGCGGGAGAGCCATCTCTCTACCAACCATTCGGGATAGGAGTAGCGTATCGAAAGATAGGTTACCGGGTTCATCTCCCGGGGAGGTTCCGGAGGGTTGTCCCGCACTTCGGCGATGCGCCGGAGTACGGCATTCACAAAGGAAACTACCCACGGACCTCGGCCGCGTTTGAGGAGTTTTACCGCCTCGGCCACCGCGGCTCGGGCCGGCACCCGGGTAAAAAGGAGCTGATAGGCCGAAAGACGCAGGAGATTGCGCACCTGAGGGTCCATGCGCTCCAGGGGCTCTTCGGAAAATCGAGAAAGCACATAGTCTAAATAATAGAGGTGGCGGACGACGCCGTTTACCAGTTCCCCACAGAAGGCTCGATCTCGAGGATCGGGAAGGACACTTTTTACCAAGACCTCGGAAAGGATCTCGTCCAAGAGGGGCTTTCCCTTCTCCCAGCGGATGAGGGTCTTTAAGGCCATAGCGCGGGGATTGCGGCGGGGAAGCTTGGGCATAACTTAATTCCCCCGGCGCAGGGCCTCTTCGGTGCGCTGCCGCAGTTCCGCGAGTTTTTTGGAGATGCGGGGGTTGGGAGTGCGCCGCCCTTCCCGGATGTCTGCCGGGAGGTAGCGCAACTGCTCGGCGGCATACTGCCGGATCTCGGAAAGTGCAGGCGGCCGGGAAAGAAGGCGCCCCTCTTTCATGAAACACCGCAAAAGAGGCTCTCCGGGTAGATCTTCTTCCCGCAGCCCCAGTTCGTCCTCGTAAAAGACCCCGGCCACATCCCGGCGTCGGAAGACCTGTTTGCGTCCGGGATAGGTGAGCTTGCCCTCCGAGAGTTTCATCCTGGGGCGGCCGTCATATTCCACGAGCTTGTAGGCCAGGTCCAAGTAAGGGGCATCGGCCGAGACCCCCATTTTGGTCCCCACTCCAAAGGCCTCCACCGGGGCCCCGGATTCTACAATTTCGGCGATCTTTTCCTCGTCCAGCCCCCCGGAGACGAAGATCTTTATCTCTGGAAGCCCGGCTTCGTCGAGAAGACGTCGGACCTCCCGGGACAGTTCGATCACGTTTCCGGAGTCCAGCCTCACTCCCCGCACATAGATACCCCGAGCGGCCAGTTCCCGGGCCACCTGGGCCGCCACCTCCGCTCCCCGCAGGGTATCGTAGGTATCGATGAGAAAGACCGTCCTTTCCGGAAAGTTTTCGGCAAAGGCCCGGAAGGCTTCGGCCTCGGTGGGGAAGCTTTCCACAAAGGAGTGGGCCATAGTCCCGGTGACCGGAATACCGAAGAGTTTTCCCGCCAGCACATTGCTGGTGGCGGTAAAGCCTGCAACATAGGAGGCTCGGGCCGCATGCAGGCTGGCTTCCAGGCCGTGAGTGCGCCGGGCCCCAAAATCCACACAGGCCCTTCCCCGGGCCGCAAGCACGCACCGGGCCGCCTTGGTGGCCACCGCCGTCTCCACATTGATGAGATTGATGGCCAGGGTCTCGATCAGCTGGGCCTCAGGCAGCGGGGCAGTGACCTCCAGCACGGGTTCGTTTTCAAAAAAGACCGTCCCCTCCGGCAGGGCCCAGATCTCCCCGGTAAAACGGAATTGGCGCAGATAGTCCAAAAAGGTAGGTTTGAAGAGCTTTAGGGATTCGAGATAGGCCAGATCCTCTTCGGAAAAACGGAGTTTTTCCAGGGCTTCAAGGAGGGGCCCAAGGCCTGCGGCCAAAAGAAAAGAACGTCGCCGAGGGAGCTTGCGGACAAAGAGGGAAAAGGTGGCCGGGGCCAGCATCTCCCTTTCCACATAAACCTGGGCCATGGTGAGCTCATAGAGATCCGTAAGAAGCGGAGAGAGGTTGAGCCAATTCATAGTCCTCGGCCTTGCGGCTGGTTTGGGTTAGCCTACCACAGAGAGGCTCGGACCTTCAAGGCTTGGGCTGAGATCTGCCCAGCCCACAAGAAGCCCTTATCATTATAAGTAGATGAGGCGCTACTACAGCTTTAACCAGTTTTTACGGGAAAGATTCGGGGAGCGGGTCCAGAAGGTGCCGCTTGATGCGGGCTTCACCTGCCCCAATCGGGACGGCACCAAGGGCCACGGGGGATGTATTTATTGTAATGCCTACGGTTCGGGGACCGGGGCCTTCAGGCAGGGGATCTCCGTCCGGGAACAGATGCTCTCCGGCATGGAGAAGATGGCCCGGCGCTACGGGGCCCGCAAATTCTTGGCCTATTTTCAGGCCTTCTCCAACACTTACGGGCCGCCGGAGGTCCTGCGGGCCCGCTATGAGGAGGCCCTGGTGGACGAGAGGGTGGTGGGGCTCTGTGTGGGGACCCGTCCGGACTGTGTGAACGAGGAAGTGGCCGAGGTCCTGGCGGAGTTTGAGTCTCGGGGCCTGATGGTCTGGGTGGAGTTGGGTCTCCAGAGCGTCCACAACGAGACCCTGGCCCGGATCCGTCGGGGGCACACCTTTGAGGACTTTCTGGCTGCACTGGAGATCCTCAAAAGGCGCCCTCTCCTGGTTTGCGTGCACCTCATCTTCGGGCTTCCGGGGGAGGGTCCTCTCGAAATGTTAGAGACGGTGCGCAAACTTGCGGAACTTCCGGTGGACGGAATCAAATTTCATGAACTCTACGTGGTGCGGGGCTCGGCCCTGGAGGCCCTTTATCGCCAAGGGCATTACCGGCCGCTCACCCAGGGGGAGTATGCGGATCTGGTGGCCGAGGCCATCGCCCATCTTCCTCCGCGGGTGGTCATTCAGCGCCTTACCGGGGACCCTCGGCCAGAGGAACTGGTGGCCCCGGATTGGGCTCGGGACAAGAGCGGCACCCGCCGCCTCATTGAGGAGACCCTTCTCAACCGCGGGCTCTATCAGGGGAAGTATCTCTCCTGATTTCCGGGGATTCCAAAGGGCGCAATTTTTAATTAGGCTATTAATATGAGAGGTTTTTGGCGAAAATTGGCCGGGCTTTGGTGGGCCGGAGCGGGCCTCTTTCTCCTCTTGGCCCTGGTCTCTTATCATCCTCCGGATCCGGGATTCGGGAGGGCGGGGGCCGAAGGAGTGCACAACTGGGGAGGACTCCTTGGGGCCTATCTGGCCTCCCTCCTTCTCACCCTCTTTGGGGCCGCGGCCTTTCTCCTTCCTCCGGCCTTTTTTTATTTGGCCCGGAGCTTTCTCCGGGCCCCTAGAGTTCTTCCTCCGGTCTTGGGGATCTTCTGCCTGGTGCTGGCGGCCAGTCTTCTTCTGGGGTTTGTCCCGGAGGCCTGGTGGGGGCGTTGGCGCTGGCCCCTTCACGGAGGCCTGGTGGGCTTTTTGGGGCAGGCCGCCCTCCCTTACATTGGGGTTCCGGGGCTTGTTCTGGGCACTTTGGTGCTGGGAGGAATAGGGTGGGGGCTCCTTTGGGGGCCTGAAGGTTGGCCACGAGGCCCTTCCTGGAAGGCCCTTTTCCGCAGGCCCCGGGCCCGAAAATCTTCCGGAAAAAGAGAAAGGGTCTCCAAAGAAGAAGGGCCTTCTCCTTTGGGGGAAACTCCGGCGCCTTCCCTCAAGGCCCGGGGACTCCCCCCTCCGCTCTCCCTTCTTTCCCCCCCTCCGCGTAGGGCCCAAGGACCTTCTTCGGAGATCCTGGAGCGCCTGGGGCGGACCCTTCAGGAAAAGCTACGGGAGTTCGGGGTGCACGGAGAGGTGGTGGGGGTGCATCCCGGACCGGTGATCACGGTCTACGAGTTCCGTCCGGCGCCGGGGGTGAAGATCAACCGTATTGCGGCCCTGGCCGACGATCTGGCCCTGGGCCTTTCGGCCGAAAGTGTGCGCATCGTGGCCCCTATTCCGGGGCGCGACGTGGTGGGGATCGAGGTCTCCAACCCTGAAAGGGAAACGGTCTGGCTCCGAGAGATCCTGGAATCCGAAGCCTTTCGGAAGTCTCCCTCTCCCCTCACCCTGGCCCTGGGAAAGGATCAGTCCGGACGCCCGGTGGTGGCCGATCTCCTGCGCATGCCGCATCTTCTCATCGCCGGGGCCACCGGGACCGGAAAGAGTGTTTTTATTCACTCCGTTATTCTGGGTCTCATCTTTAAGAACCCTCCGGAAAGGGTGCGCTTTCTTTTGGTCGATCCCAAGCGCATAGAGCTTTCGATCTATGAGGATATTCCCTACCTCTTGCATCCGGTGGTGCTTGAGCCCCGTACGGCTACCAAGGCCTTGCGCTGGGCGGTCTCGGAGATGGAGCGCCGCTACCAGCTGCTGGAGGAATCCCGGGCCCGGAATCTCGATTCTTACAACCAGAGGGCCGAAGAAAAGCTACCCTACATCGTGATCATCATTGACGAATTGGCGGACCTCATGGTGGTGGCCTCGAAGGAGGTGGAGACCCTCCTTACGCGGCTGGCCCAGATGGCCCGGGCCTCTGGAATTCATCTCCTTTTGGCCACACAGCGTCCCTCGGTGGACGTCATCACCGGGCTGATCAAGGCCAACTTTCCGGCCCGCATTTCCTTCCAGGTGTCTTCGAGGACCGACTCCAGGACCATTCTCGACACTCAAGGGGCCGAAAGGTTGCTGGGGGCCGGAGATATGCTTTTCCTGCCTCCGGGAGGCTCTAAGCTTCAACGTATTCACGGTCCGTATGTTTCCGAGGAGGAAGTCCGGCAGGTGGTGGAGTATCTGCGGGCCCAGGGAGAGCCGGACTATTTGGCGGACTTTGAAAGCTTAGAGGAGGAGGATCTGGAAACTTCCTTTTCCGACGAGGAGGCCGACGATGAACTCTACCGAGAGGCCGTGCGCATTGCCCTAGAGCGGGGTAAAATTTCAGTCTCCATGTTACAGCGCCGCTTGCGCATAGGCTACAACCGGGCGGCTCGCCTGGTGGAACGTATGGAAGAGGAGGGGATCGTTGGTCCGAGCGATGGTGTGCGTCCTCGTCCTGTGCTGGTGGGTCGCAAGCCTTGAGGCCGCTCCCACCCCCCAGGAGGTCCTGAAGAAGGTAGAGGCCTTTTACCGCGGAATTACCTCCGTGTCCGGAAGCTTCAGCCAGGAGGTCTACTGGCGAAAGGGCCTTACGGTGGAGGCCTCAAGCGGGCGTTTCTGGTTTGAAAAGCCCCGGCGCCTGCGGTGGGAATACCTTTCCCCGGAAAGGCTTCTCCTGGTCTCCGACGGTAAACGGGTCTACTTTTACGTCGAAGCCGACCGACAGGTAACCATTCTTTCGCCGGACAAGGCCTTCTCCCGCCCGGTACTCAAACTCCTTTCCGGGACCGGAGACCTCGCCCAGGAGTTCGAAATCCTTTCCGGAGTCCCCGAGGGTCCGGAGGACTACCTTTTGGAACTCAAGCCGCGCCACGAGGAGCAGATCAGCCGCCTGAGGATCAGGGTGCACCTTCCCCAAGGGGAGATCCGGGAAGTCTGGTATTGGGACCCTCTGGGCAATCTGACCCACCTTAGTCTGGAAAATCTTTGCGTAAACCCTAAAATAAAACCCAAGCTCTTTGTCTTTGTTCCTCCCCCGGAGGTGGAGATTCTCGACCAGACCCAGGGAGGTTCTTGATGGAGAAAGAAAAACTTTCGGCCGAGATTCGGCGTCTGGCTAAGGACCGCAAGGCCCTTATCCTGGCCCATAACTATCAACCCCCAGAGATCCAAGATATTGCGGATCTGGTGGGAGATTCTCTGGAACTTTCCCTGAAGGCAGCCCAGACCGAGGCCGAGGTGATCGTCTTTTGCGGGGTGCTTTTTATGGCCGAGACGGCCCACATCGTGTCTCCGGAAAAGATCGTCCTTTTCCCGGCCCCCCAGGCCTGCTGCGCCATGGCCAGCATGATCACCCCCGAGGACGTCCGGGCCCTAAGAGAGGCCCATCCCGGGGCCCCGGTGGTCACCTATGTGAATTCCTACGCGGAGGTCAAGGCCGAAAGCGATATCTGTTGCACCTCGGCCAACGTGGTGCGGGTCATCGCCACTCTTCCGGAAAAGGAGATTATCTGCCTTCCGGATATGAATCTCGCCCAATATGCCCAGAGATTTTTCCCGGACAAAAAGATTATCTACTTTGAGGGGTTTTGTCCCTTCCATCATCTTCTTACTCCAGAGGAGGTGAAGAGGGCCAAAGAGGCCCATCCGGAAGCCCTGTTTATCGCCCATCCCGAGTGTCGCCCGGAAGTCATCGATCTTGCCGATCACGTGGCCTCCACCAGCGGAATGCTCAAGTTCTGCCGGGAATCAGAACATCGGGAATTCATCATCGGGACTGAAGTGGGGCTTCTTTATCCGTTGCGCAAGCAGAATCCAGACAAAAAGTTCTATCCGGCCTCAGAAAATATGGTCTGTGAGGCCATGAAACTTACCACTTTAGAGCTGGTTTATCAGGCCTTAGAGAAGATGGAGCCCCGGGTGGAGGTGCCGGAAGATATTCGTAAGCGGGCTCTGAGGGCCGTCAAGCGCATGTTGGAGATCCCCCGGGGTTAAGGCTACCGGATCTCGGCCTTGTAGATCCGCTGCATACGTTTAAGGGCAAAGGCGTGGGCCTCGGGATCAAAGTCACCCACGGCCTTCTCCGGCACCACCACTTTGAAGCCCCGGAAGAAGGCCCCGGCCGCGGTGTCCATCACGCAGATACTGGTACAGACCCCGCAGAGCCAGACCTCAGAGACCCCCAGCTCCTGCAGGACTTCTTCGAGATTGGTGCGGAAGAAGGCGTCAAACCGGGTCTTTTCGATTACCCTCTCCCCGGGTTTGGGGGCGATCTCCGGGATAACTTCCGCCCCCCAGGTGCCCTTCACACAGTGGGCCGGGAAGGCTTGGAACTCCGCATCCTCAGGGTCATGGGCGTCACAGACATAGATTACCGGTTCCCCCCGGGAGCGGAATTCCTCAAGGAGCCGCTGCACCTCGGGAATGATGGCCCGGGCCCTCTGACCACAATAAAGGACCCCTCTGGGGTCCAAAAAGTCATTCAACATGTCGATCACCACCAGAGCCCGCATACTTTTTTTATAAAAACACCCCCTTACCCCTGCAACCCCGGAAAGTTATCCTAATTTTTAGCCGAAGAGTTTTCGAGAGGAGAAAGTTGAGTTAGAAAGGAGAGGCTATGGAAAGGCGCGAGATCTTGAAATGGACCGTGGGTGCGGTGGCCCTGGGAGTGGCGGGCTATGCGGGCCTTTCGGTCATCAGGCGTTTTGTCCCCCATCCCCCGAAAAAGATCCTGGTCAAGGAAAAGGATCTTCCCACGGAAATGATACCGGTCAAGGTGGGGCCGGAGTATTTTCTGGTGAGGCTTCCTGGAGGAAAGCTTCTTGCCCTTTCCCGAAGGTGTCCCCATCTCGGCTGCACGGTTAACTATTTTCCCCAGAAGAATCTTTTTATCTGCCCCTGCCATCAGAGCCGCTTTGCCCTCTCCGGGGCCTATCTTTCCGGGCCGGCTCCCCGGGGGCTTTACCCCCTCAAATGGGAGAAAAGTGAAGGCGGGATCCTCCTCGAGATACCGGGTTAGTCCTCGTCTCTCCTGGGGGCTTGCGGCCACCCTAGTAGTGGTGGTGGTAAGCGGGCTGGTCCTGGCCTATCCTTACCGGGAGGCCTTTCCCTTTCTTTCTACCCTGGCCATCGAAAATGTGGTGCCCTTTGGAAGGCTCTTCCGGCGGATCCACTACCTGAGCGGTCTCCTTTTTGTGGTCCTTCTTTTGTGGCATGGGGTGGAGGCCCTTCTTTCCGAAAGTTATCAACGTCGAAGCTGGCTGCGCTGGACAGCCCTTACCGCCACCCTTCCCCTGGGACTCCTTTTGGCCTTCACCGGATATGTGGCCCGGGGGGACGAGACCGGGCGGCTGGCCGGCTATATTGCCGAGACTTTGAGCCTCAAGATCCCCTTTCTGGGGCCCCTCCTTAACGCCCTCTTTTTCGGCGTGCGCGAGGAAGGGGTTCACCGGGCCTATCTCTTTCATATTTACGGCACCGGGGCTCTGCTCCTCCTTTCGGGGATCTGGCATTTTCGCCTGCGGCGGCTTCCTCTGGAAGACCTCCTTTTCTGGGCCACCTTGACCCTTGCGGCCGTGCCCTTTCTCCCCCTGGGCCTCCACGGCCCGGGTTTCCATCTTTTGGTAAAGGGTCCGTGGTTTTTTGTAGGAATCCAGGAGGCCCTGCGGCACCTCCCTCCGCGCCTGGCGGGGATAGTCTTTCCGGCCCTGGGGCCTATGCTCTACCTGGGAACCAAGGCCTGGCCCCGGGCCTGCGGGAGGGCCCTTCTCCTCTGGACCCTCCTTTATGGAGGGCTCACCGTGGTGGGACTTGTGCGATGAGAAAGGGGCTTCCAGGGCTCTTTTTAGTGGTGCTCCTTGCGGTCCTTTTCTGGGAGGCCCGCTTCCGGCGTGCCCCGGAGGTGCCGGTCCTTACCTCTGGAAGACCTGATCTCTGCCTCACCTGCCATAAAAAGGAACGACCCGGCCCGGCCCATGCCCGTGGGGTGGTGGGCTGTGCGGACTGCCACCTGGGAGACCCTCTTACCGTGGAAAAGGCTCGAGCCCATCGGGGAATGGTGAAAAATCCTGCGGACCTCCGCTATGCCGAGCGCACCTGCGGCCGGCCGGAGTGTCACCCAGGCTACCCTGAAAGGGTCAAAAAGAGCCTCATGGCCACCAACCGGGGGATCATCACCACCCTGCGCTACTACTGGGGAGAGAGCCCGAATTTCCGGGAGAAGATCTCGGTTAAGGCCCTTCTCAAGACGGGGAAGGATTCTCCGGCCCTAGATTACTTCCGCAAGCTCTGTGGGACCTGTCACCTCTGGCTCCCCCGGGAAAAGCTTCCGGGCTTTCTCAAAGAAAAGGGCGGAGGCTGTGCGGCCTGCCATTTAATCCCCGGAAAGGGCCCGGGGAAAAAGCCCCATCCGGTCCTGACCCGGAAAATCCCGGTGGAAAACTGCGCCCGCTGTCACAACCGTAGCGGACGCCTAGGCCTTACCTATCAGGGGCTTTACGAGGATGAACAGTACGGGGCTCCCATCCGGGAGGGGACCTTCGGGGCCCAGGAGTTGCCCGATGGGCGCTTCGTAGAACGCATCCCCCCTGATGTCCATTTTAAGGCCGGCATGGCCTGCATCGACTGCCACACCCAGAACGAAACCATGGGCGACGGTAAGGCCTACGCCCACTTTGAAGAGTCCTTGGAGATCACCTGTGAGGCCTGCCATGAGGGCCTGGGACGCACCGCTAAGGGAAAGCCCCTTCCCAATCTGGTGGTCCGGGAAGGGAAGCTTTTCTGGAAGGCCAAGCTTACGGGAAAACTCCTTCCGGTAAAAAGGCCCGATCCCGTGGCCTGCAAACATCCGGTGCACCGGAGGCTTACCTGCTGGGCCTGCCACGACCGGCGGGTTCCTCAATGTTTCGGCTGTCACGTGCGCCGGAGCGCCGGGGAAAAACAACTTGACAAGCTCACCTTTAAGGAGACTCCCGGGCTCTGGGAGGAATTCCGGAGCTATATGCGCCTTAAGCGGCCCACCCTGGGCCTTTTTAAAGGCCGGGTCACGGTGCTGGTTCCGGGCTGACAGGACTTTGTAACCTTTCTTTCCCCGGAGGGGAAGGTCCAACGGGAGGTCCGGCGCATCACCTGGTCCCACATGTATCCCCACAGCACGGGCCAGGCCCGCTCCTGCGAAGACTGTCACGCCGACCCCAAGGCCCTGGGCCTGGGGTATGGAAGCCTGACCTATAAAGGGGGCTGGCGTTTCACCCCGGCAGAGGCCCCGGCCGAACTCCTAGGAATAGAGCACGGGCTCTCCCAGGTGGTGACCCTTTCCGGAAAGGCCCTGGTTAACTTCCGGCCGGGGGTGCGGGCCTTCAACGGAACCGAAATCCGGCGCATCCTCCGGGTGGGACTCTGCCTTCCCTGCCACCGGGACTTTTCCGATCCGGTGATGCGCCACTGGCCCCCACAAGGGCCCTGCCCGGTATTTAAAATTGGAGTATCCTCGAGGAAGAATTAGTCCGAGGGAGTCCGTATTTTTAATTTGTGGTCCCTCTGGGAAAACCGGGAAGCTCTGCGGGCCTTCGTGGAGGCCCAGGGGGCTCTGGCGCCTCTGGCCTTTGTGGCCCTCCAGGCCCTGCAGGTGGTCCTGGCTCCGCTCCCGGGAGAGGTCACCGGTTTTCTGGCCGGCTATCTCTTTGGCCCCTGGGAGGGTTTTTTCCTGGCCATGTCCGGACTGGCTCTGGGCTCAAGTGCGGCCTTTGGTCTGGCCCGCCTCTTCGAAAGATCCCTTGAAGCCCACTTCCGGGAAAGGCCCTTTTACCAGCGAACGGTCCGTTTTACCCGAAGACACGGGCCCACGGCGGCCTTTCTCCTCTTTTTATTTCCGGGCCTCCCCAAGGACTATCTGTGCTACGCTCTGGGGCTTCTCCCCTTTCCCTTTCGGCTTTTCTTTCCGGTAATGCTCCTGGGCCGGGCCCCGGCCACTCTGGCCCTCACCTTCCAGGGGGACGCCCTCTATCGGGCCGACTGGCGGCGGCTCTTCTGGGTGGGGCTTGCCGTGGGGCTGGCCCTTTGCGGTTTTTTGATCCTAAAAAGACGCCTGGAGGGGGAATGAAGCGGGCCTGGCTTCAGGCGGTAGGCGGGGTAGCCGGAGACATGTTCCTGGCCGCCCTCCTTTCGGCAGGGCTTCCAGAGGAGGAGCTGGCGCGCTTTCTCTCCGAGCTTCCGGGGGGGCTCCGCCTTGAGACAAGAACGGTTTCGGTCTCGGGAATTTCGGCCCTAAGGGTCGAGCTTTCGGCCACCGCCCCCGGGAATCTCCCCACCCGCCTTTCGGACTTTCTCGCCCTTCTCGAAGGTCTTGGGCTTGCCCCGAGGATCCTTTCGGCGGCCCGCAAGATCTTTCGGCTAATCTTTGAGGCCGAGGCCCGGGTCCACGGAAGGACTCCCGAGGAGGTAAATCTTCACGAGCTTTCGGCCTGGGATACCCTGGGGGATGTCCTGGGAGTGCTTTGGGGGCTTGAGCGTCTGGGGATCGCCGAACTCTACGTTTCGGCCCTCCCCCTGGGCTCCGGCCTTCTTGAGACCGCCCACGGGAGGCTGCCTCATCCGGCCCCGGCCACGCTGGAGATCCTGAAGGGGGTTCCGGTCTACGGGGTGCCCGAGAAGTTTGAAACCGTAACCCCCACCGGGGCGGCCCTGGTAAGGGTTCTGGCCCGGGGCTTTGGTCCGCCCCCGCCCATGGAAATAGAAGCGGTGGGGTCCGGGGCGGGGACTTTCCCTCTGGCCACCCGCCCCAACCTCCTGAGGCTTCTCGTGGGGCGACCTCCGGGAGAGGTCTTTTCCGAGGAAGTGGTGGAGATAGTCACCGATCTCGACGACGAAACTCCGGAGACCCTGGCCCAGGTGGCCGAAAGGCTCCTTTCCGCCGGGGCCTTGGATGTGGGTTTTCTTCCACGGACCATGAAAAAAGGCCGCCCCGGGCTGAAACTTGAGGTCCTGGCCCCCCCGGAAGCGGCCGAAGAGCTGGCCCGCCTCCTCTTGGAGGAGACCGTGACCCTGGGGGTGCGGCTGAGGCGCCTTGAGCGCCGGGTCCTTTTGCGCCAGACCCGTACGGTGGAGACCCCTTGGGGCCCGGTGCGGGTGAAGTTGGCCCGAAGCCCTTCGGGAAAACTCAAGGTCAAGCCCGAGTTTGAAGACCTGCGGACCCTCTCCCAGAAGACGGGGCTTTCCCTGCGGGAAATACGGGAGGCGGTGCAGTCCCGAATTTCAGGATTAAAATGGGAAAGAGACTGAATTTTTTACGCAGGGGTTCCATGGGCGAAAAGGGACGCTTAAAAGTGCTTCCCCATTACACCTACGAGGACTATCGGCATTGGGAGGGGCGCTGGGAACTTATTGGCGGGGTGCCCTATGCCATGGCCCCTATACCGCGGCCCCGGCATCAGCTCCTGAGCAGCCGGATCGCTCGTCTCCTGGACGAAGCCCTGGAAAGGGCCGCCTGTCCGGAATGTGTGGCCCTTCTTCCCGTAGATTGGAAGATCTCCGAGGACACCGTGGTCCAGCCGGACAACCTGGTGGTCTGTGGAGACCTTCCGGAGGAGGACTATCTTTCCGAGCCTCCGGTCCTGATCTTTGAAGTCCTTTCCCCCTCCACTCTGGAAAAGGATCGAGTCCTTAAGTTCCGCCTCTATGAGGAAGTGGGGGTAAAATACTATGTGATGGTGGACCCGGAGCGGCTAGAGGCTGAAATTTTCGAAAACAAAGGGGGGCGTTTTCGGGCCCGGGGGACCTTTCAAAAGGAAAGCTTCACCTTTGACCTCGGCCCCTGCCGAATTTCCTTCGACTTTGCGCGCCTTTTTGCGGTGGTTTCCCGCTAAGCCATGTTTTACGGTCCCCGCCCTCGGGAAGAAAAATTTAAGCTGGTGGCCGATTTCGAGCCCACCGGAGACCAACCCCAGGCCATAGAACGCCTGGTAGAGGGGGTCCTCTCCGGGGTCAAGCATCAGGTCCTTTTAGGGGTCACCGGCTCCGGGAAGACCTTCACCATGGCCAATGTTATCGCCCGGGTCAACCGCCCCACCCTGGTCATCGCCCCGAATAAGACCCTTGCGGCCCAACTCTACAATGAATTCCGGCGGTTTTTTCCGGAAAACGCCGTGGAGTATTTTGTCTCCTACTACGATTATTACCAGCCGGAGGCCTATATTCCGGCCACCGACACCTACATCGAAAAAGACGCCTCCATCAACGATCTCATCGACCGCTTGCGGCATGCGGCCACCTCCGCCGTCCTTTCCCGGCGGGACGTCATTGTGGTGGCCAGTGTTTCCTGCATTTACGGTCTGGGTTCTCCGGAGGAATACGCCCGGTTTCACCTCTATCTCCGGGTGGGAGACACGGTAAGCCGGGATCAGCTCCTCCGGCGCCTGGTCACCATGCATTACGAAAGAAACGACTATGATTTTCGGCGCGGGACCTTCCGGGTGCGTGGGGATGTGATCGAGGTCTTTCCGGCCAGCGAGGAAAAACGCGCCCTGAGGATCGAACTTTTCGGAGACGAGGTAGAGGCCCTTAAGGTTATCGATCCCTTTCGGGGAAAGGTCCTGGGGCGTTTGCGGGAGACGGTGATCTTTCCGGCCACCCATTACGTTACCGGGGAGGATCGCCTGCGCCGGGCCATCGAGGAGATCCGCAAGGAGCTTGAGGAGCGCGTGCGCTGGTTTGAGGAGCGAGGCCAGCACCTTTACGCCGAACGCCTCAAAAAGCGTACCCTCTACGATCTCGAAATGCTCGAGGAGATGGGCTATTGTCATGGAATCGAAAATTACAGCCGTTACCTAGACGGCCGGCGTCCGGGGGAGCCCCCCTACACCCTGCTTGACTATTTCCCCGACGACTTCCTGATCTTTATCGATGAAAGCCACATCACCATCCCCCAGTTGGCCGGGATGTACCGAGGGGATCGCTCCCGGAAGGAGACCCTGGTGGAGTATGGCTTCCGCCTTCCCTCGGCCTTGGACAACCGGCCGCTCACCTTCGAGGAATTTGAGGCCCGGGTCCATCAGGTCATCTATGTTTCGGCCACTCCGGGACCTTACGAGCTGGAAAAGGCCGGGGGGCGGGTGGTGGAGCAGATCATAAGACCCACGGGGCTCCTGGACCCCAAGGTGGAGGTGCGCCCGGCCCAAAATCAGGTGGACGATCTCCTTTCGGAGATCCGTAAACGGGTGGCTCGGGGCGAGCGGGTCCTGGTCTGCACCCTTACCAAGCGTATGGCCGAGGAGCTTACGGAATACTATGCGGACCTGGGGATCCGGGTGAAGTATCTCCACTCGGATATCAAGACCCTGGAGCGGGCCCGGATCATCCGCGACCTGCGCAAGGGGGTCTTCGACGTCCTGGTAGGGATCAATCTCCTGCGGGAGGGGCTGGATATCCCGGAGGTCTCCTTGGTGGCCATTCTGGATGCGGACAAGGAGGGTTTTTTGCGTTCCGAGCGGGCGCTTATTCAGATGATGGGGCGTGCGGCCCGAAATGTAAACGGCACGGTCATCCTTTATGCGGACCAGGTTACCCCTTCCATGCGGAGGGCCATAGAGGAGACCGAACGCCGGCGGCGCCTTCAGGAAGAATACAACCGCCGGCACGGAATTACTCCCCAGACCATCCACAAGAAGGTGGAGGATACCCTGGCCCGAATCGCGGAAGCCGACTACGTGGATCTTCCCAAACTCCTTGAGGTGGAAGAGGAGGAGAAATTTGAAAGCCTGGAGGAACTCCGGGCAGAGATCCGGCGCCTGGAGCGGGAGATGAAAAAGGCGGCCAGGAATCTCGAATTTGAGAGGGCCGCAGCCCTGCGCGATCGTCTCTTCGCCCTGCGCCAGCGCCTTTTGGAGTGGCAGTAGAGGGCTTTTTATTTTTAAACCTTTCTGTGATAACTTAGAAAGGATGGTCAGAGGGGCCTTGGTTGCGGTAGGGGATGAGTTGGTCTCCGGGCGGGTGTTGAACACCACCAGTTTTGAGGCCGCCCGGATCCTCTCCTCCTATGGCTATCGTATCCTGGAAATGGTAAGCGTGGGCGATGAAAAGGAGGTCATCGCCTATCACCTCCAGCGACTCCTCCGAGAGGTGGATTTTCTGGTAGTGAGCGGAGGCCTGGGGCCTACCGAGGACGATCTCACGGTGGAGGCCGCGGCCCGGGCCCTGGGGCTTCCCCTGCGCCTTCACCAGGGCATCCTCGTCCGCATCCGGGAGAACGAAAAGGCCCAGGGGCTTGCCGAAAATCCTCTGCGGGACAAAATGGCCTATCTTCCGGAAGGGGCGGAGCCCCTCTCGCGAGATCTTTCGGTGGCCGGTTTTTTCCTGCGTCACCAGGGAAAGCTCCTCTTTTTCCTCCCTGGGATCCCCGAACAGTTTCAGCGTCTTCTGGTGGACCGGGCCCTCCCCATACTGCTTGAGGCCTTTCCTCCGGAAGAGGAAGTCTTTGTGCGTACCCTGCGCTTTTTCGATCTCCGGGAGGCGGAGATCAATCAGGCGGTGCGGGAAAGGGATCTTTCCGGGGTGGAGGTAGGATTTTACCCGGTCTTTCCGGAGGTACGGGTGACCTTGATCTCGCGGGCCAAAAACCTGGAAGAGGCCCGCAAGAGGGTCTTCTCTCTGGTGGAATTTCTCAGGGGCCGCTTTCCGGAACATCTTTTCGGGGAGGACGAAGAAGAATTACCTGCGGCCTTGGGGAAACTCCTCCGGGAGCGAAGCCAAACCCTTTCTCTGGCCGAATCCTGTACCGGAGGTCTGGCTTCCTCGCTGGTCACGCGCATTCCCGGATCTTCCGACTACTTTTTGGGCGGGGCCGTGACCTATGCCAACCAGGCCAAAAAGGAAATTCTGGGGGTGCCAGAGCGCTTTTTACGACTCTTTGGAGCGGTCTCGCGGGAGGTGGCCCGGGCCATGGCCGAGGGAGTGCGCCGGAGGTTCGGGGCCACTTACGGCCTTTCGGTGACCGGGATCGCCGGTCCCGGAGGCGGAAGTCCGGAAAAACCCGTGGGGACCGTGTGGATGGGGCTTTCTACCCCTACGGAGACCGTGGCCCGGCATTTCCTTTTTCCGGGCACGCGGCACGAAATCCAGACCCTTGCGGCCTACACCCTCCTTGACTGGTTGCGCCGTTATCTCCTTACGGGAAACCTCTTTCCCCACTATCGCTTTGCGAGGGAATAGCTATGAGATCACTAAAAGAGATTGTCTCTCTTAGCTCCAAGGGGCAAATAGTAATCCCACGTGAGGTTCGTGAAAGGCTGGGGTTAAAGAAGGGAGATCTTTTGGAAATGGAACTGGAAGGAGAGCTAATTAAGCTAAAACTGCTCAGCAAATCGAAGAATTTAAAAAATTGGAAATCTCTTCGCGGGCTTCTTAAGGGAAAATATTCTACCAGAGAGTTTTTAACGGATCGTGCGGAAGAAAGAAAACGCGAGTTTTGCAAATGAGGATTATTTTGGATACATATGCTCTCATGAAATGGCTTCTTGAAGAACCAGGCTGCGAAAGAATTGAATAATATTTGGAAAATATTTCGGTTTTTATGAGCACTATCAATTTTGGAGAAGCCTTCTATATGCTCATCAAGAAAGGATTTAGGGAAGAAGCCTACACCCTTTGGAATAAAAGAGACCAATTGCCCCTAAAGTTTATCTCTCCCACCTGGAAAAGAATAAAACTAGCTGCGGAGATTAAGGCAGTTTACCCGTTGTCTTATGCTGATGCCTTCTGTGCCGCTTTGGCGCTAGAAATGGAGGCTCCAGTGCTCGCCGGGGATCCTGAATTCAAAAAAGTCAATGGGTTGGAGCTTATCTGGATCCCATGATCCGCTGTTTTTTGGCCGTCAGTCTTCCTGAAGACTTAAAAGAGATCCTGCGCGAGATTCAAGGACGTCTTGCTGCCGAAACTTCCGGGGTGCGCTGGGTCCGTCCGGAGGGCTTTCACCTGACTCTCAAGTTCTTTGGAAACATCCCTGAGGAGAAGCTTCCGGCCCTGGTGCGGGCCGCGGAAAGGGTCCTGCAGGAGTTCCGTCCCTTCGAGTTGGTTCTGGAAGGGCTGGGCTTTTTCCCGGAGAGCGGGCCGCCCCGGGTGGTCTGGGTGGGCCTTTCCGGAGAACTTGAGCCTCTCCTAGAGATGGAAAGACGCCTTTCCCGGGCCTTTGCCAAGCTGGGTTTTCCTCCGGAAAAACGTCCTTTTCACCCCCATATCACCCTGGGAAGGGTCAAAGACGGCCGCCGAAGCCGGGAACTGCGCGCGCGGGCGGCAGAAATCCGGGTCCCCCCGGGAAGATTCCGTCTGGATCACCTCACCTTTTATCAGAGTAAACTCCACCCCGAGGGGGCCCTTTATTCCGTACTCAAAGAGGTGCCCCTAGGGAATGCGTAAAATCCTCCTGGGGATACTCCTTTTTTTCTTTCTGGCGCCTCCGCTCCGGGCCCAGGACTATGGGGACGCCGTGGTCATCGGGACCATCGGGGACGCGAGCACCCTGATCCCCATGCTGGCCACGGACGCTGCAAGCCACGAGGTGGCCGGTCTCATCTTTAACGGTCTGGTGAAATATGACCCCTATCTAAACCTCGTAGGGGATCTCGCCCAGGACTACGAGATCTCTCTGGACGGCCGCACCATCACTTTTCATCTCCGCCGAGGGGTAAAGTGGCACGACGGGGTGGAGTTTACCGCCGAGGACGTGATGTTCGGCTTCAAACTCATTACCGATCCCCATACCCCTACGGCCTATGCCGGGGACTTCCTGGAGGTGGACCGGGCCGAAGTGGTGGACCGCTACACCTTCCGGGTCCATTACCGGCGGCCCTTTGCCCCGGCCCTTTCCTCCTGGGGCAACCTGGTGGTTCTACCCAAACATCTCCTGGAAGGCAAAGACCTCACCCGCACGGACTTCGGCCGCCATCCCGTAGGCACCGGTCCCTTCCGTTTCAAGGAATGGCGCAGCCAGGAGAAGATCGTCCTGGAGGCCAACCCGGACTACTTTGCCGGCCGCCCCTATCTTAACTGGATCGTCTTTCGGGTCATCCCGGATCCGGCCACCATGTTTATGGAGCTCAAGGCCGGGGGCCTGGACTGGATGAACCTCACCCCCCTTCAATATGCCCGCGAGACCAACTCTCCGGCCTTTCGGGCCCGCTTTCGCAAGTATAAGTATCTGGCCTTCTCCTACACCTACCTGGGATACAACCTGCGCCATCCCCTTTTTCGGGATCGACGGGTGCGCCAGGCCCTCTCCTATGCCATCGACAAGCAGGAGATCGTGGACGGGGTCCTTTTCGGACTGGGGGTTCCGGCCACCGGCCCCTATAAACCCGACACTTACTGGTACAATCCTAATGTGCGCCGCTATCCTTATGATCCCCAGAAGGCCCGGGAGCTCCTGGCCGAGGCCGGATGGCGGGATACGGATGGTGACGGGGTGCTCGACAAAAAAGGTCGGCCCTTTGAGTTCACCATCCTCACCAACCAGGGGAATCTTTCCCGTCTCCTGGCCGCCCAGATCATCCAGCGGCGTCTTTCCCAGATCGGCATCCGGGTCCATATCCGCACCGTGGAGTGGACGGCCTTTATCCATGATTTTATTGACAAGCGGCGTTTCGAGGCCGTGATCCTGGGCTGGACTACCGGCCCGGAGCCTGACCTTTACGACGTCTGGCACTCGAGCAAGATTAAACCCCCGGGGCTCAATTTCATCTCCTACGCCAACCCGGAGGTGGACCGGTTGCTGGAGGAGGGGCGCCGGACCTTTGATCGGCGCAAGCGGAAAGAAATCTACGACCGTTTCCAGGAAATCCTGGCCGAAGACCAGCCCTATACCTTTCTTTACGTCCCCATGGCCCTCCCCTGTATCCACAAGCGCTTCCGGGGCATAAAGCCCGCCCCGATAGGCATCTCCTATAACCTTGAGCGCTGGTGGGTACCCAAGGGGGCCCAGAAGTATCTGGTCCCTTAGAGACCGGAGAGCCAGAAACGCGGCCCGGTAAGGATCAGGGCCGTTCCCATGAGAAAGTAAAGAACCCCCAGGAGGTCTCGGGGAAGAGGGGAACGGCGCAGGGTGATCCCGAGGAGGATCATCCCTCCCATAAGAAGCCAGCTTCGCCGGGGCTGGAAGGCCCAGAAAGTGACCCGTTCCGGAAGGGTGGCTATGTAGGCCAGGTTGCGCCGGGCTACCCGGAAAAGGACCCGGGAGGCGAAGAGGAAGGCCACCGGAAGCAGAGCCACCAGGGCCAGTTCCGCCCCGGGGGAGTGCCAGGGGCGCCACCAAAGGAGGCCCCGAACCGCGAGCCCCAGCCCTACGGCAAGCCAGAGTCCGCCGGCCACAAAGGGAAGATAGCGCTTAGGCACGCGCACCATATTCCTCCTTCAGGCGGCAAAGGAGACAGGGACTGGAGACCGCAGGTTCTCCGCAGCGCTCGCAGGTGATAAGCTCCCGATCCATAAATTCTTCCCGGTGCCCGGCGAAAAGGGGATAGGCCTTGCGCAGATAGTCCAGGTAAAAGCGGAGCTTGGTCCCCGGGGCCTTTTCTTCTAGTTCGTCCAGGAGTTGCGCGTAAAAGGGGCGGGTGGCCTCCTCGGAAAGGGGGCAGCTTTCGGCCAGATAGGGGAGCTTGCGGATTTCGGCATAGAGGCGGATTTCCCGGACACTATGGCGACAGAGGGGTTTGGCCTTGCGCACGAAACCCCGCTCGGCCGGGAGCACCGGATACTTGCGGGCCAAGTACTTAAGATTCCAGTTAAGGAGGTTTCCCAGGAGGGAGGAGGCCTCGTCGTCCAGGTTGTGTCCGGTGACGATGACCTCATAGCCCAGGCGCTTGGCGATCTGGTTGAGATACTGGCGCTTGACCGTACCACAGAGGGAGCAGGTCTTGCGGGTCTTGCGGCGGAGGTCCGGGACGCTGAAGCCCAACTCCCGGGGCATATCGATAATATGCAGGGGGCGCCCCAGGCGTTCGGCCATGGCCTCCGCCGCTCGCCGGGAAAGAAGAGAAAAGGAGTTTTCCTCGATCCCCAGATAGATAAAGACCCCGTCGGCCTCGTATCCCAGAGAGGTCAGGGCCTGCCAGAGGGAGAGACTGTCCTTGCCCCCGGAGACGGCCACGAGGATCCGCTGGCCCCGGGTGAACATCTTAAAAGACCGGATGGTACGGTCGAGATACCGCTCGAACCAGGAGAGAAAGTGCTCCCGGCAAAGGGGAAGACGGTGGGCCGGGAGATAGATTTCGGCCGGGGTCCTCTGTCCTTGATTACGGCAGAGACGGCAGCGGGCCATCACGCCTCCGCCAGGGTCTTCTCTAGAATTTTTTCCCTTTCTTTAAAAAGAAGATAGGCCCGGCGCAAGTTCGCGGGCTCCGGGGGGCTTTCCGGTAGGGCCCCAGCCACCGGGGAAACGATCTCCCGCAGGGAGAGCTTTTGCGGGCTACAGGTAAGAAGGAGCCCCTCTTCCGTGCGCACCAGGAGCCCCCGGGCCTCCAGGGCCTCCACTACCTCCTCCACCTCTCCGGGAGAGATCCGGAGGTTCCGGGCCAGATCCGCAAGAGGCAAAGGGGCCTGGCCGGTCTCGCAGGCCTGGGCCAGTTCCAGGGCCAGGGCTACAGCCACTACCTCCCGCGGGAGCCGATAGCCGTTGCCCAGCCATTCTTTTTCCTCGTAGACCGCCGCCGCTTCCGCCCCAAAGAGGGTGATAGCCCAGGAGATGAAAAGCCAGAGCAGGAAAAAGGGCAGGGCGGAAAGCGATCCGTAGAGCTTGGAATAGGCCACGGCCTTGGCCGTGTAAAAGGTATAAAGATAGGCTGCGGTGAGCCAAAGAAAACCGGCTACCGCTCCGCCGAAAAGGGTGGCCGCTAGCTTGACCCGGCGATTGGGAAGATAAAAGTAAAGTCCGGAAAAAAAGAGGCAGACCGTAAGGACATAAAGGATCTTAAGGAGCCAGGTAGCCAGTCTTTGGTGGGAAAAGTGGGCTAGATAAAAGGAGGCCGCCGGGGGCAGGATCATGAGCACCGGACCCAGAGTGAGAATCATCCAGTAGGCGGTGATCTTTTGGGGAATGCTCCGGGGCCTGGTCACCCGAAAGATGCGGTTGAGCACCCCCTCGGTTTGCATAAGAAGCCCCACGATCATGGTGAGGAAGATGAGCATGCTGGCCTTACCCAGAGGGGCCCGCTGGGCCTTCTCCAGGAGGTTAAAAAGGGTCTGTTGCACGGTATCGATGGCCGCAGGGTTGAGGAAGCGGGAAAGGAGTTCCTCGGAGCGGGCGATGAGGTCTTCGGCCTGAATGAAAAGCCGGGCCACGGCAAAGGCCAGGGCCAGAAGGGGGATGAGGGAAAAGAGGGTGGTATAGGTCAGGGCCTGGGCCTCGGTGAGAGCTCGATCTTCGGAAAAGCGTTGCCAAACCGTTTTCCAGAAGATAAAGCGCCACATGAAAAACTAATCATAAGATTCCCGGCTTATCTTGACAAGACGCCGGGAAGTGGATATAGGTTTGTCGCAGCTTCGGGACGTAGCGCAGCCTGGCAGCGCACCCGCTTGGGGTGTGGGGGGTCGGCGGTTCAAATCCGCCCGTCCCGACCATTTTTATTTGTAAAAATTTTCAAAAACCAGGCCCTGGCCTGGGGGGAGGTGTGAGATGCGAACCACCCCAGTGTGCCAGATTGACCGGTTGGATGTCCTTCCCGCCCAGGGGGGCAGACGGGAGAGAGCCTTTCCGGTTTCCACTCATCTTCTGGTGGAGATGTGGCAGGCGCCCTTTAAGGTCTTGGCCCGAGCCCACGAGGTAGAGCGAGCCCTGCGCTATTCCGGAAATGGTTGTGGGGACCGGGGCGAGGTGATCGCCTATCAGTTTCAGCCCTATGGGGTTTCGGCCAAGGCCACCTTCGAGGAGGCCCACATCTTCATCCACACCTGGCCGGAAAACGGTTACGCGGCGGTGGACATCTTTGCCGCCAGCCAGGAGGAGGCCTACGCCATCTTGGAGCGCATGAAGGAGGCCTTCCGTCCGGCCTACGTCCATGTGGTAGAGGTCAAACGCGGCAATCTCTTTGCCGAGGGAGAGACTTGACTCACTACTGGTGGCGTGAGAGCCTGGGCCGGGACTACGGTCGCAGCTTTCGGGTGGGCTTAATCTACGAGGAACGCACCCCGGCCGGCCAACTCCTCCAGATCTTCCACAATTCCTTCTGGGGCCGCTTGGTGGTCCTGGACGGGATTGTGCAGTTTACGGAGCGGGACGAGTTCATCTACCACGAGACCATCGTCTATACCCCGGCGGCCGTGCTTCCGGAGGCCCCCCGTCGGGTCCTCATTGTGGGAGGCGGAGACGGAGGGGTCCTGCGAGAACTCCAGAAATTAGAGGGATTGGAAAGCATCGTCCAGGCAGAGATCGACCTTTCGGTCTTTCGGGCCTGTAAAAAATACTTCCCGGAACTTTCCGGAAATTACGACGATCCCCGGGTGGAGTTTCGGGTAGAAGATGGACTGGAGGCGGTGAGACGTCTTCCGGAGGGGGCCTTCGATCTGGTAATTGTGGACTGTACCGATCCGGTAGGGCCCGCCAAGACCCTTTACACGGCGGAATTTTATGTCGGGCTACATCAGGTCTTGCGGCCGGGCGGAGTCTTTATTCAGCAGGCCAGCCTTCCCGGATTTTTTCCGGAGATCCTGAAAGGGGCCTTCCGTTTGGCTCGGGAGATCTTTCCTTCGCTTCGGGTCCTACGGGCCATGGTCCCCTGCTATGGGGACGAGATCGCCTTTCTTCTGGGCTCCACCCGGCAGAAGGAGGATTTCCTCCCTCGAAGGGAAATTCGGGGACGTCACTATAGCCCGGAGATGCACCGGGCCTCCTTGGTCCTCCCCCCCTGGTGGCAGGAGCTTTTAGAGGCGCAGTCTTAGACGGCTGCCGGCCCTCTCAGGCAGGACTTCCAGCCCCGCAGGGATCCTTTCGGCCAACTCCCGCACATGGGAGATAAGACCCACCAGGCGCCCTCCAGCCCGGAGCTCGGAAAGCACGGAAAGGGCGGTCTCCAGGGCCTCGGGGTCCAGATTTCCGAAACCCTCGTCAATGAAAAGGCAACCCAAAGGGCGTCCCCCGGCCAGTTCCTGGACCACTTCCGAAAGGGAAAGCGCCAGAGCCAGGGCCGCAAGAAAGGACTCTCCCCCGGAGAGGGTGGCCACCGGGCGGGTGGCCCCGGCCCAGGCATCGAACACCAGGAGGTCTAGACCCGCGGCCCGGCGACGGTCGCGCACTTCGGTCTCCCGCAAAAGCCGATAGCGCCCCCCGGTCATCCGGGAGAGTTTTTGCGAGGCCCGGACCAGCACCCTTTCCAGTAAGGCCGAGACCACAAAGCGATGGAAGGAAAGCCGGCGGTCGTTCTGCCCGGAAAGGAGACGTGAAAGCCCTTCGAAAAGACGCAGACGGGCTTCGGCCTCCCGAAGTTCCTGAGAAAGCCGTCTCAGTTCCCGGGCCCTTTCCCCCAGGGCGGCCTCTTCCTGGGCCAGGGCCCCCTGCCGGGCGGAAAGGCGCCTTTTCTCTTCGAGGATTTCCTGAAGACGCCGGCGCAGGGCCTCGAGGTCTGGTTTTTCCTTGCCCGAGAGCCTCTCCCGCAGTTCTTCCACCTCAGCCGCAAAGCGGGAAAGACGCCCCTCGTATTCTCGCAGTTTTTTCTCTAGGGCTTCCCTTTCGTCGAGGCGTTCTATCCAGAAGGTCATCTGGTCTCGGTCGGAAAGGCCCGCTTGGGCCAGCTTTTCAGCAAGTTGTCCCTCAAGGGCCTTTCGATCTTTTTCGGCTTCTTGAAGGCGCCGCTCGATTTCGGAAAGACGGGCGGCCAGGGCCTCTTTTTCTCTCTGAAGGCCTTCCTTTTGCTCGCGCAGGGCCTCAAGGGCCTTTTCGCTTTCCTGGATCTTCCCCTGAAGCTCCGCTTCCCGGACTTCGAGGGTAGCTAAGGAAAGCCCTGGAGGGAGATCTTCGAGAAGGGCCCCGAGGCGGGCCTGAAAAGTTTCCTTCTGGAGGGTCAACTCCTTGAGGCGCTCTTCCAGCACCTCCCGCAGGCGATAGCTTTCTCGCAGCTTTTGATGTTTTTCGGTGGCCAAACGGGAGAGCCTTTCGGCCTCCCGGTGGAGCCTGCGGGCCTCCTCATAGGCCTTCCGGGCCCGGAGGGCGGCCTCCTCCAGGGCCTGAAGGTCGGCCAGCTGAGGGGCGGCCGAAAGTCTCCTTTCGATCTCCGAGACCAGGCGGGCTTCCTCCTTAAGGAGGGACTCCTGGCGGCCCCGACGTTCAGAAAGCTCCTTCCGCAGACCAAAGAGGTCTTCCTCCAGTTGGAGCAGACGCTCCGGCTCCGGCACCTCTTCCGGAGGGCAGGCCGGGGCCGGGTGCTTTCGGGAGCCACAAACCGGGCAGGGGCTTCCCGGAGCAAGCTCCCGGGCCAGTTCCCAGGCCTTATGTCCTTTAAGAAGAGCCCGAAGACGGTCCAGGAGTTTCTTCCCTTCCCCCAGGGCCTTTTCCAGCTTCCGGATTTCGGCCTCAAGCTCCTCCAGCTGCTTGCGCACCGTGGAGAGATTTTCCCGAAGACGGGACACCTCTTTTGCGGCCTCGAGATCTCTGGCCGCGGCCAGACAGGCCTCCTCCAGAGGGGCCAGCTCCGGGAGCTCAAGGGTCTGGCGACGCCGGTCCAGTTCTTCCAGTTCCCTTTCGGCCTCGGCCAGGGCCCTTTGGCAGGCCTCCTTTTCGCGGGCCAGGGCCTCAGTCTCCTGATCCAGTTTGCGGGCCTTCTTTTCCAGATCCCGGACCTCAAGGAGCCGTTTTCGCCATTCCGCAAGACGCAAAAGCTCCGTCCGGAGGGCCTCGATTTCCGGACGCCGCGCCTCGAGCCGGGACCATTCCTGACGGGTACGGTGAAGGTCCTCCTCTAATTTCTTCCCTCGCGCAGCCAAATCCTCAATTTCTTTCCGATCCCGGGCCATCTGGTTTTCCAGACGCAGAAGATTTTCGTGGAGGGGTTTCAGGGCCTCCACCTTCTGGAGGATAGCCAAATCCCGACGCCAGGCCTCGGCCTCCGGGCGTAAGGCCTCAAGCTTTCGGTACTCTTTTTCCGCGGCGGCCCATCTTTCGAATTCCCGGGCGAGCTTCAGGGCCTCCTCGAGTTCTCTTTCCAGCCCCTGGCGCCGCCTCCGGAGGGCCGAAAGTCTTTCCGCAAGGGCCTTCTTCTCTTGGGCCAACTCCTTGAGGCGGGCTTCCAGGGCCGCTTCTTCCTCTACCCCTGCCGAGCGCAGGAGGGCTTCCCTTTGCGCCACCAGGCCTTCCCACCGGCGCCGGGCCTGAGAGGCCTCTTCCCGGAAGGCCTCTTCCAGGGCCAGAAAGCGTTCGGTCTGAAAGACCGCCCTCAGGAGGGCTTCTCGTTCTTCGGCCCGGGAAAGGAGAATCTCCCGGAAGCGGCCCTGGGGGATGAGAAGCACCCGGCGAAATTCCCGGGCGGTAAAGCCCAGGATCTCCCGCAGGCGGGAGGTGACCTCCGTGGGCCGCTGGGCAAGGAGGCGTCCCTCCTCCCAGAGGGCCGCCTCCTTGGTAAAGGTTTTCCCGGTGATCCGCAGACGCCGGAGGACCCTAAGCCTGCGGCCGGCAAGCTCAAACTCGAAATCCACCTCCGTGGGAAGCTCCGGAGGGGCCTTAAGGGAGCGCAGATCGCGATCACTTTTTTCCTCCAGACTGGCCTCTCCGTAAAGGGCAAAGGTCAGGGCGTCAAAGAGGGTGCTCTTTCCCGCTCCGGTGGGCCCGGAGATCAGAAAGAGTCCGTAAGGTTCAAACCGCCGGAAATCCACCTCGGCTCGGGAAAGATAAGGACCGAAGGCCTGGATACGCAGTTGCCCGGGACGCATGCGATCTTAAAGATAATCGACCTTTAGCTCTCAGGCCAACAGCTAAAAGTGATATTCAAAATTTCCTCCTTTAGTGTAATAATACTTAAAATTAAGGATAGCCTAAAATATGATCTATATAAACAACTTTTTAAAAGGAGGGAAGGATGAAGGCCTGGAGGACAGGGTTTTATTTGGTGATAGCCGTATTAGGGGCCTTTCTTGGGGCCCTGCGTCCGGTGCCGGCCCCCTGGTTTTACCTCTTTCCTTTGGGCACCCTGTTGGCCGTGGGGCTTGCGGCCCTGGAGGGCCGGAGAGACAAAAAAGAGGAAGACTTGCCGGTCCTCCGAGACTATCTCCATCTGGAATTTGTGCGGGCTCTCCCTTCGGAGGATCCTCTGGAAGAGCTGACCCTCAATTTTGCGGCTAAGGTGGCCGCCTATCTTCACACCATGCAGCAGCAGGGCCTGGTCCTTTCGGAGATCAAGGATTTCGTAAACGAGGCCACCCAAAGACTGCTTTCCTTTGCGGAAAAGACCGACCACCTGGCCCTGGATCTTTTCGGCACCTCACGGGAGGCCCGTCAGGATGTGGAGACCCTTTCCCGGGCGCTTAACGATCTCAATCTGGCCGCGGGGGAGATTGCGGGAAACATCTCTCAGACCGCGGCCAAGAGCGCCGAGACCCGGGAGCGGGCGGTGGAGACCCGGAAAACCATCGAAAATCTCTTGGCCAGCGCGGAAAAGATCGGCTCCGTGACCCAGGTGATCAACGAAATCGCTGATCAGACCAACCTTCTGGCCTTAAACGCCACCATTGAGGCGGCCCGGGCCGGGGAGGCCGGAAAGGGCTTTGCCGTAGTGGCCAATGAAGTCAAGGAACTGGCCCGTCAGACCGCCGAGGCCACCAAGGAAATTGCCCGCATCATTGAAGAAATCCAGGAGGAGACCCGAAGGGCGGTCTCTGCGGTGGAGGGCATCACCGAAAGCATTCTGGAGATCGACCAGATGGCCGCAACTATTGCCGCAGCCAGCGAGGAACAGACGGCCACCATCTCCGACCTTACCCAGAATGTAGAAAGGGTGCGAGAGGTGGTGGAAAAGACCCACCAGGTCTCGGAGACCCTCATGGAACACACCAAAGGTTTTTCGGAAGTCCGCACCCTCATGGAGGGCTTTCGGGCGGCCACCGAGGCCGTGACCGTGGAAAACAATCTCCTCCTTCATGGCCTGAGGGCCTCGCCGGAATTCGAAAAGGCCACCGAGGCCCGTCTCCTCGAAGAAGTGCGGCTCGAAAGGGTTCTTACCAAACACTATCAGTGGTTAAATGAAGTCCTGAATGGGCTTCTGGCGGGAAAGCCCCCGGAGGTGGAGACCGATCCCCATCGCTGTGCCCTAGGGCGTTTCCTCAAGGAATACCGGCCCCCCTCGGAGGTGGAGCCTCTCCTTGAGGAGCTCCGTCCTATCCACGAGGAGTTCCATCGTACAGCCGTGGAAATCCAGAAGCGTCTTTCCGCAGGAGATCAGGCCGGAGCCATCGAGATCTTTCGCCGGGAGACCCTGCCCCGATTTCTCCGCCTTTCGGAAATCTTTTTCCGTTGGATCGCCCTGGTGGGGGGGCGCAGGGAAGAAGGGGTCCATCTGAGCCTGGGAGAGACCGAAGAGGAATTTTTCCGGTTTACCCCGGAGCTTGAGACCGGGGTTCCGGAGTGCGATCAGCAGCACCGCAAACTGGTCTCCCTGGTGAATCGGCTTTACGGGGCGGTCAAGTCCGGAAAGGGCCGGGAGGTCTTGGGCGAGATCCTGAACGAACTGGTGGCCTACACCGACTACCATTTCAAGACCGAGGAATATTACTTCGACCGTTTCGGCTATCCTGAGGGAGACCTCCACAAGGAGATCCACCGCAAGCTCACCGCCCAGGTCCTCTCCTTCAAGGAGAAATTCGAGCGGGGCGAGGCCACGGTGTCCTACGATCTCCTGAACTTTCTCAAGGACTGGCTGGTGAACCACATCGGAAAGACGGACAAGAAATATGGGCCCTTCCTTAAAGAAAAGCTGGCCCGAGGCGCTTAAGGACCTCCCGGAAGGCCGTCCTTTCTTCCTCCGAGGGCGGCCTTCCGGCCACCTCCTGGAGAAATTTCCCGAAAAGCTCTTCCTCGCTTAGGGACTCGGGACTTGGTGGAGGCCTGAGGGGCCCGCTAGAGGAATTCTCCGGAGCGAACTCCAGGGCCAGAAGGTAGGGATAACGCTCCTTCAGGCGTTCGAAGGCCTGGGGAATGGGCCCGGAGTCTTCCAAGACGATCTTGAGATAGGCCTCTTCTCGGGGGCCGGAGAGGAGTTCCTCAAACCGTCCCCGGAGGACCCGGAAGGGCCGTGGAGGGCAAAGGGGCAGAAATTCCCGGTGCCCCGGCCGTCCCCTTTCGTCCATTTCGAAAAACCAGACCCCTTTTTGGTCTTCGGCTTCGGAGAAGGAAAGGGGAAGAAGAGAGCCGGCATAGTAGATATTTTCGGCCGGACGCTGAGGGCGGTGGAGGTGCCCCAGGAGGACGAGATCGAGCTTTTCGAAGGCCCTGGCCGGGACAGCCTCCTCGCCTCCCACCCAAAGGCGGGCCTCGGATTCCCCGGCTTGCCCGCCCTCTACAAAGAGATGCCCCACGAAAATTCCCCCGGGGGAGAGCCGGGAAAGGAGCCTTTCCCAAAGCCCTCGGGGGCTTTCCGGAAGATCTCCCTCCCCGAAGGAGGCCAAGAATTCCCGCAGTCGAAAGGGGGAGAGATGGGGAGCCACATAAAGGGGCGGACCTCCGAGAAGGAGAAGCGGGCGCCGAAGGTATCTCTCGTCCGCCACCACAAAGACCCGCACCCGGGCCAGGAGTTCCCGGGCAAAGGAAAGGCGCTCGGGGCTATCGTGATTGCCGGGGATGACCAAAAGCGTGGCCCCGGTCTCCGCCAGTCGGGCCAGCACCTCTCCCAGGAGGGCTACGGCCTCTCCCGGAGGTACCGGACGATCGAAGATGTCTCCGGCGATAACCACCAGGTCGGGCCGGAGGTCCCGCACCAGAGGGAAAAATTCCTCCTCCAGCAGCCGGGCCTGATCTTCGGTGAGATGGATCCCGTGGAAGAGCTTTCCCAGGTGCCAGTCCGCGGTATGGAGGACCCTCACGGAAGTTCCTCGGCCGAAAGCTCCTCTTCCGCCTGGGCCAGGGCTTCCCTTACTCTCTCCGGAGCGGTGCCTCCATAAGTGCGTCTCCGGGCCACCGACCCCTCCACCGAAAGCCACTCGTAGACATCTTCTTCAATGAGGTCCGAAAAACGCCGAAGGTCTTCCAGCGGAATCTTCCAGAGTTTGAGGCCTCTCTCCTCGGCGAAGGCCACGATGCGCCCGGTGACCTCGTGGGCCTCCCGAAAGGGAAGACCCTTCATCACCAGATAGTCCGCAAGATCCGTGGCCGTGGGATGTCCCTCCTCGGCCGCGGCCCTCATCCTTTCGGCCCGGGGCGAAAGCCCTCGGACCAGGAGCGCAGCCACCTTAAGGGAGGCCCGGAGGGTGTCTGCGGTGTCAAAGGCCGGTTCTTTATCCTCCTGAAGGTCGCGATTGTAAGTGAGGGGGAGCCCTTTCATTACCGTAAGGAGGGCCAGGAGGTTTCCGTAAACCCGGCCGCATTTTCCGCGCAGAAGTTCGGCCACATCCGGGTTTTTCTTCTGGGGCATTATGGAGGATCCGGTGCACAGGGCGTCTGGAAGATCCACAAAGCCGAATTCCGGGCTCATCCAGAGGACGATCTCTTCGGCCAGGCGCGAAAGGTGCATCATGGTGACCGCGGCGTCGAAGAGGAACTCTAGGACAAAGTCCCGGTCGGAGACCGCGTCCATGCTGTTGCGCGAGGGCCGCTCAAAGCCCAGAAGGCGGGCGGTGAGCTCCCGGTCCAGAGGGTAAGGAGTGCCGGCCAGGGCCGCCGAGCCCAGAGGGCACTCCGCGGTACGCCGCAGGGTATCCTGAAAGCGGTCGGCATCCCGGCGGAACATCTCGTAATAGGCCAAAAGATGGTGGGCCAGGAGGACCGGCTGGGCATGCTGGAGATGGGTGAATCCGGGGAGGATGATCTCCAGGCCCTCCCGGGCCTTTTCCACCAGGGCCCGTCGCAGGTCATGGAGAAGCCGCAGGATTTCCCGGATTTCGTCCCGGAGGTAAAGGCGAAAATCCGTGGCCACCTGGTCGTTGCGGCTGCGGCCCGTGTGAAGTTTTCCGGCCAGGGGCCCGATCTTCTCCCGCAGGGCGGCCTCGATATTCATGTGTACGTCTTCGAGTTCGGCCCGGAAGACGAAACGCCCTTCGCGAATCTCGGCCTCGATTTCCGAAAGCCCTCGGGCGATGCGCTCCGCCTCTTCCTCGGTAACCACCCCGGCGCGCTTCAGGGCCTCCAGATGGGCCAGGTCCTGCCGGAGGTCATGGAGGGCCAGACGCTGGTCAAAGGAGACCGACTCCGTAAATTCTTCCACCAGACGGTCCGTGTCCTCCCGAAAGCGCCCTCCCCAGGGCTTTTTTACCGAAGACGCCACCGCACCTCTCCTTCGACCAGGGTAAGGACCGCCCTTCCGCGCATCTCCCAACCCAGAAAGGGGGAGTTCTTGCTTTTGGAATGCAACTCCTCTTCGGTTACCACCCAGGGGAGATCGGGATCAATGAGGGTGACATCGGCCGGAGAGCCGGGCTTAAGGGTTCCCCCGGGGACTTTGAGGATTCTTGCCGGGGCGGTGGAAAGGAGTTCGGCAAAGCGTAAAGGGCTGAGGAGTCCCTCCCGTACCAGATTCAGGGTGAGGGGGACCGCGGTCTCCAGCCCGAGGAGTCCGAAGGCTGCGGCCGGAAACTCCACCTCTTTTTCCAGGGGGCTGTGCGGAGCATGATCCGTGGCCACGGCGTCGATGACCCCTTCGGCCAGGGCCTGACGCACGGCCTCCCGGTCGACCTCGGTCCGCAGAGGGGGGTTTACCTTGGCCTGGGTATTGTATTCCAGGACCGCTTCTTCGGTAAGGGTGAAGTAATGAGGGGCGGTTTCCGCGGTCACCGGAAGGCCCTCTTCTTTAGCCCGGCGGAGGATCTCCACGGAAAGGGCGGTAGAGACGTGGGCGATATGTACCGGAACTCCGGTGAGCGCCGCCAGACGTACCTCCCGGAAAATAGCCACCGCCTCGGCCTCGGCCGGAATGCCTTTCAGCCCCAGGCGGGCGGCCACCGGCCCCTCGTTTACCTGTCCCCCGGCCGAAAGTCCGGGGTCTTCCGCATGCGAGATCACCGGCAGATCAAAGCTTGCCGCATACTCCAGGGCCAGGCGCATAAGTCCAGAATCCGCCACCGGGCGGCCGTCATCTGAAAGGGCCACCGCCCCGGCCTCTTTGAGCTCTCCGAAGGGGGCCAGCTCTCGCCCCTCCTGGCCTTTAGAAATACAGGCCACAGGCCAGACCCGGGTCCGGCCCACCTCCCGGGCCCGGGAAAGGAGGTAACGGGTCACCTCCGGAGAGTCATTCGGAGGGCGGGTATTGGGCATGCAGGCTACGGCGGTAAAGCCACCGGCGGCGGCTGCCGTGGTTCCGGTTTCCAGGTCCTCCTTCCACTCCTCTCCGGGCTCCCGCAGATGGACATGGAGATCGATAAGACCCGGGAGAGCCCAAAGTCTTTGAGCCTCAAAGATTTCGCAATCGGAAGGAGGAGGGATCTCTCGATCCAGGGCCACAATCCGCCCTTCCTCGATCAAGAGGTCCCCTTCCAGATCGAGTCCCTGCGAGGGATCTAGGATCCGAGCCTTACGAATGAGAAGCCTCATGACCTCTGAGAGAGTGCCGATGCCAGATCCACACTCCTCCGGCTATGATTAGGGCCGTGGCCGTAAACATAAGCGCCATCTCCATGGGGCCCATTTTTCCCTCCGAGTTCAAGAAAATAGATTCCGGTTATTAAACATACTCCAAAGCTTAATTCCAGCAAAAAGGCCAATTCTCTGCTCATGAATTTTTGGGAGACTAGAGGAGTCAATATTCCCGTCACAAAAAGGGCCAGAGCCAGGTTGAGAAACCACTTCCCCATCTCCAAAAGGGTGCGAGATTTCATGCTTCCGCAGCCTTAAGAAGCAGGAGCAGGAGGGCCATGCGCACGGCCACTCCGTTTTCCACCTGTTCCAGGATGACCTGTCCGGGAAAGTCCTCCAGCTCTGGAGCCAGTTCCACTCCCCAGTTGATGGGCCCGGGATGCATAAGGAGAGCCCCCTCTGCCGCCCGGGAAAGAACGCGGCGGTTAAGTCCGAAAAAGCGGGAGTATTCGTGCCAGCTGGGGAAAAGGGACCGGCCGTGGCGCTCCTTCTGTACCCGCAGGGCCATGACCACGTCTGCCCCCTCCACGGCCTCTTCCACCCGCCGGACCACCCGGGCCCCCAGAGCCTCCCTTTCCGGAGGGAGCATGGTCCCCGGGCCGGAGACCCAGACCTCGGCCCCCAGCTTGCGAAAGGCCAGGATGTCCGAATGAGCCACCCGACTGTGCCGAATATCTCCGATGATGGCCACCTTGAGCCCCTGGAAATCTCCCTTTCTTTCCCAAACCGTAAGGAGATCCAGAAGGGCCTGGGTGGGATGTTCGTGAAAGCCGTCGCCGGCATTGATCACCGGGATTCCGATCTTGCGAGCTACAAAATGGGGAGCCCCGGAGGCCGGATGCCTGATGACCAGAAGGTCCGGCCCCATGGCCGCCACGTTTTTTATGGTATCCAGAAGATTTTCTCCTTTTTCCAGACTGCTCCCCCGGGCCGAAAAGTTCAGGACCTCGGCCGAAAGCACCTTGGCCGCCCGCTCAAAAGAAAGGCGGGTCCGGGTGCTGGGTTCGAAAAAGAGGTGGGCCACCACCTTTCCCCGGAGAGTGGGGACCTTGGGAATGGGTCTCCGGAGCACTTCCTTGAGGTTGCGGGCGGTCTTAAGAACGGTCCAGAGGTCCTCCGGGGAAAGAGGACCGATCTCTAGGAGGTGGCGGTGCGGGAAATCTACACCCATGGTCCATCTCCTATTTAGCCGGAGAGGGGCCCTCGGGTCAAGCCTCAAGCAGCCGCGGAACAAGCCGGCCATTTTTCGGAAAAAATGGCCGCTCGCCCCCGGCGGCAAGGGAGATAAAATAGAAACACCATGGCGGAGTTCGTCCATCTCCATCTCCATACCGAATGGAGTCTCCTTGACGGGGCCCTCCGGGTCTCGGATGTGGTCCGCAAGGCCATAGAATACAAGATGCCCGCGGTGGCCATCACCGATCACGGGAATCTTTTCGGAGTGATCCATTTCTATGAAAAGATGCGGGAGGCCGGGCTTAAGCCCCTTATCGGCTGCGAATTTTATGTCGCTCCGGGGTCTCGCTTTGAAAAGAAGGCCAAAAGTGCCCATGAGGCCGGCTATCACCTGGTCCTTCTTGCGGAAAACGAGATCGGCTACCGCAACCTCTGTAGGCTGGCCACCAAGGCCCATTTTGAGGGTTTTTACTGGAAGCCCCGGATCGACAAGGAATTGCTAAAAGAGCACCACGAAGGTCTCCTGGCCCTCACGGCCTGTCTCCACGGAGAAGTGCCGGCGGCCATCCTTTCCGGAAACCTGGATCGGGCCCGGGAGCTCATCGAGACTTATAGCGCTATCTTTCCCGGACGGTTTTACCTAGAGATCCAGGAAAACGGGCTGGCCGACCAGCGCCGGGTCAATGAGGTCCTCTTGGAGATGGGCGAAAGCCTGGGACTTCCGGTGGTGGCCACCAACGACTGCCATTTCCTTTCTCCGGAGGACGCCTTCGTGCACGAGGTCCTCCTCTGCATCCAGACCGGAAAGACCCTGAACGATCCCAACCGCTTTCGTTTTGAGACCGACCAGGTCTACTTTGCCTCCCCGGAGGAGATGGCCGCCCGTTTTCGGGACTATCCTCCGGAGGTCCTCACGCGCACCCTGGAAATTGCCGAAAGGATCCATCTGGAACTTCCGCTCGGGGAACACCATTTTCCGGTCTATCCCCTTCCGCAGGGCAAGACTTACGAGGAGGTCTTTGAAGAGGCCGCCCGGCGAGGTCTTGAGGAGCGACTGGCCGAACTCAAGGCCGGCCCGGGGCTTGCGGCCCCGGAGGCCGAATATCGCGAGCGCCTGGATTACGAGATCGAGGTCATCACGAAGAAGGGCTTTGCCAGCTACTTTTTGATCGTGGCCGATTTTATCGCCTGGGCCCGCCGGCACGGGATCCCGGTAGGGCCGGGCCGAGGCTCGGCGGCGGGAAGTCTGGTGGCCTACGCCATGCGCATTACCAACCTGGACCCCCTGCGCTACGGACTCCTTTTCGAGCGGTTTTTAAATGCCGAGCGGGCCAGTCTTCCGGACATCGACGTGGATTTCTGCATGCAGCGGCGGGATGAGGTCATTGAGTATGTCCGGGAAAAATATGGCGGGCAGGAATACGTGGCCCAGATTGCCACCTTCGGGCAGCTCAAGGCCCGGGCCGTAGTGCGGGATGTGGGCCGGGCCCTGGGCTTTAAGCCCAAGGAGATCGACCCCATCGCCAAGCTCATCCCCGAAGGCCCCAACGTAAAGCTGGAAGAGGCCTTGAGTGCGGAACCGCGGCTCAGGGAGCTGGCCGAAAAGGACGAACGGGTGGCCCGGCTTTTTGCCATCGCCCGGGCGCTGGAGGGTCTGCCCCGCCATTCCTCCACCCATGCCGCAGGGGTGGTCATCGCCGACCGTCCTCTCACCGATTACCTCCCTCTGATGAAAGGCGAGCACGGGGAGATCATCACCCAATTCGACATGAAGGCCGTAGAGAAGATCGGCCTCATCAAGTTCGACTTTCTGGGGCTCAAGACCCTCACCATTCTGGATCAGGCGGTGAAACTGGTCCGCGAACACTATGGAAAGGAGATAGATCTCGACCATCTTCCCCTGGATGACGAGAAAACCTTTGAGCTCCTGCGAAGGGCGGACACCGACGGGGTCTTCCAGCTGGAATCTTCGGGGATGAAGGATCTTCTGCGCCGCCTGCAGCCCACGGACTTCAACGACCTTATTGCCGTGCTGGCCCTTTACCGACCGGGCCCCCTGGAGTCCGGAATGGTGGAGCAGTACATCGAGGTCAAGCACGGTCGCCGCAAGCCCGACTATCTTCATCCCAAGCTTGAGCCCATCCTGCGCGAGACTTACGGGGTGATCCTCTATCAAGAGCAGGTGATGAAGATCGCCCAGGAGCTTGCGGGCTACACCCTGGGCGAGGCGGATATCCTGCGCAAGGCCATGGGGAAGAAGATCCCGGAGGTCATGGCCCAACAGCGGGCCCGTTTTGTATCCGGGGCCGTGGAGCGAGGTATTCCGAGAGAGCTTGCCGAACATATCTTTGACCTTATGGAGAAGTTTGCCGGCTACGGCTTCAACAAGAGTCATTCCGCGGCTTACGCCTTGGTGGCTTATCAGACGGCCTATCTCAAGGCCCACTACCCCCTCTGTTATATGGCCGCCCTTCTTTCCTACGAAATGGGCAAGGCCGAGGAGGTCATGAAGTATGTGGCGGTGTGCCGGAAGATGGGGATCGAGGTGCGCCCTCCGGATGTGAACGCCAGCGGAGTGGCCTTTACCATCGAAGGAGAAGCCCTGCGTTACGGCCTTGCAGCCATAAAGAATGTGGGGGCCGGGGCGGTGGAAGAGATCGTGGCCGAACGCGAGGAGAAGGGCCCCTTCCGGTCCCTGGCGGATTTCTGTGTGCGGGTGGATCCCGGAAAGGTCAATCGCCGGGTGCTCGAGGCCCTGATCAAGGCCGGGGCCTTTGACCGTCTGGAGCCCAACCGGGCCAAGCTCTTAGAGAATCTGGAAGCGGTAATGGATTGGGCCCAGAAGGAACGCGAGGCCCGGGCCCGGGGCCAGATTTCCATCTTCGATTTAAATAAAGAGAGGTCTTCGGGAGAAGGGCCGGTGCTCCAGGAGGTCCCGGACTGGTCCCCGGAGGAGCGCCTCTTTCGGGAGCGCGAGGCCTTGGGTTTTTACCTTACCGGGCATCCCCTTTCGGCCTTCAGGGACTGGCTTTCGGTGATCACCCCTTACAGCATTTCCAATCTCCGGGAGGCCCCGGAGGGACGAAAGATCCTGGTGGGGGCCGCCTTGGGGACTATCAAGACCAAGACCACCCGCCGCGGAGAGAAGATGGCCTTCGTACAGCTTGAAGATGGAGAATCCGTGGTGGAGGCCCTGGTCTTTCCGGAGGTTTACGCCCGGGCCCTTTCCTTCCTGGAGGAGGGCCGGTTGGTCCTGGCCCGGGGCACGGTAGAAAAGGCCACGGAGGAGGTGCGCCTCCTGGTGGAGGATCTGCGGCCCCTTTCGCAGGCCGCCGAGGCCCTTTCCGGAAGATTGGTCTTGACTCTGGACGCCGAAGGCCTGGACCGCCGGCCTCTGGAGACCCTACGCGAACTCTTGTCCCAGGCCCACGGCCCCTGCGAGGTCCAGCTGGAACTCCGTTTCCCCGAAGGAGTGGTGCGGGTGGATCTCAACGGGACCTTACGGGTCAAAGTCTCTCCGGAGCTGGTGCGGGAGACCCGGAGATTTCTGGGGGAGAAACTGGTAGCCCTGAGGCTTGAGGCCTAGCGGGTATATTCCGAAAGATCGAGCTCTGAAAGGTCGGCCACCTTCAGGAAGTCTTCCGCAATGCTCTGCAGAAGCCCTAGGCGATTTTTTCGCCGGGCCTCGTCTTTTACCATGACGAAGACCTCGTCGAAGAAGCGGTCGATGGGGTCCTTGAGTCGGGTGAAAAGGAGGAGGGCCTCCTGATAGCGCCTTTCGGAAAGGAGGGGCGCAAGTTCGGCCTTTACCTCTTGGAGGACCTGGTAGAGGACCCGTTCTTCCTTTTTTTCGAAAAGGCCTTCATCCACAGAGTATCTTTCCGCCAGTCCCCGGACCATGTTCATGACCCGTTTGAAGGCCACCGCCAGGGCGGCGAATTCAGGCCTCTGGCGCACGGCGTGCAGGGCCGCCAGGCGCCGATGGGCCTCCAGGGGATCGTCGGCCCCTACCCGGATCACCGCCCGGACTTCGTCTAACGGAAACCCCTCGGCCAGAAATTCCCCCTCCAGGCGCCGGGCCAGAAACTCCAGGATCTCGGAAAGGACCTCATCCTGGGGACGCTTCAGGAAGCCCTGATTTTTGAGGAGCCAGAGGGTGAAGGTGAAAAGTTCCCGCAGGGAGAGGGAAAGTTCGTTCCGCAAAAGGGTCTTGAGCAACCCGTAAGCGGCCCGACGCAGGCCGTAAGGATCAGCCGCCCCGGTGGGTCGTTCCCCGATCCCGAAAAAGGCCGCCAGGTGATCCGCCTTGTCCGCAAGGGAAAGTACGATTCCGCAAGGACTTAGGGCCACCCTTTCTTCAGCCCCTCGGGGAAGGTACTGTTCGGCCAGGGCCTCGGCCACCTCCGGGGGCTTCCCGGCGGAAAGGGCGTAGATACGGCCCATCTCCCCCTGAAGAGAAGGAAACTCCCCTACCACCTCGCTCACCAGGTCGGCTTTAGCCAGTTCTGCCGCCTGCACGGCAAAGGCCTTCACCTCCGGAAAGAGCCTTTCGGCAAGATACCCGCAAAGGGCCTTTAAGCGCTCGGTCTTTTCCAAAAGGGTGCCCAGGGCTGCATGATAGACCACCCCGGAGAGTTCCCGCACCCTTTCGGAAAGAGGAATCTCCAGATCCCGTTGGTAATAAAAGCGGGCGTCCTCCAGCCGGGCCCGGAGGACCCTCTCGTGTCCGGCCCGCAGGATCTCCGGATTTCGGGGCCGGTTGTTATTTACCGCCACAAAGGCCGGAAGGAGTCGGCCCTTACCGTCGCGCACCGCAAAATAACGCTGATGCTCCCGCATGGCGGTGATGAGAAGGGGCTCGGGAAGCTCCAAATATTCCTCGGGAAAGGTCCCGGAAAGGGCAAAGGGGAATTCCACCAGATGGGCGTTTTCGGAAAGGAGTTCCGGATCCTCCTCTGGACGCCCTCCGGCCTCCTCGGCGGCCCGGAGGACCTCCCGGCGGGTGGCCTCGAGGCGCTCTCCCGGGTCCACCAGAACGAAGGCCTCCCTCAGGGCCGAAAGATAATGGTTGAAGTCGCGGACCTCCAGGGCCTTCGGGGCCAGAAAGCGGTGTCCGTAGGTGACCCGGCTGCTTTTTACCCCGGCCACCTCAAGAGGTACTACTTCATCCCCGAAAAGGGCGAGCAGCCAGCGGATGGGCCGGGCAAAGGTGAAGTCGTGGTTTCCCCAGCGCATGCGCTTGGGAAAATGGATCCTGGCCAGCAGGGTGCGCAGGATCTCCGGGAGGATTTCCGTGGTCCTGCGGCCGGCAAGGAGCTTTTCCACCGCCAGATATTCCCCTTTGGGAGTTTTCTTGACCCGGACTTCCGAAAGACCCACCCCCTGCTTGCGGGCAAAACCCAGGGCCGCCGCGGTGGGCTGGCCCTTTTCGTCAAAGGCCACCCGTTTGGGAGGCCCCAGGATTTCTTCCCGGCGGTCAGGCTGTTTTTCCGAAAGATCCTTTACGTAGAGGGTAAGACGGCGTGGAGTCCCCAGGGTGCGGATCTCCGCAAATTCCAGGGCGGCCTCGGAGAAAAGACCCCGGGCCTCCTCGGAGAGACTTTTAAGAGCGGGTTCGAGAAAACGGGCCGGCAGTTCCTCACAGCCGATCTCAAAGAGAAGATCCCGGGCCATCTACGCCTCCTCCGTCCCCTTCTGTGAGGCCAGCCAGACCTCGGCGCTCTTTTTGGCCAGGGTCCGTACCCGGGCGATGTAGGCCGTGCGCTCGGCCACGGAAATAGCCCCGCGGGCCTCAAGGAGATTAAAGAGATGGGAACACTTGATGGTGCAATCGTAGCCCGGAAGGACCAGCCCTAAATCGAGAAGCCTCAACCCTTCTTTTTCGTAACGGTCGAAAAGTTCCCGGAGCATCTCCGTGTCGGCTTCGTCGAAGTTATAAATGGAATACTCCACCTCGGCCCGGTGGAAGAGGTCCCCGTAGGTAAGTTTTTCGTTCCAGCGCAGGGCAAAGACATTTTCTACCCCTTGGAGGAACATGGCCAGGCGCTCCAGACCGTAGGTAATCTCCACGGTGACCGGACGGCACTCTATTCCTCCCACCTGCTGGAAATAGGTAAATTGAGTAATCTCCATGCCGTCGAGCCAGACCTCCCAGCCCAGCCCCCAGGCCCCCAGGGTGGGGCTTTCCCAGTCGTCCTCCACGAAACGGATGTCGTGGTCCGCCGGATCTATTCCTAGAGAGGAAAGGCTTTCGAGATAGATTTCCTGGATGTTTTCCGGAGAGGGTTTAATGACCACCTGGTACTGAAAGTAGTGCTGGAGGCGGTTGGGGTTTTCCCCGTAACGGCCGTCGGTGGGCCGGCGACAGGGTTCGGGATAGGCCGCGGCCCAGGGCTCCGGCCCCAGGGCCCGCAAAAAAGTCGCCCAATGAAAGGTCCCGGCCCCCACCTCCATGTCATAGGGCTGGAGGATGGCGCAACCCTGCCTGGCCCAGAACTCGTTGAGTCGGGCGATAAGGTCCTGAAAATACACGACTCCCCTCCTTGCGCCTATCTCCTATAACACGTCCTTTTTGAAAGAGAAAGACCGTGATAGAAGAGGGATTTCCGGATATCCTGAGAGGGCCATGCAGGTAAGAGTAAAGACCAAGAAGCTACGCACCCGGCTGGAGAATCTGGCCGTGGTCCTGGTGGACACCCTTTATCCGGAGAATATCGGTTCCGCGGCCCGGGCCTGTGCCAACTTCGGGGTCTCGCAACTCATCCTGGTTCGCCCCCGGGATCTCACCCCGGAGAAGATGCGGGCCATGGCCACCCGCAGCGGGCTCCCTATCTTGGAGAAGATGCGCATTTATGAGGACCTGGTCTCTGCCCTTTCCGACTTCAATTACGTGGTGGGGACCACGGCTCGACTGGGCAAACAGCGCAAGGTCTATGAGACGGTGCGCGAGATCGTGCCGCGGATCGTGGATCTTTCCCAGGAAAACCGGGTGGCCTTTCTTTTCGGAAACGAAAAGTGGGGGCTCACCAACGAAGACCTTTATCATTGCCACACGGTGGTCACCATCCCCACCACCGAGGCCGCAAGCCTCAACGTGGCCCAGGCGGTGGTCATCGTGCTTTACGAGATGTTCTGTGCCTCGGCGGAGGTGGAACTCCCCAAGCCCCGCCTGGCCACGGTAAAGGAACTGGAGATCATGTACGAGATCATCCGGGAGACCCTCAAGCGCATTGATTACATTCCTCACGAAAACGAGACCCTCTGGATGACCACCATCCGGCGTTTTCTCTCGCGACTGGATCTTACGGCCCAGGAGGTGCGGGTCATCCAGGGCTTTTGCAAACAGCTCCTCTGGGCTCTGGAGCACCGTCCGTCAAAGACCTCAGGACCTTCGGCGAAGCAGGGTTAGGACCTCCAGGTGGTAGGTCTGGGGGAACATGTCCAAACCCAGGATCCTTTCCACCTCGTAGCCGGCGGCCAGGAGAAGTTTGAGATCCCGGGCCAGCGTCGGGGGATCGCAGGAGATATAGACAATGCGTTCGGTAGCCACTTCCGGAAGATAGCGCAGAAGCTCCCGGCAACCCCCCCGCGGCGGGTCCAGCAGCACCAGGGGCCAGGTCTCGGCGGCCTTCCAGGTCTCGATAAGGGCCTCGGTGGCCGAAATCCGTTCCAGGGTTACCCGTTCGGCAAGCCCCAGATATTCAGCGGTGTAGCGGCCGTCGGCGATGGCCCCGGGGTCGGTGTCCACCCCCCGGGCCTCCTCCGAAAGGGAGGCCAGGGGAAAGAGAAAGTTGCCCATTCCGGCATGGAGATCCAGGACCCGGCCTGGAGAGCCCGCCACCTCTCTCAAGATTTTCATGAGGCGCAGGTTGATCTCCCAGTTGGCCTGGGTGAAGACCCCGGGCCGGACCAGGTAGAGGGGCTTTTCCACCCCGGGGAAAAACTCCCGGGGTACCGGAAAGAGACGCCGGCCCCCGTGAGGGGCCTCCGGGGGAAAGGGCCCCCGGGGTTTGGGCCCGCGCACCCAGTAAAAGACACTTTTCATCCCCGGAATCTCCCGGGCCAGGGCCTCTACGTCCTCGGAGGATGGCTCCACGGTGATCCAAAAAAGGAGGGTCACCAGGCCCTCCGCCGGGGAGGCCTCGATTTTTACCCGCTTGGCAAAGGCCTGGAGCCTTCGCCAGGCATCACTTTCGGGAATTTTCTCCAGGGCCAGATTCAGATTCTCTTCTCCCAGGAGACAGCGCCGGATGAGGACCAGGTCATGGCTGCGGCGTTTGACGAAACCCAGGGCCCCGGTCCCCGGTTCTACATGAAAGCGCAGGCGGTGGCGATAGTGGAATTCCCGGGGAGAAGGAACGACCCCCTCCACCAGGTCCTCGGGCAGACCCCCCAGCCGCCGCAGGGTCTCCCGGAGCATTTCCGTCTTGGCCCTTACCTGGGCCTCGTAGGCGAGATGCTGGAGCTGGCAGCCCCCGCAGAGACCGAAGTAGGGGCAGGGGGGCTTGCGTCGGTCCGGCGAAGGGGAAAGGATTTCCTCGGCTTCGGCCAGGGCATAGTCCTTATCTTCCCGCAGGATCTTAAGGCGTACCCTCTCTCCCGGGGCCACCTCCGGCACGAAGGCCACCCGTCCGTCCGGAAGACGGGCCAGGCCGTCCCCTCCGAAAACCAGCTTTTCGATCTCTACGACGAGGCTCATTGTCCTTTCGGCTAAGGTATGGTAGGAGGCTAAGTATAAACTAGCCTCGGAGGATCATCCATGGCCGAAAGGCGCCTGGGTACGGTCAATCAGATGGCCAAGTTGATTTGCGAGGCGGTAAAGGAGGTGCTCGAGGCCTCCACCGGCTCCTCCATCCGCTATGCCCCCACCATCCAGCGAATACCCCTGGTAAGTCTCAAACCGGATCTAGGGGCCTTCGTGGAGTTCACCGGGGACTATAACGGCCTTTTCTGTATGAATTTTTCCGGAGAGGCCGCTCTTGAGCTTTACCGTCGGGCCATGACCTTTATGGGGCTTCCTGAGGAGGAGCTGGCTCGGGACTATACCTCGGAGGAGGTGGTGAACTTCGTGGGGGAGATCGTCAACCAGATCGTGGGAGGGATGCGGCGCAGGGTGGAGGCCCAGTTCGGACTTGCGGCCCGAAATAGCCAGCCCCGGGCCATCGCCATCAACCAGACCATTACCCTCCTTTTGAGCACCCTCATTGAAAAACCCCAGTGCCGCAGGCTCTCCTTCAGGACCGAGGGCAATGCCCCCTTTTATGTGGAGTTCGGCCTGGAGCAGACGGAGTTCATTCCTTTGGAGCACCCGGAAGAGGTGGATGTGGACGACCTTTTGGCCCAATTTTCCTAGATAAGGAGGTATACTATGGCCAAACTGGCTATCATCGGGGCCGGGGCGGTGGGGACGGCTGCGGCCCATTGGGCGGCGGTCAAGGCCGTGGCCGAGGAGATCGTTCTCATCGACATTGTTCCGGATCTGGCCAAGGGCAAGGCCCTGGATCTGGCTCAGGGGGCCCCGGTAGAGGGCTTTTCGGCCCGCATCTGGGGGACGGAGGATTTTTCCGCCCTTTCCGGATCGGAGGTGGTCATTCTCACCGCGGGCCGGCCCCGCAAACCCGGAATGAGCCGGGAAGACCTGCTGAAGAGCAATCTGGAGATCGTGCGCTCCTGTGCCGAGGCGGTGCGGGAGTTTGCCCCGGAGTGTGTCCTCATCGTGGTGACCAACCCTATCGACGCCATGGTCTATGCCGCTTTCCGGGTCACAGGCTTTCCCCGAGAACGGGTGCTCGGCATGGCCGGAGTGCTGGATTCTGCCCGTTACCGGTATTTTATCGCTGAGGCCCTGGGGGTCTCCCCTCGGGATGTCCAGGCCCTGGTTATGGGGATCCACGGAGATCACATGTTGCCCCTGGTGAGGCTGGCCAATGTGGTCGGGATCCCGGTGACCGAGCTCCTGCCCGCGGAGAAGATCGCCGAGATCGTGGAGCGCACCCGCAAGGGCGGGGGAGAAATCGTTTCCTATCTCAAGACCGGAAGCGCCTTTCTCACTCCGGGGCTTTCGGCGGTGGAAATGGCCCAGGCCGTACTGCGGGATGAAAAGCGGGTGCTTACCTGCTCGGTCTGGCTCCAGGGGGAGTTTGGTTTTTCGGAGGTCTTTATCGGGGTCCCGGTGGTTCTGGGGAAAGGGGGGATGGAGCGCATCCTGGAATTTGAGCTCACCGAGGAAGAACGCCGGGCCCTCAAAAAGTCCGTAGAGGCCGTCCGTTTGCAGATGGCCCTTACCGGGCTTTAGGGCTTGCCCCGGGGGGAAGTTTTTGCTATGAGGGATCAAATACCAAGAAAGGAGGTCGGCCGGTGCGTAGAGAATTGCTGTTTGTCCTCTTTATAGGGTTGTTGGTGGCTCCCCTGGCAGGGGGCTGGGCCTCTTCTGGGGACGAGGACCTGCGGGCCATGGTGCAGCAACTCCTTCGGGAGGTCCAGGAATTGAAGAAGGAAAATGCGCAACTCAAGAGCGAGATCGAAAAGCTAAAGAGCCAGCGGCCTCCGGCCCCGGCCGAGGCCCTGGTGACCGCCCCAAGCTCCAAAAAGCACAGCTTTTTCAGCAAAGGGGGCTACGGGGCTCGCCCCAGCGGCATCGATTTTTACGGCTTCCTCAAGGCGGATGTGGTCTGGCAGGACGCCAACGCCGTAGGAGACGAATACGTGCTCTGGGTCCTTCCGGAACACAATACCAAAGGGGGTCACAAATTCGGTTCGGATTCCACCTTTACCATCAATTTCCGGCACAGCCGCTTCGGCTTTGACCTTTGGAAAGACTACAAAGATTGGAAACTTTTCGGAAAATTCGAGATGGACTTCTATACCCAGAGCCATGGGGAAGACACCCTGCCCTGGAACCCCAATCACTCCCCCCTCCGGGCCCGGCGGGTTTTTGTGGGGGTAAGGAAGGGAACCTGGCAGCTTCTTGCCGGGCTCGACTGGATGACCATTTCCCAGCTCTATCCTCATCTCTCGAACTTTCCTTCCGGAACTTTTATGGGCAACATAGCCTATCGTATGCCCCAGGTACGTCTTTCCAAATGGTTCAAGGTGGGGGAAGGGACCTTAAAGTTTGAAGGGGCGCTGGAGAAGCCCTACGGCTTTCCGCGTATGGAGGGGATCATCTGGGATGAGGATCCCTCCAATCGGGCCGGCTATCCCGGTTTTGAAGGCCGCATTTCTTACACCACCAAGATCTGGGGCCAGCCGGCCCTGGTGGCGCTATGGGGACATTACTCCGAAGAGGAGTATGATACCGTAGACGGCGTGGAGGACGCCGATAGCTATTCCCTGGGGCTGGAGGCCAAGTTTCCCCTTCCGCTTCCCTTTGCCCGCAAGGCCTTCCTTTTGGGAGAGCTCTGGAGCGGACGCAACCTCGATGGCTACTACACCGGCGGGGTCAATCAGGGGACGCGTTTTCGGCTAGATAACGGTCGCTACGTTACTGACCTCCGATCGAAATACACCGACGGGGGGCATATCCTGGATGTAGATGAAATTGATGCTGTAGGAGGGTATGTGGAGCTTGAGGTCTTCTGGAGTCCCAAGCTGGTCACCCACTTCGGCTGGGGAATCGACAACCCCGACGATAGTGATCTCGAAGGGGTCAGGGGAGCCCGTCTCCAACAGCAAATGTATTACGCCAATTTCCTCTATCGGTTCACCAAAGAGTTCGCCGTGGGCGGAGAGTATATGTATATCGACTGTGATTACCGAAAGAGCGACGGGGACGATGGGGAGCTCAACCGCTTCATGGGAAGTTTCTACTACTTCTTCTAGGATAAAGCGGGCCGGCTAGCCCGGCCCCAAAATGAAAAAGGCCCGCCAGAAGGCGGGCCTTTGATTTTCTAGGGCCAGTTTCCTAGCCGATGACGCGCACGTTGCTCGCCTGCTCTCCCTTCGGGCTTTGCGTAACCTCAAACTCTACCTTCTGGCCCTCCCGAAGGGTCTTGAACCCCTCCATCTGGATGGCGGAATAATGTACGAAGACATCCCCGCCATCGTCCCGCGAAATGAACCCGTAACCCTTCTTCTCGTCAAACCACTTCACCGTACCTGTTGCCATGATGCTAAAACCTCCTTAAAAATTTGCTCTGCCTCCAGCCTAACATTTCTCAGGCAAAAGTAAAGGGCTTAATTTTCGACCAGGACCAGGTCGTCGCGATGGATAACTTCTTCTCGGGTGCGAAAACCTAAGCGTTCTTCAATTTCACAGGTATGGGCCCCGAGGATGCAACGCAGTTCCTCAGAGCTATAGTTGGTAAGCCCTAGGGCCACAGGCCGGCCCTTCTCGTCCACGCATTCCACACAGGCCCCGCGGTCAAATTCTCCCTCTACCGCTCGAATCCCTGCCGGAAGGAGGCTTCGGCCTCTTTCCCGAATAGCGACCACCGCCCCGGCATCCAGCACCAGGCGGCCTTCAGGTTTGGCCCCGTGGGCGATCCAGAATTTACGGGCCGAAAGCCTACGGGTGGAGGGAAGAAAAAGGGTCCCTAATTCCTCCCCCGAAAATAGGCGCTCAAGGATAAGGGGGGTGCGGCCGTGGGCCAGGATCATAGGCACCCCCAGAGAGTTGACCATACGGGCCGCCCGGAGTTTGGAAAGCATTCCTCCGCGGCCGAAACGCCCCGGACGCTTCCCGGCCATGGCCTCGATTTCGGGAGTGATCCCCCGGACCTCCCTTACCGGTCGGGCTGAAGGGTCCTCCCGGGGGTCGCGCTCGTAAAGGGCGTCGGCCTCAGAAAGACAGATCAGGAGATCGGCCTCGGTAAGGGCTACCACCAGGGCCGCCAGAAAATCGTTGTCCCCGAACTGGATCTCTTCCACGGCCACGGTATCATTTTCGTTCACGATGGGCACCACCCGCCAGCGCAGGAGCACCCGTAGCGTGTTCCGAGCGTTGAGATAGCGCCGACGATCTTCCAGGTCTTCTCGGATGAGGAGGACCTGGGCCACCGGGACCCCGTAGCGTCCGAAGGCCTCCTCGTAAGCCTGCATGAGGCTGCTTTGCCCGGCGGCAGCCAGGGCCTGTTTCTCCGCCAAACTCAAAGGCCGCTCCGGGACCTCCAGCTTTTTGCGTCCGCAGGCGATGGCCCCGGAGGAGACCAGGATCATCTCGTAGCCCTGGCGCTGAAAGCGCGAGATCTCCGCGGCCAGATTTTCGAGCACCGGGCGCGAAAGGCCGGTCTCGTCAGTCACCACCGCGCTTCCCACCTTGACCACCACCCGTCGTACACGGGAAAGGATTTCCCTGCGGTTACTCATCTTCCTTCCCGCGGATGATCAATCTCCAGAGCGTTTCCAGAAGATCCCGCACGCCCTCCCCCGTGGCGGCAGAGATGAGGTGCACCGGATATCCCTTTTCTTCAAGAGCCCGACGTACAGGATCAAGCACCGTACGGTCGGCCAAAAGGTCGATCTTGTTCAGGGCTATCGCCCGGGGTTTGCGTGGAAGTTCGGGATGGTAAAGGGCCATTTCCTTTTCCACCACCTCGAAATCCCGCAGCGGATCTTCGGAAGTGGCGTCGATCACCTGGCAGAGGGCCCGGGTGCGCTCCACGTGCCGCAGGAATTCCAGGCCCAGCCCTACTCCTTTGTGGGCTCCCTCGATAAGCCCCGGGAGATCGGCCACCACGAAGCTCCGTTCATCCGAAAGAGAAACCACCCCTAGGTTGGGCTGAAGGGTGGTGAAGGGGTAGTCGGCGATCTTGGGCCGGGCCGCGGAGATGCGGGAAAGGAGGGTGGATTTCCCGGCGTTGGGAAGCCCCACCAGCCCCACATCGGCAATGAGTTTGAGCTCCAGAATAAGCCAGCGTTCCTCACCCGGACGGCCCGGTTCCGCATACCGGGGGGCCTGATTGGTGGGGGTGGCAAAGCGGGCGTTTCCCCGTCCGCCCCGGCCTCCCCGGGCCACCACCAGGCGCTGGCCGGGCTCCACCAGGTCTCCCAAAATCTCTCCGGTTTCGGCATCCCGCACCACCGTGCCCACCGGGACCCGCAGGACAAGGTCCTCTCCGTCACGGCCTTTCATCTTCTTGCCCATCCCGGGTCGGCCGTTTTCCGCCCGGAAATGGACCTGGTGATAAAAGTCATAGAGGGTGTGGAGCTGGGGGTCGGCCACCAGGATGACGTCTCCGCCATCTCCGCCGTCTCCCCCGTCCGGTCCTCCGCGGGGGACATACTTTTCCCGGCGGAAGCTCACGCAGCCGTGGCCCCCGTCTCCGGCCTTCACATGGATCTTTACGCGGTCTACGAAACGGGCCATCTTAACTCAGGGCGTAAGTCAGGAGATCAAAGGGCAGGGTGAGGTCCGCATTGCGCAGGATAATTCCTTCTTCCGGGGCTTCAAGGGGCTCCGGACCCAGGTTCAAGATGGCCCGCACTCCGGCCTCGCTCAGGCGACGGGCCATCTCCCGGGCCGGGGGCTCCTCCACGGTGAGCACCCCGATCTCCACCTCGGATTCCCTTACAATATAAGACATCTGATCCACAGAATAAACATAAACTTCCTGTACTATCCGGCCGATCCATTCCTCGCGCCAATCGAAGGCCGCCACAAAGCGCAGACCCATGCGCGAGAGACGACGGTCGGAAAGGAGGGCCAGTCCCAGGTCGTTTATTCCCGCGAGGGCTAGATGCCAGAGCCGGTCCCGCCCCAGGATGCGCTTGAGCTGTCGCTCCAGGGATTTTACCTGATAACCTACACCCCTTACCCCGAATCCTCCCAGGTAGCTCAAATCCTTGCGGAGTTGGGCCGGAGAAACCCCACAAAGACGGGCCAGCTCCTCACTGCGCACCAGCTCCCGCCCCTCTCGGGAAAGTCTTTCCAGAACCCGCACATAAAAGGCCAAACGATAAAGGGTGACCTCAGGAAGTCGGGGTTTCACCGGAAAGGACCCTGGGGATGTTTTCCGGATAAGGGGGCTGGATAATCCCCTTTTCGGTAATAAGGGCCGTGACGTAGGGGGCCGGGGTCACATCAAAGGCGGGGTTGAGCGCCGAAACTCCCCGGGGGGTGATCCTGCGGCCGGCACAAAGATGGACCTCCTCCGCCGCCCGCTCTTCAATAGGGATCCCCTCCCCGGAGAAACAGGTCAGATCGAAGGTGGAGGAAGGGGCGGCCACATAGAAGGGGATTCCGTTTTCCCGGGCCAGCACCGCCAGACTGTAGGTTCCGATCTTGTTGGCCACATCGCCGTTGGCGGCAATGCGGTCGGCCCCGACGATCACCGCCTGTACCCGCCCCCGGGCCATAAGGAACCCCGCGGCCGCATCCGGAATGACGGTTACCGGAATACCCACCTTGTGCAACTCCCAGGCCGTAAGGCGGGCCCCCTGGAGGTAGGGGCGGGTCTCGTCGGCCAGCACGGAAAGGCGTTTTCCGGCCTCTACCGCGGCCCGGATCACCCCCAGGGCGGTACCGTAGCCCCCGGTGGCCAGGGCCCCGGCGTTACAGTGGGTAAGGACCGTGCCCTCTTCGGGCAGAAGCCCGGCCCCCAGGGCCCCCATGCGGCGGCAGGCCTCAAGATCCTCTTCCCAGAGGGAAAGGGCCTCGGCCCGGAGGATTTCCAGCAGTTCCTGCGGTCCGGCCGCGGCTTCCGCCTCGGCACGCTTTACCATACGCTCGAGGGCCCAGAAGAGATTGACCGCCGTGGGGCGGGCCTTGGCCAGCCCTTGGGCTATGCGCTTTAGCCCTGAAAGAAAGGCCCTGCGGGTCCGGGCCCGGAGTCTCTCCGCGCCGAGCACCAGCCCAATGGCGGCGGTAATCCCGATGGCTGGGGCCCCCCGGACTACCATATCTTTGATGGCCCGGCGCACCTCCTGCCAGGTGCGACAGTGAACATAGACCTCGCGGGCGGGAAGTTTGCGCTGATCCAGAAGATAGAGCCCCCGGTCTGTCCAGCGCCAGGCGCAAAGGAGATCGGGATTTCGGGGCTGAAAGACCTTCATTCCTCAAGGAGCCTGGTAAGGATTTGATTGACCAGCTTGGGGTTGGCCTTGCCCTGGGTTTTGCGCATGACCTGTCCCACGAAAAAGCCGATCACCCCTTTCTTTCCGCTGCGGTACTTTTCCACCTCTGCGGGATTTTCCGCCAGCACCTCCCGGCAGACGGCCTCTAGGGCCCCCTCGTCACTTTCCTGCCGGAGGCCCTTTTCCTCCACCAGTTCTCCGGGGGAGCGCCCGGTGGCGTAGACCTCGGGAAAGATCTTTTTGGCCGCGGTGATGGAGATCACGCCCTCTTCCACCAGCTTGAGAAGCTCAACCACGTGTTCAGGCCTGAGGCGAGTTTCGTCGATCTCCTTTCCCTCCCGGTTGAGTTCCCTTAGGACCTCGGTCATGATCCAGTTGGAGACCTTTTTCGGCTGAGGAAAGAGTTTCACGCATTCTTCAAAAAATTCCGCCAGAGGCCGCGAGGCGGTAAGGATCTCCGCATCGTAGTCCGGAAGGCCATACTCTTCTACGAAACGAGCCTTTTTGGCGTCCGGAAGCTCGGGAAGCTCGGCCCGCACCCTTTCAATCCAGGCCTCATCTATGTGTAGCGGGACCAGATCCGGGTCCGGAAAGTAGCGGTAGTCGTGGGCCTCCTCCTTCCCGCGCATGGAATGCGTGGTTCCTGTGGCCTCGTCAAAAAGCCGCGTCTCCTGCACCACGGTTTTTCCTTCGAGAAGGAGCCCGATCTGGCGTTTGATCTCGTAGCGCAGGGCCCGTTCCACGTGCCGGAAGGAATTCATGTTTTTGAGTTCCACCTTGACCCCAAATTCCTGGGCGCCCTTGGGCCGTACGGAGACGTTGGCATCACAACGCAGGCTCCCCTCCTCCATGTTCCCGTCACAGATCCCCAAATAGCGCACGATGGTCCGCAGTTTTTTGAGGTAGGCCACGGCCTCTTCCGGACTGCGGAGGTCCGGCTGGCTTACGATTTCCAGCAGGGGCACCCCGGTGCGATTGAAGTCCACGTAGGAGACCGGACGGTGTTCATCGTGGACCAGCTTTCCGGCGTCCTCCTCCATGTGGATGCGCACCAGGCCGATCTTCTTGCGCCTTCCCTCCACTTCGATCTCGATGGCCCCTCCTTCGGCGATGGGGGCCTCGTACTGGGAGATCTGATAGTTCTTGGGAAGGTCCGGATAGAAGTAATGTTTGCGGGCAAAGATACAGACCGGATTGATCCGGGCCCCCACGGCCAGGGCCAGACGCAGGGCGAAGTCCACCACCCGGCGGTTAAGTACCGGGAGGCTTCCAGGCATTCCGGTACAGACCGGACAGGCGTGGTGATTGGGCGGGGCCCCGAAGCGGGTGGAGCAGCCACAAAAGATCTTGCTTGCGGTAAGAAGCTGGGTATGGACTTCCAGCCCGATGATGGCCTCAAATTCCATCTAGGGTGCCTCCCTCTGGAAACTTTTCACAAAGCTTAGCCTTTGGGGGAGGGACGGTCAACCGAAAGACGTTCTCGGAGGTGGGCCTGAAGCTTCCGGGCCACCGGACGGTTGAATCCCGGAAGGCGGGCAATTTCCTCCTCTCCGGCGGCCAGGATCTCCTCCGGCGAGGAGAAACGGGAAAGGAGGACCCTCTTGCGGCGCTCGCCGATTCCCGGAAGACCGTCCAGAAAACTCCGCAGGGATTCTCTTTCCCGGGTCTTCTGGTGAAAGGAGAGGACGAAGCGGTGGACCTCGTCGCGCACCCGCATGAGAAAACGCAGGACCTCTCCGTGTCGAGAGAGCTTAAGGGGATTCTTGCGCCCGGGAATATAGATTTTTTCTCCCTCATCGGCCCGTTCCTTGGCGAGGGCACAGAGGCCCAGTTTCTCCGAAAGGCCCAACTCTTCCACCACTTGACGGGCGGTCTCCAGATGCCCCTTGCCTCCGTCTATCACTAAAAGATCGGGGAGGTCTTTTTCTTCAAGGCCACGCTTCAAGCGCCTTTCCAGCACTTCGCGTAGCATAGCGTAGTCGTCCGGAATTCCGGAGACGGTGCGGATGTGATAGCGCCGATAGCGGGCCTTGTCGGGTTCTCCCTCAAAAAAGGCCACGATAGCCCCCACCGGGGCCGTCCCCTTGAGGCTTGAGAGATCCACGGCCTCCACCCGTTGAGGGATCACGGGAAGGCGCAGTACCGCGGCCATCTCTTCGGCCAACTCTTCCCAGGTACGCTCTCCTCGCAAGCGGGCCCTCAGGGCCTCTTCGGCATTCCGGCGGGCGGTCTCAAGAAGCCCTTTGAGGGTCGGATCTTCCTCCGGGGCCAGAATTTTTACCGGACCTCCCCGGACCTCCGAGAGCCACTCTTCCAGGATTTCGGCCCCCTCCGGCCGTTCCGGAAGGAGGATCTCTTCCGGGACCAGTTTGCCCTCGTCGTAGAACTGGGCAAGCACCGTCTCCCAGAGATTTTCTTCGGGCACCCCTCCCAGGTGAAAGATCTTGTGCCCCAGGAGTTTTCCCCGTCTTACGAAAAGCACGGCCCCGGTGAGCCGTTCTCCCTGGCGTGCCAGAGCAAAGGCATCGAGATCCTTTTCTTCGGGAAGGACTACGGCCTGGGCCTCGAGGGTCTTCTCCAGGGCCCGGAGGCGATCCCGCAGGCGGGCCGCTCGCTCAAACTCCAGCCTTTCGGCGGCCTTTTCCATCTCGCGCCGCAGGCCCTCAAGGAGATCCTGATTCCGTCCCGCGAGGAAGGCCACCGCCTGGCGGACGATCTTTTGGTAATCCTCGGCCCGGATGAGCCCCACGCAGGGGGCCGGACACTTTCCGATCTGGTAATAGAGGCAGGGGCGGGTCCGGCGGGCCATTTCCGCATTGGAGCAACGCCGAAGGGGAAAAAAGCGGGTGAGGGTGCGTACGGTCTCCCTCACCGCCCCGGCTGAAGGATAGGGGCCGAAATAAAGGGCCCGGTCTCCCCGGCGCTTGCGTCGAACAATGGTAAGCCGGGGGAATTTTTCCTGGAGATTGATCCGGATGAGGGGGTAGGCCTTGTCATCACGCAGAAGCACGTTGTAACGGGGACGATGGCGCTTGATAAGGTTGGCCTCCAGGATCAGAGCCTCTTTTTCGTTGCGGGTGACCACGATTTCCAGTTCCCGGGCCCGGGCTAGGAGATGGCGCACCTTGGGGGTGGAGGGGGTGAGATAGGAGGCCAACCGGCGGCGGAGATCGCGGGCCTTGCCCACATAGAGGACCGTCCCCCGTTCGTCCTTGAAGAGGTAGACCCCGGGGGCCTCGGGGATCTCTTTGAGCCTTTGCGGGCTAAGCTCCATGAACTTCGGCTAATACCGCCACGGCCCAGGCGGCCACGGCCTCCCCGCCGAAGACCCCCAGGCCCTCGGTGCTCTTGGCCTTGAGACCGATGCGGCCTTCGGGAATTCCCAGAAGATCCGCAAGCCTTCGCCGCAGGGCCGGATAATGGGGCCGGAGTTTAGGCTGATCGAGAAGGAGCACCAGATCCACCTGGTAAAGGGCCAGACCCTTTTCGGAGATCATCTCCAAGGCCTTCTGCAGAAAAAGGGAGCTTTCGGCCCCGGCAAACCGGGGGTCGGTCTCCGGAAAGAGGCTTCCCAGGTCGGGAAGACCCGCCGCTCCCAGAATAGCATCAGTCAAGGCATGCAGGGCCACATCCGCGTCGGAGTGCCCCAGCGGCCCCACCTCGCAGGGTATCTCCATCCCGCAAAGAATAAACTTCCGCCCTGGGACCAGACGATGCAAATCAAATCCCAGCCCCACACGCATGATTTTATGGTATCATGGGAAAACGAAAGCGCTATGCCTGATCATCGGTTTTATTACGTATATGTGGCCCGGCAGCCCATCCTGGACCGCAGGGGGCGTACTTTCGGGTACGAGCTCCTCTATCGCGAAGGCCTGGAGAACTTTTTTCCAGAAGGTAGCTTGCCGGAGGAGGAAGCCAGCCGTCGGGTATTGGTCAATGCCTTATTTCGTTTCGGCATTCGGGAGCTGACCTACGGCAAAAAGGCCTTCATTAATTTCACCCTGGAACTTCTTCGAAGCGGGCTAGTGCGGTATTTTCGTCCCCAACATCTGGTCATCGAGATCCTGGAAAGGACGAAAAACACTCCCGATCTCTTGGAGATCTGCCAGGAGCTTTATCGTAAAGGCTATGCCCTGGCCCTGGACGACTTCGATGGGCAGTCCCCCTTGAGAGAGCTTTTGCCCTACATGAAGTACATCAAGATTGATTTCCGAGCCCTTTCTCCGGAAAGCCGGGCGGCCCTGGCCCGGGAATTGGGAAGCGATTTCTATCTGGTGGCCGAAAAGATCGAAACCCGGGAAGAATACGAAGAGGCCCGGGATCTGGGCTTTCATTTCTTCCAGGGGTTTTATTTTGCCCGTCCCAAGATTTTGGCCTCTCGAGAGATTCCGGTCTTCAAACAGCATTATCTGCGCCTTCTGGGATTGCTTCAAAAGGAAGGGGACAATCTAGACGAAATCATAGAGGTCATCCAGGCCGAACCTTCTCTTACTCTGAAACTCCTGCGCTACATCAACTCGGCCTTCTTCGGCTTTCCGGTAAAGGTCCGTTCTGTAAGACATACCGCGGTGTTACTAGGAAAGGAGGGGTTGCGCAAATGGGGCTCTTTGGCCACCCTCTTTTTGCTGGCCGCAGATCAACCTCCGGAGTTGATCGTCCAGGCGGTGATCCGGGCCAAGTTCATGGAGTCTCTGGCCGAAAAGCTGGGGTTTTTCGAGCAAATGGAGGAGGCCTTCCTGGTGGGGCTCTTTTCTCTCTTAGAGCCCATAACCGATCAGCCCCTTTTCATGATCTTGAAAGAGCTCCCTTTGGAAGAAGACCTCAAGAAGGCCCTTCTGGGAGAGCCGGGGCCCTTCACTCCCCTTCTTTCCCTGGTGGAAAATTATGAGCGGGGGGTCTGGGAAAGGGTCCATCAAATCCTGACCGAACTTGATCCCTCCCTGAGAGAGATCCTTCCGGTGATGTATCGCGAGGCGGTAAAGTTTGCCCACCAGATCTTTGCTCTGGGCCGCAAATGAGCCTTCACTTTTACCTCCTGGGCATTGGCGGAATAGGGATGAGCGCCCTGGCCGGCCTTCTTAAGGCCCGAGGGTTTCAGGTCTCGGGGAGCGAGGGCGCGCCTCCCTCCCCTCCTGCCTCCCAAGTCCTCAAACGTCTAGGCCTAATCCCCTTTTGTGGATGGGATCCAGAACGCCTTGAAAAAATCTCCCCCGACTATGTGGTGGTGGGAAACGCCATCCGGCGGGATCATCCCGAAGTAGAGGCCGCCCGGAGGCAGGGACTCCCCCTCCTTTCCCTTCCCGAAACCCTGAAACGATTCATCCTCCCCGGGAAACTCCCCCTGGTGGTGGCCGGAACCCACGGAAAGACTACCACCTCCGCCCTCCTGGCCTTCGTCCTGGAAAGGCTGGGCCAAGAGCCCACCTTCTTCCTGGGCGGGCTTCTCCGGGATCGAGAACTTAATTTTGGCTCCGGAGAGGGCCCCTATGCCGTAGTCGAAGGAGACGAGTACGACTCGGCCTTCTTTGAAAAGACCCCTAAATTCTGGCACTACCGGGCTTTTTCGGCCATTCTTACCTCTCTGGAGTACGATCACGCCGATATTTATCCGGATTTGGCCAGCCTGGAGGCGGCCTTCAGGACCTTTGTGGAACTCCTGCCGGAAGAGGGGCTCTTGGTCTTCTGGGGGGATGCGGACCGGCTGGTCCGGTTGGCTGAAAGAAGCCGGGCCCGTCGGGTCTCCTACGGTCGCTCTCCGAAAAACACCTACCGTCTTCTGGAACGCACCCCTTTTCCTCGCGGACAGAAGGTGCGTTTCTGCGGCCCCCAAGGGGAGGGGACCTTCGATCTTCCACTTTACGGAGAGCACAATGCCCTCAATGCTCTGGCGGTCCTGGCCTTACTGGTGGAGCTGGGCCTGTCACCAGAAGAAGTGGCCCGGGCCCTGGGAGAATTTTGTGGGGTCTTGCGGCGTCAGGAAATCCTCTATCAGGGCCGGGTCACCGTGGTGGATGATTTTGCCCATCATCCCACGGCGGTGCGGGAGACCCTTTTAGCTCTGAAAGAGGCCTTCTCCCCCCGACGGATCTTCCTGATCTTTGAGCCCCGCACCAATACCAGCCGGCGCAGGGTCTTTTTGTCCGCCTACCAGGAGGTCCTCTCTCTAGCCGAAGCGGTGGTCTTAAAGCCTCCTCCGGGTCTAGAGAAGGTCCCGGAGGCCGAAAGGCTAGATCTTACGGCCTTGGCCCGAGGGCTTGAGGCTCGGGGACGAAGGGTGGGCTTCTTACAAAACGGGGTTTCCGACATCCTGGCGCTGGAGCCCAGCCCGGGAGACCTCCTAGTCTTTATGTCCAGCGCCTCTTTCGGAAAGATCTATACCGATCTGGTGAAGGCTTTGAAAGAGCGAGGTCTTTGAGGTGGCCCAGGAGTATGTCTTTAAACCCATCGGTTTTGTGCGTACCAAGGCCCGGGAAATTCCCCGCCACTGGAGTGTCTCCAAGGTAGAGGGGGAGCTAGTGATCGATCCGGCCTATGAGAAGGGCCTGCAGGATCTCCGTCCGGGAGAGCGTCTGGTGGTCCTTTTTGTCTTCGACCGGGCCGAGCCCTTTGGGCCGGACAAATTGTTACAGACCCCTCCCCATCGGCAGAAATCCCGGGGAGTCTTCAGCACTTGCTCTCCGGTGCGGCCCAATCCTATAGGCCTTTCGGTGGTGGAGATCCTGGAAGTTCGGGGTCCGGTAATCCGGGTGCGGGGGTTAGATATGTTCGACGGGACCCCCATCCTGGACCTCAAACCTTACAAGGGCTACGCCGCGGATGAATCTGGAGACCCTTAAGGAGGAACAGCGGCGTCTGGCCTCTCGGGCCCGTTTTACCCCTTTGGGCCGCACGGTAAAAAAGGTGGCTGGGGCGGATGTAGCCTACCCCGAAAAGGCTCGGGCCCGGGCGGCGGTGGTCCTCCTTTCCTGGCCGGAGCTTAAGCCCTTGGAAGAGGTGGTGGTCGAAGGGCCGGTAAATTTCCCTTATATTCCCGGCTATCTTTCCTTCAGGGAGGTTCCGGCCTTGCTTGCGGCCTTTGAGAAACTTTCGAGCCCTCCGGATTTGGTTTTTGTGGACGGACAGGGGCTGGCCCACCCCCGGGGCTGCGGGCTGGCGGTGCATCTAGGGGTCAGTCTGGGGCTTCCCACCCTGGGTTGCGCGAAAAAGCCCTTGATCAAGGATTTCGATCCGCCGGGGGACGAATTCGGGGCACGAAGCCCTATCTGGCTCGAGGGCCGGGTGGTGGGCTATGCGGTGAGGACCCGGGTAGGGGTAAAGCCGGTCTATGTCTCTCCGGGGCATCTCTTAACTCCGGAAGAGGCGGTGGAGTATGTGCTGGCTGCGGTGCGGGGCTTTCGCCTTCCAGAGCCCCTGCGACAGGCGCATCGTCTTTCCGTGGAGGCGGGCCGTGGCTAAAGTGGGGGCCATTTTGGCAGCCGCCGGAAGGGGGGTCCGTTTCGGAGCCGAAGTCCCCAAGCAATTTCTGGAACTGGGGGGCCGACCTGTTTTCTTATGGGGGCTTTCGGCCCTGGAAAGGCATCCCCGGGTGGAGGAGATCGTGGTGGCCGTCCCTCCGGGCTGGGAAGAAAGGGTGCGGGACTGGTGTGGGGAATTCCGGAAGGTCTCCAGGGTGGTGGCCGGAGGGGAGAGCCGGCAGGCCTCGGTTCGGCGGGCCTTTGAGGCCCTTTCTCCCGGGGTGGAGATCGTCCTGGTGCACGATGCGGCTCGTCCTCTGGTCTCTCAGGAGGTGATCTCCCGGGTGCTCGGGGAGATTGAGAAGCGGGGGGCGGCCCTCGCAGCCCTTCCGGTGAGAGATACGGTAAAACGGGTTTCGGAGGAGGGACGGGTGTTGGAGACCCTCTCTCGGGAAGGCCTTTGGCTGGCACAAACTCCGCAGGGGGCCCGCCGGGACTGGCTGGCCGAGGCCTTCCGGAAGGCAGGCCGGGAGGAATTCACCGACGAGGCCGCTCTGCTTGAGGCGGCAGGCTTTCCGGTCTTTGTGGTCCTTGGAGACCCGAGAAATTTTAAACTCACTTATCCCGAGGATTTTTCCCTTTTGGAGGCCTTTGGAGACTTGACAAGAATATAAATCTGTGGGGGTAATAAAGGAAAAAATTGCTTTCAAGGAGGGAGGAATGTTTGGCAAGGTGAAGAAAGGCTTGGCCGTTTTGGGTCTTTCGGGGCTTCTGTTGGTTCCGGTGGGTTGTGGTTTGAACCAAAAGGATCGGGCCCTTCTGGAACAGGCCATTCAGGCCTCTAAGGAGGCCCAGGCTGCGGCCGAGGAAGCCAAGAAGGCCCAGGCCCAGATAGAGGCGGAACTGGCCCGCATCGAGGCTGCGGCCAAACAGGCTGCTCTGGCCGCCGAAAGGGCCGACGCTGCAGCCAACCGGGCGGCCCAGGCCGCCGAAAGGGCTGATGCTGCGGCCGCCAAAATGGAGCGCATTTTCGAAAAGAGCCTGCGAAAATAGAAGATTTGGGGTCCTAACGGACCTTTCCCACCGCCGTTGGGACCCCGTTGGCCTTCTTCAGGACCTTGCGCACGGCGAAGAGGTCCAAAAAGAGGTCTTTTCCACTCTCCTTTTCAAGCCGGGCCGCCAGGCGAATCACTTCTAAGAGGGGCCCAGAGATCCTCTTTTCAAGGTCCGGAAAAACCTGGAGATAGATCTTTCCGTCTTTGATTCCCAATTTGATAGGCTGATAGAGGACGCGTACCGGGGTGCCTACCGGGACTAAGGGAAAAAGGGCGGCAATATCCTCGGGATAGAGACGGATACAGCCGTGGCTTACCCGGCGACCGATCCCCCAGGGTTTGTTGGTCCCGTGAAGGGCATAGGCCTCCCGGGAAAGGTAAAGGGCGTAATCTCCCAGGGGGTTTTCCGGACCTGGAGGGACCACCTCGGGAAGGGTAGGGTCCTCTTTACGTATGGATTCCGGGACATGCCAATAGGGATGTTCCTTCTTGCGGTAAACGGTGTAAACCCCCTCGGTCGTAAGGCGTCCCTCGGTTCCTACTCCTATGGGGGCGGTATAAACCACGGTCTCGCCGGCCTCTTGGCGAAAATAATAGAGACGCATCTCCGGAAGATTGACCAGGAGGCCCGTATGGGGGCCTTCGGGCAGGACAAACTTTTTGGGGATAAGCAGGCGTTTTCCCGGGGGAGGGAGCCAGGGATCCACCCCGGGGTTGGCCAGAACGATCTGATTGTAGCCCAGATCGTAGGCCCGGGCCACATCGAGCAGGGTCTCGTTTCCGGAGACCGTGTGATAAAGGATCTCCCCAAAGACTCCTTGTCCGGGCCTTAAGGGGTAACGATCTAGAGGGTAGGCCGTAGAGAATCCCGTTAGAAGAAGAACCAGTAGGCGAAGTGCAAGTTTCATGCTAGAAATTTTAAACCATGAGTCCTCAAGGCAAAGTCCGGGAGACCGTGCTCGAGCTCATTGGAAATACCCCTCTGGTCAAGCTTCGCCGCCTCCGGGTAAAACCTCGGGTAGAGATCTGGGTCAAGCTCGAGAGTTTCAATCCCGGAGGTTCGGTCAAGGACCGCATCGCCCTTTCTATGATCGAAGATGCCGAGGCCCGGGGGCTTCTTGGTCCGGAAAAGATTGTGGCCGAGGCCTCAAGCGGCAACACCGGAATCGGTCTGGCCATGGTCTGTGCGGTCAAGGGCTACCGGTGTCTTATCGCCATGCCGGAGTCGGCCTCCATTGAGCGCCGCAAGATCATGCAGGCCTACGGGGCGGAGATCCTCCTTACCCCTGCGGAAAAAGGGACCGACGGGGCCATCGAGGCCATCTATGAACTGGTGCGCCAGCATCCTGAGCAATATTACAATCCCGATCAATTCAATAATCCGGCCAACTGGCAGGCCCATTACCGCACCACTGCTCCGGAGATCTGGCGGGACACGGGGGGGCGTCTGACCCATGTGGTCTCGGCCATGGGCACTACCGGGACCCTCATGGGCCTGGCCCGGTACTTTCGGGAAAAGGCCCCCCAGGTGAAGGTCATCGGGGTGGAGCCCGTTCCCGGGCACAAGATTCAGGGCCTGAAAAATATGAAGGAATCCTATCCGCCGGGGATCTACGATCGTAAGCTCCCGCACGCCATCGTGAATGTAGATGATGAGGAGGCCTACGAGCTGGCCCGGCGCTTGGCCCGAGAGGAGGGCCTCTTTGTGGGGATGAGTTCCGGAGCGGCCCTGGCCGGGGCTTTTAAGGTGGCCCGGGAGATAGAAGAGGGTCTGGTGGTGGTCATCTTCCCCGATGGGGGCGAACGCTATCTTTCTACCCCTCTTTGGGTCTTTCCAGAACCTCCCAAACGGGAGGACTTCCGGCTTACCAATACCCTTACCGGGCGCAAGGAGGTCTTTGAGCCCTTGGAGCCGGGAAAGGTGGGGATCTATACCTGTGGCCCTACCCTCAATCGCCGGCCGCATCTGGGGCTTTACCGGCGGATGCTCACCGCGGACCTTTTGCGGCGCTGGCTTGAGGCCCGAGGTCTTTCCGTAACTCACGTGGTCAATCTCACCGACTTTGACGACAAGACCCTGGCGGCGGCCGAGGCCGCGGGTCGTCCCCTGAAGGAACTTACCGAAGAGATTGCCCGGGAATTCTTTGCGGACCTGGAGTTTCTCCGGATCAAGCCTGCCACCCACTATCCCCGGGTGAGCGAACACTTAGAGGATATGCTGGTCCTGGCTCGCCGACTCTTGGAGAAGGGGTATGCCTACGAAAAATATTCTTCCGTCTATTTTGATGTCTCCAAGCTTGCGGATTATGGACGGCTTTCCGGGGTGGATCCGGCGCGCCTGCGTCCGGGGGTCACCGTAGATCTTGACGAATACGAAAAGGACGCCCCGGCGGACTTTACGCTTTTCAAACGCGTGACCATTCAGGAGCTCAAACAGGGCTATTTTTTGGACACCGAATGGGGCAAGGTGCGCCCCGGCTGGCATATCCAGTGTGCGGCCATCGCCATGCGCTATCTGGGAGAGACCTTTGACCTGCATACCAGCGGCACGGATCTTCTTTTTCCCCACCACGAAAACGAAAGGGCCCTGGCCCGGGCGGCCACCGGAAAGGAACTCTGCCGCTACTGGCTCCATTCGGCCCTGGTGATGGTGGAGGGCAAGAAGATGTCCGTTTCCGCGGGAAACGAAGTCACTCTGGAGGAACTGCGACAGGCGGGATATTCTGGCCGAGAGATCCGCTTTTTCCTTTTGCGTACCCATTACCGTAAGCCTTTAAATTTCACCTGGAAGGCCCTTTCCGAGGCCCGCAGGGCCTTGCAGAACCTGGATCTCTTTTGTGGTTTATTGGCCGCGGCCCCGGAGGGTCCGGAGGCCCCCGAGCTCCGCAAGGCCCTTTCCGAGCTTTCCGAGGGCTTTGAGGCCGCCATGAACGACGATCTCAACACCCCGCAAGTGGTAGCCGGTCTCTTTCGCTTTTCCCGGAGATGGTATCCGGCGGTGGCCGGCCCTGGGGTGCCGAAGGATCTGCGAGAGGAAGCCCTGGCCGCGCTAGAGCGCCTCAACCAGGTGCTTGCGGTGCTGGTCTTTCCGGAGGAGGCCCGGAGCGAAGAGGTGCGCAGGAGGCTGGCCGCCCGGGAGGAAGCCCGGCGGAGGGGGGATTACGCCTTGGCCGACCGTATTCGAGAGGAGTTGCGGGCCGAGGGGTATCTGGTGGTGGACACCCCAGCCGGCCCCCGCGCCTTCCACCCCCCAGAAAAATAGGATCCGATCCTATTTTTTGCGACCATGACTTCCGGCAGCGCTTATTATTCCACGGTGCTTCGCGAGATCTACGAAAGGCTCTACCAGCACTTTGGCCCTCAGGGGTGGTGGCCGGCGGAATCCCCCTTTGAGGTTTGTGTGGGAGCCATCCTTACCCAGAATACCAACTGGCGCAATGTGGAGCGGGCCCTCAAAAACCTCAAAGAGCGGGGGTTGCTTGAGCCTCACAGGTTAGCCAAGCTTTCGGAGACGGAATTGGCGAATTTGATTCGTCCTGCAGGTTATTTTCGGGTCAAGGCTCGAAGGCTCAAGGCCTTTCTGGGCTGGCTTCTTGAACGCTGTGAGGGCGATCTTTCGGCCCTGGCGGAGATAGACACTGAGACCTTGCGCCGCGAGTTTTTGGAAATTCCAGGCATCGGACCGGAGACCGCAGATAGCATCCTCCTTTACGCTCTGGAGCGCCCGGTCTTTGTGGTGGACGCCTATACCAAACGCATCCTTGTCCGCCACGGATTAGTGACCGAGGAGGCCGATTATTCAGAGATTCAGGGAGTTTTTATGGAAAATCTTCCCCCGGAGGTCCCCCTTTACAACGAATATCATGCCCTTTTCGTGGCCTGCGGGAAACACTACTGTCTCCCCCGCCGCCCTCGCTGCCCCTCCTGCCCCCTCCGAGAAAAATAGGATCCGATCCTATTTTTTGCGAGGACGCCCTCGACGTTTTTCTTTGAACCCAAGGCGCTCCAAAAATTCTGGCGGTCCGAGCGGGCGGTTTTTCCGACTGTTCTGACGCAAGAAAGCCAGGAGTTCAGGGGATTCCGGTTGGTTGCGCCATTCTCGGTAGTATTCTAGGGCTTCCCGGGTAAAAGGAGGCTCCTCCCAAAAATAGGATCCGATCCTATTTTTGTTGGCCGAGGAATAGGGGTAGTCCTCGGGGGAAGCGGCTAATCCTGCCCTTACGGGATTGCGTTCGATATACCGCATGACTTTCCAGAGATAAGTTTCCCCATCTACTATGGAAGCGTGGTATTTGGCTCGCCACAATTGTCCCTCAATGGCGTATTTTTGGTTGTAATATTGGGTGTAAGAGACCAGGAGCCCTTGCATAAACTTAACCAATTGATCAGAAGACGTTGGAACAACTAATAAATGAAAATGGTTGGGCATCAAGCAAAAACACCACAGTTTTATTTCTCTTTTTCGTTTCAAGTTAGCTAAAATTTCCAAAAAGGTGCGATAATCTTCCTCTTCATGAAAACAGGTTTGCCCATGATTGGTCCTAGAGACTACATGATGGGGATATCCGGGGGCGATGATCCTGGGCCGGCTGGGCATACCCCCTCCTTAAAATAGGATCTGATCCTATTTTTAGGGAAGGCAGGGGAATTTGTCAAGAATTTTTGGAGGGGTTTTTCGAGGAATGTGAAGAGTAGCAAAGAGACAAAAATGGGATCGGATCCTATTTTTGATCCTATTTTTGGGTGAGGGCCAGGAGGAAGACGCCTCCCACCATGACCGCGGAGGCCAAAAACCTTATTCCGAAGTGTCTCTCGCGCAGGAAGGCCCCGCCCAAAAAGACTCCAAAGAGGATGCTGGTACGCTTTACCGCGATCATATAAGCCGCCGGGGCCAGACTTATGGCCTGCATGTGGCAGACCACCATGAGGGCCTGCGAGAGTCCCAGGAGGAAAAAGCCTAAAGGTCTTCGGCGGAAAAGAGGCAGGATCTTCTGCCCCGAGAGTATTCGCAGAAGGAGGGGCACCACCAGACCCAGGAGGATAAAGTAAAAGGAGGCAAACCAAAGGGGAGAAGAAAGAAGGATAGCCCTCTTCCCCAAAGCTGAGGTCACCGCATAAAGGGCGGCCACGGCCAGCATCAAAAGGGAGCCCCTTTCGCGCAAAAGCCCCTTTAGGGGAGCCAGAGGACCCTCCGAAAGATGGGGAAGATGCAAGAGGTAACTGCCCAGGACCACGAAAAGGATTCCGGCCACTCCCAGGGCCGAGGGTCTTTCCCCCAGGAGGAGAAAGCCCGTGCCGATGAGAAAGGCCGGGGTGAAGGCCAGAAGAGGTAGGGTGAGGGAAAGGGGGGAGACCCTGATAGCCTCCATGTAAAGAAAAAGGGCGGAGATCTCCAAAGGGAGAAGGGCAGCCAGGGTGAGGAGGAAGGCCGGCTTTTTGAGGACTTCCAGGGTGAAATAGAGATAGGGTCCGGGCTCAAATTTGAGGAAAATTACCCCCAGGAGAAAGGGCACCGGGGCCAAGGTGCGGACCAGGGCCATGGCCGCCATACCTTCGGTGGCAAAGTATTTCTTATTAAAAAAATCCCCCAAGGCCACAAAAAAGGCTGCCCCCAAGGCCAGGATCAACCAGAGGCCCATGCTTTTCTCCTCGCCGGATTCGGTCTATTTTAAACCAAGGAGGCCATAGAGTGGGACGGATAACCCTCGGGACCTGGAATGTTAATTCCCTAAATGCCCGGCTGGAACAGGTCAAAAAATACTTAACCGCGCGGGCCCCGGAGGTCCTTTGCCTTCAGGAGACCAAACTGCGCACCGAGGCCTTCCCTCGGGAGGTTTTTGAGCCCCTGGGATACAAAGTCTGGCATGCCGGAGGGCCGGGAAGAAACGGGGTGGCTATTTTGGGCCGCCTTCAGGGAGAGGAATCCTTCCGGGGGTTTCCCGGAGAGGAAGACCCTCAGGCCGAAGAAAGGGTGCTTGCGGTAAATTTTGGGCCCTTTACCGTAATTTCGGTCTATGTGCCCAACGGCTCTCCGGTGGGCTCCGACTACTTTCTTTACAAGCTGGAGTTTCTTTATCGCCTTCGGGAAACCCTCGAGCGGCACTTCGACCCCCAAAGGGACCTTCTGGCCCTTTGCGGGGATTTCAACGTGGCCCCGGAGCCTCTCGATGTTTACGATCCAGAGCTCCTGGAGGGCCAGATCTGTTTCCATGAAAGAGAAAGGGCCGCCTTTCGGGTGCTCCTGGAGTGGGGACTTCTTGATGCCCTACGGCTCAAGCACCCCGACCGCCCGGGGCTTTATACCTGGTGGGACTATCAGTTTGGAGCCTTTAAGGCCAACCGGGGAATGCGCCTGGACCACATCCTAGTTACCCGGCCTCTGGCCGAACACCTCCGAGACTCTTACGTGGATCGGGAGCCCCGCGGCTGGAAAAGGCCTTCGGATCACGCTCCGGTGATAACGGTCTTCGAGCTACCGGACTAAGTCTCCATACTTTTCCAGAATGCGCTTGACCACGATGTGGGCCGTGTTGAAGGCGGCCATGATGCTGCCCTTCTCCAGGGCAATGTCTCCGGCCAGGAAGACCCCCGGCAGGTTGGTTTCGTAATATTTATCTATCTTCGGGCGGCTGTCCTCGAATTCCACCCCGATACTTCGGAGAAAACCGGCCGGAGTACTTCCTCCCAGGCAGTAATAAATGCGGTCAAAGACCATCTCCCGGCCGTCCTTGAAGACCACCTTTACCCCCTCCGGGGCCGCCTCCAGGTGATCGATATCCGTATTAAGCATGAGTTTGACCCGGCCCTCTTCGGCCTTCTTTCCCAGGTTTTGAAGGTTCACGGGGTTGATCCGGAAGAACTTGGGGCGCCGGTAAGAAAGATAGACCTCCTCACAGCCCTCGCAGAGAAAACAGGCTGTCTCCGCCGCGGTATCTCCTCCACCCACCACCAAGACTTTTCCTCCGCGGGGACACTCACAAGGGGCCTCAAAAAAAACCCGATCCCGCACCTCCTTGGGGATGGGGTAATCGGGCTTGCGGGGCTTTCCGAAAATACCGATGGCGATGACCACGATGGGGGCCTCAAGCACCCACTCCGAGCCCGCCCTCAGGCGGTAGGTTCCGTCTGTTTTTTCCAGACCATTAATCTCCGTCTTGTAGCGGATGTCGAGGGCGTAGTCCTGGATATACTTTTCCATGCGCTTTAAAAATTCTTCCTTGCTTTCGGTCTCAAAAGAACAGAGGCCCAGAGGCTCTACCCGCATCTTGCGAAACACCGCATCTACCCGTTTCCCGGGACGATAGAGACGCTGGATGGTGTCGCAGAAGGTCTCCGCCTTCTCGAAGATGACTACCGGAGAGATACCCTGGGCCCGGGCCTCCACACCCACGGCGATCCCTGCCGGCCCGGCCCCTACTACCGCAATCTTAGCCTTTTCCATAAGCCAACCCCCCGAGACCGTTTTCGGGGGGCTAGCTTAGCATAACCCTAAGCCTTTTGAAAAGGGTTCACCGTGAGGACCGGACATGGGGCGGTCTTGACCACCTTCTCGGCCACACTTCCGAAAAGGGCCTTTTCCAGCCCCCGCCGTCCGTGAGTCCCCATGATGATGAGATCGGCCCCCTTTTCTCTGGCTACTTCACAGATCTTTTCCGCAATCTCCCCGGAGACCACCAGGGGTTCTACCTCCATCCCGGAGAAGTTTTGCTCCACAAATTCGGCCATGCGCTTTTGGGCCCCTTCGAAAAGATCCTTTTCCATCTTTTCCAGGGCCGCATGGGGCACATAGAAGCCGGCATAGCGCATGATATCTTCCACCACAAAGAGGACGATGAGTTTGGCCCCGAATTTTTCCGTAAAAAGCCGGGCATAACCAGCCACCCTTTCCGAGGCTTCCGTGAAATCCACAGGGAAGAGAATGGTTTTGATCTCGGCCATAGACACCCCCCTTCTTTGGATTAAATTCCTAGAGACATTTTAGCAAAGGGAGAGGAAAAATGATAGATCTCCACACCCATTCCACGGCCTCCGACGGCACTTATTCTCCGGCGGAGCTGGTGCATCTCGCGGTCCAAGAGGGACTTTCGGCCCTGGCCCTTACCGATCATGACACCGTGGAGGGGCTTTTCGAGGCCCAGGCCGAGGCCCAGGGGCTGGGGCTGGCCTTCGTGCCCGGGGTGGAGATCAGCGTGCGCTTTGAAGGCCCCGGGCACTGCCATGTCCTGGGCTATTTTGTGGATCCGGAGTCCGAAGGCCTTCGGGAAACCCTGGCCCTTCTTCAACAGGCCCGCTCCGAGCGCAACCTCCGCATGGTGGAAAAGCTTCAGGCCTTGGGTATCGAAATCACCCTTGAGGAGCTTAAGGAGAGGGCCGGTGGAGGGGAGATTGGCCGGCCCCATTTTGCGGCTCTCCTGGTGGAAAAAGGGGTGGTGCGCAAGGTAGAGGAGGCCTTTGAAAGATATCTCAAGAAGGGAGCCCCGGCCTACGTGCCCAAGGCCCGGCTCACCGAGGAGGAGGCCTTTTCCGCCATCCGCGCCGCCGGGGGACTTCCCGTCCTGGCCCATCCCTGGCACCTACACCTTTCTCCGGAGGCCCTCGCCCGCTATGTGGCCCGGCTCAAGGATTTAGGGTTGGCGGGAATCGAGGCCTATTACACGGATCATACTCCAGAGTTTACGAGTCTTTGTCTGGAGCTGGCCCGGCGTTTCGATCTGGTGGCCACCGGGGGAAGTGACTTTCACGGGCACAACAAGCCGGACATCAAGCTGGGGCGGGGCTTCGGGAACCTCCGGGTCCCCGAGGAATGTTACCGGCGGCTTCGGGAACGCTGGGAGAGTCGAGGAGGCGCCTGAGGGCCCGCAATTCCCACGAAGTTAAAGGGCGCATCTTTCCCGGAGGGAGGTCTCCCAGTTTAAGGGGGCCAAAGGCCACCCGCACCAGGCGCTTGACCCGGGAGCCCGCGGCCGCAAAGATCCTCCGCACCTCCCGCTTGCGCCCCTCATGAAGGCGCACCTCATAGACGCACTCCCGGCGGCTCCTTTTAACCAGACGCACTTCGTCGGGGAAGACCCGACGGCCTTCGATTTCCAGGCCTTCGCGCCGGATCCTTTCCAGAAGATCCTCCCGGGGCGGACGGGTGAGCCAGACCCGGTAGACCCGCGGGATGGCGTAACGGGGATGAAGGAGGCGCTGGGCCAGTTCCCCGTCGTTGGTAAGAAGGAGAAGGCCTTCGGAGTCCCGGTCGAGCCGGCCTACGGGAAAGACCCCCGGAGGAAGACCTCCCAGAAATTCGGCCAGAGTAGGCCGACCGTGAGGGTCGGAAAGCGCCGTAAGGTACCCGCGGGGTTTATGAAAAAGGTAATAGACTTTTTCTGGCAGACGCACCTCTTGCCCGTCCACCTCCACCCGGTCCCTTTCCGGGTCCACCCGGAAGGAAAGGTCCGTGACTACCTGGCCGTTGACCTTTACCCGTCCGGACCGCACCAGGTCCTCCGCCTTGCGCCGGGAGGTCACCCCGGCCCGGGCCAGAAACCGGGCCAGACGCATTTTTTGCTTCGCGGCCATGGGATTATGGTATCATTAAAAATATGGAACTACTTTATCGCTGGCAAAGCAAAGAAAAAGCCCGGCGGGAGGCCCTCAGACAAAAGGTGCTCTCTCGGACCCAGAGAGCCTTGGGAGAGTTATATTCCAGAATACCCTTTCGTCGGGCCTTCATTTTTGGTTCCCTGGTTCGTCCGGGAGCCTTCGGGGATCATTCCGATGTGGATATAGCCCTGGAAGGACTCCCTCCCGAACGTTTCTGGGAGGCCGTAGCCCTTCTTTCGGAGATCCTGGAAAGGGAGGTGGATGTTCTCCCTCTGGAGGAGGCCCGCTTTCGGAAAAAGATCGAAAAGGAGGGGATCTTGTGGAAGAGGCCTTAAGGGTTTTCATAGCCGAGTTGCGGGCTCAGAAAAAGGAAGTGGAGAAGATTTTTCGGAAGGTAGAGGACCGCTACTTTCAAATCCAGAAGGAAGCCACCCCGGAGCGGGTGGAGAGCCTGGCTTATCAGCTTCACAATCTTTATTGTGCGCTAGAGGATCTTTTTAAGTTAGTGGCCGGATTTTTTGAAAACCGGGTGGACGATAGTACCAGGTATCATCTCTGGCTTCTCAAACGTATGACCGTGGAGATCGAAGGACTGCGCCCGGCCCTTCTTTCCGAGGAGACCTTTCGGCTGATGAACGAATTGCGGGCCTTTCGGCACGTCTTCCGGCATGCCTATGCTTACGAATTGGATCCGGAAAGGGTGCGCCTCTTGGCAGAGAAGATGCCCCGCCTTCGGGGGCTTTTTGAGGCAGACTTTCAGAGGTTTGTCGCGGAGCTTTCTCGTGGATCTTAAAAATCTCGGGGAAGTGGTGGAGGAGTTTTCTCGTCGAAAGGGGGTCTGGGGGGAGCTCTGGGGCGAGCTCTCCCGGGGGCTTACCCTTGAAAGACGGGATGGCCGCCCGCACGCCCTTGAGCCCTGGCGGGAGGTCTCTCTGGCGGTACGGATTGTCCGGAAGGGGCGGGCCGGGCTCTCCTACACCACCCAGGCCAAGCCGGAGGCGGTGCGGAGGGCGGCCGAAAGGGCCTACGAGGCCGCGTGCTTTTCCGAAGAGGAGGCCGTGATCCCGGAAGGGGAGACCCTACCCGATCTCCCCTCCTTTTCCTCAGAGGCCTTTCCTTCCCCCGAAGAACTTGAGGCCGATCTAATTTCGGCGGAGGAGGCCGCCCGGGCCGCCTTTCCTGAAGTCCACCGTCTGGAGCGCGCCGTCCTTTCCTGCGGAGAGGAATCCCTTTTTATTTTTCAGACCCGGGGGATTTCGGCCACCTTTTCCCGTCCCTCCTGGAGTTTTCTCCTCAGCCTGGTGGCCCGGCGGGGGGAGGAGGAGCGCACCGGTTGGGAGTGGCGGGAGGTCGTGCGCCGAGAGGATCTTTCTCCGGAGGTCCTCGCCCGGCGGGCAGCGGAAAAGGCGGTGGCCCTTCTAGGGGCGGAAAAGGGGCCCTCAAGGCGCCTTGCGGGGCTCTTTCCCCCGGAGGCTGCCGTGGCCTTGTTAGAGACCCTTTCTTTTTCCTTTTGCGGAGACGAGGTGGCCAAGGGGCGTTCGCGCCTGGCCGGAAAGCTCGGCCAAAGGATCTTTTCCGAAAAGCTCACCCTGATCGACGATGGACTCTATCCCCGGGGACTGGAGAGCCGGCCCTTCGACGATGAGGGCTTTCCTCAGAAGCGCACCATCCTCCTAGATCAAGGGACGGTAGCGGCCTTCCTTTACGACGGGCTCTGGGGACGACGGGCGGGGAAGGCCTCCACGGGAAACGCCCGCCGCCCCTCCTTTAAGGCCCTCCCTCGGATCGCCCCCACCAACCTCTACCTGGTCCCCGGAGAAAGCCCTCTTGAAGATTTGCGAAGCGCGGAGCCGGTCTTTGAGGTGCGGGAAATCCTGGGCTGGCACACCGCAGACCCTATTTCCGGAGACTTTTCCGTGGGGGTCTCCGGCCTTCTTTATCAAGGAGGCCAGAGGCGTCCCCTCTCCGGCATGGCCCTTTCCGGAAACCTTTTCGAACTCCTTTCCCGGGTGGAGGCCCTGGGGAACGACCTTACCTTCTATGGTAGCCTGGGCGCACCCTCGCTTTTTATCCCCGATCTTGACCTTGCGGGAAGTTGAGGCTCAGCCGTGCTTGGCTTGAGGACGGCGACTTTCCCATTTAAGGGCCCCGAGGGCGATGATTACGGCCAAAAGGACCATACCCCATACGCCATACCAGGTAGAAATTTCACCCATTTAATCCCTCCCTTTCTTCGAAGTGTTTGTGCCAGCAATAAAGACCGCATAGGAAACAAAGGACAAAGGCGATCACTCCTCCTAGAAGGACCTCTCCCTCTATCGTTTCCTTAAGGAGGGCCTGAAATATCCAGCCCGCCACCACTACCAAGGCGAGCTTTAACAGAAAATCTCGGGACTTCATAAAGATCCCGCATATGTTACATTTTATCTTTCGAAAAAATAAAAGGCTAGCCTGGAAGGGGCTTCCCTAGATGAGGTGGATGATCCTGTGGAAAGACTTATTTTGTGGAGGGTGGTTTGCGAGAGAGCGACAATATATGTTTGATCTTCTGGAAGGTCTGAAAAAACCTAATTTTTAGAGAGAATAAAAAGTGTAGGATTTGGAGCTGAAGATGGGGCTTTTTACCAAGATTGCGGCCAAGATTGTGGGCACCAAGAACGAGCGGGAGCTCAAGAAGCTCCGCCCGTTGGTGGAGCGGGTGAACGCCCTCGAGCCCGAGATGCGCAAGCTCTCCGACGCGGAGCTTGCGGCCAAGACCGCGGAATTCAAAGAACGCCTCGACCGGGGAGCCACCCTGGACGATCTTCTTCCCGAGGCCTTCGCCGTGGTGCGGGAGGCCGCCCGGCGGGTCTTGGGGATGCGACATTTCGACGTCCAGATCATGGGAGGGATTGTCCTTCACCAGGGAAAGATTGCGGAAATGAAAACCGGAGAGGGCAAGACCCTGGTGGCTACCCTCCCGGCCTATCTCAACGCCCTCACCGGCCGTGGAGTGCACATCGTTACCGTAAACGACTACCTGGCCAAGCGTGATGCGGAATGGATGGGGGCCATCTACCGCTTTCTGGGCCTTTCGGTAGGGGTCATCGTCTCCGGGATGGAGGACGCCGAGCGCAAGCGGGCCTACGCCTGCGATATCACTTACGGAACCAACAACGAGTTCGGTTTCGACTACCTGCGGGACAACATGAAGTATTCCCTGGAAGATATGGTCCAGCGGGACCACTACTACGCCATCGTGGACGAGGTGGACTCCATCCTCATTGACGAGGCCCGCACCCCGCTCATCATCTCCGGTCCTTCGGAGGAGTCCACGGAGATCTACTATGAGGTGGACAAGCTGGTGCGCCAGCTCAAGCGGGACCAGCACTTCACCATCGAGGAAAAGACCAAGACCGTGGCCCTTACCGAGGAGGGGGTGGCCGAGGTGGAGCGGCTACTCGGCATTCCCAATCTTTACGATCCTCGGCACGTAAATCTGGTGCATCTCATCCACCAGGCCCTCCGGGCCCATCACCTCTTTCACCGAGACGTGGACTACATCGTGAAAGATGGCCAGGTGATCATCGTGGATGAGTTTACCGGGCGCCTTATGCCCGGCCGCCGCTGGTCCGACGGCCTGCACCAGGCCATCGAGGCCAAGGAAGGGGTGCGCATCGAGGCCGAAAACCAGACCCTGGCCTCCATTACCTTCCAGAACTACTTCCGCATGTACGAGAAGCTGGCCGGGATGACCGGCACCGCGGAGACCGAGGCCGCGGAGTTCAAAGAGATCTACAACCTCGATGTAGTGGTCATTCCCACTAACAAGCCCATGATCCGCATCGACTATCCGGATGTGGTCTATCGCACGGAGCGGGAAAAGTTCGAGGCCGTGGTGCGGGAGATCGAGGAGCTTTACCGGCAGGGCCGTCCCGTCCTGGTGGGGACTACCAGTATCGAAAAGAGCGAGCGCCTTTCGAAGATGCTCAAGAAAAAGAAGATCCCGCACCAGGTGCTGAACGCCAAGTATCACGAGCGCGAGGCGGCCATTATTGCCCAGGCCGGACGTCCCCACGCGGTAACCATCGCCACCAACATGGCCGGCCGCGGGGTGGATATCCTTCTCGGAGGAAATCCCGAAGGCCTGGCCCGGGAGGAACTGGAACGGGAGGGCTACGACCTTGCGGAGCTCGACGAGCGGGCCTGGCGGGAGGCCCTTTCCCTGGCCCGCGAGGGGCGTGATCCCACGGAAAAGTACCCGGAACGCTGGGCCGAGGTCCTCTACGAGAAGGTGCGCCAGTGTCAGGAGGACTATGAGAAGGTCAAGGCCCTGGGAGGGCTCCACATTATCGGCACCGAGCGGCACGAGTCTCGACGTATTGACAATCAGCTCCGGGGCCGGGCCGGGCGCCAGGGAGATCCGGGCTCTTCCCGCTTTTACCTCTCCCTCGAAGACGATCTCCTGCGTCTTTTCGGCTCCGAAAAGCTCAAAGGCCTCATGGACAAACTGGGTATGGAGGAGGGGGAGCCCATCGAGCACCCCTGGCTCACCAAGGCCATCGAGCAGGCCCAGAAGAAGGTGGAGGCCCATCACTTCGAGATCCGCAAGCACCTTCTCGAATACGACGACGTGATGAACCTCCAGAGGGAGACTATCTACCGCCAGAGGCGCGAGATCCTAGCCGCGGACTCGGTCAAGGACTGGATTGAGGACATGATCCTGGAGGTCTGCGAGTCCCTGGTGGAGGAGTTCCGGGAGGAGGGCCCTCCTGCGGAATGGGACCTCCGGGGCCTTTCCGAGCGGTTTCGGGCCATCTTCGGCTTTGTCCCGCGGCTTGAGCCCGTGCCGGAGGCCGCCGAGGAACTTTCCGAGCACCTCAAGGAGGAAGCCCTCTCCTTCTATCGCCGCAAGGAAGAAGAGACCGGACCGGACCTCCTGCGCTATCTCGAAAAGATGTTCCTTCTGCAGACCATCGATACCCTGTGGAAGGACCACCTGCTGACCATGGATCACCTGCGGGAGAGCGTGGGGCTTCGGGGCTACGGGCAGAAGGATCCCCTCCAGGAATACAAACGCGAGGCCTACGAGCTTTTTGAGGAGCTGCTGGCCCGTATTCGGGAAAACACTCTGGCCTATCTCTTCCGGGTGGAGGTGGTCCGGGAGGAGGAGGTCCGACGCCTGGAGGAGGAGAGAAGGCGGGCCCGCCGTCGCCTGCGTTACGGCCGCGGGGAGGAGATGGCCGAGGCCGAAAGACCCCGCCAGGAACCTATCCGCCGGCAGAAGATCGGGCGCAACGATCCCTGCCCCTGTGGAAGCGGCAAGAAGTACAAGAAGTGCTGTGGCCGGCGGGAGGCCGCCGTGGCCGCGGCCTAAAGGTAGCGCTTACGAATCTCCTCGATAGGCTGGGGCTCTCCTATATAGTAACCCTGGGCATAGTCAATCCCCATCTCCCGGGTGAGCCGAAAGAGTTTCTCGTCGGCCACAAACTCGGCGATGGTTTTAATCTGGGCCTTGCGGGCAAATTCCACGATGGCCTCCACCAGGAGACGGGCCTTGGGATCTTCAGGAAGGCGCCGGATAAAGGAAGCGTCAATCTTGAGGTAATCCACCCCCAACTCCAGAAGGTTTTCCAGGTTGGCGTAACCGCTTCCGAAATCGTCGATGGCCACCTTACAGCCTTTGTCCTTGAACCTCCGGAGGGTCTCCGTTACTAACTCCAGATTTTTCAATTTTTCGCTTTCCACTACCTCAAAGACTACCCGCTGGGGTTCAAGGAGGAGTTTTTCAGGGGCTTCCTCTACGGTCCGCAGCAGGAATTCCCTTATTTTTTCGTTCTCGAAATCCTGAAAAGAAAGATTAAGGGAGACCTTGAAGGGAAGACGGGCAAAGTCCTCCAGGGCGCGCTCTATCATGCGCCGAGTGATTTCCGGATAGACCCCCATCTTCTTGGTGATCTCCAGAAACTTGGAGGGAGAGACCACCGTTCCGTCTTCGTCAATAAGACGGACCAGGGCCTCAAACTTTTCCACCTTTCCGGTGCGGTGGCTATAAATGGGCTGATAGTAGGGGATGATGCGGCCTTCGCGCAGGGCCTCACGGGTCTTGCGGATCCAGAGGAGGCGTTCTTCATAAAGGGGGCGTCTCTTTTCCCCGGGAGAGACTACTTTTACCAGGCGAATATCCGCGTTCTTCGCCTCTTTGAGGGCATCATAGGCAAAAATTAAGAGTTTTTCCGGATGGATGCAGTCGCAGACCGCAGAAGAGAAGAAATCAAGGAAAATTTCGTTTTCTTTCCAGAAAAAAGGTTCTTCTTCCAGGGTTCGAAGGGCCTTTTCACAAAGGGTGAAAAATTCCTCTCGGGAAAGGCCCGTCCCCAGATCCACCACGGCTACAAATTCATCCGGCCCCACACGGTAGATTTGGTGGGGCTTGAAACGCTCCTTCAGGCGCCGAGCCAGTTCCCGCAGGAGGTAATCCCCGCACTCTTCCCCGCAGACGAAATTGAGATCCTTGAAATTGTGGATGTCCAAAAGGAAAAGGGCCGGGGCCTCCAGAGATCTCAGGTCTTCCTGGAGCTTTTCCCGGTTGGGAAGACCGGTGAGCCGGTCATAATAGTGAAGGAAATAGATCTCCCGGAGACGGCGCCCCAGTTCCTCTACCGAATGGTTGAGGACCTGGGCCACCTCTCCGATTTCGTCTGTAGGAGGGAGATTGATGCGGGCTTGGAAGTCGCCCTGGGCGATCTTTCGGGCCCCTTCGGAGATGAGGCGGAGTTTTCGGTGCACGTCCCGATAGGCCAGATAGAAGGCGGAACAGAAGAAGGCCAGGATCGCCGTGAGAAAGGCCAGGGAGAGTCCGAACTGTAGGAGAAGTTTTTCCCTTCGGGTCTTTAGCCGCCGGACAAGCTCCCGGACCAATTCTTTGTAGGTTTCAAAAAAGAGATCGATCACCGAGGTGGCCACCTGAAAATAGGTCTGGGGATCCGAGGGGGAGTCTTCGGTGAAGATTTCTTCTCCCTGGCGCAGGAATTCTTCCAGCTGTTGGGAGGCCACCCTCAGGCGCAGGACGGTGGTTTCGGGAAAGCGGATGTTTCTTACGGTCCAGTCCAGAGCCCCGCTATAGGCATGAGCCGTGGCGTAGAGCCGCAGAAGAGTTTGGCGTTCGGCGGGCTTTAGGCGGGGATAGCGGGCTAGATATCCGCTGCCGAGCCCCCGGATCCTCCCCAGGAGCTCGGTAAGCTTGGGGATCTCGATCAGGGCCACCTGGGCCAGGGTGCGCACGTAAAGGTCCGGATCCGAAAGGAGTGCGTGCCTCTGACCCTCGGCCTCCAAGAGCTCCAGCAGGGTGGTGATAAGGCGGGTGTGTTCCCAGAAGTTTTCCTCCGGTGCCCCGCGAAAGGTTCGGAAGTATAGCCTTTGAAATTCTCGCCCAATTCGCCGGAGGTTTTCCCTCTCAAAGGAGTGGTCCTCTCCCAGGTTTTGGAGGGCCTCGGAGATCCGGGCCTGAAATTGCTTTTCCAGTTTTTCTAAAGGGGCCTGAAGGCCCTTGCGGGCGGAAGGAGGCTCCGAGAGGGCCAGATAAGAAAGACCTCGGTGTTTTTGAAGGAGATCGATAAGTTGAGTGTAGTAAGGAAGGTGCCGGGCCCCTCGGATTTCTTTACGAAGGGTGCGGATCTCCGGCCAGTGTTCCCAGGCCAAAAAGGCCAGCCCCAGGAGCCAGGGGATCAGCGCCAGGATCTGGAGCAAAAAGAGTTTTTGTTTGAGGGTCAGCCGAAGCATATCCTCAAATTTATGCTGATGATCGGTGGCTGTAAATATTTAAAATTGGGTTAAAAAATTAAATAAAAGTTAAAACTTAAAAGAGAAAAAAATAATTGACTGACAGGAAGAATCCATTATAATTTTATAATTTTAAAATAATTTAAAATGTGAATTAAAGCTTTGCTTTTCAAGGAGGGGCTATGCGGCTTTCCCTGCGGAGCCTTATCCTGGGGGCGCTGGGGGTTCTGGTGTTCCTCCAGCTCCTTTCTCTAGGGGTGGTCTGGTATCTTTTTCGGTATCAGGGGGATCTCGCGGTTCTCATCAACCTTTCCGGGCGCCAGCGCATGCTCACCCAGCGTATGACCAAGGAGATCTTAGAATACGCCCGGGAGCCTTCCGCGACTTTGCGCGAGAGGGTGCGAGAGACAGTAAAGCTTTATGAAGAAAGCCTTCAGAAGATCACCAAAAGCCCCGCCCTTTCCGGGGCTGAGCAGGTGGCCGCGGCCCTTCGTGAGAATCGGGCCTTCTGGAATCGTTTTCGGGAGAGGGTCATGGTTCTCCTTTCCGCCGAGCCTGGCTCTCCAGAATTCGAGGAGGCCCTTCGCTATATCCGAGAGAACAATCTCCGGCTTCTCAAGTTGAGCCACACGGTGGTCCAGGCCATTGAGGCCCTGAGCCTGCAAGGACAGAAGCGGACCCAGGTGGCCCTGGTCACCCTCTCGGGGCTTTTTCTCCTGGTGGCCCTGGGGGTCTTTCTTGCGGTGCGGGCCTGGGTGGTGCGTCCCCTGGGGGAGCTGACCGGAGTCTTTAGACAGTTGGGCTCGGGCGACCTGCAGGTGAGCGTGCCGAAGACCCGGCTTTTCGAATTGCGTTCCCTCTCGGAAGCGGCCCTAGGGCTTTCCCACTTCATCACCCGCACCCTTCAGGCGGTGAAGGTTCAGAACGAACTCCAGAGGGTCTCGGAGGAAGTGGTGCGGGAAAGTGCCCAACGCCTGCGGACCTCCTCGGAGGAACTTTCTTCCTTTTCCGAGGAAATAGCCCGGGCCGTAGTGGACACTCGGGAGTCTGTGGAAAGCGTGACCCGCTCCGCCCAGGAGCTCACTCAGGCCATCAGCGAGATCTCCCAGAGCGTGACCTCCACCGCAGCGGCCACCAATGAGGCTCGGGCCAAGGCCGAGGCTACGGACGCCGTGGTCAAGCGTCTGGGGGAGGAGGCGGGGAAGATCGGCTCCATCGTGGAGACCATCCAGACCATTGCCGATCAGACCAACCTTCTGGCCCTGAACGCCACCATCGAGGCCGCCCGGGCCGGGGAGGCCGGAAAGGGCTTTGCCGTGGTGGCGGGCGAGGTCAAGGAGCTGGCCCGGCAGACCGCCGAGGCCACCAAGAGGATCGCCGAGACCGTGGAAAGCATCCGCCGGGGAGTGGAGGAGGCCGTGGCCTCTACCGACGAGATCACGCAGACCGTGGTGGAGCTCAACGAATACGCTAACACCATCGCCAGCGCCGTGGAGGAGCAGACCACCGTAGTCTCGGAGATTTCGGGGGCCCTGGAGAAGGTCACCGAAGAGGTGGAGGGGCTTTCCGGAAGGGCCGAACGCCTCACCACGCTCGCCTCGGAATTTTCCGGCATGAGCCTCGACCTTGAGGTTACCCTCCGGGGGGTGAAAGAGAGTGTGGAGGAGATGGAAAGGATCGGGCGGCTTTTCCGGGTTCAGGAGGTGGCCCTCGAGGTAAAGGGACAGCCCTGTGCCCTGGCGGTCCAGGAGGCCATGCTGGCCCATATCATGTGGCGTTGCCGGGTGATCGAGGCGGTCCTGCGGGGAGAGGTCCCTCAGGTCCAGCGAGATCCCACCAAATGTTATCTGGGGCGGATCCTTTCGGTCTGGAGCCCGCAGGATCCGGCCCTGGCCTCCCTGGTGGAAAAGATCCTCGAGCCCCACCGACGCCTTCACGGGCTCATAGACGAGTACGAGGCCTGGCTCAGAGAAAAAGGCCAGACTTCCATGGAAGAGAGGCTCTCCTGGCTGGAGGAAAAGCTCTATCCGGTCTTTGCCGAGGTGGTGGGTATTCTGGACCAGCTCCTGGAGCTCTGCCGCCGCCAGTACCGGGAGGGGATTTACGAGACCATATAAAGAAGGGGGCCCTTGCGGGCCCCCCGGGAGGAGGGAGGCAGGGAGGGGGAGAGGGGGTTAGCGCTTACAGCGCCCTTTGGAAGAAGCCTTGCAGGCGGGATCTCCGCCTTCTTTGACAAAAGTCCCCGATTCTCCACATTCCGGACACTTACGGGGTTTGCAACGGCTCTCCTTGCTGAAACCGCACTTGTCACACTTCCAGAGGGCCATCTCCTTTACCTCCTTCTCTAGTTTGTTTGTAAGTTAATCAAATTAATCTACTTTGTCAAGTCCGCAAGGAAGGATTATATTGGAGGCATGCGGGCTCCCAAGGGGTTTCTTTTTTCGGCGGCAGCCGCGGGCATCAAGTATCGGGAAAGGCCGGATCTGGGGCTCATCCTCTCGGAGGCCCCGGCGACCTGGGCCGGGGTCTTTACCCGCAACGATTTCAAGGCCGCTCCGGTCCTTCTGGGTCTCAAAAGGCGGGAGGAGGTCCCGCGGGTGCGGGCCATCCTGGTCAATAGCGGCTGTGCCAACGCCTGTACCGGCCCGGAGGGGCTCCGGGACGCCGAAACCCTCCTGGAGGACCTGGCCGGTCGTCTGGGAATCCCTCCCCAGGAGATCCTTCCGGCCTCCACCGGGGTCATCGGCACCCGTCTTCCGGTGGAGCGGATCCGGGAGGCCTTTCCTGCGCTGGTGGCCGGACTTTCTCCGGAAAAGGCCCATCTGGTGGCCCGGGCCATGATGACCACCGACACCTTTCCCAAGGTGGTCTCGCGCTCTTTCGAGGTGGGAGGGCGGAGTTTTACCCTCCTCGGGATGGCCAAGGGGGCGGGGATGATCGCCCCCCATCTGGCCACCATGTTGGCCTTTCTTTTGACGGATGCGGGCCTTCCGTCCGCGGTGCTGACTCCGACCCTCCGGGAAGCGGTGGAGGCCTCCTTCAACCGCATTACCGTGGACGGAGATACCAGTACCAACGATACGGTCTATCTCCTGGCCAACGGCCAGGCCGGGGAGCTTCCCTCCGGGTCCTGGGACTCCTTTCGGGAGGTCCTCTCCGGGGTGTGCCGGGAGCTGGCCGCTCTCATCGTGCGCGATGCCGAAGGGGCCTCCAAGCTGGTAAAGATCGTGGTACGCGGGGCCCGCAGCTCGGAAGAGGCCGAGCGCCTGGCCCGGGCGGTGGCCGACTCTCCCCTGGTCAAGACCGCCTTTTTCGGGGAGGATCCCAACTGGGGACGGATCTTGGTAGCTATGGGAAAACTAGGCCTGGGTTTGATCCCGGAACGGGTCTCCATAAAACTAAATGGGGTCCCTCTGGTGGAGGGGGGCTGCGGGCTTCCGGAGGAGCCGGCCCGCAAAGAGATGGCCCGGCCGGAATTCACCTTGGAGATCCAGCTGGGCCTGGGAGAGGCCTCCTTTGAGATCCTTACCTGCGACCTCTCCTATGATTATGTTAAAATTAACGCCGAATACCGCACTTAAGGGAGGAATCCTCCATGGAGAAGGGTTTCTGTCAGAAGTTCCAGGAGGAGGTCCCCTTTTCCGAAGGCTGTCGCCATCCTCGGGATTACTGCCCCTACCGACAGGCCTGTATGCTTTACCTCCTCTGGAAGGAAAGGAAAAGGGGTGAAGATCCTTCTTACTAACGACGACGGCATTTACGCCGAGGGGCTCTGTGCCCTCTATCGGGCCCTTTCTCTGGAGCACGAGGTGGTCATCGTGGCCCCGGAGGCCGAGCGCAGCGCCGTGGGGCACGCCATCACCCTTTCTGACCCCCTGCGGGTCCGGGTGGTCCGCCGGGGTCGGGATTTCTGGGGCTACGCGGTCAACGGCACCCCGGCCGACTGCGTGAAACTGGCCTTCTACGAATTGGTGGGCCCGGTGGATCTGGTGGTCTCCGGAATCAACCGCGGGGCCAATGTGGGGATCAATGTCCTTTATTCCGGAACGGTCTCCGCGGCCACCGAAGCGGCCATTCTGGGGAGGCCCGCCCTGGCGGTCTCGTTGGCCGCCTTTTCCGGGGAGGACTACTGCTTTGCCGCCTATTTTACCGCTCTTTTGGTAGAAAACCTCCCCTCTCTTTCTTCCCCTTTTTGCCTCAATGTTAATATTCCCCATCTTCCAGCCCACCTCATCAAAGGCATAAAAGTTACCCGCCAGGGGACCCGTAAACTGAAAGAAAGATTTGAAAAAAGGGTAGATCCCCATGGTAATATTTACTATTGGCAGTGCGGAGAGGAGTTTCTGGAGGAGGATCCCGATACAGATGTAGTGGCTTTAAAATCTGGATACATCAGTATCACCCCTCTAGCCCACGATTTAACGGACTATAAAACCCTTTCCTTTCTACAAGACTTTCGTTTGTCCTACTGACAATTTTCCGTCAGAAATTAAAGTGTTTTTCTCTCTTTTCCGAAAAGTCTCTTGACAAAGTGTTTGTATAGCTTATTCTAGAAACTAAAGTGAAAAGGGAGGTAAGCGATGGCCCGTAAGAGAAGCAGAATGATCACCAAGGATGATGTGAAGTTCATTTACGAAAACTACTTAAAGATGACTTCGGCCGAGATTGCGGAAAAATTGGGGATTAGTCGTTTCCAGGTTACCAAAGTGGTGAGCGAGTTGCGCAAGCGCGGGGTGGACATCCCCAAGAAGGCTGGAAAGCGCCGCAATCCCATCGACGAGTTCGTAGAGGAGCTTAAGAAGTCTAAAAAGTAAGGGCCTTGCGGGCCTGGCGACAGTCCTCCAGGATCTGGGCCCGGAGTTCGGCCGGAGAGGCAAATTTTCTCTCCGGCCGCAGAAATCTCATAAACTCCACGGTGAGGGTTTCTCCGTAGAGGTCTCCCTGGAAATCGAAAAGATGGACTTCTAGGCAGAGGCGGCGGCCCCCGAAGGTGGGCCGCTGTCCGAGGTTCATCACCGCCTTCCACCATTTTCCGGCCCATTGGACCCGTACGGCGTAGACGCCCCGGGCCGGAAGGAGCTTTTCCGGGGGAGGCTCCAGGTTGGCCGTGGGAAAGCCCAGGGTGCGTCCCCGGGCCTCACCCGGGACCACCCGCCCTTTGAGGCGGTAAGGCCTTCCCAGGAGGCGGGCGGCCCGCTCCACCTCCCCCTGAAGGAGCAACTCTCGAATAAGGGAACTTGAGACCATAAGCCCCTCGATCTTCTGCGGCGGGACCACCCGGACCTCAAAGCCCCATTTTTCCCCCAGGCGCTTTAGAAGGGCCGCGTCTCCCCGGCGGGCATGTCCGAAACGATAATTAAAACCTACGACCAGGCCCTTAAGCCCCAGGCCATCCACCAGATATTCTTCCACAAATTCCTCCGGAGGCAGGCTCGCCAACTCCGGACCGAAAGGGATGACCAGGACCCGGGAAAGGCCGTAAGCCTCAAATAATTCCAGACGCTCTTCAAAGGTGGTAAGGAGGGGTGGGGGGTCTTCCGGGCGCAGGATCCGCCGGGGATGGGGCTCAAAGGTTACGGCCAGAGGGGTGCCCCCCATTTCTCTAGCCAGATGAAGGGTCTCCTTAATGAGGGCCTGGTGGCCCAGGTGGACTCCGTCAAAATTGCCTAAGGTGGCCACCGGATGGGGGATTTTTAAGGGAAAGTCGCGCGGGGTGTAAATCTCCATCTCAGGCGTGGGCCCTCACCAGATCCAGAAAGCGGTCGAAGAGGTACTCCGAGTCGTGGGGACCGGGGGCGTGTTCCGGGTGGTATTGCACGGAAAAGGCCGGGATTTCCCGGTGGCGAATACCCTCCAGGGTGCCATCGTTGAGATTGATATGGGTGACCTCCACTTCCGGGGGCAATTCTTCGGCCCGCACGCAGAATCCGTGATTCTGGGAGGTGATCTCGATCCGTCCGGTGGTAAGGTCCTTTACGGGGTGGTTGGCCCCGCGGTGGCCGAACTTGAGCTTGTAGGTGCTGGCCCCCAGGGCCTGCCCTAGCATCTGGTGGCCCAGACAGATCCCGAAAAGGGGCTTTTTCCCCAGAAGGGCGCGTACCGTCTCCACCACATAGGGCACCGCCGCTGGATCTCCGGGCCCGTTGGAAAGAAAGATCCCGTCGGGCCCGCAGGAAAGGAGGACCTCCGCGGGTGTGTCTGCCGGAAAGACCACACATTCACCGCCGCGGCTTTCAAAAATACGCAACTGGTTGAGCTTGAGGCCGCAGTCGAGGACTGCGATACGGAATTCTCGATCTCCTACAAATTCCGTAACCCCCCACTCCAGGCGGCCTTCACGCCAGCGATAGGGCTTGGCGCAGGTGACTTCCTTCACCAGGTCGCGGCCCACGAGCCCGGGACTCTCCTTCACCCGTTCCAGAAAGCGTTGAGGGTGGAGATCCTCGGTGGTGACCCCGGCCTTCATGGCCCCGAAAAGGCGCACGTGGCGGGTGAGGGCCCGGGTGTCCACCCCTTCCACCCCGAGGACCCCGTTTTCCGAAAGCCATTGGCCCAGAGATTTTTCGGCCCGCCAGTTGTGGTAACGGGGCTGATATTCCCGCACCACGAAGGCCTCCACCTGGATCCGTAAACTTTCCATATCCTCGGAGTTGACCCCGTAGTTTCCGATGAGAGGATAGGTCATGGCCACGATCTGTCCCTTGTAGGAAGGGTCGGTGAGGATTTCCTGATAGCCGGTCATGGCGGTGTTGAAGACCATTTCCCCGAAGGCCTCTCCCGGTCCGGTAAAAGACCAGCCCCAGAAGTGGGTTCCGTCCTCCAGCATGACCAGGGCCTTCAAACGCTTACGCTCCATAGCTCCCTCCTAAGCGCGGGCTTCCGCCCGGGGCCCTTCCTCCCCGGTCGAGGTCGGGGTCTCCCGTAGTCCTTCTTCCGAAAGACGGCCGGCTTCCCCGTGGGCCTGGGAGAGGAGATAGGCCCGGATGAAGGGATCGATTTCTCCGTCAAGCACCGCTTCTACATTTCCGGTCTCGTAGCCGGTACGGTGATCTTTGACCAGCCGGTAGGGTTGCAGGATATAGGAACGGAGCTGGTGGCCGAAGGCGATTTCTTTTTTCTCTCCGGCCAACTGGGCCTTTTTTTCTTCCAGTTTACGGCGTTCGAGCTCGTAAAGGCGGGCCTTGAGGATCTTGAAAGCCATGGCCTTGTTGAGGTGTTGACTGCGTTCATTCTGACAGGTGACCACGATCCCCGTGGGCAGGTGGGTGATGCGCACCGCGGTCTCGGTCTTGTTTACGTGCTGGCCTCCATGGCCCGAGGCCCGCATGGTCTCGATGCGGAGATCCTCCGGGCGGATCTCGATCTGGATATCCTCTTCGATTTCCGGGATTACGGTGACCGAGGCAAAGGAGGTGTGCCGGCGTCCGCTGGCGTCAAAGGGGGAGATGCGCACCAAGCGGTGGACCCCCCGTTCGGCCTTAAGATGACCATAGGCGTAAGGTCCTTCCACTAGAAGGGTGACATACTTGAGCCCGGCCTCCTCTCCGGCAAGAAGATCCACCACCCGCACCCGGTAGCCCTTGCGCTCCGCCCAGCGAGAGTACATGCGCAGGAGCATCTCTACCCAGTCCTGGGCCTCGGTTCCTCCGGCCCCGGCGTGGATGGTGACAATGGCGTTGGCGGCGTCGTGCTCTCCGGAAAGGAGTACCCGCAACTCTTCCTCGGCCAGTTCTTCTTCGAGTTCTTCAAGACCCCGCCGGACCTCGACCAGGGCCTCTTCGGAATTTTCCTCTAGGGCTAGTTCAAAAAGGACTTCCAGGTCTTCAAATTTTTGGCTCAGAGATTCCCAGCGTCGTAGGGTCTCGGAAATACGGGCCCGTTCCTTGAGCACGCGCTGGGCTTCGGTAGAGGCCCAGAAGTCCGGCCGGCTGACCTCCTTTTCAATCCTTTCGAGGTCTCGGCGCAGGGCCTCCGGGTCAAAGACACCTCCTTAGATCGGCAAGGCGATCCCCCAGGCGTTCCAGGGCGGCTCGAATTTCCGCTGGCTGTAAAATTAAGGACTTCATTTCTCCCCTCCTAAATCTTAGCGATCATGGCCCGCATGAGATCCGCCGCGTTTTCCGCCCGGCCGGAAATTTCTCCAATGTAGTCCAGAAGTTCGAGCAAAAAATAAACCCGGAGACATTCCGTATCAAGCCGGAAGACCTCTCGCCGGATCTCCGTGGCCAGAAGATCATTTTCATGTTCCCGCTGCCGGATAGTGCGTACGATCTCCTTGGCATCCTCCCGGGAGCGTTCGTCGCCCCTTTCGAGATATAGCCGGGATTTTTCGAGAAGAGGCACCAGATATTCCGCGGTTTTTACGTTTTCTTCTACCAGACGGAGGATCTTCCCAAAGAGCCTTTCCGGCACTTCCACCTCTTTAAAGGTGAGCCACTTCAGGATGTCCTCTGCGGCGTCGGCTACCGCGTCCTGTTCCTTGAGAAAAAGGAAAAGTTCGAATTTGTCCACCGGAGTGATGATCCCGTAAGGGAGATGTCCCCGGATGTTCTGTTTGAGGCGGTCGGCCTCCCTTTCGATGGCAATGATGTCCTCCGAGATTTCCCGTAGCCGGTCCTGATCCCCCTCGAAATAGGCCTCCACCGCCAGCGGAAGACGCTCGGTACATTCCACCACCAGACGGGCATGTTTTTCAAGGAGTTCAAAGAGTTCGGGTCTTTTCCTCTCTCTGGGCCCTTCAGGGAGCACCTCCTCATGCTTGACCAGTTTCCCTTCCACGATATAGACGATCTCCTCGGCAATGTTGGTGGCCAGATCCGCCACCCGTTCCAGATTTTGGGCCACGATGATGTATTCCACCCCTGCCCGCACAATTTCGGGTTTCTTTTCCATGCAGTCCACAATGCGTTCGATAACCACCTTTTTGTAGCGGTCCACCTCGTCGTCCCAGGTCTTGATCTCCCGGGCCCTTTCGGCGTCCCGGGCCACGAAGGCGTTGATGACCTCCTCCAGCATCCTCAGGGCCTTGCGGGCCATTTCCGAAAGATCTACAGGGCAGGTGTAGATGGCCGGGAGGGAGAGGAGGCGGGGCACCCGCTCGGCGATGTTTACGGCCTGATCCCCTAGTCGCTCTAAATCCCGGATCATGTCCAGGGTGGAGACTACGAACCGAAGGTCACTGGCTACCGGGTGCTTGAGGGCGATGGTCTCCAGACACAGGCGGTCAATGAGCACATCCAGCTCATCCACCCGCCGGTCCCTCTCGATGACCTTTTCCGCCAGCTCCGGATCGCGCCTTTCAAAGGCCGCCACCGCCGAACGCACCATCTCCACCACCAGCCGGCACATTTCGAGCACATAGTTGCGGATCTCCTGGAGGTTTTTTTCCAAAAGAGGCATGACCGGCTCCTTCCAGGGTTTGGATCGCTTTATAAGCTAACCCTTTTTCGACTTTTTCACAAGTTTGTGAAAATTTTAGGAAGACCGGTATCCCTCAAGATCGAGGCTTACCCGGCGGAAACCCAGGGCTCGAAGGACCTCCACCACTTGAGACCTTTCGGAAAAGACCCGAGGCAGGACCTCCGGAGGGACCTCCAGCCGGGCTTCTCCCCGGAGATAGCGCACCCGGAGGATTTCTTCCCCTAGGAGATCCCTCAGGGTCTTTTCCGCACGATAGACCAGGAAGAGGGCCTCGGAGGTCACGGGTTCTCCGGGGGGGAAACGGGTGGCCAGACAGGGGGAGGAGGGCCTTTCGGCCTGGGGAAGGCCCAGGGCCCGGGCCAGGGACCTTACCTCCTCCTTGGTGAGGCCGGCCTCGGCCAAAGGACTGCGCACTCCGAGCTCGGAGAGGGCCTTGAGCCCGGGCCGAAAGCTAGAAAGATCGCTTTTTTGGGTCCCCTCCCAAAGGGCTTCCACTCCGAGTTGGCGGGCCCTCTCCAGAAAGAGACCCAGGAGGTGACGCTTGCAGTAGTAGCACCGGTCCGGGGGGTTTTCCCTAAAGGCCGAAAGAGACAGGAAATCCACCGGGATTTCTTCGAATCTTACCCCGAGGCTTCGGGCCGTCTCCCGGGCCAGTTTCCTTTCCTCCGGGGCAAAGATCTCCCCTACGGCATGGAGGGCCACGACCTTTTCCGGCCCCAGGACTTGTACGGCGCAGGCCAGAAGGACCGCGCTATCCACACCGCCGGAGAAGGCCACCGCCGCCCTGCGGGCCGAAAGGAGCACCTGACGCAGGGCCTCCGGGATCATGAGGAACGATCGCGAAAGGGGAAGAGTTCCGCCCCCGGCAGCGGGGCCACCGGCTCGGTCAGGAGCATCTCTCCGTTCTGGATCCAGCGTTTGAGGATCTCGGCGATCTCCCGGGCCCGCACGTAACTGGAGATGGGCACCGTGGGGACCTCCTTGTCTAGGACCTTGATTTTTCCGCTTTTGAGCTCCGCGTAGCTCACGATCCCGTAGTGACGTTTGATTCCGTTGGGATAATCGTAGGCATAGTCCACCACCTGGGTGAAGAGTTCGTCGTCTCCCAGTCCGGCAAAGCGGGCCACCTCTTCGTTCAGGACTGGAATAGGAATCCCCAGCCCTACGGCCAGGGAACAGCCGTAGCCCAGATGGCTGGTGCCCACCACCCAGCGGGGATCCATCTCTTTGAGGTTTCCGAGGACCATGAGGGTGGCCGCGGGGGCCAGCGGGGCCCCTTTCTCCGTGCGCTTTACCTCCATGCGGTGCTGGGTTCCGGCCCAGACCACATAGCCCTTGGCCCCTCCCAGAAAGATACGGGTCCCGATGCCGATGGTCTTAAGGTAGGGGTCTTTGAGAAGGGGGGAGAGTTGTCCAGCGGTGGCGTAGTTGGCGTTTCCGGCATGCGGACGCAGGACTCCCATATAGGTGTATAGGGTCTTTTCGGAAAGATTGATGGCGCAGTTGTAGTTCTGGTAGGCATTGCGCGGATTACAGAGGACGGCGTAGGGGAGATCCTTGAGGGTGATTTCGGTCTCGTACTCCTTGCGGGGATAGCAGTGAGTCCCGTAGGCTATGGCCCGGAGATGGACCTTTTTGCCGGCCACCAGATCGTGGATGACATGTCCACCGCCGTAGCGGAACTCTCCGGGAAAGACCTTGTTCAGCGGATCGTCCTCCGCAGGCTCCGTGGCCCCAATATAGATGTCCACCGCGGCCAGGCCGGCGTAGGCCGGGACCCCGTTTAGCCAGACCCGGTAAGCCTTGATGGTGGGTACGGGATGGCCGAAGTTGATGAAGGCCCCGGAGGAACACATGGGAGAAAAGGTGCCGGTGGTGACCACATCTACTTCGCGGGCGGCCTCCTCGGGCCCCACCTCGCGCACGATCTTCACCATCTCCTCGGCGGTGACCACTACGGCCTCCCCCCGCCGGATCTTTTCGTTGATCTCCTCGATGGTCTTTTTCACCTTGTAATCTCCCATGGCTCCCCTCCTGTCTTTATTCCACCAGCGAGACCACCCGGTGCCCGGCCACTTCCAGGGCCGAGGCCAGGGCCTCTAAGGGCATTTTTTCCAGGCGGATGTGGTAGATCTTCTCTCCGGTGGGCTCCATCTCCATACCGATGGAAATGACCTTTCCTCCGTGGGCCCGGATGAGGTCCAGCACCCCTTCCAGGCCTTCCGGATCCCGAGGGATCACGTCTATGCGGCTGCTGGCCCGCAAAAGTCCCATAAACTCAATAAAGGCCTCCAGAAGATCGGTAATGGTGAGGATGCCTACCAGACGCTCTCCCTCCACCACCGGAAGCCCCCCAATCTTGTGACGGTAAATGAGCCGGGCCGCCTCCTCGATGGTGGCCTCGGGAGAGACGGTGATGGGTCTTACGATCATGATTTCCCGCACCCTTCGGGAGAGATCTTCCGGACGCACATATTGCCGGAGGGTGCTTTCGGTGAGAAAGCCCACCAGGCGATCCTTCTCGGTTACCGGAAGATGGCGGATGGAATACTCCCGCATGAGCCGCAAGGCCTCCCCCAGGGTATCCTCCGGAGAGATGCGGATCACCTCCTTGATCATCCAATGCTTGACCTTCAAACGCCTACTCCTTGAAAGATTTTCCTCAATCTATTCCGCTCCAGGCCCTTCGGCAAGCGGAAACGTGGATTTTCAAAAAACTTTTAAAAAGGAGGCCAGGGCGGAGAGGAAGAGAAAAAGGTGCACCAGGCGATGATAGGAGCGATCCCCCAGACGCAGGTAAAGGGCCTGCCCCAGGGCCATACCGGTCAAAACTACCGGTAAATAAAGGAGGTAGCTTCGGAGAGTTTCTTGGGTAAGGAGCCCGTAAAGACCGTGGGCCAGAATCATGAAAAAGGCCATGGTCAGAAAGGCCCCCTGAAGGGCACTCTTTAACTCGTCTTTGCCTATCCGCAGGAGGCTTACGTAGATGACTACCGGGGGGCCGGGGGCCATGAGGAGCCCCCCCAGGAAGCCCGCGGCCAGCCCGAAAAGGGGGCCCCAGGCCGCGGAGAGCCGAACCCTTGTGGCCCGGGGAGAAAGGACCTCCCAGGCACAATAGGTGGAGATCACCAGGAAAAGGAGGACCCGCAGGGGCTTTTCAGGGAAGGTTCCCAGGGCCCTGGCCCCGAGGAAGATCCCGGGAATGGCCCCCACCACCAGCCCGGCCACCGCACGCAGATGAAAGTTTTTCCGTAGAAGCCAGAGCATGATGGCGTTCATGGTGGCTCCGAAAAGGGCGATGAGGGGGACGATCTCCTGGAAGGGGTGCCTCAGGGAAAGGAGGGGGACGGAAAGCAGAGCGAAGGCAAAGCCGGCCAGCCCGTGGACAAAGGCCGCGAAAAAGAGGATCAATCCTTCCCACATAGAGGGGGTCTCAAAAAAGGATCTCGATGAGGAGGCGGTTGGCCAGATCCTTAAGGTCTTGAAAGGGAATGGAGGTTTGCTCCCCGGTACGGAGATCGCGCAAGAGGGCTTGCCCTTGGGAAAGTTCCCTTTCTCCCAGAAGGAGGGCCCGGGCGGCTCCCAGGCGGTCGGCCTGGCGCAGGAGGGCCTTCAGGCTTCTTCCGCTATAGTCGGTCTCCACGTTAAGTCCCCGGCTCCGGAGAGTTCGAGAAAGCCAGAGGCTTGCGCGCCGGGCCTCTTCTCCCAGGGGGGCAATAAAAAGGTCCGGCCTTGAGGGAGAGGGCTTCAGGTTCTGGGCACAAAGGAGCCAGCGTTCCAGGCCGATGGCGAAGCCCACCGCCGGGGTCTCCGGCCCTCCCAGAGAGGCCACCAGCCCGTCGTAGCGACCCCCGGCGGCCACGGTGTCCTGGGCCCCGAGCCCCGGGGCCTTGATCTCGAAAATGGTCCGAGTGTAGTAGTCGAGCCCCCGGACCAGGTGAGGATTTTCGGAAAAGGAAATCCCTAGGAGGGAGAGCCCTTGGAGAAAGGTCTGGTAATGCTTGCGGCAGGCCTCACAGAGATAACGGGAAAGGGTCGGGGCTTCCTGGTAAATCCGGCGACAGGTCTCGCGCTTGCAATCCAAGGCCCGCAGGGGATTGCGCTCGGTGCGGCGCTGGCAGTCTTCGCAAAGGGCCTCCCGGTGTTCCTCAAGGAAGCCCTGCAAGACCTCTCGATAGGGGGTTCGACATTCCGGACAGCCCAGGGAGTTTACCTCTAGCTTAAGCCCCTGGGCCCCGCCGGCCGAAAGAATCTCCAGGGCCATTCCCACCAGCTCCGCGTCCATCTCCGGGGAGGCCTCCCCGAAGACCTCCACGTCCAGCTGGTGAAACTGGCGCAGGCGTCCCTTCTGGGGCCGTTCGTGGCGGAACATGGGACCCAGGGTGAAGAGCTTGAGAGGCTTGGGGCGGGCCTGAAAGCCGTGTTCGATGAAGGCCCGCACCATACCGGCCGTGGCCTCCGGACGCAGGGTGAGGCTCTCCCCGCTGCGGTCCACAAAGGTGTACATCTCCTTCTCCACGATGTCTGTGGCCTCCCCGATCCCCCGGGCAAAAAGCTCCGTCCGTTCGAGAATGGGAAGTCTTATCTCGGAAAATCCGTAGCGGAAAAGGATCTCCCGGGCCCTTTCTTCAAGTTTGCGCCAGGCCGGGGTCTCCTCCGGCAGGATATCCTTAAAACCACGCACCGCCTTAATCATTTTCATGGCTTCCGGGCCTCCTCGCAGGGAGGACTCTTGTGGGAAAGGAGAAGGAGTTCCGTTACGGTGATGAGGCCCCGGGTGATGAGGGCCTCCAGTTCCGGAAGGATCTCTTTCACCTTCTCCAGGGTTTCCACCACTTCGATCTTTACCGGAAGGTTTTCCGAGGCCCGGAGGAGCCGGGCGGTATGCACCTTTTTGTCCGGACCGTATCCGTAGACGCCCTTAAAGACGGTTACCCCGTGAATGTCCTTTTCCCACAGGAGATCGAGAATGGCCCGATAAAGGGGCTTGCGTCCCCGCTTTTCGTCTTCATCCACATAAATGGAAAGGAGCACGCAGCGCTTTTTCATTTGGCGATCACCCGGGCCAAGAGGGCCCCTGCTTTTACCCCCATTATAGCCAGAAAAAGACTTCCCGCGACGTTGGCCGCAGCCAGTATCCACTCCGCCTCGGAAAGGAGGCGCTCGGTCTCATAGGCAAAGGTGGAAAAGGTGGTAAAGGCCCCCAAAAAGCCCACGGCGAGAAAAAGGCGCACCTCCGGGGAGATCAGGAGGGTCTCTTCGGCCAGGGCCATGAGAAAACCCAGCCCCAAGGATCCCAGAAGATTTACGGCCAGGGTTCCCCAGGGGAAGGCCCCGCCCAGGCGCAGACACCAACCGCTTACCGTGTATCGGGCCAGGGCCCCGAGGAAGCCCCCGAGGCCCACCAGGAGCCATTTCATGGTTTAAAGTTCCACTCCCCAGCGCCTTACGAAGTTGAGCCCTCCGGGAGGCACAAAGGTGCGGGTATAGCCTGCGGCCATGAGCCAGCGCTGGGCCTCGTAGGCTCGCCGGCTGGAGTTACAGATGATGATTACGTCCTTGTCCCGGGGGATGCGGTCCATCTCGCGGCGGACCTTGTCGTACTCCACGTGGATCCAGCGCCCGGGATACTTCTTAACCAGGGGTTCGGCCTCCTTGGGATGCCGGGTGTCCACGAAGACCGTTTCCGGATCTCCCTCCCTCAGGCGCCGCAGGACTTCGTCCCAGTCCATCTGCACCAGAAGACCGGTAAGGAGGTTTTCCGCGGTATGGGCCACATCGTGGATGGGATCCAGGGCCGAATTGTAGGGTGGGGCGTAGGCCAACTCCAGCCCGATGAGGTCCTCCACCGTGGGCCGGTGGGGAAGGAGGGAGGAGAGGGCGTGAAGCCGGGCCAGGGTCCCGTCGGTGTTGGGCCCCACGGCCTGAAAGCCCAGCACCCTCCGGGTCCTCCGGTCAAAGACCAGCTCCACGAAGATGAATTCCGCCCCCGGAAAGTAGTGGGCCCTTTCGGTCTGGTTGTTGAGGGCGTAGTCGGCCTCAAAGCCCTCGGCCCGGGCCACGGAAAGGGAAATCCCGCAGGCCCCCACCGCCAGGTCAAAACATTTCATGATGAAGGCCCCCACGGTCCCGGGAAATTTGGTGGGACGGCCGGCCAGGTTGTCCCCGATGACCCGGCCCTGGCGATTGGCCAGGGAGCCCAGGGGCATGACCATCCGCTTTCCCAGGACGAGGTGCGGGATCTCCACGCAGTCTCCTCCGGCATAAATATCCGGGTCTGAGGTCTGCATCCGGTGGTTGACCACGATGCCCCGGTCCACGAGGAGTCCGGCCTTTTGGGCCAGTTCCACGTTGGGCCGTACCCCGGTGGCAAAAACTACCAGATCCGCGGGATAGGTGCCGTTTTCTTCCACCACCTCGGTCACCCGGCCGTCCTTCCCCCGGATCTCCTTCACCCGGGCGTTCAGCACCAGGCGCACCCCTTTTTCCTTCAGGTGATGGGCCACCATGCGGGCCAGCGGGGGATCGATGATCCGTGGAAGGGGCTGGTCAAAGTACTCGAGCACCGTGGTCTCCACCCCCCAGAGGTCGGAGAAGGCCTCGGCCATCTCCAGCCCGATGGGCCCGGCCCCGATGATCACCGCCCGTTCCACCTGCCCCCGGGCCAGGCGGTTCTTGATCTCAATGGCCTTGTGCAGATTGGAGATGGCAAAGACCCCGTCGAGGTCCCGCCCGGGAATAGGAGGAAGAAAGGGCGTGGCTCCGGTGGCGAGCACCAGCTGGTCGTAAGGGAGATCTTCCTCCTTTCCGGAATCAAGGTACCTTACCCGAACCACTTTGCGCTTCCGATCGATCTCCGTGGCCAGGGTCCGGGTGAGGACCCGGTCGATCCCCTTGGCGTTCTCAAAGAAATATTCGTCCCGGAGCATGTGAAAGGAGGTCTCCCGGAGGTGATTTTCGTCCGGGATGTCCCCGGAGACATAGTAAGGTATCCCGCAACCCCCGTAGGAAATGAGATCGTCCTTATCGATCAGGGTTATCTCCGCCTCGGGCATGAGGCGCTTGGCCCGACAGGCGGCCTTGGGCCCGCAGGCCACGGCTCCGATGACCACGATGCGTTTGCCCATGGGCGCCTCCTGCAAAGGGATTTCCTCTTTCATATCACTGGGTGGACCATCCTGCAAACCAAGAAATTCCCCTTTTTTCCGTTTGAGGGTAAACTCCAGAAAAAATTATCCGTGGAGAGGCCCATGGAGGACCTCCGAGCCTATCTCAGACGGTTGGTAGAAGGGCGGGAACTTTCTGAGGAAGAGGCCGCCCGGGTCGTGGGGTTCATTATGGAGGGCCGGGCCACTCCGGCCCAGATCGGGGCCCTTCTTGCCGCCTGGCGGATGCGGGGTGAGACCTGGAGGGAGATCGCCGGGGCGGCCCGGGCCCTCCGGGAGCACATGGTGCGGGTGGAGCACGGCCTTTCCGGCCCGGTGGTGGATACCTGCGGCACCGGGGGCGACGCCAAGGGGACCTTCAACGTCTCTACGGCGGCGGCCCTGGTGGTGGCCGCGGCCGGGGTTCCGGTGGCCAAGCACGGCAACCGCTCGGTGACCAGCCGTTCCGGAAGTGCGGATGTGATAGAGGCCCTGGGGATTCCCCTGGAGGTCCCCCCGGAGGTCTCGGCTCGGGCCCTTCGGGAAGTGGGTTTCTGTTTCCTTTTTGCCCCGGCTTATCACCCGGCCATGAAAGAGGTGGCGGGCCCCCGGCGGGAGCTCGGCTTTCGCACCATCTTTAATCTTCTGGGGCCTCTGGCCAATCCCGCCCTGGCCGACACCCAGGTCCTGGGAGTCTTCGACTTCCGGCTCACGGAAAAGATGGCCTACGCCCTGGATGCCCTGGGGGCCCGGCGGGCCCTGGTGGTCTTCGGTGAAGGGGGCTACGATGAGTTTACCGTGACCGGCTCTACCAAGGTCTCCGAGCTCCGGGAGGGGCGCATCACCACCTATTATGTGGACCCGCAGGATGTGGGTCTGGAATTCTGCGAAGATCCCGGAGAACTCCTGGGAGGAGACGCCCAGGAGAACGCCCGGCTCCTTGAAAACCTTCTTTCCGGAAAAGAAACCGGCCCCAAAAGGGATATGGTCCTCCTCAACGCCGGGGCGGCCCTTTACGCCGCAGAAAAGACCCTGGATCTCAGGGGTGGGGTGGCTTTGGCTCGGGAGGTCCTGGAGTCCGGGGCGGCCCGGCAGAAACTGGAGGAGATCCGGCGCTTCTTTCAGACCGTATGTCAATGAGGCCTTTGGTCCGTCCCCCTTTGCGTTCTACTCTTTATTTGGCCTTTTCCTTTGCGGCAGCGGCGGCGGTAGGGGCCCTTTTTCTCTGGCTACCCTGGATGCATCGCGGAAAATTGTCCTTTCTGGATGCCCTATTTACCGCCACTTCCGCGGTCTGCGTCACCGGACTCACCGTAGTCAACACGGCCACCACCTTTACCTTTGGGGGCAAGGTGGTCATCCTGACCCTTATTCAGCTAGGGGGACTGGGAATTATGACCTTTTCCACCCTCTTTTTCGTCCTCATGGGCCGAACGGTCCCCGTGGGCGAGAGTCTAACCCTCAAAGAGAGCTTTGCCCCTTATCCCGGGGTGGATCTCAAGCCCCTTCTTCTTACCATTGTGGCCTATACCCTCTTTACCGAGGCCCTGGTGACCCTTCTGCTTTGGCCGGCCTTCGGGGAGGGGTTTTCTCCGGAGGGGTTCTTTCACGCCCTCTTTCATGCGATCTCCGCCTTCTGTAACGCCGGATTTTCCGATCTCCCTCAGGGGTTAAGTCCCTACAAAGAGGCCTTTTACCTTCCGGCGGTCATAGCTCTGGCCATTTTGGCGGGCAATACCGGATTTCCCATTGTTTTCGAAGTCTTTCACCGTCTGGTCCTCCGGCAGAGGCGGAGATGGTCCCTCCATACCCGGCTGACCTTAACGGTCCATGGGGGCCTGATCCTTTTGGGGGCCCTTCTTTTCCTTATTTTTGAGGGCAACAGGGCCTTTTCCGGACTTTCTCTCCCTCAGAAACTCCTCAACGCCTTTTTCCTGAGTATAAGTTCCCGCACCGCCGGATTCAGTCTGGTGGACCTTTCTCGTTTCGGAGAGGTGTCCCTCTATGTCCTGATCTTTCTTATGTTTATCGGGGCCTGTCCCGGCTCCACGGGAGGAGGGATCAAGACCACCACCTTCGGGGTCCTGGCCTCCTCGGTGATCAGCCGCCTGCGGGGATATCCCCAACCCACAGTATTCCGGCGCACTATACCTCAGGATCTGGTCTTCAAGGCCCTGACCCTGGCGGCCCTTTACGCCTTCACCATCTACATCTCCCAGTTTCTTCTTATCCTGGGGGCCCCCTCCCGGGCCTTTGCGGCCTCGGGGACGGAGTTTCTGGCCCGGCTCTTTGAGTCCGTCTCCGCCCTGGGTACCGTGGGTCTTTCCACCGGAATTACCCCGCAGCTTTCTCCTTGGGCTAAGGGGGTGATCATCGGTACCATGTATGTGGGCCGGGTGGGAGTCCTTTCCCTGGCCATCCTCCTGACCGGTCTTTCCTCCAGACCCAAAGAGTTTTATTATCCCAAGGAGGAGGTCCTTCTCGGCTGATGGCCAAGAAACAGTTCGGCATCATTGGTTTGGGGCGGTTCGGAAGTTATCTGGCCCGCACTCTCGCGGAGCAGGGTCAGGAAGTGGTGGCGGTAGATCGTTCGGAAAAGGCCGTAGAGGAGATCAGCTCTGTAGTCTCCCAGGCGGTGGTGGCTGACGCTACACGCAAGGAGACCTTGGAGCACCTCGGTTTCGACAAGATGGACACCGTGGTGGTGGCTATAGGGTCCTTGGCCCAGAGTGTGCTGGTGACCCTTTTCCTCAAGGAGTTAGGAGCCCGGAACATCATCGCCAAGGCCTTAAATGAAGAGGGGGCCAAAATCCTTTCCCTCATTGGGGCCCATCGGGTGATCATCCCGGAAAGGGATTCGGCCATACGCCTGGCCCGCTCTCTGGTTATGCCCAATTTTCTGGACTTCTTGCCCCTTCTGCCCGATTTTTATATTACCGAGGTCAAACCCCCTCCAGAATTTGTGGGCAAAAGTCTCAAAGAGCTGGATCTACGCCGGAAATACCGAGTCTACGTCATCGGGGTCAAAAGGGCCTTTGCGGACCAGATCCAGCTCCTGCCCCCGGCAGATTACGTCATTGAGCGCGACGATATCCTTTATCTCGTGGGGCATCAAAAGGATCTCGCCGCCTTAGCCCTGGAGGGTTAAAGCTTTTTGAGGAGCTCCTTTTCGTGGAAGTTGAGGATCTCGCGGAGGGAAATGATTCCTACCACCTGTTTAGGGTTGCGGCTATCTACTACCGGAAGTTGTGAAACTCCTAGGCGGGCTAGCCGGTGCTGGGCCTCAAGCAGGGTATCCTCCGGGGTTACCGTGATCACCTCCTGGGTAGCGATGTCTTTGGCGGTGAGTCTCTGGGCCTCCTCTCGTTCCTTAAGGAGGGCCTGGCGCACATCATGAAAGGAGATAATGCCGGAAAGCTCCCCCTTTTCATTGGTTACCAGGAGATAGGAATGGGGGCTGCGGCCTAGGGCCTCGATCACCCGGGGAAGGGGGGTCGTCTCCGGCAGGCTCTCAAATTCCCGACTCATGATCTTTCCCACCCGGGTGCTCGTCAGGATTTGTTCCTCCCAACCCCTCTTGAGGGTGAGTCCTCGCCGCCTGAGTTTAATGGTGTAAATGGAGCCTTCTTTGAGCTGGGTGGCCACGAAGAGGCTTACAATGCAGGAGAGCATGAGGGGCAGGATGATACTGTAGTCTCCGGTAAGCTCGAAGATGATAAGGATGGCCGTAATGGGACCATGGGTGGTGGCCGCAACCACCGCCCCCATACCCACCAGGGCGTAAGCCCCGGCAGAGGCGGTAATGGTCGGAAAGAGGGCGTGCACCACCGAGCCCACGAACCCCCCGGTCATGGCCCCGATGAAAAGTGAGGGGGCAAAGACCCCTCCAGAGTGCCCGGAACCCAGGACCAGGGAAGTGGCGAGGATCTTGGCCAGGATAAGGAGAAGAAAAGTCCTTCCGGAAAAGCCTCCGAGTAGGGCCTGGTTGACCGCCCCGTAGCCCACGCCAAACACATGGGGAACAAAGAGGAGGAGGATTCCTAAAAGAAGACCTCCCAGGGCCGGTTTGAAGTAGTCGGGAAAAGGCAATTTTTCAAAGAAATCTTCAGAGCGATAGAGTAATTCGATAAAAAGAAGGGCGGCCAACCCCGCGGCCAACCCTAAGAGAGCGTAGAAGAAAAATTCCTGAAGGCTTACCAGTTGATAGGCAGGGGCCTTAAGGGCTGGAAAATTTCCCAGGTAGCGCCGGGCCACCGCTGTGGCCACTACCGAAGAGAGCACGATGGGACTGAAGCGTTCCAGGCGAAAGTCGTTGAGGAGGATCTCAACCGCAAAGAGGACCCCGGCGATGGGGGCGTTAAAGGTGGCGGCGATCCCTGCCGCCGCCCCACAGCCCACCAGGGTGCGCAGGCGTTCCTCCGGGGCTCGGAGAAGCTGCCCTATCATGGATCCCGCCGAGGAGCCGATCATGACGATGGGCCCCTCCCGACCTACGGAACTTCCGGAGCCGATACAAAGGGCGGAGACGAACATCTTCACCAGGGTGAGCCGGGCCCGGAGGCGCCCTCCGCGCACCACGAGGGCCTCCATAACCTCCGGTACCCCGTGTCCCTTGGCCTCGTGGGCCAAAAAGTGAATGATGGGCCCCACAATAAGACCGGCCAGCGCCGGGAAAAGAAGCTTTTGCCAGAAGGGTACTTGGTGATAAAAGAGGAGAAAGTCCCGGGCATCGTGATAGAAGAATTCCTGAAAGAATTTGATCATGAAGCGGAAGACGATGGCCCCCGCTCCGCCGATGAGACCGATAAGGATGGCTAGGACGGCGTTTATTACATGTTCATTGACCCGGGGAAGTCGCTGTGCCCAGCGCATATTTTTAGCTTAGGGGCAATCAGGGCCAAAATAAAGGCCCCCCGAAGGGGGCCTTTGAAAGACAACCTATTTAGGCATTACGATGGGCTGGATAACCGCAAAGACGAATCCGGCAATGAGGATGAGAAAGAAGATGGTGTAGGCCTTGGAGCGGCTCCTGGGGATGGCGGCCAAGAACCCGAAGACCGGCACAAAGGAAAGAATAGCAATACCGATCATGCTCAGGCAATCCATCTTGTTGAGGTGGGAGAGGAACCAGGAATAGCCGTAAAGGGGGGCCCCTTTAATCTGACGCCAGAACTCGTCCACAGAGAGGTGCCAGTGGGTCACAGCCTGATGCATATCTACAAAGCCCGGCAGACCGATGAGGTAAAGGAGCCCGAAGACGATCATCACCGCCACCCCAATATAGGTGGAAATCTCCGTGGCGCGGGCAAAGGCCTCGTTTATAGGATCAATTTGCACTTTGTTTTCCATGACCAACCCTCCTTAAAAGATTTAAATTACATGAAGCCCCTTTAGGGCCTTGATCACATTGAGGACCGCGGCCAGCAGCATGATTCCCAGGACCAAATATTTGATAAAGGCCGGCTTCACGCGCACCGTAAGCCAGGCCCCCACGCGGGCCCCGAGGGTGATCCCCAGAACCGCAGGGACCACAATGAGCGGGAGAGTGGCCCCTTTAGCCATGTAGACCCAGATGGCCGCAGCGTTGACCATGATGATGGCCATGCTGGTGGCCACAGCCACTTTGATGGGGCAGCCCATGACCAGGTTGAGCACCGGCACGTTGGCCCACCCGGCCCCGAGGCCAAACATCCCGGCAATGAAGCCCACCCCGGCGAAAAGAAAGAGCGAGAGTACAAAGCGGGTCACCTTGTACTCCACTATGCGGCCTAAGGTAGGCTCATACCAGCTCCCTTTAAGCCCCAGGGCCTTGGAGACGGAGTCCTGTTCCTTTACCTCCGGATACTCCACCCGCTTGGAGGTGATCATGATGATGAAGACCACCAGGAGGATGATGCCCAGGGCAAAGATGATGTACCATTTCCCGTTGGGAAAGGCGTTGCTCACCCAGAGGCCCACAAAGCCCCCGATGATGGAGGAGACCATAACCACCCAGCCCACCGCGGCCATGAGCCGGATGTTGGCCAGGCCCTTGCGGGCAAAACTGGGGACCGAGGAGTAGGCGCTGGTCACCGCCATGATGAGCCCGGCCCCCCGGATGAAGTCCACGCTGAAGGGAAAGAAGGCCGTGGAAAGGGGCACAAAGAGCACCCCCCCTCCCACTCCGGACATGGGAGAGATGATGCCGATGGTAAAGGTGAAAAGGAAAAGGATGGTGGGCCAGGCCCACCAGGGCCAGCCCCCCTTGGCTGGGACCTCGGCCGCCAGGGTGTCTCTCGAAAAATAAAGCCAAACCAGAGTTGCGACAATTAACGCCGGATACCATAGTCTTTTCCCCAACTTCATCCCCTCCCTCCTTTGGACGATTTTGTCCCTCTTTAACGCTCCTTTCCTTTTTTGCAAGGCTACCTCCGGGTGACGATCACTAGAGTGGGAGAAACCAGCCGGTGCATGACCCGCTCGGAGACACTTCCCAGGAAGATCTCCTCCAAGGCGCTGCGACCGCGATGTCCCATAAAGACCAGGTCATAGTCCCCCTCTTCCGCCTCCTTCACGATCTCTTCCGCGGGCTCTCCCACGGCCACCCGCCGGCTTATCGGGACCTCCACTCCCGCTTGGTGCAGAAAGGTCTCCGCCGAACCCAGAAGGGCCTCTCCCTCCGGGGCCCTCTCCTCCTGGGCCACCGGGACCAGATCCACCACATGAAAAAGGACCATCTCCTGGGCCCCCCAGAGGAGGGCCAAACCCGCCGCCTCTTCCAGGGCCTTCCAGCTGGGTGGGGAATCGTCCAGGCAGACCAGAAGGCGCGGTTTCCGACAACTTTCGGCTTCCAGGAACTTGCGTCCCACTACATAGGTGGAGTGTTCTCCAGGGCGGTGGACCAGGGCGTGGGTGCAACTGCCAAGGAGGAGCTCAGAAATGTGGGAACGGGCCCGGCGGGCGATGATTTCCGCTCCGCATTTCTCCTCGTAGGCGAAACGGGAGAGGACCTTCGGAGGATTTCCGCTGAGGATGACTTCCTTTACTAGGAGATGGGGAAGGGCCGCCTGGAGCCTTTCCCGGGCCTCGGCCAGAAAGGGTTCGGCCTCTCGGCGAAGATATTCCCGATAGAGTTCCCGGAGAAAGTCCTTTTCGGCAAAAAGAGACTCCAGCCGGAGGTCCCGCCGAGAGGCCTTTTTGAGGGCATCCGAGGAGACCACATGGACCAGATAGACGGTCTTTACCAAATCTGGGGGAAGCCCCTTTAGAAGACAGATGAGGAAGCTCAAAAGGGCCTCCGAGGCCCCGTCCTTTCCCAGAGGGATCAGGATCTTTTCCAGATGAGGAAAGAATCTCGCCGGCATAAGAGACCCTCCTAGTAGAAGATTAAAAGCCAGACATTGGCCAGGGCCACGCTCAGGACCATGTAAACAAAGCCCACCTTCATGTACTCAAAAAAGCGGATGCGGTGTCCGGCGGCCTCGGCGATCCCCAGAGTGACCACGTTGGCGCTGGCCCCGATCATGGTCCCGTTGCCTCCGAAACAGGCCCCCAGCGCCAGGGCCCACCAGAGGACGTTCGACTCCGCTCCCGGGATTACCCGGGAGAGATAGGCCACGATGGGAAGCATGGTGGCGGTAAAGGGAATGTTATCCACGAAAGCGCTCATGATGGCCGCCACCCAGAGGATGAGGCAGACCGCCGCCGTAAGGGACCCTTTAGAGAGGTGATAGACTTTGTCGGCGATAAGGGAAAGGAGTCCCACCTCTTCCACCGCCCCCACCAGGATGAAAAGGAACATGAAAAAGAGGAGGGTGGTCCACTCAATGTCCTTTTCTACCACCTCCAGGAGGTCCACCTTCTTGGTGACCAGGGCGTAGGTGAAAAGGAGGGAGGCCCCGAAGAGGGCGGCCACCGAGACCTCCATGTGGAAGATCCCGTGCGTGACGAAAAAGAAGATGAGGACGGCCATGATGATAAGCCCTACGGCCAGCAGGGTCCCGTCGGTGATGCGGTACTCCTCCCGCAGGCGGGCGATGAAACCCTCCACGTCTTCCACCTGGCCCCGGGCGTAATCCTTTCCATAGACCAGCTTGCTAAAGACAAAGAGGGCGATCATGGAAAGGGCTACCACCGGGGTGAGATTCTTTACAAAATCCATGAAGGTGAGTCCGGTATAGGAGCCGATCATGATATTCGGAGGGTCGCCGATGAGGGTGGCCGTTCCCCCCACATTGGAGGCCAGGATCTCCGGAATGAGCAGGACCAGGGGGGAGATCTTGAGGGAGAGAGCGATCTCAATGGTGACCGGGGTCAAAAGGAGCATGGTGGTCACGTTGTCGAGAAAGGCCGAGGTCACGGCGGTAAAGGCCGAAAGGATGACACAGAGGAGAAAGACATTTCCCCGGGCCAGCTGATAGCTTTTATAAGCGCACCACTGAAAGACCCCGGTGCGCTTGAGGACTCCCACCACGATCATCATCCCCATGAGGAGGAAAATCACGTTCATGTCGATGGCCCGGATGGCCCGTTCATAGGAGATGATGTGGTAGGCCGGGTCCCATATCCCCAGAGTGTAGGTGACTACCAACATGAGGGCCGCCCCGAGCATGGCGGCCACCGTCCGGTGGAGGAGTTCAAAACTGATAAGGGCATAGGCCAGAATAAAGACTATGGTGGCGATCCAGAAGGCCGGGCCCAAATGGCGCTCAAGGATCACGTTTTTGACCACGAAAAGATCCTGGCCGTGACGGGCAAGCTCCGAGGGTTCAATGGAGAGGGTGACCGGCTTAAAACTGCTCTTAAAGATTTCCACCTCCAGCCCGCCTTCCTCCAGGGCCTTTTCCGGGATCTCGGCCACCACCTGAAAGGAACCGTCGGCCTCGGTTTCGATACTTTCCACCTCCTGGTGCCCGTGCTCCCCCTTGCGGAAGGTCAGGGCCTTCCCGTGGAGGAGAAGCCGGACCTCGGCCTCGGCCACCGGTTCCTTGTGGGAATCGAGCACCCTTCCGGTAAGATAAAGTCTTAGAAGGGGCTCCGAAGAGGTAGAATCTTCCGCACAGGCCCAGGCGGTCCAGAAAAGGAGGCCTACCAGGAGCAGTAGGAGCACTTTGCGCATGGCCACCACCTCGCGATTCTTTATCTTCTCCGCTTTACTAAATTTCGGGCTTTTTGTAAATCCCGGATATGGGCCGGAATTTTAAATCCGCCAAAGATCTGCGCCTCTTTTTGCGGCGCCTTTTCAAGGAGGAATTGAAGGGTCTTCCCCCGGATTTTCGGATGGAGGTGGAGGTCCTTTCGGTGCGTCCGCCGCGGGCGGCCCTGCGCCTTCCTGTTCCGGCCGAAGGGAATCCGGCCCGGGCCCACCAGGTGGACCTTTTGGTGGCCCGCCTTCTCGAAGAAGGCCTTTCCTTAGAGGTCTTCTATGCCGACGATCTGGCCGAGGCTGAAGACCTGGGGTGAGGTTTTATTTTTTCCGTCTCTGGCGCAGCACGTCCTCGTAGGCCCATTTGCGGAGGATGGCCTCTATTTCGGAGGAAGAGAGCTGGGGGCGCTCGTAGAGACCGGCGGCCTCCCGCTGCCGAAAGGCCTCATAGAGGATGACCGCCGTAGCTACGGAAACATTTAGACTGCGCACCATGCCCACCATGGGGATCATGATGCGGTGCGTGGCCAGGGGCAGGAGCTCCGGAGAGACCCCCTCCACCTCGTTTCCCACCACGATCACCGTGGGACGGGTATAATCCACTTCGCGAAAATCCCGGGTGCCCGCCCCCAGCCAGGTGACCACCACCTGAAAGCCCCGGTTCCGGAAGTCCTCCAGGGTGGCGCGGGGGTCCTCGGTCTTGCGCAGAAAGACCCAGCGATGGGCTCCGAGGGTGACCCCTACATTTATAGGGGCTTCGTAGGGTTCCTCGAAGCCGTACCAGATCTCCTGGAGACCCACGGCCTCGGCGGTGCGGATCAGGGCGGAGAAGTTGTGTTCATTCTTGACCCGGTCCAGAAAAAGCACGAGGTCCTTTTGGCGCCGGGCGAGGACCTCCCGCATGCGGGCCAATCTCCGGGGAAGGACCAGATAAGGGTTATCTCTTTCCAAGTCTTCGTAACCCCTCCTCATTGAGGATACGGATCCTTTTTCCGGAGACCTCAATGAGCCCGGCCTCGCTGAGACGGGAAAGCACCCGGGAGAGGGTCTCCGGCACCGTGCCCAGAAGGGCCGCCAGCTCCCCCTTGGGGATCTCTAAATCGAATTCCGACCCGTTTCTTTCCGCGAGATAAAGAAGATAGGCCGCCAGTCTTTCCGGGACTTCCTTCAAGGAAAGTGTTTCCACCAGTTCGGCCAGGGAACGCAGACGCAGAGAAAGGAGAGCCAGCATATTTAGGGCCAGTTCCGGGCGTCGCCGAACGAGGTCCAGGAAGGCTTTGCGGGGAAAGAAGAGTACCCGAGTCTTTTCTAAGGCCTCAGCCCAGGCCGGATAGCGGGCCTCGGAAAAGAGGGCCGCCTCGGCAAAGGCCTCTCCCGGACCGAAAACATGGAGGATTTGTTGCCGCCCCCGGGCCGAGAGCCGATAGACCTTAACCCTCCCTTCCAGGACTAGAAAAAATCCCCGGGCCTCGGCCCCCTCCGAAAAGATGACCTCTCCCTTTTCGAAGACTTTGGAAAGGGCGATACCCCGGATCTCGCGCAGGGCCTCCTCTGCAAGCCCCCGAAAAAGAAGGCTTTTCCCCAGAAGTTCCAGTTCCATAGAGCTTGATTTTAACCCTCCGGCCACCCTTGACAAAGCCCCGAAGGCCTGAAAGATTTAAGAAATGCGGTGGCGGCGTAGCTCAGCGGTAGAGCGGGGATCTCATAAGTCCTAGGTCGGGGGTTCGAGTCCCTCCGCCGCCATGATAAAATAGAAAGAAGCCGAGGCGGCGTAGCCAAGCGGTAAGGCGACGGCCTGCAAAGCCGTGAATCCGGGGTTCGAATCCCCGCGCCGCCTCCAGATTTTCCAGGATATGTTCGAGCTTACGGTCCGAGAAGAGTTTGCCGCGGCGCATCAACTCCGGGGCTATGAAGGGGCCTGTGAGAATCTTCACGGGCACAACTGGCAGGTGGAGGTGAGCGTCCGCGGAAAAGAACTCAATGAGATCGGGATCCTTCTTGATTTTAAGGAACTCAAGCGGGCGCTCCGGGAAGTGGTGGCGGAGCTCGACCACCGTTTCCTCAACGAGCACCCGGCCTTCGGCAAAGAAAATCCCTCCTCGGAGAACCTGGCCCGCTACATTTATCAAAGACTCTGTGAAAAACTCTCGGGGCATCCGGTAAAGGTCTCCCGGGTTACGGTCTGCGAGACCGAAAGGGCCTGTGCCACCTATCTTCCCGACTGAACCCGTCCTCCGGGTCTTTGAGACCTTCGTGAGCCTTCAGGGGGAAGGTCCGGCTTGTGGTCGGCCGGCCTTTTTCGTGCGTCTGGCCGGCTGTAATCTGGCCTGTCGCTGGTGTGATACTTCTCCGGCCCGGAGCCCCGAGGCTGGACGCCCCCTAACCCTTTCCGCCATCCTTAAGGAATTCGAGGCCACGGGCCTTAAGGAGGTCCTCCTTACCGGAGGCGAGCCCCTTCTTCAGGAAGCCTCCCTGGAGCTCATGAGAGCCCTTCTCCGCCGGGGAGCGCGGATCTATCTCGAGACCAACGGAAGCCTTTCCCTGAGGTCCGTCCCCCGGGAGGTGGTCAAGATCATGGACTTCAAGACCCCCTCTTCGGGGATGAACGCGTGCATGCTCTACGAAAACCTGCGCTACCTTACCCCCAGGGACGCGGTGAAATTCGTCATTGCCGACGAGGAGGACTACCGTTTTGCCCGGGAAAAGACGCTGGAGCTCGGGCTTTTCTTTTTTACCGAAGTCTATTTTTCTCCGGTCTGGGGAGAGATGTCTCCAGAAAGACTGGCCCGTTTAATCCTTGAGGATCGCCTTCCGGTGCGTCTTCAGGTCCAGCTACACAAGTTCCTGGGCCTTCCCTGAAGAAAAGAGCTTCCGGGCCGCCAGGCGCAGGAGAAGCAGGGTCAGGACCAGGAGAATCAGGGAAAGGACCGCCAGTAACCATTTTCCGGAAAGAAAATTTTTGCGGGCCAGAAGCACGAGCGCCGTAAGGGTGACGGCCAGCATGAAAAGGGCCGGAATTTTCACGAAGGCCGCAAAGCGCCCGGTGCTGGTCAGCCAGACGGTGAGGGCCAGCAGGGCCAGGGCCGCAAGCAACTGGTTGGCGGCGCCCATGAGAGGCCAGATCCTTTGCCAGGCCCCGGAGAAGGCCAGCCCCCCGGCGGCGGCCACTACCAAGAGGGTGAAAAGGGTGCGGCTTCGGGCGGTGGAGACATGTTCCCCGGCGGGGCTGAAAAACTCTTCCACCATGAAGCGGGCCACCCGGGTGGCGGTATCCAGAGAGGTCAGGGCAAAGGCCGAGACCGCCAGCGCGGCAAAGGCCCGCCCCTTTTCCGGGGGAATCCCCAGGGCGGAAAGAAAATGCCCGACCCCTAAAGCGAAGGCCGCGATAGGGCCCTTAGCCTTGAGAAGACTCTGGTAGTCGGCCAGGGTAAACCCGATCACCGCACACAGGGAGACCACCCCCAGGACCCCCTCAAGGAGCATGGCCCCGTAGCCCACGGAACGGGCCTGGGATTCCCGGTCTGCCTGGCGGGCTGTGGTCCCGGAGGCCACCAGGGAGTGAAATCCGGAGATGGCCCCGCAGGAGGTGATCACGAAAAGGAGGGGAAAAAGAGGGCCGAGGTCGTTGAAAAAGCCGGTATAGACCGGAAGCCGCACCTCCGGGGCCTTTAAAAAGAGTCCCACCAGGGCCCCCAAAAGGAGGGCGTAAAGGAGAAAGGCGTTAAGGTAGTCCCGAGGTTGGAGGAGGAGCCAGATGGGAAGGACCGAGGCCAGAAACACATAGCCCAAAAGGAGGGCCCGCCAAAGGGGCTCCTTGAGGTGGAGGGGGAAGCGAAAGCCCAGCCAGATGGAAAGGGCCAATCCCAGGAGTCCGAAAAGGGTGATTGCCGGAAGGGGGACCCCGGCGCGATAGTAAAGGAGGCCGAAAAGTACGGCCAGAATCAGAAAGCCCAGAGAGGCCGTGGCTACCGGGGGTGAGGCCACAAAGGTCTTGGCTACGATAACATCGAAGGCGGCCACCACCAGGATCAGCGTGGCCACGGCGAAGGCCAGAAAAAGCCTCTGGGCGGAGGGGCCAAGATACTGCCGCAGGAGTTCCCCGATGGACCGGCCCTCGTGTCGGAGGGAGGCGGCCATGGAGCCCATATCGTGTACCCCTCCGGCGAGCACCGCCCCGAGGACCAGCCAGAGAAAGACCCCCAACCAGCCGTAGGAAGCGGCCAGAATGGGCCCGACTATGGGCCCGGCCCCGGCGATGGAGGCAAAGTGGTGTCCGAAAAGGACCGGGGTGGAGGTGGGCACAAAATCCAGCCCGTCTCGCAGGCGATGGGCCGGGGTGAGATGCCGGTCGTCCAGGCCAAACCAACGGGAGAGCAGACGGGCATAAAAAAGGTAGCCCGCCAGAAAGATCAGCCCTGCTCCTAGGCCCAGCCACCTAGCCGACACGGTCTTATTAAAGGCCTCCTTGGGAAAGGCGTCAAGTAAGCGGGTCCTCTAAGGGGGGAGGAAGCTTTCCCAGGGCTAGCGCCAGATATATCACCCGGGAGACCTTTTCCAGGACCAGGGTAAGGTTTAGGGCCTCAAGGAGATGGGCTCCCACGGTGACCGCCCCATGGCGTTCCAGAACGGCCACCCGGGAGTCCTTTAAGGCCTCGGCCACCGCCCGGGCCAATTCCTCCGAGCCCGGAGGCCAGGCCGGAACCCGGGAGATTTTCCCGAGGAGGAGTTTTCCCTCGTAAAGGTAGTGTCGGGAGAAATCGAAGCCGGAAAGAAGGAGGGCCAGGGTGTATGGGGGATGGGTGTGGACCACCGCCCCTATCCCCGGGTGGGCCCGGTAGAGGGCCAGATGCAGAGGGAGTTCCGAGGTAGGATGTCCGGAAAGGATCTTTCCGGAAAGGTCTACCTCCGCCACCTCCTCCGGGCGCAGGCGGGCCTTGAGCCCCCCGGAAGGGGTCACCAGGATTCGGTCTTTGAGCCTTACCGAAAGGTTCCCTTCCGGTCCGGCAAGAAGTCCCTCCCGGGCCAGATAGCGGGTGGCCCTGGCCAATGCGCGGCGCATCTCTCAGAGGTGGTGGGTGGCAATGTGGGCGGAGAGATCCGGGGTCTTTTCCGGGACCCTTACCGCCTCCTCGTAAAGGGGTTTTTCGACGCGGTAGAAGATCCCTATGGGGATCTCCGCCTCCCGCGCGGAATAGTCCCATTGAAGGGCCAGGTGCAGGGCCGCCTCAAAGTCCGCCGGATCGTGCTCCGGCCCGATCTCCTTTACGTGTTGATTATAAAATTCGTAGGTGTTGAAGAAGGTATAGCAGGGTTGAAGCACGTCGATAAAGGCAAAGCCCCGGTGCTTGAGGGCCTCTTCGATAAGGCCGGCTAAGTGTTCCGGGCGTCCGGCATAGCCCCGGGCCACAAAGGTGGCCCCGCTGGCCAGCATGAGCTCCAGAGGATTAATGGGGGTCTCAGGGCTCCCCTTGGGGGTGGAGCGGCCCTTGAAACCCTTGGGAGAGGTGGGAGTGAACTGTCCGGTGGTGAGACCATAGACGGAATTGTTGTGCACCACCAGGGTCAGATCCAGATTGCGTTTGGCGGCAAAAATGAGGTGGGCTATCCCCTCTCCGTAGGCATCTCCGTCTCCGGCGTGTCCCAGCACGGTGAGTTCTGGACGGGCCAGTTTAAGTCCCATGGCCACCGGAAGCACCCGTCCATGAATACTATAGAAACTATTTACCGCCAAATAGTCCACAATTTTGGCGTGACAGCCAATTCCGGAGACCATGACCAGCCGATGGAGGGCCTCCCGTTCCTCCCAGCCCTTGAGCACCCGTTTTACCGCCGTAAGGATTCCGAAATTCCCGCACCCCGGGCACCAGGTGTTTACCGCATAGGTGTCCAGGGCCTCGGGTCTCCGGCGAAGACTCACCGCAAGACCTCCTTTATGCGGCGCTCGAGTTCGTCCACGGTAAAGGGCCTCCCATCATATTTAAGGATCCTTTCGGTCTTGAGGCCCAGGGCCGCTATCCTTCGGGCCAGCTGGCCCGTGGCGTTGGTCTCCGCTACCAGAACCCTTCGCACCCCGGAAAGCCGCGCCCTCAGGGTCTTTTCCGGAAAGGGCTCAAGCACCAAGGGCTGTACGTAGCGTAAGCCGAGACGGCGAGCCACCTCTAGACCGGCTCCCCGGCCAGAACCCCATACACAGAGGGCCACCTCTCCCTCTCCTTCGGTGCGGACCATTTCGGGCCCGTCCAGGGCCTGACGCAGACCCTCCCCCTTGCGCAGGCGTTTTTCCTGCATGCGGGAGATGGCTTCCGGATCTTCGGTGGTGATACCGTAAGAGTCGTGCTCGTAGGAGGTGACCTTGACCACCGCCCGCGGGTCTCCGGGGAAGGCCAGAGGGGAGACCCCGTCTTCAGTAAAGGCGTAGCGCTGGTACTCCCCCTGGCCCTCCCAGGCCCGAAAACTCACCCGCGGGACCCGGGAGAGGGGGAGCTCCTGGTGAAAGAGGCTTTCGCTCACGTGTTTATCCATAAGAAGGATGACCGGGACCTGATAAGACCAGGCCAGAGAAAGCCCTTTAGCCGCAAGCAGGAAGGCCTCCTCCGCATCCCCCGGGGCTAAGACCACCCGGGGAAATTCCCCATGGCCGGCATAGGTCACAAAGTCCAGATCTGCCTGGGCGGTATAAGTGGGCACTCCGGTGGAGGGCCCGGGACGCTGACTTTCCACCACCAGGAGGGGCAGTTCCGCCTGCCCCGCCAGACTCAGGGCCTCCACCATCAGGGCAAAGCCTCCTCCAGAGGTCCCGGTCATGGCCGGGGCCCCGGCTGCAGCGGCCCCTAGGGCACAGAGAACCGCCGCGATCTCATTTTCGGGATGAATCACCGTGACCCCCAGGGCCTCGGCGTGTTGGGCCAGATAGTGGAGGATGGAGGAGGCCGGAGTCATGGGATAGGCCACATAGAGGCGAAGGCCTGCGGCCACCGCCCCCAGGGCCGCGGCTTCGTTTCCGAAAAAGGTAGGAAGCCTTTCGGCCCCCTGAGGGAGCTCAAGCCGGGGCTCCGGGGTGGCCACGTAGGCCCGCCGGGCCACCTCCAAATTGACCTCCCGGGCCCGGGGAAGGTCCTTTTCCAGGGTGGCGGCCAGCTCTTCAAAGGGAATTCCGGTGAGCTTGGCGGCCGAGGCCAGGGCCGCGGTGTTGCGGGTGATCTCCGGGGCCGAAAGCTCCTTGACTATCTCTTTCCAAGGCACCCCCAGGCCGGAAAACTCTCTTCCCCCGGAGGAGTCGTAAAGGAGGAGACCCTGAGGGAGGAGATTTTCCTGGTGGCGCTGGAGGGTCTCTTCGTTTAAGGCCACAAGGAGGTTGATCCTTTCGCGGTGGGCCAGGATCGGAAAATCCGCGGCCCGGACCACGGTGAAGTTATGTCCGCCCCGGATGAGGGAAGGATAGTCGTCATAAAGGAAGACCCGCAGGCCTCGCCGGGCCAACAGCCGGGCCCAGAGTTGCCCGAGCTGACGGATGCCGTCCCCGGCTCGCCCCCCGAAAAGGACCGAAAATTCAAAATTAGACACGGATCTCTCTTACCCAGTCTCGATTTTCTAAGTACCAGTCTACGGTACGGCGCAGGCCTTCGTCAAGGGAAATCTCCGGGGCCCAAGAAAGAAGCCTTCGGGCCTTGTCGATCTCCGCCCAGGTCACCCGCATATCCGCCCGATGGAATTCCCGGTATTCCACCCGGGCCTTTTTGCCGAGGAGGGCTTCGATCTTGGCGATGAGGGTATTGATGGAGATCGGGTTGCGTCCTCCACCCAGGTTGATGATCTCGTAGCCTAGGGGTCTTAAGGCCAGGATGGTTCCCCGAGCAATATCGTCCACGTAGGTAAAATCCCGGGCCTGTTCGCCGTCGCCATAGACGATTACCGGCTGACCCTCGTCGATCCACTTGATGAAGCGGAAGTAGCTCATGTCCGGCCGGCCCGCCGGACCGAAGACCGTGAAGTAGCGCAGGACGGAAATGTCCAGTCCGTAGAGGTGGTGATAGGTATAGGCCAGGACCTCGGCCCCCTTCTTACTTGCGGCGTAGGGGGAAAGAGGCTGGTTGACCGGAAGGTCTTCCCGGTAAGGAAGGGGGGAGCCGGCGTAGACCGAGGAGGTGGAGGCCAGGACCATCTTCGAGACCCCGTGTCGCCGCATGAGCTCCAGGAGGTTTAGCGTGCCTTCCACATTGGTGCGATAGTAGGCCCAGGGATCTTCGAGGCTGGCCCGCACTCCGGCCCGGGCCGCAAGATTTATCACCGCCTCCACCTCGAAGGCCTCAAAGAGCACGGAGAGGGCCCCCAGGTTGGCGATGTCCACCTCAAAAAAACGAAAATTCGGCCAGCGCCGCAGCTCTCCCAGACGCCATTTTTTGAGGCGCGGATCGTAATAGTCGTTGAGGTCGTCCACCCCCAGGACCTGGTGGCCTTCCTTAAGGAGAAATTCCGCGGTCCGCCAGCCGATAAAACCCGCCGCCCCGGTCACCAGAATCCAACCCATAAGCCCTCCTCCTGTGGGATGACCGTATTATAGTCCCCTGGAGACTCTGGGGAACCCTACAGGATCTTCAGTAAGTGGGCCCGGAGTCGATCTTCGGCCTGGAAAAGGAGCCGGGCTTCTTCTTCCATGGCCTCTTGAAGATAGGCCAGGTTTTCGGGGGAGAAGCGCTGGCGGAACCAGGGACAGAAGAAGTTGCGACAGAGGAGGGGCCGCACCTTGAGAAGGCAGCCCTCCGGTCCCAGAAAGAAGCAGCCCCGGGGAAAGGCCCTATTTTCAGGGAGTTTTACCCCCACCAGGAGATTGATCAGGAGGAGTTCCCGGGAGACGGAAAGTTCCATATCCCGCACGCAGCAGGTGCCTCGGCCGGAGGTGGCGCAGGTGGCGCAAAGCTGGGCCGCCCCGGTGTCCTGATAGGCCTCGTCGGAACGCTCGATGGCCTCCAGCAGGGCCTTAAGGAGTTGGCCCATCCTTTCCTCTCTTTCCAGGATCTCTTGGAATCGGGGGAAGAGCTTCCGGACCTCGGCCAAACCTTGGAGAAAAAGGTCTTCGGCTTTCACGGACAGGGCGGAGCGCTCTGGGGATTGAGGCGAAAGATCACCGTTCCGGTGAGGATCTTGGGATGAAAGTAAGTGGACTTGTGGGGCATGACCTTTCCGCTTGCGGCCACCCGGGCCAGGGCCTCAAGGGGGGTGGCCGGAAGAAGGAAGCCCAGGGCCCCCTTTATGGCCTCGTGTTCCACCTCTTCTTCCCGGGGGGTATAGGAGAGAAGGCCCTTCTCCTTGAGATCCTTTTCGCCTTCTTCACAGAGGGTCTCGATAATCCGGGCGCACCAGGCCGCAGGCAGAGCTTCTTCCGGGAGTCCGCTCTCCGCCCGCCAGCGCTCCAGGGCCTCCGGTCTCAGGCGCATCCGGAAACGCCTCCCTGCGGAAAGGAGGACCAGGGCCTTTTCTTCAAGCGAAGGCCGGGCTTTGGGGTCCTCCTCGAGGTGGACCAGGGGAAGGAGACGTCGGGAGAGTTCCTCCGGAGAGAAGGGGTGCCGGAGGATGCGGTGGGTGGGCAGCACTACCAACCCCGGATCCTCGAAGGGGCAGAGATACATCATCATGTAGTGGAAACAGCGGGGGCCCTCCGGCCGCAGGGCCCGGGTCATCTCCTCCGCATAGCGCAGGGCGGTGGTATAGCGGTGGTGCCCGTCGGCGATATAGAAGGGGAGATCCTCCCAGAAATCGGTGAGGGTCTTCTGGAGAGAGGGATCGGTGAGAGCCAAGATTTCGTGTATTTCATCCTGGAATTTAACCCGCAGAAGCGGAGAGGCCTCCGGAAGGGAAGAGAGGGTGCGTCTTTTGGGGTCGGAGTAAAGGACGAAGATCTGGCTGAACTGGGCCTTGGTGGCCCGAAGAAGGGCCAGACGTTCCTCGGTGACCTTGGGAAAGGTCTTTTCGTGAGGCAGGATGCGCCCTTCGGAAAAGGGGGAAAGCCTCACCAGTCCGATAAAACCCGTGCGGACGAACTTTTGGCCCTGATGGGTAAAATGAAGCCGATAGAGATAAAGGGCCGGACGGGATTCCCGGATGAGGACCCCTTCGCTTATCCAGGTCTCCAGTTTCCGGGACGCCTCTTCCGGCCGGGAGGCCAGCTCCAGATGAAAGATGTTGTGCGGGTCCCGGGCCAGATAGGCGGCCTTTTCCTCGGGAGAGACCACGTCGTAGGGCGGGGCCACCACCCGCGCGAGATCCACCTTTTGGGGATTGAAACGCCAGCCGTAAAAGGGTTTGACCTCCGGCATGGCCCATTGCCTAATATGAAACCCCGCTCTCGTCAACTTCGGACTTGCCCGGAGGTTTTACGTGGTTATTAGTTTCTAGAGATCTTCGAAAGGAGGGGGAGATGACCGCTCTGACTCTGGTGCTCCTGGCTTTAGGGGCGGTAGCCCTGGTGGTTTTCATCTGGGTCCTCTGGCGGATTAAGGGGGTGGCGGAACAGGCCTCGGTCACTCTCTCGCAGGTAGAAGGGGCGCTGGGCGAGGTGCGCGGAAGCCTGGAGAGGGTCAACCGGGTGGCCGAAGAGGTGGTGGTCCTTCCCGGAGCCTTGAAGGAGCTTGCGGATTCCGTGGGGGAGATGGCCCGGGATCTCTCCGAAGAGCTCAAAGGGAGGCTCGAGAAGACGGATCTGGTCCTTGAGGCCCTGGAAAAACGCCTTTCCGGGGAGGTGCCCCAGGTCCTCACCCAGGCCGAACGTACCCTCTCGGAGGCCGAAAAGCTGGTCTCCGGGCTAAACGAGAAGCTTTCGGCCCTGGATGAGCTTTCCGAGGCCGCGCGCAACCTTTCCCGTTCCGTGCGGGAGGTGAGCACCACGGCTTCCGTGGCGGTGGAGACCATCAATCGTGAGGTCCAGGATCTAGTGATCGAGATCTCGGCCGCCACGGCCGGCCTGCGGGAGGGCCTGAGAGTCCTTTCTAAGGTCATCCCTTTTAAGAAGAAAAAGTAAAGGAGGTGAGAAAAATGGCGGAAAAGAAGCTTTCGGTGGGTCTGGCCTTTTTGCTGGGGGGTTTAGTGGGGGCGGCGGCGGCCCTTCTCCTGGCCCCGGCCAGTGGGGAGGAGATCCGGGAGCGCTTGCGGGAGCGGGGCGAGGAGACCAAGGAGCGCCTTCGGGAGAAAAAGGAAGAGTTGCGGACCAAGGTGGAAGATCTCAAGAAAGAGGCCGAAGAGATCAAGGCCCGCCTTCTTACGCAGGCCGAAGGGCTTAAAGGGAAGTCCCTGGAGACCCTGGAGGAGGCCAAGCGGGTGATTGAAGAGGCCATCGAGGCCGGAAAGGAGGCCATGCGTCGGGAGAAGGAGCGCCTGGCCGCCAAGGTCAAGGGAGAAGGGGCCTCGGCCTAGACCTTGCTTTCCCCCCACCCGAGTTTGTCCCGGAGGATGGCAAAATAGCTCCGGGTGGGGGAGGTAATTAATTTGAGCGGTCTTTCTGACCGCCGGAGATGCACGCTCTGCCCGGGCCCGAGGACCCGGTGGTGCCCTCCGTCCACCACGAGGTGGACCTCCGGAGAGGGGCTGATGAGCTGCACGGTGATTTCTGTTTCGGCTGGAAGCACCAGAGGCCGGGCACTGAGCATAAAAGGACAGATGGGGGTGAGCACCAGGGCCTCGGTGGCCGGATGCAGGATGGGGCCTCCGGCCGAAAGGTTGTAGGCCGTAGAGCCGGTGGGAGTGGCCACCAGGAGGCCATCTCCGTAATAGGTGGTGAGGTATTCCCCGGAGACCGTAACCCGCAGGTGGATCATGTGCCCCAAGGGCCCCTTCAGGATGGCCGCCTCATTCAGGGCCTGAAAGGTCTCCTCTCCGTAGCGGACCTCCAGCATGAGCCGGGCTTCGGTCCGAAATTCCCCTTCCAAAAGTCGCTCCAAGGCCAATTCGACCTCCTCCAGGGACACCTCGGTAAGGAAACCCAACTTCCCGAAATTGATCCCCAGGATGGGCACGTCGAGCTTCCAGGCCAGGGGGGCCGCCCGCAGGAGGGTCCCGTCCCCTCCGATCACCAGGACCAGGTCCGGAGGAGGGGAAGGCTTCCGGGTAAGCTCTATCCCGGCCTCCCGGAAGCGTCCTTCAAGAAGTCCTTCCAGATCAGGGGGCAGCTTGAGACCCTCTTTGGGATAGAGTAAGACCCGTTTCATCAGTTGACATTTTAGAGGCTACGGGTGAAAGGTAAAGTATGAAAAGGGGGACCCTTTCTTTCTTTATTTTGGTTCTCTGGGCGGCTTCGGCCCTTGCCGCCTGGAAGATCGAGGCCCGGAGGCTTACGGTCTATCACGACCGGCGGGTAGCCGTAGCCGAAGGGCAGGTGGTCATCACCGGAAAGGGGCTTACCATATTTGCCTCTCGGGCCCGCTACGAGATGGAGACCAAGCGGCTGTGGCTTTCCGGACCGGTAAAAATCCTCACCCTCCATGGAGATTGGCTTAAAGGGCGGCAGGCCTTCCTGGACCTCCGGTCCGGAGAAGGGCGGGTGGATGGGGCCCTTCTTTTTATCCAGAAAGATCGGGTGCGGGTCCGGGCCCGGCGGCTGGAGAGACTTTCCGAGGATCGCTACGTGGCCTACCGGGCGGTGATCACCACCTGTGAGATGGACTGTGAGAAGGAACCCTCCTGGAGTTTCCGGGCCCGCAAGGTGGTGGTGAGTGAGGGCTACGCCCGGGGGCGTTGGGTCTCCTTTTGGGTGAAACGCTTGCCGCTTGCGGCCAGTCCTTACCTGAGTCTGCCGGTCAAGCGCCGGCGCAAGAGCGGTTTCCTCTTCCCCCGTCTGGTCACCGGCTCCCGTACCGGGGCCGGGGTGGAGGTCCCCCTCTTTTTGGCCCTTCACGATAGCTTTGACCTCACCCTTTCGCCCCTTTATACCGGAAAAAGGGGTCTTCTTTTTTCCGCCGAAGGGCGCTGGCGGGTAAGTCGAGACGCCCGGGGTCTCCTGCGCTACCGCTATCTCCATGATCGCCTGGAAGACAAGGATTACAATGGTGACGGGATTCGACGGGGTAATCAGAGCCGCTACTGGATTACCGCGCGAGTGGATCAGCCCCTGGCCCAAAGGATCGCGCTCCACCTGGACCTCGATCTCCTTTCCGACCGGGACTTTTTGGAGGAGTTTGAGGGAGGCCCCTTCGGTTTTTCCGAGACCCATCGCCAGTACCTCGAGTGGTTTGGCCGGGGGCTTGAGGAGCGCAATCAGACTTATCGGACCTCTCGCCTCTGGCTGGATCACCTCCGGGAAAATACCTACCTCGAAGCCTCGGGGACCTACCGGGATGCCGTACTTCCGGGCCGGCAGCCCTCCATGCTTTCCCCCCTAGGAGACCTCTATTTTCGGGCCCTCAGGAGACCTCTTTTCGGCCCTCTGCATTTCGATTTCTCTTTGGACTCCACCTACTGGTATCGGGAGGAGGGCTCCCGGGGCCTGCGCACCGAGGTGGTCCCGGAAATCTCCCTGGAGCAGGCCCTCGGTCCCTTGGAAACCCAGGTGGCTTATCGTTTCCTCCATACCCGCTACGATGTAGACTGGGACAACGGAACCACCGAGGATCTCACCCGCACCCTCTATGAGATCGAGGCCCGGGCCTCTTTGGAGTTTTACCGTATTTACGGGACCGGGCCGAGGCGTTTTCGCCACAGTCTTCGCCCCTATCTGCACTACTTTTACCGTCCCCCGGAAAACCAGGAGGACTTTCCCCTGTGGCGGGCCGAGGATCGCCTGCCCCCGGCCCACTGGCTGGAATACGGGCTGCTGCAGTTTGTGACCTTGCGGGAGGAACCCTCTCCGGGCCGACTCCGCTACCGGGATCTTTTGCGGTTTAAGCTTTATCAGCGCTACGATTTTCGGGAGGCGACCCGCGAACTTTCCGCGGCCGAGGAGGAAAGGCGCCCCTTTTCCAATCTGATAGGCGAACTGGAGTTCCAAAGCCCCGGGGGAAGGCTCTCCTTGCGCTACGATGCGGAGTACAACTTTTACGGCCTGGGGCTGGCCCGCCAGGAACTCACCCTTTCCCTCACCCGGGTCCTTCTGGATCGTTTTTCCCTCGGTTACCAGCGGGATCGTCTGCGGCAGGTCAAACAACTCAATCTTTCCGGAAGCTGGCGCTTCCTGCGCCGTTTCGTACTCCACGGGGCCCTTTCCCGAAACCTCCTGCGGGAGGAGACCTCTTCGGCCAGCCTGGGCCTCACCTATGAGGCCTCCTGCTACAGCGTGGACCTCACCCTGGGGATCACCCCAGAAGAGACCCGCTTTTCCTTCTGGATCAATCTTTTGGGGGTGGGGGGTTACGGGCGCACTTATTGACCGGCGAGCCTTCCCGTAATAGTTTTCGGACATGAAGATCGCCCTAGCTCAAATCAATCCCACCATAGGCGATCTCCAAGGGAATCTGGAGAAGATCCTGGAATTCTGGGAGAGGGCCCGGGAGCTGGGGGCGGATCTGGTGATCTTTCCAGAGCTTTCCCTCTGCGGATACCCTCCCCGGGACCTTCTCCTTCGCTCCGAATTCCTGCAGGCGGTCCACCGCACCCTGGAAAAACTGGCGGCCCGTATTCGGCGTCCGGCGGCCGTGGTGGGCTATCCCGAAGAAAACCCCGGCCCGGGCCGGGCCCTTTTCAACGCCCTGGCTTTTATCGAGGAAGGGCGTATTCTTTTTCGCTATCGCAAGCGCCTTTTACCCTACTACGATGTCTTTGATGAGCCCCGCTATTTTGAGCCCGGTGTCTCAGCCGGGATCTTTACCTGGCGCGGAAAGCGCCTGGCTTTTACCATTTGCGAGGACCTTTGGAGTCATGAGGGCTATGTGCCTCGTCCCTATCCGGTAGATACCCTGGCCGGGCTCACCGAGGTTCAGGCGGTGATCAACCTGGCCGCCAGTCCCTTCCATTTGGGAAAGGGGCTCCTGCGCCGGGCCCTCATGGCCCGCAACGCCGCCCGCCTGCGGGCTCCGGTCATCGAGGTCAACCAGGTGGGAGGACACGATCACCTCCTCTTCGACGGCCAAAGTCTGGCGGTCTCTCCGGAGGGGGAACTCCTGGCCCAGGCCCGAGATTTTGAGGAAGATCTGGTCTGGTGCGATCTGGAGACCGGAGAGGGGGTGGTGCGTCCGGTCTCGGAAAGACGCATGGAATCCCTCCTCAAGGCCCTTACCCTGGGGGTGAGGGACTTTTTTCGGCGCGTTAAGGCCCAGGGGGCTATCCTCGGCCTTTCCGGGGGCATAGATTCCTCGGTGACCGCGGTCATCGCCGCCCGGGCCCTGGGGCCGGAAAAGGTTCTGGGGGTCCTTTTGCCTTCCCCTTACAATTCTCCGGAAAGCGAAGAAGACGCCCTGGCCCTGGCCCGCAATCTGGGTCTGCGGACCCTGAAGATCCCCATCGGAGAGATCCTTTCCACGATGAAGGAGGCCCTCTCTCGGGCCCTGGGGACGGAGATCCAGGGCCTTACGGAGGAAAACCTTCAGGCCCGCATCCGGGGAAACCTCCTCATGGCCCTTTCCAACCAGTTTCCGGGCTATCTGGTCCTCAACACCGGGAACAAAAGCGAGATCGCCGTGGGCTACTGTACCCTTTACGGGGATACCTGCGGGGCCCTTTCCGTCCTAGGAGACCTTACCAAGGACCTGGTCTACGAGCTGGCCCTGGAGATCAATAGGGAAAGGCCGCTTATCCCGGAACGGGTCCTGCGGAAGCCCCCTTCGGCGGAATTGCGTCCCGGCCAACGAGATGAAGACGATCTTCCCCCTTACTGGATGGTCAACAGTCTGGTGCGGGGTTATGTGGAGGAGGGCCTGAGTCCCGAGGAACTGGTGGCCCGGGGCTTTCCGGAGAAGGTGGTCCGGGAGGTTTTGGGACGACTGCGGCGGGCGGAATTCAAACGCTGGCAACTTCCCCCCACCCTGCGGGTCTCCCCCCGGGCCTTCGGTTACGGCTGGCGCTATCCCATCGCCCACGCCTTCCCCCTGGAGGCCCCGGATGGGTCTTGATTTTCGGGGCTATGTCCAGGTCTATACCGGAGAGGGCAAGGGCAAGACCACGGCGGCCCTGGGGCTGGCTCTTCGGGCCTTGGGGGCCGGCCTGCGGGTGGCCTTCCTGCAGTTCCTGAAAAAGGGGGAATACAGCGAAATCTGCGCCTTGCGACGCTTTGAACCCCAGGTCCTGGTCCGCCAATATCATTCCGGGGGGTTCGTCCGGGGCGAGCCCTCGGAAGAGGTCCGCCGGGCGGCAGTCCTGGGCTGGGAAGAGGCCCGTGGTCTTCTCCTTTCCGGGGATTTCCAGGTGGTCATCCTGGATGAGGCCAATGTGGCCCTTTCTTTAGGGCTTATCCCCCTTTCGGAGGTCCTGGAGGCCCTTTCGCGGCGTCCGGCGAGGGTGGAGGTGGTCTTTACCGGTCGCGGGGCCCCGGAGGCCCTGATGGAGATGGCCGATCTGGTGACCGAAATGCGGGCGGTGAAGCATTACTATGCCCAGGGGGTTCGGGCCCGGCGAGGGATTGAATATTAGTCCTTGAGGACCTCCCGGGCGGCTAGAGCCCGTTTGAGGGTAAGGGGATCGGCATAGCGCACTTCCATCCCCAGAGCCAGTCCGGTGGCCAGACGCGAGACCTTTACCGGAAACTCCCGCAGGATTTCCAGGAGATAGGCGGCGGTGGCCTCTCCGGCCGCGGTGGGAGAAAGCCCTATAAGGACCTCCCGCACCCCGTTCCGGCGAATCCTCTGGAGAAGCTCCGGGAAACGGAGCTCTGAAGGCCCGAGTCCGTCCCGGGGAGAGAGTACCCCGTGGAGGACGTGGTACCGTCCCCGGAAGGCCCCGGTGCCCTCGATCACCGAAAGGGCCGCCGGGTCCTCCACCACGCAGATCACGGTGGGGTCCCGTTCCGGATCCTGACACAGCCGGCAGAGGTCTCCTTCGGTGAAATTTCCGCACTCCCGGCAGAGCTTCACCCGAGGGAGATCGGCCAGGGCCGCAGCCAGTTCCCCGGCCCGCTCCGGATGGGAGATCAAATAGAGGGCCAGGCGGGTGGCACTTTTTTCTCCCAGACCCGGAAGCAGGGAAAGGGCCCGGATGGCCCGGCGCAAGGGCTCGGGGAAGACTTCGGCCATCTAGGTCCCGAAAAGTCCCGGAATATTGAGCCCGCCGGTGATCTTGGCCATCTCTTCCTGGACCATCTCCTGGGAGCGCCGGAGGGCCTCATTGACCGCGGCCACGATGAGGTCCTCGAGCATCTCCTTGTCTCCAGACTGAAAGATCTCCGGGTCGATCCTTACCTCCACCACCTCCTGGCGGCCGTTGACCACCGCGGTCACCATCCCGCCTCCGGCGCTGGCCTCTACCGTCCTTTCGGCCAGTTCCTCCTGGAGCTGGGCGATCTTTTTCTGGATCTTCTGGACCTGTTTCATGAGTTGTTGCATCTGCGGGGGAAACATTTCATGCCTCTCCTTGGTTGTGGGGTTTTATCCAGGCCACCTTCCCTCCGAAGATGGCCAGGGTTTCCTTGACTTCCGGGCGTTCAAGGAGCCTTTCTCGGAGGTCTTCCTCCGGCCGGGCCCTTTCCTCAAGAAGGAGTTCCTTTCCGGTCTTCCGCCTCACAAAGGCCTGGACCTCTTCCTGGAGGTCTTTTTCCGCAAGGAGACTTCCCGGAGGCACGGCCAGAATGAAGCGTTCGCCCTCTTGCCGGGGCGGGGCCAGGACCGAAAGTAGCCCATAAAGACGGGGCTTTTCTTTTCGGGCCGCCTCGAGCACCGCCTCCCAGGAGGGGTTTTCCGGACTCCTTTCCGGTGGAGCCGGGCTGGCCGCCGGAGCCGGGCCTTCGGTCTGGGCCAGGGTCTCGAGTTTGGCCAGGATCTCCCGCAGCGAGGCCACCTTCCCCAGTTCGCAGAGCCGGGCCAGGGTGAGCTCGAAGGAGAGATGGGGATAGGGGCTGCGTTTCAGGGCCTCGGCCCCGCGCAAAAGGTGCTGGAAGATAAGCAAAATCTCTTCGGTTTCCACTTCCATCGAAAGCTCCCGCAGGAGGGCCGCTTCGGCCGGAGGGAGGTCCTCGGCCCCTCCGGAATTAATCTTGGCCGCGAGAAGCTGACGGAAGAAAAGCAGGAGGTTTTCCGCCAGATAGACCAGATCTACCCCTTGCCGATAGGCCTCTTCCGAAAGGCGAAAGACCTGGGCCAGGTCCCGTCGGAGGATGGCCCGGGCCAGGGATTCCACCAGAACCCTTTCGGCCAGCCCGAAGGCCTCTACCAGTTCCTCGCGGGTCTTAACCCCGTAGGCCAGGGCCTGATCCAGGAGGGAGAGGGCGTCCCGGAGGCTACCCTCCGATTCCCGAGCGATGAGGGAAAGGGCCTCTTCTTCGATCTCCGCCCCCTCGGCCCGGGCCACCTCCCGCAGGTGTTCCACCAGGAGAGCCAGAGGAATGCGCCGGAATTCGTAGCGTTGACAGCGGGAAAGGATGGTCACCGGGAGCTTGTGGGGTTCGGTGGTGGCCAGGATGAAATAGACATGCGGCGGGGGTTCCTCCAGGGATTTGAGGAGGGCGTTGGCCGCCTCTCGGGTGAGCATGTGGGCCTCGTCGATGATATAGACCTTGGCCCGTCCCCGGGTAGGCCGAAATTTGAGGTTTTCCCGCAATTCCCGGATCTCGTCGATGCCCCGGTTGGAGGCGGCGTCGATTTCGAGCACATCGAGGCAGCGACCTTCACTGATCTCCCGGCAGGGGGAACAGTGGTTACAGGGCTCTGCCGGGTCTTCGCCCTCGCAGTTTAAAGCCTTGGCCACGATACGGGCCACGGTGGTCTTTCCGATGCCCCGGATCCCGGAAAAAAGGAGGGCGTGGGCCAGGCGCCCCTGCCGCAGGGCATTCTGAAGCGTGTGCACCACATGAGGTTGTCCTACCACCTCGGCGAATCTCTGCGGGCGATACTTTCGGGCCAGGACCAGATAGGCCATCTTACCCTACACTATAGCCTCGGGCCTTGGCTCTGCGCAACCGGGGGCTCAAAAAGTTCGACGAGTACTGTTGAAGGGGTCCACCGAACCGTGGAAATGGCAACAGCTGCAATTGATAGGGTTTCCCGAGTAATGGCAATTTCCGCAGCTTTGTCGAGGATAGTTAGTGTCTGGAAAATGATGAATCTCAGACCAGGCATTCCCTCCATTGTCGCCCGTGTGGCAACGCATGCAGAGCAGGCCTAGATCTTTGTTGCCATTAGTGGAAGAGATAGGAGAGCAATAACCTCCGCTGGAGGGGAGGGCTTCCAGAGCCGTAGCGGTGATCTCTGGGGAGATTTCTTCTCCGTTTACCGCAGGTCGCAGGAGGGTCACGTTGGGCGAGCCGTGGGGCTCATGGCAGTCTAGACAGGAGAGGACCTTGTTGTCTGTGGCGTTGCTGTAAGGACCTCTTAGAGAGAGGATCTCGTCCGCGGCCCCGAATCCGTGTTTTTCATTGCTCCAATCTATTTGTCGCAGATTTCGGCCTAAGGAAGTAGAATATATAGTGTTCTGCGTGTTGTGGCAGTCGGTGCAGAAGGTGGGATAATCCGTGGTCTTGGAGGCCTGGTCCCCGGTGGAACCATCCGGTTCATAGGAGGAAGTGGAACCAAACCAGTAAGGGGCTTGGTAATTGCTAGTAGTGTTAGAAATAGTGGAGACAAACAGATTGCCGTGATTTGAAGGAAGAGAAAGGGCGCTCTGTGAGGTGTCTATTGTCCCGGGGGCGGTACTTCCTGATCTTCTTAGGTGTTTTTGTACCAGATGGGGATTATGACAGGCATCACAAGGGACGATAATTTTCAGGGGAGTGAAGGAGAGTAGAGTGCCCTTCTGACCTGTGACAAAAAAGGAGAACATCTTCGAGGTTGTGATAAGAAGTTAAATTAAATTGATCCAAGAGGGAGACAACAGTTTGGTTACTATATCCTCCAAAAGTGACACTATAGAGATAATTAGTAGGAGGACTTCCATTTTGGAGAGAACCGGTGGCGGCATGACAGAAAAAACAAAAACAGTCGGACTGATCGTAGGGGTTGGTGGTTTTAGCCGAGTTGAAGGCCCCGGCAAAGAGGAGATTTCCTCCAAGTCCGAGCGGATTGGGTTCACTTCCTCCAATACTGGCGTGCTGCTCATGACAATGCGCACAATTTCCCCTGGAGATACCGCTAAGCCCGCTCCTCTGGACTCCCGCAACAATATCCCCATGGATGGACTGGAGATAAGGTCCGCTCCATCCCTCTGTATATATTAAAATTGTCAAAAGTATCAGTAACCATTTCCACTTTTGACTAAATTTTCTTTTCACAGACTATAGCCGATTTTCTTTTTAAAGATTCTCCGACTTGAATTTTGAGTTGTCAAGCAAAGGGATTTTTATATGTTTATATCTTTAGATTTCGTTGAAATATCTATAGAGACTTCCGGGGTTGGTAGGTGCAGAGGGGTTCTTCTTCTAGATAGTCTCCCGTGGCCTCGTAGGCCCGGGCCCGACAGCCTCCGCAGACTCGAAGATATTCACAGCGTCCACACTTTCCCTTGTATCTTTTGAAATCTCTTAGGTTCCGGAAGACCTCCGAGCCCCACCACACCTCCGGAAAGGATTGCTGCCGTAAATTCCCGCACTCGATCTCCAGATAGCCGCAGGTCTGGACCACTCCCCGATGGGAGATGAAACAGAAGCCTGTTCCCGCCAGACACCCCCGGGTCACGGCATCGAGTCCGAAGGTCTCCATGGTCACGGATTTCCCTTCGGCCCGGGCCCTTTCCCGCAAGATCCGGTAGTAGTGGGGGGCACAGGTGGCCTTGAGGTGGAGGCCGGCCTTGTCTCGCTGATCATAAAACCAGTGAAGGGTCCTTTCGTAGACCTCCGGGGGAAGGCTTTCTTCGGCCAGCTCTTTACCCCGGCCCACGGGGACCAGAAGAAAGATATGGTGGGCCACCGCTCCCAGGCTCTTGGCCAATTCATGGACCTTGGGAAGTTCTTCCAGGTTTTGGGCGGTGACCGTGGTGTTGATCTGAAAGGGAAGGCCTACCTTTTTGAGGATTGCGATCCCCCGGAGGGCCCCTTCAAAGGCCCCGGGCATCTTCCGGAAGGCGTCATGGGCCTCGGGGCTGGCCCCATCGAGGCTTATGCTGGCCCGGGCCACCCCGGCCTCCTTGAGCCTGCGGGCCAGATCCTCCGTGAGCAAAGTCCCGTTGGTGGCCAGGACCGGGCGCAGGCCCAATTCCCGGGCGCGGCGGGCGATCTCCAAAAGATCGGCCCGCAAAAGGGGCTCCCCTCCGGTGAGGATGAGGATGGGTTGGGCCACCTGGGCGATCTCTTCCAGGATGCGCATACACTCTTCGGTGGTAAGCTCTCCCTCATAGGGCCCCTTAGAGGCCGCGGCCCTGCAGTGCACGCAATCCAGGTTACAGGAGCGGGTAAGCTCCCAGGCCACCAACCGGGGCACAAACGGCGATTTTTCCGGGGCGTTAGGCCGAGGCACCCTTTTCTCCCTTGAGAATCTTGACCGGGTCCCCTACTTTTAGGAGGCCCCCTTTGAGGACCCGGGTGAAGATGCCCCGGTTGCGCATCTCGCAGCGGCCCACCCGCTGAAAGATGGCGCAACCCGTGTGGCACTTCTTTCCGATCTGGGTGACTTCAAAAAGACACTCTCCGGCGAGGATACGGTCGCCCACCTCTACCTCCGAGAGGTCCAGATCTACGGTGACATTTTCCGCAAGCTCCCCCGGACGGAGTTCCCGGCCCACCATCTCCCGCATACACTCCAGGGTGGCCGTGTCCAGAAAGCTCACCTGCCGGTGCCAGGGACCACCGTGGGCATCACCCTCTACTCCGTAGCCTTCCACGATACGCACTTCCGGGACGTTTTCCTTGGGAACCCCCTTTTCGCGGCTTACCGAAAGGGCCACGATCCGTCCTTCCATCTTGGACCTCCTTTTTCCACTTTACCCGGCAACCACGAAGTTTACCAGACGGCCTATCCCCTCCACCTCGATCTCTACCACGTCTCCCGGAGAGAGAGGACCCACTCCCGGGGGCGTCCCGGTGGCGATCACATCTCCAGGATAAAGGGTCATGATGTGGGAGACAAAACTCACCAACCGGGACACGGAAAAAAGGAGGTTTTCCGTGGAGGAATCCTGGACCACTTTTCCGTTAAGATAGGCCCGCACCCGGACCCGGTCCGGATCGAGCTCGGTCTCGATCCAGGGGCCGATAGGGGCGAAGGTGTCGAAACTCTTGGCCCGGGTCCATTGGCCGTCTTTTTTCTGGAGGTCCCGGGCGGTGACGTCGTTAAAGCAGGTGTAACCCAGGATATATTCCCGGGCCTTTTCCGGGGAGACCCTGCGGGCGGTCTTTCCTATGATCACCGCCAGTTCCGCCTCATAGTCCACCCGCCCCACTCCAGGGGGAAGAAGGATGCGGTCCTCGGGCCCCACTACCGCCGAAGGGGGTTTTAAAAAGATGAGGGGTTCCTCAGGGAGGGCCATCCCCAGCTCCTCCGCGTGGTCCCGGTAGTTGAGACCCACGGCCACAATCTTGGTAGGCACCGTAGGGGCTAGAAGCCGCACCTCCGTGAGCGGAAGACCTTCGGCCGGAAGCTCTCCGGAGTCCGTGATCCCGGGAAGGGGAAGCACCCGGTCTCCGGAAAGTCTCCCCCACCAGTCCTTTTCCTGCCAGCGAAACCGAAGAATCTTCATCTCGGCCTCCTTCCTCTTTGTCCCGAAATTGATAAGATACCATAGAAACCCCTTAAGGACTTTGGAGATGGAGACGGGGCTAAAGATCTTTACCCATCCTCTCTGGAAGATCGGAGGAGTGACCATTACCCTCCTCGGGATCCTGAAGCTAGTTACGGTCCTGGTCCTGGGACTGCTGGCCCTGCGCTACCTGAGGCGCAAGCTCGAATTGGTCCTGGTGAGGCGTTTTGGCCTTCCGGCAAGCCTGGTCAATTCCGTAACCACTCTGGTCTACTACCTCCTTTTAATCATCCTCTTTTTGGTGGCCCTCTCTAGCGCCGGAGTGGATCTCACCCAGGTGGGGATCCTCTTTGGAGCCCTGGGCGTGGGTATCGGTTTCGGTCTTCAGGCCATTACCAGCAACTTCATCTCCGGGATCATCCTCCTCATGGAAGGGAGCCTTAAGCCCGGAGACCTGGTGGAACTCGAAGACGGGACCCTGGGGGTGGTTCAGGAAATAAACATCCGGGCCACCATCATCCGCACCTTTGACGGCGAGGACATCCTGGTCCCTAACTCCGAATTTATCAACAAGCGGGTTTCCACCTGGACTTACGGGGACGACTGGCGGCGGATTCATATCCCCTTTGGGGTGGCCTACGGCACCGATCCCGAGCGGGTGAAGAAGGTGGTGACCGAGGCCGCCCGCCAGGTCCCCCTCACCGAAGAGGACGAAGACCACCCGGTGAGGGTCTGGTTCGAGGGCTTTGGGGATAGCGCCCTCAATTTTACCCTGGTGGTCTGGATCCGTCAGTCTCGGGCCAAGAGGGCCCTTACCGGGATCAAGAGCGACTATTATTACGCCATCCACCGGGCCCTGGCCGAGGCCGGGATCGAGATCCCCTTCCCCCAGAGGGATCTTCATCTGCGCAGTATATCTCCCGAGATAATGCACACCTTGAGGGAGGTCTCTCATGGATGATTATTTCCGCCGGGTAGAGGAGGCCCGGGACTTTCTGGCCGCCGAATTAAAGTCGGTCCCGGAGATCCTCCTTATCTTAGGAACCGGTCTCTCCGGGGTGGGAGAAAGGATCGAGGCCGAAAGGGTCATCCCCTACCGGGAAATCCCTCATTTTCCGGTCTCTACCGTGGAAAGTCACGCCGGGGAGCTGGTCATCGGCCGTTTCGGAGGCAAACGCCTGGCGGCCTTTCGGGGGCGCTTCCATTACTACGAGGGCTACTCCACCAAGGAGATCACCCTTCCCCTTAGGGTCTTGAGTCTTCTCGGGGCCAAGATCCTTATCGTCTCTAACGCCGCCGGAGGACTCAATCTGGAGTTCCGTCCCGGAGACCTCATGCTCCTTCGGGACCACATTAATCTTATTCCCGAAAATCCCCTGCGGGGGCCTAACCGAGAAGACTGGGGACCGCGATTTCCGGATCTTTCTCAGGCCTACAGCCCCCGTCTGCGGGAGATCTTCCGTCGGGCGGCCCGGGAGGTGGGGGAGGAGATCCGCGAAGGGGTCTATGTGGCCGTGCCGGGGCCCAGCCTGGAAACCCCGGCCGAGACCCGCTTTCTAAGGCTCATCGGGGCCGACGCCGTGGGGATGTCCACGGTTCCAGAGGTCATCGTGGCCGTGCATGCAGGCCTGGAAGTCCTGGGGGTCTCCGTAATCGCCAACGTGAACGATCCGGACCATTTCCGGCCCATCCTTCTGGAGGAGGTCATCGCCCAAGCCCAAGCCGCCGAAGCCCGTTTGACCCGGCTTATGGAACGTTTTATAACCCTCCTTTAGGAGGTCTCTTTGGCGGAATTGCTCATCAATTATGCCCCCTACGAGACCCGGGTGGCCCTGGTGGAAGAGGGCCAGCTGGTGGAATTTTACGTGGAGCGTCCCAAGGAAAAGGGGGTGGTGGGGAACATTTACAAGGGTCGGGTAGTGCGGGTCCTTCCGGGGATGAAGGCCGCCTTTGTGGAGGTAGGGCTTTCCCGCACGGCCTTTCTTTATGGAGGGGATTTCCTGCCCATCCTCGAAGGGGAGGAACTTTCGGGCGAGCCCCTGGAGTCGGCCGCCCTCACCGAGGTCTTGCGGGAGGGCCAGGAGATCCTGGTCCAGGTCATCAAGGAACCCGTAGGCTCCAAAGGGGCCCGACTTTCCACCAACATCACCCTCCCCGGGCACTATCTGGTCTATCTTCCCTACATGAGCCATGTGGGGGTCTCCCGCAAGATCCGCAACGAGGCCGAAAGGGAAAGGCTACGACATCTTATTGAGGAGATCCGCCCGCCGGGCACGGGCTGGATCGCCCGCACTGCGGCCGAAGGGGCCGGAGCGGAGGAGTTGCGTCTGGAGATGGATTTTTTGCTCTCCCTGTGGGAGGAAATTTCCGCTCGGGCCGAAAGGGTTAAGGCCCCGGCCCTGGTCTATGAAGAGCTCGAGGCCAGCCTGCGGGCGGTGCGCGATCTTTTGACCCAAGAGGTCTCCTCGGTGGTCATTGATGACCGGAAGGAATACCAGAAGATTCTGGACTTCCTTTCCCGGGCCGCCCCGCATCTGAAAGGCTGTGTGCGCCTTCACGAAGGTCCCCGAGATCTCTTTGAGACTTACGGTATCGAAGCGGATCCCCGGAGGCTCCTTTCTTCCCGGGTTTGGCTCAAGTCCGGGGGTTTCATCGTCATCGAACCCTGTGAGGCCTTTACGGCCATTGATGTCAATACCGGCCGTTATGTGGGCAAACGGGATCTGGAAGATACGGTCTTTAAGACCAACCTTGAGGCCGCCCGGGAAATCGCCTACCAGCTCCGCCTGCGCAATATCGGAGGGCTCATTATCATTGATTTTATCGATATGGAGGACCCCGGGCACCGGGAGGAGGTCTATCAGACCTTGAAGGAGGCCCTGAAGCGGGATCGGGCCAAGACCGCGGTCAAACCCATTACCGACTTCGGAATCCTGGAGATGACCCGGGAACGCCGGCGGGAGTCCCTCTATGAGGTCTTTCAGGAAAGGTGCCCCCATTGCGGGGGAGAGGGGCGACTCAAGAGCCGGCGCACTATCTGTTACGAGATCTTTCGGCGCCTGGAGCGCATGGGCCCTCACGTGAAGGGCAAGGTGGTGGAGGTGGAACTCCATCCAGAGGTGGGAGAGGTCCTCGCGGAAGAGGCGGACTTTCTGGGGGAGATCGAGTCCCGCTACGGCTTTGAGCTCCGGGTGGTCCCCCGGGGGGAGCTGCCCTGGTGGGAGTATAAATTCGTCCTCAAAAACGATAGACTAGAGGCGCAGAATCTCCCCCGGGAAAAGCACGCGAGCGGTTAGCCCCTCTTTCCGGGCCTCTTCGGCAAAAAGGCGCGGTGGAGCCTCCGGAGGTTCATCCCCCAAGGCGTAGGCCCCCCAATGTATGGGAAGGGCCAGTCGGGCCCGGAGGTCGCGTGCGGCCCGGACGGCCTCTTCCGGATTCAGGTGAAAGGGGGCCATGAGTTCCCGGGGCTCATAGGCCCCGCAAGGAAGAAAGGCCAGATCAAAGGGCCCGTATTCTTCCCCTATTTCTCGAAATCCTTCGAAATAACCGGTATCTCCTCCGTAAAAGACCCGCAGGCCCTCAATTTCCACCAAATAGCTTGCCCAGAGGGCCCGATTGTGATCGAACAGAGTGCGTTGGGACCAGTGCTGGGCCGGGAGGGCTACAATCCGTATGCCTGAAGTCCGCACCTCATCCAGCCAGTCAAGTTCGGTGACCGCATAGCCTTCAAGATAGCGGCCGGCCCCCAGGCCACAGATCACCCGAAATCCGGGGGAAAGCCCCCGAAGGGAGGCCCGGTCCAGGTGGTCCAGATGGGCGTGAGAGATGAGGACCAGGTCCGGCCGGGGCAGATCCTCTGGAGAAAGGGGCGGAGGGGTCCTTCGGCGCACCACTCCGCCGATGGGCCCAAAGATGGGATCAAAAAGAAGGGCGCGGTCCCCCACCTGCAACCAGACCGTCCCGTGCCCCAGGAAGACCACCCGGTCTCCCTCCAGAAGTTCCTCCGGGGAAAGTTCTCGCACCGGAAGCTCAAAAATCCGGGGCACCCGGTTTTCGATAAAACGGGTTACCTTCCAGCGGAAGATCTCCATGAGAAGGGGGCGCTCTGCTTCCATCCAGGGGTTAGCAAAGCGCCCCTCGGAAAGGTGGTGTCTGCGGGCCGCCGCCAGCTCAAGAATTCTCTTCCTCGTCTTCTTCCTCCATCTTTAAAAGATCCTTGAAGCGGATATCCATGCCCACCACGCCCACCACTTCTTCATAGCGATCCCGGATGGGGGCCGAAACGGTGAGACACAGGGCCCCGGTGACCTTGGAGGTATAAAAATCCGAGACATAGACCCGCCCGGTCTTAAAGGGTTCCACGAACCAGGGCCGGTCGGAATAGTCCTCATCTTTGAGGAGGTGTTCGAAACGGCCCCGGTCCTCCACATGGGTGATGAGGGGGGTGATGCGGTGGCCTTCTTGGTTTACTACATAAATGAATTGGATATAGGGGTGCTCCTCCAGGAATTCCCGGAGTATGGGGACGATCTTTTCGGGGTCCAGGGAACGGATCTCCGGCCTTTCGGCCAGTTCCTCGGCCAGGCGGGAAAGGAGCTTTTCCGCCCGGGCCTTCAGACGGTCGAGATCCGAGACAAAAAGCTCGGGGATATACTTGCGCACCAGTTGCATCATCTCTTCGTTGGAGATGGAGGTGATACGCCCGGCCTCGTATTGCTTGAGGATGTGCTTATAGATTTTGGCCACTCCGGGATGGCGCTTGTCGATACGGCGGTCGCCCTTGAGGTGGAAGTGGGTGTTGATCCAGTAGGCGATTCCCGCGGTGCCGCTCTTGTCGGTGATAATGATCCCGATGGGGCGCTTGAGGAGTTTCTTGGTGTCGAAGGGGTTGTAGATCTCTTCGTTTTTGAGGAGGCCGTCGATGTGGATCCCGGCCCGGGTGGCGTTGAATTCCGAGCCCACGAAGGGCTGATTGGGCGGGATCTTCTCTCCCAGGACCTCCCGATAGTAATTGGCAATGTCCGTGATTACCGTGGTATCTACCCCATGGTGGGTGCCCCGCAGGGCAATGTATTCAAAGATCATGGCCTCAAGCGGGGTGTTTCCGGTGCGCTCTCCGAAACCGAGGAGGGCGCAATTTACGGCCGCACAGCCGTAAAGCCAGGCCGCGGTCGCATTAATGACCACCTTATAAAAGTCGTTGTGCCCGTGCCATTCGAGGAGCTCTCCGGGCACTCCGGCTTCCTCGATCAGGGTCCTTACCAGCTTGGGGACGCTGCGCGGAAGGGCGGCTTCCGGGAAGGGTACTCCCAGCCCCAAGGTGTCACAGAGCCGGATCTTGATGTCTAGGCCCGACTCCTCCCGCAGTTTCATAAGTTCGATGGCGAAGGGCACCACGAAGCCAAAGATGTCCGCCCGGGTTACGTCCTCAAAATGGCACCGGGGGACGATCCCCAGAGAAAGGGCCTCCTTAACGATGGCCAGGTAGTCTTCCAGGGCCTGGCGACGGTTTTTCTTGAGCTTGAGGAAGATGTGGTAGTCCGAGCACGAGGTAAGAATCCCGGTCTCCTTAAGGCCCATATCCCGGACCAGCTTGAGGTCTTCGGCCTTGGCCCGGATCCAGCCCGTAACCTCCGGATAGCGGTAGCCCAAGGCCAGACACTTTTCCACCGCTTCCCGATCCTTGGCCGTGTAGAGGAAAAACTCGCTCTGACGGATGACCCCGTTCGGTCCTCCCAGACGATGCATGAGCTTATAGAGGTCCACGATCTGTTGCACGGTGTAAGGGGGGCGGGCCTGCTGGCCGTCGCGGAAGGTGGTGTCGGTGATCCAGATCTCCCGGGCGGGATTGGGGGGTATATAACGGTGGTCAAATTCGATGTAAGGGACATCCGTATAAGGGAAAATCTCCTTCATGAGATTGGGTTCTTCGGTGTCCTGGAGTTTATGCTGCCAGAACTTGGTGTGTACGTGCTCTAAGAGCCTCTTTTCCGGATTCCATCTGGGCATGGCTACCTCCTCGTCCTGAAATGACCGCCTACAACTTAACACGGAAATTCTCCCCGGGCGACTTTTCTCCTCTTGACGACCCGGGACTTCTCGGATAGGGTTAGTCCGCGCTCTTTGGAAAGGCCTTGGAAGATCCCCCTTGACAGTTACTCCGGGGGAGATTAAAAATAAGGTAGCTCTTTGGGAGAAGGGAAGGCTCAATTCCCCTCTTGACAGCTTTCCTGAGTTTGCTATTATTTAAAATTGGCTCTTTGAGGGAAGTCCAAAAGGGTTGATCTTTGAAAACTGAATAGTGGCACATGGGCAGGCCTCCGCGGTTTCAGCCTCGGCGGCCTGGAATCTCCCCTTTATGGGTGATTCCGGAGCCGGGAGGTTTGAATTCTGCTGAGGGTTTGATCCTGGCTCAGGGCGAACGCTGGCGGCGTGCCTAACACATGCAAGTCGTGGGGGAAAGGGGGGCTTCGGCCTCCCGAGTACACCGGCAGACGGGTGAGTAACACGTGGGTAACCTGCCCCCAGGTCCGGGATAACCTCGGGAAACTGGGGCTAATACCGGATAATGTGCGTGGGCGCAAGCTCACGCACCAAAGGGGGCCTCTGCATAGCAAGCTCCTGCCTGGGGAGGGGCCCGCGGCCCATCAGCTAGTTGGTGGGGTAACGGCCCACCAAGGCTACGACGGGTAGCCGGCCTGAGAGGGTGGTCGGCCACACGGGCACTGAGACACGGGCCCGACTCCTACGGGAGGCAGCAGTGGGGAATCTTGGGCAATGGGCGCAAGCCTGACCCAGCGACGCCGCGTGGGGGAAGAAGGCCTTCGGGTCGTAAACCCCTGTCAGGGGGGAAGAACCCCGGATGGGTGAATAACCCATTCCGGGCTGACGGTACCCCCAGAGGAAGCCACGGCTAACTCCGTGCCAGCAGCCGCGGTAATACGGAGGTGGCGAGCGTTGCCCGGAATCACTGGGCGTAAAGGGGGCGTAGGCGGCCAGGCAAGTCGGAGGTTAAAGCCCGGGGCTCAACCCCGGAAAGGCCTCCGATACTGCTTGGCTTGAGGGCCGTAGAGGCCGGCGGAATTCCCGGTGTAGGGGTGAAATCCGTAGATATCGGGAGGAACACCAGTGGGGAAGCCGGCCGGCTGGGCGGTCCCTGACGCTGAGGCCCGAAAGCGTGGGGAGCAAACCGGATTAGATACCCGGGTAGTCCACGCCGTAAACGATGGGCGCTAGGTGTGGGGGGTTAATCCCTCCGTGCCGTAGCTAACGCGTTAAGCGCCCCGCCTGGGGAGTACGGCCGCAAGGCTGAAACTCAAAGGAATTGACGGGGGCCCGCACAAGCGGTGGAGCACGTGGTTTAATTCGATGCAAAGCGAAGAACCTTACCCGGGTTTGACATGCTAGGGTCGTACCCGGCAGAGATGTCGGGGAGGTCAGACTTTGTCTGACCGCTCTAGCACAGGTGCTGCATGGCTGTCGTCAGCTCGTGTCGTGAGATGTTGGGTTAAGTCCCGCAACGAGCGCAACCCTCGCCCCTAGTTGCCAGCGGTTCGGCCGGGCACTCTAGGGGGACTGCCGGGGACAACCCGGAGGAAGGAGGGGATGACGTCAAGTCCTCATGGCCCTTATGCCCGGGGCTACACACGTGCTACAATGGGCGGTACAGAGGGTTGCGAACCCGCAAGGGGGAGCTAATCCCAGAAAGCCGCCCTCAGTTCGGATCGGGGTCTGCAACTCGACCCCGTGAAGCCGGAATCGCTAGTAACGGCGGATCAGCATGCCGCCGTGAATACGTTCCCGGGCCTTGTACACACCGCCCGTCACACCACGGAAGCTGGCTCTGCCCGAAGTCGCTGTCCCAACCCGCTTCGGCGGGAGGGAGGCGCCTACGGCAGGGCTGGTGACTGGGGTGAAGTCGTAACAAGGTATCCCTACCGGAAGGTGGGGATGGATCACCTCCTTTCTAAGGAGAATCTTTTAGACCTTGAAAGAACGGCCTGCCCATGTTAGCCACTATTCAGTTTTGAGGGATCAGCCCTCTGCTCTTTTAAATTTTTGCTGGGGTGAACGGGCCAGGTTGGGCCTATAGCTCAGCGTAGGTCAGAGCGCACGCCTGATAAGCGTGAGGTCGGTGGTTCGAATCCACCTAGGCCCACCAAATATTGTGGGGGTGTAGCTCAGTTGGGAGAGCACCGGCTTTGCAAGCCGGGGGTCGACGGTTCGAGTCCGTTCACCTCCACCATCCGGCGGGTTTAAGAGAGGGCTTGGGGCTCTCGCTTAAGCCCGTGGATGGGCCTGTTCTTTGACAAGTGAATATGGGTATCCGTTGGCATCTTGACCGGCCTGAGCATGATTTAAAGGTTTGTGGCCAAGCTACTAAGGGCCGGCGGTGGATGCCTCGGGCGGGGGAGGCGATGAAGGGCGTGGCAAGCTGCGATAAGCCCCGGGGAGCCGCAAGCAGGCGTTGATCCGGGGATGCCCGAATGGGGAAACCCGGCCGGGGTAATACCCGGTCATCCGCGGGTGAATCCATAGCCCGCGGAGGCGAGACCCGGGGAAGTGAAACATCTCAGTACCCGGAGGAAAAGAAATCAACCGAGATTCCCCGAGTAGCGGCGAGCGAAAGGGGAGGAGCCCAAACCGGATGGGTGTCAAAGCCCCTGGGCGTTGCCCATCCGGGGTAGTGGGGGCGTACCGGAGGGGGCCAGGGACCCCTCAGGGAGTTACAAAACCGCGCGTCTAGCCGAAGGCGCCTGGAATGGCCCGCCAGAGAGGGTGAAAGCCCCGTAGGCGAAAGGCGCGTGGTCTCCCGGGGTACGCTTCCCAAGTAGCGCGGGACACGGGAAATCCCGCGTGAATCTGGGGGGACCACCCTCCAAGGCTAAATACTACCCCCGCACCGATAGCGCATAGTACCGTGAGGGAAAGGTGAAAAGAACCCCGGGAGGGGAGTGAAATAGAACCTGAAACCGCCGGCCTACAAGCGGTCGGAGGGGGCTTCGGCCCCTGACGGCGTGCCTTTTGCATAATGAGCCCGGGAGTTGTCGTCGGCGGCGAGGCTAAGCCGTTGAGGCGGAGCCGTAGCGAAAGCGAGTCCGAACAGGGCGTTTAGTCGCCGGCGGCAGACCCGAAGCGGGACGAGCTACCCATGGGCAGGGTGAAGGCGGGCTAAACCCCGCTGGAGGCCCGAACCGGTGGAGGGTGAAAACTCCTCGGATGACCTGTGGGTAGGAGTGAAAAGCTAATCGAGTCCCGTGATAGCTGGTTCTCCCCGAAATATATTGAGGTATAGCCTCGGGTGGTCGCTGCGGGGGGTAGAGCACTGTTGGGGCTAGGGGGGTTACCGCCCTACCGAACCCCGGCAAACTCCGAATACCCGCAAGCGCAGCCCGGGAGTCAGCCCTAGGGCGATAAAGTCCTAGGACGAGAGGGGAACAACCCAGACCGCCAGCTAAGGCCCCAAAGTCCCGGCTAAGTGGTAAAGGAGGTGCCCCTGCTAAGACACCCAGGATGTTGGCTTAGAAGCAGCCATCATTTAAAGAGTGCGTAACAGCTCACTGGGTGAGCGGGGGTGCGCCGAAAATACCACGGGGCTTAAGCCGGGCGCCGAAGCTGCGGGTCTGCACGCATAGGGCGTGCAGGCGGTAGGGGAGCACTCCGGTTGCCGATGAAGGCGGACCCGCGAGGGCCGCTGGAGGCCCCGGAGGAGAGAATCCGGGCACGAGTAGCGATAAGGAGGGTGAGAATCCCTCCCGCCGTAAGCCCAAGGTTTCCTGGGGAAGGGTCGTCCGCCCAGGGTTAGCCGGCCCCTAACCCGAGGCCGAAAGGCGTAGGGGATGGGAAGTGGGGTTAATAATCCCCCGCCACCGGAGTGGAGGCCGAGGGGTGACGCAGGAGGGAAGGGCCCCGGGGCTGTATGGTTGGCCCTCCAAACCTCTAGCCCGATGATGGCCCGAGGCAAATCCCGGGCCGGAGGGTGAGGGGGAGTAAGTAACCGCGAGCTACGGCTCGCGGGAAGGGGCTCGGACCACACTGCCAAGAAATAGCCTCGCGGCCGTTGAAGCTCCGGTGACCGTACCGCAAACCGACACAGGTGGGCGGGCAGAGTATGCTCAGGCGCGTGGGGTAACCCCGGCTAAGGAACTCGGCAAATTGACCCCGTAACTTCGGGAGAAGGGGTGCCCGCGTGTAGGTGTAGGTCCCTCGTCGGACCTGCGCTGAGGCGGGTCGCAGAGAAGAGGCGGTGGCGACTGTTTACCAAAAACACAGGGCTCTGCTAACTCGTAAGAGGACGTATAGGGCCTGACGCCTGCCCGGTGCCGGAAGGTGAAGGGGCGGGGTTAGGGGAGTTTCTCCCCGAAGCTCTGCCCTTAAGCCCCGGTAAACGGCGGCCGTAACTATAACGGTCCTAAGGTAGCGAAATTCCTTGTCGGGTAAGTTCCGACCTGCATGAATGGCGTAACGACCGCCGCGCTGTCTCGGCCGGGGGCCCAGCGAAACTGTAGTCTCGGTGAAGATGCCGGGTACCCGCGGTGGGACGGAAAGACCCCGTGGAGCTTTACTGCAGCTTGGCATTGATCTTCGGGGTAGGATGTGCAGGATAGGTGGGAGGCTGCGAAGCCGGGGCGCCAGCTCCGGTGGAGCCGCCCTTGAGATACCACCCTTCCTGCTCCGGGGATCTAACCTGCGGGGGTTATCCCCCCGAGGGACAGTGCCTGGCGGGCAGTTTGACTGGGGCGGTCGCCTCCTGAAAGGTAACGGAGGCGCCCAAAGGTCCCCTCAGGCGGATTGGAAACCCGCCGTTGAGTGCAAGGGCATAAGGGGGCTTGACTGCGAGGCCGACGGGCCGAGCAGGGGCGAAAGCCGGGCCTAGTGATCCGGCGGCTCCGAGTGGAAGGGCCGTCGCTCAACGGATAAAAGTTACCCCGGGGATAACAGGCTGATCACCCCCAAGAGTTCACATCGACGGGGTGGTTTGGCACCTCGATGTCGGCTCATCCCATCCTGGGGCTGGAGAAGGTCCCAAGGGTCGGGCTGTTCGCCCGTTAAAGGGGTACGTGAGCTGGGTTCAGAACGTCGTGAGACAGTTCGGTCCCTATCCACCGCGGGCGCAGGAGGCTTGAGGGGAGCTGCCCCTAGTACGAGAGGACCGGGGTGGACGCACCTCTGGTGGCCCGGTTGTCGCACCAGCGGCACAGCCGGGTAGCCATGTGCGGACGGGATAACCGCTGAAAGCATCTAAGCGGGAAGCCCACCCCAAGATTAGGCCTCCCGCGGGTGGGGCAACCCACCCCCTGAAGGGCCCTCCGAGAACAGGAGGTTGATAGGCCGGAGGTGGAAGCCCGGTAACGGGTGGAGCCGACCGGTACTAATCGCCCGTGCGGCTTGGCCACAGCTGGCTTGATAAAGAATTCTCAGGCCGGCAAGGTGCTGGCGGCATACCCATATTCGCTTGTCCTTAAATTGGGACAAGTTTCCCGGGTGCCCATACCGGAGGGGCCACACCCGTTCCCATTCCGAACACGGTCGTTAAGCCCTCCAGGGCCGATGGTACTGGGGCGTTACCGCCCTGGGAGAGTAGGTCGGTGCCCGGGGTTGATTTTCCGCCCGGCCGGATTCCCGGCCGGGTTTTTTTTATTTTGAAAAGGGCCAGCCCAGGAGAAACCAATCCGGAACGGCGATCACCGAATCCGTGAGGGGTAGAATCTCTTCTCCTCGATAAACCACCAGCCCCAGTCGCAAGCGGTCACCGAAAAGACGCCGGCTGCGCTCAAGGGCTGTGGCGTCGCGTCGGTAAACCTTCTCTCGGGCCTTCATTTCTAGGGCCAGAATACCTTTCTGGGTCTCTAAAATCAGGTCTATCTCTAAGCCTCCGGCGGTACGCAGATAGGAGGCGGTGAATCTCAGTCCGAGAGAACGGAGAAGGGAAAGGATCTGACCGGTGACCACATTTTCATACTGCTCTCCGGTCAGCCCCTCGATTTGTCCAGAAAGTACCCGCTGAAGACCTCCGTCAAGCCAGATAAGCTTGGGGCTTTTTATGAGCCTGGTGGTAGGATTGCCGGACCAGGCCGGCAGAAAATGGATTTGATAGGAAAGTTCCAAATAATAGAGGTAACGTCTTACAGTGGATACCGGAAGTCCGGCATCCCGGGCGAGTTCGGAATAGGAAAAGATGCGTGCGGCGCGGAGGGCCGCCAGGCGGTGACAGAGGAGAAAGGGTTCGAGGTCCCGCAAACGGGCTAAATCCGCAAGGTCTCTTTCCAGATAAGTGCTCTGGTAGGCCTCCAGCCAGGCGAACCGTTCCTCTGGAGGGTATTCCAAAAGGGTGGGAAGGCCGCCAAAGGTAAGGAGGTGGTCCATGGTGGCCCGGAGGCGCCCTACCTCCTCTCCTACCGGAGAAAGTTCAAGAAGTTTTTGGGGAGCGTGGAAAGGATCCTCCACCAGGGCAGCCAGGATCGGTCTTTGCGGGAAGGCCGCTCCATAAAAGGGGGCCAGCTCTCCTACCGTAAGGGGCCACAGTTCATAAAGAAAGACCCGTCCGGCCAGTGACTCCTGGATCTTTTTGAGAAGAAGGATCCGGGAGGATCCTAGGAGCACGGAGAAATGGATCTCCCGGCGGTCATAAGCCCACTTGATCTTTTCCAGGAGAGAAGGGGCCTTTTGGATCTCATCAAAGACTGCTTCTCCCACCACCCGGCCCCAGGCTTCGGCGGGCACCCGCTCCAATCTTAATCTTTCGCCGGACGAATCCAGATTGAAGTAGGGATAAATTTTTTCAAAATGGTTCCGGGCCAGGGTGGTCTTACCCACCTGGCGTGCTCCGGTAAGCACCACTAACCGCCGCGGCGGGGCCTTCCGCGGCAACCTTTGCGAAAGATACCGAGGAAGTAAATTCACATGGATAATTTACCATTCAATGAACAAATTGCAAGGATTTTGGATTACATGCGCTGGGCCTTGCGCCAGCCCAGGGCCTTGAGGCGTTCCACCCGAGCCTGGGCCCACTGGCGCAACTCCTCGAAGTAGCGCTGGGGATCTTCTTTGAGCAGGGCCACGATGCGGGCCTTTTCGGCCTCAATCTCTTCGAGCTCTCCGGGGTAGGTCTCCTTCCAGGTGGCATAGCCCTCATCAAAGAGAAATTCCGGGGTCACGGCCTGAGGGTCTATCCCCAGTTTGGCCCTCATCATGAAACGGGCCAGCTCCATATCGTAGACGATGATCCAGTCCCGGTCCCGGAGCATCCTTGCAGGATCAAAAGAGGCCTTCTCTGCGCAGGCCGGGCAATAGAGGCTTTCCACTACCTCCGGAGGGAGGACGTGGTCCCGTAAATTGAAGGAGGCCTCCTGGGCCCCACAGGCGCAGCGAACCTTGATTTCCATACACATGGTCTTCCTCCAATTTGGATTATGATAATCCATTTATACACAAAAGTCGGCCAAGGGTCAAGAGGGCTTGGCGGGAAGGATCCGGGAGCTAGAATTAAGTCGGTAAGAGTCAGCTGTGGGAGGGAACGATGAAGCTGGGATGGATAGGGGCGGGATCTTTAGGGAAGGCCATGCTCGGAAGGCTTATCTCTCAGGGGTGGCGTCCGCTGACCTGGAACCGCACTCCGGGAAAGCTTGAGGGGCTCGAGGTGGAGCGGGCCTCCTCCCCGGAGGAAGTCCTCCAGGAAAGCGAGGTCCTGGCCCTCTGTCTCCACGACTCCTTGGCCGTAAAAGAGATCCTTTCCCGGCTCTCCAGAGAAGGATTTCAGGGAAAGATCGTAGTCGATTTCACCACTAATCATTTTGAAAAGGTGAGGGAATTCCACGAGCTGGTTGCGCGGGGCGGAGGGAGTTATCTCGAAAGCCCGGTCCTGGGAAGCGTTGTTCCGGCTTCCCGAGGAGAGTTAACTATTTTGGTAAGTGGCCAAAAGGAAGCCTGGGAAAAGGTCAAGCCCCTCCTTGAGCTTTTGGGCCGGCGCATTTTCTTTTTTGAAGAGCCCGGAAAGGCCAGCCGTCTCAAGCTGGTGAATAATCAGGTCCTGGGGGGCTTCTTAGCCGTGCTCTCCGAAGCGGTGGCTTTAGCGGAAGAGGCCGGTCTCGAGAGGGCCGAGGTCCTGGAGGTCCTGGAGTCTGGGGCCGGGCGTTCCCTGGTGCTGGCGGCCAAAAAGGCCAAGTTTTTGAAGGAGGACTTTTCCCCCCATTTTTCGGTAAAGAATATGCTCAAAGACCTGGACTATCTTTCGGAGATGGCCCGCAAGATCCGGAAAGGACTTCCGGTGACCGCTGAGGTCCGGGAGCTTTACCGGAGCGCCCTGCGCCGCGATCCGGAAAAGGATTTTCTCCTGGTATGGGAGGTCCTCCGCGACCTATAAACCCTTTAGAAAGGCGCAGCGGAGGCCCCCATGTTCGGTGACCAGGAGAGTCCGGAAGGTGAGGCCGGTCAGCTTCTCTAAGGCCCTTTTCCGGTGAGAGGGAAAGATGAGGGTGAGCCGCCAGCCGGAAAAGCGTTGACGGAGGATTTCTCCCAGCGTGCGGTAAAGGCCCTCCGGGTTCCGAAGACGCACTCTCCGGCCATAGGGAGGATCGGTTACCAGGTAGCCCGGGCCGCCTTTCGGGGGCGCTAAAGTTTTTAGCTCACACTGGAATACCTTTACCCAGGCCGAAAGGCCCAGGGCTTCCAGGTTTTTCCGGGTGGCGGAGACCATGTCCTCGGAGGCGTCAGCCGCGAAGATGAGCGGTTGGGCCGGAGGAGGCTTTTCTCGGGCCCGGGCCTTCTCCTTGAGGGCTTCCCACAGTTCGCGTGGAAAGTGAGGCCAGGCCTCAAAAGGAAAGCGGCGCAGGAGCCCCGGAGCCCTTCCTGCGGCCAGCATGGCCGCTTCGGCCGGAATGGTCCCGGTGCCGCAGAAGGGGTCAAGGAGGGGGGCCTCCCTTTCCCAGCCCGAGGCCAGTACCAGAGCCGCGGCCAGATTTTCTCTTAAGGCCGTGAGCCCTTGGCCTATCTTGTAGCCTCGGCGAAAGAGATCCCCCGAGGGGTCAAGACTTATAGTGCAGACATCCTTTACCACCCGCACCACCACGGCCAGCTCTTCTTCTCCTTCCCGAATGGACCTTCCCCGCTTCCGGGAAACCACTTCCTCCAAACGTTCCCTGATGGCCCCCTCGTGATAAAGACGAGAACGATAGGAAGTTACCCGAAACCGGACGCGGAAATTTTCGGGAATCCAGATCTCCCAAGGGATTTTTGCGGCCTGACGCTTGAGCTCCCCGAAGGTTTCCGCTCGGAAACGGGCCAGGCGCAGCAGAATGCGGCTCGCCACCCGCAGCCAGAGGTGGGCCAGAAGCATCTCTCGCCAAAGCCCTTGAAAGACCACCCCTCCTTCGATCTTTTTTCCCGAAAGGCCCAGGGCTTGAAGCTCTTGGGCCACAAAATCTTCCAGCCCCGGAGGACAGACCGCCAGAAACTCCCACATTTTGCCCTCTCCGAAGACCAAACTATAGCCTCTCAAGAATCTCGAGAGGTTTTTATGATAGGTCAAATCGATAATTTTTACAAGTGTACTTTAATAAAAACAGTATTAATTGCAAAATCGATCGTTATGATTAAAATTGCCGATCAATTTGGGGCGAATTGGAGGAGGGGATGTTCGGGCGCAGGGATTTTCTCAAGCTGGTGGGAGGGGTACTCCTTTGGAGTGGTGTGGGCCCAGCGGAAAAAGTCTTGGCTGCGGCGGGGATAAGCTTCGCGTCTCAGAGATGTATCGGTTGTCAGGCTTGTGTGCTGGCTTGTCAGAATGCCCGGGGGCTCTCTCCGGAGGAGCGGTTTGCAGAGATCCGCTTTGTGGAGTGGGGCCGTTTCCCTCAAGTGCGCGGAAGGTTTGAAAGGAAGCTCACCGGTTGCGATCTCTGTGTGGGGCGGCCCTGGCCTCCAGTTTGCGTGCAGGTCTGTCCCACCGGGGCTTTGTATCTGGCAGGAATCCCCAAAAAGGCGCCCCCCGTTCTAAAGAACGGGGAGCGGCTGATCCATACGGTTTGTCTGGCCTGCAATGCCAGGTGCGGACTACGGGTCAGGGTGCAGGGGGCGCGGCCGGTTTCCTTTGAGGGGAACCCTTATCATCCTTACAATCGGGCCGCGGGTGGACCGTTGGCGTATGAGAGCCCCTTGAAAGTGGCCCTTTCCGAACCTGCGGCCACCTGCGGAAAACCTCAGTGTGATCTGGATTATCTAGAAAACCCCTATCGACTGCGGGTGCCCCTTAAGCGGAACGGACCGCGAGGTTCAGGAAGGTTTAGACCCATCTCCTGGGAGACCCTTATAAGGGAGATCGCCGAGGGCGGAAGGCTCTTTGCCCATCTTGGGGACAAGCGGCACTATCCCGGTCTTAAAGAAATCCTTTCCGACGAACCCTTAGATCCTTCGGCTCCAGAACTCGGCTCCCGGCGCAATCAGCTGGTATGGCTCACCGGGCGTTCCCAGGGCGGACGCAAACACTTTATTGCCCGCTTTGTGGAACAAGCTGTAGGTTCGGTGAACCACATAGCACACACGGACATCTGTGGTCTGGGATTTCGTATGGGGAATTACATACTCACCGACGGTGCTGCGGTAGAGATGAAGGGGGACGTGAAGAGGGCCCGCTATCTTCTGGTCTTTGGGGCCAACTTCTTTGCCGCCGGACAGCCGGGGCTTTCCACCCTGGGGGCGCTACTGGCCCAACGGGTTGCCTCCGGAAAGTGCCGGGTAGTCCTGGTGGATCCCCGAGGCCACGAAGGCCTCTCTATTGTTCATGAGTGGCTTCCTGTGCGTCCCGGAGAAGACGGGGCCCTTGCCCTAGGTCTGGCCCGGGTGCTTCTTGAGGAAGGACTTTATGACCGGGAGTTCCTGAGCCTGCCATCTCTTTCCGCGGCCCAGGCCGCCGGAAGAAACGTTTTTACCAACGCCACCCATCTGGTGGTGGTCGAGGAGGACCATCCCCTTTACGGGCGTTTCCTCCGGGTGCGGGATCTCTCCCATCTTGAGGGAGAGGCCGAAGAACCTGTGGTGCGGACGGAAAAGGGGCTTTTGGCCGCCGGGCAGGCCCCCCGCGCGGAGCTTTTCTGGGAGGGGCGGGTGTCCCTCCGGGAGGGGCATGCGGTCCGGGTGCGCACGGCCTTTTCCCTTCTTAAAGAAGCGGTCTTGGAGCACCCTCTCGGCCACTATGCTGAGCGAGCCGGGATCCCGGAGGACACCCTTCGCCGGGTGGCCCGGGAGTTTGCTGCAGCTGCTCCCTATGCGGCGGCCTTTGCCTATCACGGAGGGGGAAACTATCTGGGTGGGGCTTACGCCAGCTACGGCATCGCCCTTCTCAACCTTTTGGTGGGAAACGTCAACCGCCGTGGAGGGTATTTGCCCCAAGGGCCCGGGGCTGCAGACTGGCGCCAGGGACCCTACAACCTTAAAGATTTCCCTGGGGCCCGGAAACCCCGGGGAGTGAGGATTTCCCGAGAAAAGGCTGCCTACGAGGGAACCTCGGAATTTCGGCGCCGAGGTTATCCGGCCCCCCTTCCCTGGTTCCCCTTTACCAAGGGAGGCCTCTCGGTCTCGGCCCTCGAAGGGATTGCCCGGGGATATCCTTATCCCATCAAGATCTTGGTGACTTATTTTTTTAATCCGGTCTATAGCGTGCCCGGAGGCAAGCGTTACGAGGAAGTGCTCTCCGATCCGGAAAGAGTGCCCCTTTATATTTCCATCGATCTCACGGTAAACGAGACCAACATCTTTGCGGACTATATCGTTCCAGATGTGACTTATCTTGAAGGCCACTACGGTTTCCTCACTCCCCATGCCCCGGGAGAATGTTTTACGGCCGTGCGTACCCCGGTGGTGGAGCCCCGTACTGGACGCACCCCTGACGGGCGGCCTTTTTGTCTGGAGACCTTTCTCATTGATCTTGCCGAATACTTAGGGCTTCCCGGCTTCGGAAAGGGGGCCATTCCTGGGCGGGATGGAAGGAAGTATCCCCTGCATCGGGCCGAGGACTTTTACCTGCGGGGGGTGGCCAATCTTGCCGAAAACGCCGGGGTGCCGGAGGCCCCGGTGGAGGAGGTGCGTTTTGTGGAAAGAAATTATCCCGTAGCCGCACACCGCGAGATACTCCAAGAGAAGGAATGGCGCAGGGCCTGCACGGTGCTTTCCCGGGGTGGGGTCTTTCGGTCGGAGGATTCCCTCTTTGACTCCCAGGGCAATATGCGCTCGGTGCTCTCTGGAAAGGTCCTCTGTGTCTGGAACGAGCGTCTGGCCACTTCCGGTCCGGGCCTTTCTCCGGAGCGCTTCCACGGCACGGTGCGTTATCGGGAAAGATCCAGCGGAGATTCGGGGCAATTTCCCTTTTTCCTGGTGACCTATAAACTCCCTCTCCATACTCAGTCGCGGACTATTTGTTATCGTAAAGCCCTGGCCCTTCTTCCGGAACCTCCTCTTTATTTGAATCCTGAGGACGCCCGGCGCCTTAAAATTTCCGATGGGGAGAGGGTGCGTCTGGTCTCCGGGGCCTGCCCGGAGGGACTGCTGGTCACGGCCCGTCTCTCCCAAAGGGTACGGCCAGGGTGCGTGGCCCTAGCCCATCATTACGGGCACTGGCAACACGGGGCAAGCGAAATGAAAATCGAGGGGGCGGCGGAGGCCCTCTTTGGGGGATCAAAAGTGGCCCGAGGAGAGAAGGTGCTCCGGGATCCGGCTCGCGCTCGCGGGGCAGCCCCTAATCTTTTGGCCGAGGTGCGGCTAGATCTCCTCGGGGGCATTCCCGACTTCAGCCTCCACCGGGTGCGTGTGGAAAAACTTTAAAGGAGGTCCCCATGAGAAAAGGAAATAGCTTGGTATTGGTGGTCCTTCTTTTGTTTTGTTGGATTGTTTCCGTCCGGGCTGCAGAACAAGTCTCCGGCTGGGTGACCTGGAGGGTGGGGCTCAAGCCTTCAGAGGGGACGCAGCGCATCCGCCTGTGGCTCCCCTATCCCCCCACCAATGCCTGGCAGCGGATTTCTTCTCCCCGCGTTTACGGAAACTACGACTATCAAGGGACTTTTACCGACGAGAAAGGCAATCTCGTCCTTTATTTTGAATGGCACAAACTGGAGGGCCCTGCGCCAGAGGTCGTGGTGAGCTATCGGGTGGAGTGTCGGGAGCGGGTGGCCCGGGACTTTGAACGAGAAAAGGACCTTCCGGTGGACCGGGCCGCTTTTAAGGAGGCCCTTTCAAGTAACGCCTATATTGATCTCCGGGACCCTCGTCTGAAGGCCATCTTGGCCCAAATCCTTCCCGGAAAACGCACGGCAGTGGAAAAGGCCCGGGCCATCTACGACTGGGTGGTGAGGAATATGCGGCGTGACCCCCGGGTCAAGGGTTGTGGCCCGGGGCTGATCTGTAATACTCTCAGCCGGCGCTGCGGAAAGTGCGCAGACCTCAATTCCGTTTTTGTGGCCCTTTGCCGGGCCGCGGGCGTTCCGGCTCGAGAAATCTTCGGTCTGAGGCTCTCCCGAGAGGTTCGAGACACTCTCTCCGGGGGTCAGCACTGCTGGGCGGAATTTTATGTCCCGGGCTACGGATGGGTGCCGGCAGATCCGGCCGATGTCCTCAAGGCGGCCTTGGTCAAGGGGGTCTCCCCCACCGGTCCAGAGCTGGCCTCCTTAAGGGAATATTTTTTTGGGGCGGTGGAACCTTATCGGATAGAGCTTTCTCGGGGCCGGGGCCTGCGGCTCAATCCCCCTCAGGCCGGCCCACCGGTCAACTATTTCGCCTATCCCTATGTGGAATTCGACGATCAGCCTGTAGATCCCTTCGGCCCGGAGGTGGACTTGGAGATCCTCTGGGAGCGAGCTAAATAAGGTTTGATGGAATGGCTGTTCTTGTTCGGGCTAGGGGCAGGGGTGGCGGCCCTCCTGCTCTATGCCCTCTCCGTGGTCCTGGTCCTCCCCAAGACGCGGGGGGCCATGTTTGTAGGGACCTCCCGGAGACGGATCCGGGCGGTTCTCGAGGCCCTGGAGCTTTCGCCCACCGCCCGGGTGGTGGATCTCGGCTGCGGGGACGGACGCTTTCTGCGGGCGGTGTGGCGGCGGTTTGGGGTACGGGCCTTAGGCTACGAGATCAATCCCCTGGCCTGGTTTCTGGCCCGGGGGCTTAATTTTCTTTTCCGGATTCCGGCAGAGGTGCGCTTTGGAGATTTCTGGGAGGCTGATCTTTCGGACTATGACCTTATCTTCTGCTACCTCTTTCCGGACCTCATGTCCGCCCTTTCCGAAAAGATTTCTCGCGAGGCCCGGCCCGGGACTCTGGTAGTGAGCGCTAATTTTCCCCTTCCGGGTCTTAAGCCCCAGCGGGTCCTTCAGGTAGGGGAGCCCATCTATTTTTATCGGCTCTAGTCTTAAAAAAGAGGGAGAGGGCCGGTCATAAGCCGGGTTCTGTAACCCGAAGGCCTTACGGCCTTCCGGGCGGCGGTCATTCCTCTGGGCGGCCGGTTGCCCGGCCGCTCTAGCGGCCTACCCGGGGGCTTCGGGCGGGCCACCCTCAAGCGCCCCCCTATGCGGCCTTTCTCCGGGCGGGGTTTGCCGTGCCTCCCTCCCTTGCGGGAGGGAGCGGTGGGCTCTTACCCCACCGTTTCACCCTTACCCCGGGCCAAGGCCCGAGGCGGTCTCTTTTCTGTGGCACTTTCCAGGGGTTACCCCCTCCGGGTGTTACCCGGCGCCCTGCCCTGTGGAGCCCGGACTTTCCTCCGGAGGCCCGAAGACCTCCGGCGACCGCCGACCGACCCTCTCCCTTTCCAAATTTAAGCCCTTCGCTCCCTCCTCTCAAGGAGGGATTGAAGAAGGGGGAAAAACTGAGGTAAAAAGGATAATAGGAGGAAACGATGAAGGCCCTCTGGTCCGGGGTGCTCAAGATTGGTCTGGTTACTATCCCGGTTAAGCTTTATCAGGCGGTGGTCAAACGTTCCCTCTCTTTCCATCTGGTCCATAAGGGCTGCGGCTCGCGCATCAATTACCTCAAGTATTGTCCCCGTTGCGGGCGTACCCTGGAAGATGAGGAGATCCAGAGGGCCTATTTCCTGGATAAGGAACATTTCGTGATCATTGAAGACGAAGAGCTGGAGAATCTCCGTCCGGCCTCCACCAAGACCCTAGAGATCCGCTCTTTCGTGAAGCCCGAAGAAGTGCCTCCCATTTACTATGGGGATCCCTATTATCTCCTTCCTGACGGGGAAGGGGCCCGGGAGGCCTTTGAGGTCTTTTATCTGGCCATGGAAAGACGGGGGCGGGCCGCTCTGGGTTCGGCGGTTATCCGTCAACGGGAGCATCCCTTTCTCTTAAGGCCCTATGAGGGGAAGCTGCTGGCCGCCAGTCTTCACTTTCAGCATGAGGTGGTGGCTGCGGAGGAACTGGGGCTGACCCTCGAGGAAGAAAAGGTAGACCCTCGCTATCTCCGGCTGGCCGAGGAACTGGTGGAAAGTTTTACCGAGCCCTTCCGGCCGGAGACCTTGGTGGATCACTATACCCAAGCCCTTCTGGAGCTCATTGAGGCCAAGGCCAAAGGGGAACGCTACGAGGTGCGCCCGGAGGAGGAGAGGGCCAAAGTCATCAGCTTTATGGAGGCCCTAGAGGCCAGCCTGCGGGAGGCCGACCGGCGCAAGAGGCTCAAGAAGGCCGCTTAAATGCTCCCCCGGGTCATCAAACCTATGTTGGCCAAACTCTCCGAACCCTTTGACTCTCCCCGTTTCCTTTACGAGATCAAATGGGACGGCACCCGGGCCCTCTTCTTTCTGGAAGGGAGCGCCCTGCGTATCCAAAATCGCCGCCTACGGGACATTACCTACCGCTATCCGGAGTTCTGGGGACTTCCGCAACTCTTTTCCCGCTCCGGTCTGGTACTCGACGGGGAGATCGTGGTCCTTTCTGGAGGGCGTCCCTCCTTCCGTCTTCTCCAGGAGAGGGAACATGTGGCCAGCCGGGTAAAGATCGAGGCCCTTTCTCGGCGGCTGCCCGCCACCTATATGGTCTTTGACCTCCTCTATCTAGAGGGCCGTTCTCTCATGGAAACCCCCCTCCGAGAGCGTCGCCGGATCCTGCGGGAGATTCTTCCGGAATCCCCCTATCTGGTGGAGTCCCGCTATGTGTTGGAAAAGGGGCGGGCCTTTTTCGAGAAGGTGGTCTCCGAGGGGTTTGAAGGGGTAATGGCCAAGGATCTGGAGAGTCCCTATCTTCCGGGAAAGAGAGTGGACTTCTGGCTAAAATTTAAGGCTCGGGGCCGGTGTACCTGTCTTATTGTAGGTTACCTCCTGCGTCCGGATGGGACCCTCAAAAGCCTCCTCTTGGCCGAACCCACCCCCGAGGGGCTGGTCTACCGGGGAAGGGCTGCCAGCGGGCTTTCCCTACCGGAGGCAGACCGACTCCTTTCCCGCCTTCGGGCCTTAGAGGTTCCTTCTCCACCCCTTCTCCGGGGGCGACGTTTTCCTCAAGGGGCCCGCTGGGTCTCTCCCGAGCTCTCCTGCGTGGTCTCCTATCAGGAGGTTACTTCCGAGGGGCGCTTCCGGGCCCCGGTAGTGGAGAAAGTGGAGGGGCTTTGAGAGGCCTCCTCCCGAGCTGCACAATATTCCTCCAGCAGTTCGTCCAGGAGTTCCTTCACGGACACGATGCGGTCTACCCGCCAGGCGTTGGCCCCGGCGAAGACAAAGCCGGCCTCAAGGTTTCCCCGTTGGGCGTTGATAAGGGCCGCGGCAATGCAGTAAGGGCTTTTCTGATAGTCACAAGTGCGCAGGCAGTGGTACATGCATTTGTAGGGACGCTTTTCCCCGGCCTCTACGGCCTGGAGAAACGGCCCTTTCAGGGCCCTTCCTGGAAGGCCCACCGGGCTCTTAATGATGGTGAGATCCTCCCTGCGAGCCCTGAGGAAAGCCTCCTTGAAGGCCGGGGAGGCATCGCATTCCTGGGTGGCTACGAAACGGGTCCCCATCTGGACCCCGGCTGCTCCGAGTTGGTGAAGATAGCGGTAGATATCGCGTCCGGTATAGATCCCGCCGGCGGCGATTACCGGAATGGACCTTCCGGCCTTCTCCTCAAAGGGCCGAATGACTTTAATGACTTCAGGGATCTGCTTTTCGAGCCGAGAATCTTCGGACTCCAATTTTTCAATCTCAAAGCCCAGATGGCCTCCGGCCTTGGGCCCCTCCACTACCAAGGCGTCCGGGACCAGGCCGTAACGGCTCCACCAGCGTTGGGTCACCAGCTTGGCTGCCCGGGCTGAAGACACGATAGGGACCAGTCTGGTGGGGGCGCCTTCTGGACGCAGTTCTGGAAGATTGAGGGGGAGCCCGGCCCCGGAGAAGATGACGTCTGCCCCGGCCTCGCAGGCCGCCTTCACCAAAGGTTCGTAATCTGTAAGGGCCACCATAATGTTCACGCCGAGGATTCCCTCCGGGGCCTTCCTGCGGGCCTCGGCTATCTGGCGCTTGAGTCCCCGGATGTTGGCCTCGGTGGGATTTTTAAAGAATTCGGCCTCTCCCTCAAAAAAGCCCACCAGGGCCGCAGAAATTACTCCTACGCCTCCGGCCCGAGCTACAGCTGAGGCCAGGCCAGAAAGAGAAATCCCTACACCCATCCCTCCTTGAACGATGGGCAGGCGCGCCACCAGACCGCCGATCTCTAGGGGAGGAATTTCACAGGGATAGGTCATGGGCACCTCCTAGATTCCAGTGGGAAATTTAGGGAGCCTTTCCAGGGCCTCGCGGATCTTCTCTTCGGGGTATTCATAGTCTTCAAGTTGACCTTCCAGATAGGCGTCATAGGCGGAAAGATCGAAGTGCCCGTGGCCGCTGAAGTTGAAGACGATGACCTTCTCTTCTCCGGTCTCCCGGGCCTTTAAAGCCTCATCAATGGCCGCCCGGATGGCGTGGCTGGTCTCTGGGGCGGGAACGATCCCTTCGGTACGCGCAAAGAGCACCGCGGCCTCGAAACAGGCCGTCTGGGGATAGGCCCGGGGCTTGACCACCCCGGCCTTTACCAGTTGGCAGACCAAGGGGGCGTCTCCATGGTAACGTAGACCCCCAGCATGGATCCCCGGGGGCTCGAAGGTGTGTCCCAAGGTGTGCATGAGAAGAAGAGGGGTGAGACCGGCGGTGTCTCCGTAATCGTAGGTGTAGACTCCTTTGGTAAGAGTGGGACAGCTTGCCGGCTCCACGGCAAGAACCTCGGCCGAAAGGCGGCCCTCAAGGATCTCGCCGATAAAGGGAAAGGTGAAGCCCCCGAAATTGCTCCCCCCGCCTACGCAGGCGATAAGCACATCCGGTTTCTCTCCCACCAAGGAAAGTTGCCTCTGGGTTTCCAGGCCGATTACCGTCTGGTGAAGGAGGACGTGATTGAGGACGCTTCCCAGGGCGTAATTGGTGTCCTCGTGGGTGGCGGCATCCTCTACGGCCTCGGAGATGGCGATCCCTAGGCTCCCCGGGGTTTCAGGGTTTTGGGAAAGGATGCGCCGGCCGGCCTCGGTGCGCTCCGAAGGGGAAGGATAGACTTCGGCCCCCCAGAGGTGCATGAGGGTGCGCCGGTAGGGTTTTTGCTGATAGCTCACCCGCACCATATAAACCGTGCATTCGAGGCCAAAGAGCCGGCAGGCGAAGGAAAGGGCGCTTCCCCACTGTCCGGCCCCGGTCTCCGTGGCTAAGCGTCGGATACCTTCTACTTTGTTGTAGTAGGCCTGAGCCACGGCGGTGTTGGGCTTGTGGCTTCCCGGAGGGCTCACACTTTCGTCCTTGTAGTAGATGCGGGCTGGGGTTTTAAGCTCCTCCTCCAGGGCCAGAGCCCTTCTCAAGGGGGTAGGACGCCAGAGGCGATAGACCTTTCGGACCTCCTCCGGGATTTCGATCCAGGGCTTGGGGCTCATTTCCTGTTCGATCAGGGCTTGGGGAAAGATGCGCCGCAGGTCCTCGGGGTTTATGGGCTTTCCGGTGCGGGGATCAAGGGGCGGGGCCGGAGGCTCGGGCAGCCGAGGGATAAGGTTGAACCAGGCCTCAGGGAGTTCCTCTTCCGGGAGCAGGATTTTTCTTTCCAAATAACCCCCTCCTTACGCGTTTTTCAGATTTTACCAGAGCCCGCCGCCGACGCCAATTCAGTAAATTAGACGAGTTCCTTTATAGCCAGGCCACGGCTTATGGCCAAAGGAGGGAGAGCTCTTTTTTTAAAAGTTCGATGTTGTCTGTGGCCACGCTGTCTACACCTCTTTGGAAGAGTTCCAGGGCTTTTGGAGGTTCGTTTACCGTCCAGGCTACTACATAGAGGCCCAGCCGGTGGGCAAAGTTTACCGCTTTTTCGGTGGCCAGAGGGTACTTGGGAAGGACTAGACGGCAGCCGAGCTTTTTGGCCTCGGGAATCCTGCCCGGGGGTTTAAAGTAAATCAGCCCGGTTATAAGCCTTCCTCGGGCAGGCTCCAAGGCTTCGGGATGGAAGCTAATCAGCGCCGTCCACTCCTGCGCTCCTCTATCTTCTACCAGCCGGATTACTTCGGAGGCGGTTTGGGGGTTTTTGACCTCCAAGAACATCCCCGCTCGTCCGTTTACCAGTTCCAAGGCCTCCTCAAGCCGGGCCAGCCGATAGGACCCTTTCCGGATCCGGTGCAGATCTTCCCAGTTGCTTTCCTCTATATCTAGATCTACCCCGAAGGTCCTTTTCAGATTTCGGTCGTGACTCAAGACGAGAAAACCATCTTTGGTCCTCTGGAGGTCTACTTCTACAATATCCGCACCGGCCTTAAGGGCCCCTTCCAGGGATTCCAGAGTATTTTCGAGAAACTTTGCGGGAAACCCTCGGTGGCCTACCAAGGCCTTCCTTTTTAAGGCTTCGAGCACCATGGTCTATTTAAGGATTTCTAACTTTCTTCTCCATGTCAACGATTCCCGGTTCAAGCAGATCTTGCGGGGTTGCCCCACGGCCCCTTGACAGAAAGCCCCCCCGGATACTATAATCACTTTTAAATTAAAAAAATTCTAAAGGAGGGTTTGTCATGAAAAAGAAGGTCCGGAAGAGGTGGATTACGGACTGGTGGCCTAATAGGCTCAACCTCAAGGTCTTGCGACAGAACAGCCCCGAGGTCAATCCCTATGGCCCGGATTTCGACTATGCCAAAGAGGTCCAGGGACTGGATGTGGAGGCGGTAAAGGAGGACCTCAAGGCCCTAATGAAGACCTCTCAGGACTGGTGGCCCGCAGATTTTGGGCACTACGGTCCGCTTTTCATTCGCCTGGCCTGGCATAGCGCCGGAAGTTACCGCATTTACGATGGCCGGGGAGGGGCCCGGGAGGGCAGCCTCCGCTTTCCTCCCCGGATCAACTGGCCGGACAATATTGGACTGGACAAGGCCCTCCGTCTCCTCTGGCCCATCAAGAAGAAGTACGGCCGGAAACTTTCCTGGGCGGATCTTATTATTCTGGCCGGAACGGTGGCCCTGGAGGACATGGGGGTCAAGATCTTAGGATTTGCCCTAGGCCGAGAGGATATCTACGAGCCGGACGAAAGCCCGGACTGGGGCCCGGAAGAGGAAATGCTCACCAGTCACCGGGGGCAAGGAGGAAAGCTCGAAAGGCCCTATGCGGCCACGGAAATGGGCCTGATTTACGTAAATCCCGAGGGCCCGGGAGGCAATCCCGATCCTGTGGGCTCGGCCAAGGAGATCCGGGTGGCCTTTTATCGTATGGGGATGGACGACGAGGAGACCGTAGCCCTCATTGCCGGAGGGCACGCCTTCGGAAAGTGTCACGGCGCCGGACCGGGAAAGTATCTAGGGCCGGATCCCAGTTCCTCCCCCATCGAAGAGCAAGGCCTGGGCTGGAAGTACGGCTATCGCAGCGGCAAGGGGCCAGATACCTATACTTCCGGCTTTGAGGTCATCTGGTCCCCCACTCCTACTAAATTCGGGATCCAGTATCTCCACCTACTTTTCAAGCACGATTGGGAACTGGAAAAGAGCCCGGACGGCAAGCACCAGTGGGTGGCCAAGGACGCCCCGGAGATCGTCCCCGACCCTTATGATCCCCAAAAGAAACACAAGCCCCGGATGCTCACCGCAGACCTGGCTCTAAAATTCGACCCTGCCTATAGCAAGATCGCCAAGCGCTTTCTGGAAAACCCCGAAGAGTTCGAAAAGGCCTTTGCCCGGGCCTGGTATAAGCTTACTCACCGGGATATGGGGCCCAAGCGGTATTATCTGGGGCCTTATGTGCCGCAAGAGGAATTTATCTGGCAGGATCCCCTTCCTCCCCGAGATTTTGAACCGCCGGAGGAAGCAGAGCTTGAGGAACTCAAAAGGCGGCTTCTTGAGACCGGTCTGGGGATAGCCCGCATGGTCTATACGGCCTGGGCCTCGGCTTCCACTTACCGGCATTCGGATCGGCGGGGCGGGGCCAACGGGGCCCGGATCCGCTTCTATCCCTTGAACCGCTGGGAGGTCAACCATCCGGAGGACCTGAAGGAAGTCCTGGCCGCTTACGAAAAGATTCAGCAGGCCTTTAACCAGGAGCAGGAAAGGAAGGGCTCCCCGCGCCGGGTCTCCTTCGCAGACCTTATCGTCCTGGGGGGCTGTGCCGCGGTAGAGGAGGCCGCCCGCCAGGCAGGTTTCGAGGTGAAGGTCCCCTTTAAGCCCGGAAGGGTGGACGCCCGGGAGGACCAGATCGAGGTAGCCTTCTACCGCGAGATAGAACCTTTCGCCGAGGGCTTCCGCAATTACTTCCGCGACCCTTCCCGGATCGACGAAGGCTGTGTTTTCACCACCCCTGAGTATTTCCTGGTGGATCGGGCCCAGCTTCTGAGGCTCACCGTGCCGGAGATGGTGGTCCTGGTGGGCGGATTGCGGGCCCTGGGGGCTACCTATCGCTATCAAGGGTACGGCGTGCTTACCGAGCGTCCCGGGGTGCTCACCAACGACTTTTTCGTAAACCTCCTGGACATGGGGGTGGAATGGAAGCCCGCGGACGACTACCGCTACCTCTTCAAGGGCTATGACCGTAAGACCGGAGAGGCCCGGTGGAGGGCCACCCGGGTGGACCTCATCTTCGGTCACCATGACGAATTGCGGGCCGTGGCCGAGGTCTATGCCGCCGACGACGCCCGAGAAAAATTTGTGCGCGATTTTGTGGCTGCCTGGTCCAAGGTCATGCACCTGGACTTCTAGGTTATCGAGCCCCCCTCTTTTGGAGTAGAATATGGGAAAATCCCGAAGGAGGGGGCATGTCTTATTTCCTTGAAGTGGTGGAACCGGAAAACGCCCAAGGTCAACTGAGAAAGGTTTATCAAAGGCTCAAGGGGATGTTTGGTCTGGTTCCCAAGGTCTTCATCGCCCAGAGTTTGAGGCCGGATCTCCTTGAACCTTTGGTGGAATATGTGGACCGCCTCCTGATAAAGGAAGGGGCCTTGCCAAGGGGGACAAAAGAACTTATCGCGGCCTATGTTTCCAAACTTAACGCCTGTGAGTACTGACTGGATGCCCATAGCGCCATGGCCATGGCGCAGGGTTATACTCTGGAGGAAATTCAGAATATCCTGGAAGATATAGAAGGAACTCCTTTCCTCGACCAGAAGACCAAACTCCTTTTACGCCTGGCCGAACGGGTTACCCGTGAACCTTACAAAATTCACCAGAAATTCATTCAGGGGCTTCGGGAACACGGGTTGAAAGACGAGGAGATATTCGAGGCTATTGCGGTGGGGGCTTTTTTTAATTTTATGACTCGGATGGCCGATGCCCTTGGGGCCCCGGTAGAGGGTTTTACCTCCACCGGATCCTAGACCCTCCCAGGGATCTCGGATAGGGTGGCTTGGGCCGTCCTTTCCTTAGGAGTAAAATAACCAAAAAATCCCGAAGGAGGGGGGGTATGCTCCAGAAGAAAAGCAAAGGCGGAAGATGCTGGGTGACCTTTACGCTCAAGGCCAGTGAAGGTGAGGAAGCCTTTGTGGTGGGAGAGTGGAATAACTGGAAACCTCAGAAGATGCGCCGCAAAAAGGACGGAACTTTTTGGTTTGCCCGGGCCTTTCCTGTAGGCAAGACCTACCGTTTCCGCTATCTTCTCGGAAACGGGTGTTGGCTAAATGACGAGGCGGCCGACGGCTATTGCCCCAATCCCTTTGGGAGTGAAGACTGCGTGCTCCAGACTTAGGCCCTTCCGGTGAGGCGAAGGAGGGAGAGGGCTTCCGGGGAAAGGGCCGCTTCCAGTTCTCCGGGGCGCAGACGCCATTCCCAGTTACCCTCTGGGCGGGAGGGGTAGTTGAGGCGGGCCTCCTCGCCTAGCCCCAAGAGGTCCTGCACCGGAATGATGCTCAGGCGGGCCGGAGAGGCGTGGGCCAGGCGAATGAGGTCGCGGGGTATCTCTTCGGCGCAGAGGGCCTTTCCCAAATAAAGTTCCAGGCGCTTCCGGGCTTCGGCAGAAAGCTCTCTTTCGAACCAGCCTCGGGTGGTATTGGTGTCGTGGGTGCCGGTATAGACCACACTTTGGGACTCGTGGTGATGGGGAAGATAGGGGCTGTCGTCTTCAAAAAAGGCAAAAAGCAGGACCTTCATCCCCGGAATACCAAAGCGCTTTCTTAGGGCGTGGACCTCCGGGGTGATGTAGCCCAGATCTTCGGCCACAAAGGGGGGATCCCAAAAGCGCCGAAAGACGGCCTTGAGAAATTCCTCTCCCGGCACCGGGACCCATTCCCCACAGGTAGCCTCCGTGGCCCCGTAAGGGATCTCCCAGCAGGCGGACAGGGCCCGAAAGTGGTCCAGGCGCAGGAGATCAAAGAGCCGGAGGTTGTGCTCCAGCCGGGCCAGCCACCAGGAAAAGCCCTCTCTTTTCAACCTTTCCCAGTCGTAGACCGGGTTGCCCCAGAGTTGGCCGGTAGCGCTAAAGTAGTCCGGAGGAACCCCGGCCACCCGGAGGGGCCGCCTCTCCTCATCCAGCTTGAAGACCTCTGGAAAGCGCCAGACTTCAAAGCTTTCATAACCGGGATAAAAGGGAAGGTCTCCGAAAAGGGAAATCCCCCGGGCGTGGGCGAACTCTTGGAGTTCCTTCCATTGGCGGAAAAAGAGATATTGTTGGACGAGGACGTGGTGGATCTCTGGAGAAAGATCCTTGCGGGCCTGCTCCAAGGCCGCCGGGTCGCGAAATTTGAGTTCGGGTTCCCACTCCGGCCAAGGGCCCAGGGCCTCACTTAGGGCGGCAAAGAGAGCGTAATCCTCAAGCCAGAAGGCTTCCCGGCGGCAGAAGGCCTCAAAGTCCGGCCCGGGGCGAAAGCGGGTTAGGGCCCGGGAAAGGATTTCTCGTTTCCAGGCCATTACCGCCGGATAGTCCACCCGGCCCTCCGGGAAATCCGGGGGCGAAATTTCCTCCGGATGGAGGAGCCCGGTCTGGACCAGTTTTTCCGGGCTGAGGAGCAAGGGGTTTCCGGCAAAGATCGAGGGCGAAAGATAGGGGGAATTTCCGTAGCGGGGATGAGTGGGGTTTAAGGGCAGGATCTGCCAGACCCGGTAGCCGCTCTGGGAAAGGAGTTCCACGGTGCGAAAGGCTAAAGGGCCCAGATCACCGATCCCGTAAGGGGAGGGAAGGGCGCTCAGGGGAAGAAGGACTCCGGCGCGTCTAACCTTCATCCGGCCCCCGGAAATAAAGGACGGAAAGGGGAGGAAGGATCAGATTGAGAGAAAAGGGGCGGCCATGGGCGGGATGGGCCTCGGCCGTGACCCCTCCGAAGTTCCCCCAGCCTGAACCTCCGTACTCCTGGGCGTCCGTATTGAGGATCTCCGTGTAAAATCCCGACCGGGGAACTCCTATACGATAGTTCTCCCGGGGCACCGGGGTAAAATTGCAGACCACCACCAAAAACTCCTGCCCTTTGCGGTCCCAGCGTAGAAAGGAGAGGATACTCTTTTCCCAGTCGTGAAAATCAATCCATTCGAAACCCTCCGGGGAGAAATCGAGCTCGTGGAGGGCCGGGTGGCTGCGGGCCAGACGGTTGAGATCGCTTACCAAGCGTTGTACTCCCCGGTGCTCCGGGTATTCCAAAAGGTGCCAGTCCAGACTTTCCTCGTGAGACCATTCTCGCCACTGGCCGAACTCTCCGCCCATAAAAAGGAGCTTTTTGCCGGGATGGGCCCACATATAGGCCAAAAGGGCCCGCAAATTAGCGAATTTCTGCCAAGGGTCTCCCGGCATCTTGGAAAGAAGGGATCCTTTGCCGTGAACCACTTCGTCGTGGGAAAGAGGCAAGATGAAGTTCTCGGAGAAGGCGTACCAGAGACTGAAGGTGAGCTTGTCATGGTGATACTTACGGTAAATGGGGTCCTTGGAGAAGTAAAAGAGGGTGTCATTCATCCAGCCCATGTTCCACTTCATCCCGAAACCCAGCCCTCCCATGTAGGTGGGGCGGGTGACCATGGGCCAGGCCGTGGACTCCTCGGCGATGGTCTGGATGCCCGAAAACTCCGCGTAAAGGCTGGCGTTTAACTGCTGGAGAAAATCGATGGCCTCAAGGTTTTCCCGCCCTCCGTAAATATTGGGGACCCATTGGCCTGGGCCCCGAGAGTAGTCCAGGTAGAGCATGGAGGCCACGGCGTCGATCCTCAGGGCGTCGGCGTGATAGACCCTGACCCAAAAGTGGGCCGAACTCAAGAGAAAGCTCCGGACTTCGGGTTTTCCGTAGTCGAAGATGTAACTTTTCCAGTCGGGATGGAAGCGCTTGCGGAAGTCTTCGTATTCGTAAAGGTGGGTGCCGTCGAAAAAGGCCAGGCCGTGACCGTCGGTAGGGAAGTGGGAAGGTACCCAGTCCAGAATGACTCCGAAGCCTGCCTGATGGAGATAGTCCACCAGATACATGAAGTCCCGGGGGGTGCCGTAGCGGCTGGTGGGGGCAAAGTAGCCCAGACACTGATAGCCCCAGGAACCGTAAAAAGGGTGCTCCATCACCGGGAGGAACTCCACATGCGTAAAGCCCATCTCCCTTAAATATTCGGCCAGGAGGGGGGCCAGCTCCCGGTAGGTGAGAAAGCGGTTTTCTTCCTCCGGAACCCGGCGCCAGGAGCCCAGGTGCACCTCGTAGATGAGCCAAGGGGCCTCAAGGGCATTACGGTTTCGGCGCTGATCAAGCCACTTTCGGTCTCCCCAAGCGTAAGAGAGGTCCCAGACGCGGGAGGCCGTGCCCGGAGGCGTCTCGAAAAAGAAGGCGAAGGGGTCGGCCTTTTCGAAGTGATAGCCGTTTTTCGTGTGAAGATAGTACTTGTAGAGACTGCCCTGGAGGACTCCGGGGACGAAACCTTCCCAGATGCCGGAGCCATCTTCCCGGGCCCTTAAGGGGTGAGCCCCGCGGTCCCAGCCGTTGAAGTCTCCGATAACCGACACATACTGGGCGTTGGGGGCCCAGACCGCGAAGTAGACCCCGGAGGTGCCCTCAAGCTCCAGGAGATGGGCCCCGAACTTTTCGTAAAGCCGGGTGTGGGTGCCCTCCCGAAAGAGATAAACATCAAGCTCGCTGAAACGGGTATAATCGTAACGTACGTTCATCTTTTCCCTTTCAAAAGGGACCGGTAGAGGCGGAGATAGGCCTTGGCCGAGCGTTCCCAGGAGAAATCAAGCCGCATGACCCTTTGACGGAGCTTCTGGAAGTGCCGGGGATGGGTATTATAGAGTTCGGCAGCCCGTTTGACTCCGCAGAGGAGGTCTTCCCGGGTGGGATCCGGAAAAAGGAAGCCGTAGCCTCCGGGGTAGGAGACATCCACCAGGGTGTCGGCCAGCCCCCCGGTGCGGCGAGCCACCACCAGGGTGCCGTAACGCATGGCGATGAGCTGGGTGATCCCACAGGGTTCAAAGACCGAGGGCACCAGGATGTAATCCGCTGCGGCGTAAACTTTGCGGGACCAGGCCTCGTCAAAGACGATTTGGGCGAACATGTTGGGGTAGCGCCGCTCAAGACCGTAAAATTGAGGGCCGTATTCTCCCTCTCCGAGAAAGATGAAAAAGGCGTTCACCCGCCCCAGATCCGGAAGGGCGGAAAGGAGGACCTCTACGCCCTTCTGGTGGGAAAGACGATTGATGAAACAGAAAAGGGGCTTTTCCGCAAAAAAGGCCGCCACTCCCAGCTCCTCGAGCATGGCCTGTTTGTTGGCTTCCTTTCCCGAAGGGTCGCGGAGGCTGTAGTTCTGGTAAATATGGGGGTCGGTCTCCGGATTCCAGAGCTGGTAGTCGATCCCGTTTAGGATCCCGTGGAGCTTGTGACGGTGTTTGAAAAGCACTCCTTCCAGCCCGTAAGCGTACTCGTAGGTGAGGATCTCCTGGGCGTAGGTGCGGCTTACCGTAGTTACGGCGTCGGAAAAGACGATGGCCCCTTTCATGAGGTTGATCTTTCCCCAGAATTCCAGCGCCTCCATGTGGTAGAGGGACCAAGGGAGTTCCAGCCGCACCAGGCTTTCCTTTTCGAACATCCCCTGGAAGGCCAGATTGTGGATGGTGAAAAGGACGGGCTGGGGGAAGCGGTAGATCTCCCGGTGGAGCACCGGATAGAGGGCGGTCTGCCAGTCGTTGGCGTGGATGAGGTCTGCGGAAAGAAGTCCCGCCCCCAGGGCCTCGGCCACGGCCCAGCAAAAGCCTCCGAAGCGGAGGTCATTGTCGGGATAGCTTCCACCCGGCGGGCCGTAAATATAAGGGCGATCGTAAAGCTCGGGTTGTTCGAAAAAGAAATGGTTGTCCTTACGAAAGAGGCGGAAGGTGTAGGGGCGTCCGTTCAGGCGGACCTGGAGGGTTTTTTCTAGAGGGACCAGCCCCTCCCAGGGGACTTTTTGGTAAAGGGGCATGGCCCGCAGGACCTTTACCCCTAAGTTCTCTAGGGCCCGAGGCAGAGAATAGGCCACATCGGCCAGCCCCCCGGTCTTGGCATAGGGGAAGATCTCGCTAGCGAGGAAAAGCACCTGCATGTTCGTTCCTTTGGTGAGAACTTTCCGAAAATTTTAACCTAGAGGAGGGGCCTTCACCAGGGACGATCGAGGGAGGAGGGCCCTTTTCGGCCGAGTTCCCGATAGACCCTCCGGAGGTTGGCCCGAAAGAGATGGTCAAAGCGGTCGAGGAGGGGGGTGGTGAGCCCCTCTCCGTACCACCAGAACCAATCACTGCCTTCGGCCCGAAGGAAGTATTCTCGGGCCTTTTCCGGGAAACCCTCTTGTCGCAGGAGGACTCCGGCCTGGCCCAGAAGTTCCCAGGCCCGGTTCTTGGCCGGATGCCCCAACCACTTACGGAAGTTCCCGAAGATCCAGCTTCCGGCCTTGAGGCGGGGGAGGTCCTCTTCCGGAAGCTCTTCCCGGGAAAGGACCTCTTCCAGGGTCAGAGTCTCGATCCAGGGGGTCTCGGAAAGCCTCCGGTAAAGGAGTTCCCGGAAGGGAAAACCGTTTTCCGGGTAGTATTCCCAGCAGTTTTCTCCGTCAAGGAGCACGGTCACTACCGGGTTTTCCACGGTCTCGTAAATCTCTCGCAGGCGGCCCAGGAACTCCTCCACCGCGGCCTCCGGGGCCCAGTGCTGATAGGCGAAGCCGATGCGGTCGCTCAGAAACTGATCCCGGAAGAGGATCACCGTCTCCCCGAAGCGGAAGCGCCGGTAAAGGCGGGGAGGGTCTTTGCCCCCCAGGGCCGCCCAGAGGAGGCTTTCGTCGGTGGCCAGGATCCGGGCCCCGGACCGGGAAAGAAGCTCTACCGCCGCCCGGCTTACGGCCCCTTCGGCCGGCCAGACGGCTCGGGGGACCTGACCGAAGATTTCTCCGAAACGGGCCAGGGCCCGGTGGACTTGCATTTCAGCCGTTTCCGGAAAAGGCTCCAGGGCGGGAAGGGGGACTTCCGGATCGTTTTCCCGGGCGGAGGAGGGGTCAAGGAGAAGGGGAAGGAGGGGATGGTAGTAGGGGGTAAGGGAGAGTCCTAGGCGGCCCTCCTCCCAAAGCCTGCGATAGTAGCCCGGGATTTCGGCCAGGAACCTACGGGCGGCCTCCAGGAGGGCCGCTCCTCCCTCCTGAAGGGCCTCGGAATGTCTTTCCCGGAAGGCCTCTCCGCACCACACCCGGAGATAGGCCTCGCGTCTTTCTTCCAGGCTCCGTTCCGGCTCAAGGAGGAGGGGCTCCCGGCGCTTTAGGGGCTCCGGAAGAAGGGCGATTAGGGTATGCAGAAGGTCCTTTTCCGTCTCCGAGAGTCGGGGCTTTTCCAGGATCTCCAGCAAGGGGTCCCGGGCCCTTCCCTGCGCATAGGCCTCGAGCTGATCCAGAAGCACAGGGACCAGGTTGAAGTTGGCCTTAAGGGTGGGGAAGCGGGAAAGGTGCCAGGGCATCTCGTAGTAGTCCTTCAGGGCGTGAAGAAAGGTCCAGGGAAGGACATAGAGCCCGGTCTCCGGGTCCTCGTAAGGGGGCTGGTGCATGTGCCACCAGAAGACGAGATAGAGTTTTTTTCCCAAAGGGGTACGCTCCTAAGCGGTTTTTTCTTCTGGGGAGGCCTTTTTCGAGGAGGCCAGGAATTCCTCGTAGGCCTGGTCGATCTTTTGGTAAAACCGGGCTACGTATTCCTTGAACATGCGTCGGGCACAGAAGCGGGGCACGATGCTCTTCATGGCCTCTTTCATCTTCTGCACCCAGGCCCGGGGAATCCCCGTCTCGTCCCACTGATAGTAAAGGGGGACCACTTCTTCTTCCAGGATGCGGTAGAGGGCCTCGGCGTCCTGGGGATCACGGTCTCCCTCTACCGGCTCTTCCCCGAAGGCCCAGCCGTTTTTTCCGTTGTAGCCCTCCACCCACCAACCGTCGAGGATGGAAAGATGGAGGACTCCGTTGATGGCCGCCTTCATTCCACTGGTGCCGCAGGCCTCAAGAGGAGGAAGCGGATTGTTCAGCCAGACATCCACCCCCTTGACCATGTAATAGGCCAATTCCTGGTCATAGTCTTCAATGAAGGCAATGCGGCCCGCGAGCTCCGGGTCCTTGGCCAGGAGGACGATCTTTTGGATCATCTGCTTTCCGGGTTGATCCTGGGGATGGGCCTTGCCGGCAAAGATGATCTGGACCGGCCTTTCGGGATTAAGGAGGATCCGCTTTAAGCGCTCGAGGTTGTGG